>NZ_JACOPB010000019.1:0-125612 GCF_014288005.1 Hungatella hominis
GCAGCGAGAGCGGCCGCACATTTTTGCCGCTGTGTCAACCTTTTTTGGGAAAATATATTAAAAAATTGAGTTAGACCCTATGTTAGAATTCAACCTGGATAGGTAACTAAATGACATTGATTGTGAACGGTAACCGATGGAAAAAAATACAAATGCAGAAAGCCTGGATATAAGGTAAAATAGACAAAGTTTTAAAAGGCAGATCAAATTCGCTTACAAAAATATAATTTTAAAGATAAAATGGAAGAAGAAAGGCAGTATTGAACGAAACAGATTTGGAGAAAATGATCAGACGTAAAAGAAGTAGGACATTATATAGAATGATCACAGGGAAAGGACCGGATACAGATTAATGAAAAGCAGAGAGTACAATCTGGCGCCAGAAGAGAAAATGGCCAGGGAACAGATGATGGAACTGATTTTGATATCCAGCCGTTTTACAAGCAGTATTACGGTTGAAAATGAAGAGAAACATTTTAATGGAAAGAGCATACTGAAGGCGGGAGAGCTGAAAAAGGGAGAGCGTTTTTATGTGGTGGCAGACGGCAGTGACGCTAAGGAGGCGATCGAAGCGCTTGACCGGTTATTTCCGTGTGCAATGAACCAGCCGGACGTGCAGCCCTATCCATCTGGTGACTTCCGTCAGGGAAAAATAACCGGTCGTAAGCGGCAGGGGACTTGACTGGCGAAAAAGGTACAGAAACAAAGGCGATAAGAAAGCGTTAAGGAATTCGAACGCTTCTTGACAATGACACTGGGGTTCTTTATAATTTCTTTCATATTAACGCTTTATGCAGAAAGGAATTTACTCATTTCATGGACGACGCCGACAGTGACGCTGAACCTGACACACACCGGGCAAACTCAAATACGACAGTTACATACCGGTTGATAAAAAAGAACATGATAATTGAAATGAAATGTTGATATAGGAGCATAACCTGCGTTTCCCTCGGGAAAGGCGGGCTATGCTTTTTTGCGTAGTAGAAAAGTTTTTTTTGGCTGCAAAAGCAGCCGCGCCCTGGTATGAGAGTCCGTCAAGCCGGACTCTGTGTGTCAAAAAAGAAGAAAGAGGAAGGAAAAAATTATGGAAGAACAGAGTATCTCATTGATTATTATTATTGGATGTATCATTATGTCCGCGTATTTCTCGGCGACGGAAACGGCGTTTTCCTCGCTGAACCGGATTCGAATCAAGAATATGGCGGAAAAGGGAAATAAGAGGGCGGGGCTGGTGTTAAAGCTGTCCGAAAACTATGACGGGCTGCTGTCCACGATCCTGATTGGAAATAATATCGTCAACATTGCAAGTGCATCGCTGGCCACGGTCATATTTGTGAAGCTCCTGGGCGATGAGGCGGGCGCCAGTATATCAACCGTGGTGACGACGATTGTGGTGCTGATCTTCGGTGAAGTTTCCCCGAAGAGTATTGCCAAGGAGTCCCCAGAGCAGTTTGCCATGTTTTCAGCCCCGTTTTTAAATGCGTTTATGGTGCTGCTGACACCCGCTAATTACTTATTTAAACAGTGGAAAAAGCTGCTGTCAGTCCTGATCCGGACTTCGGGAGATTCCGGCATTACGGAGGAGGAGCTGCTTGCCATCGTGGAGGAGGCGAAACAGGATGGCGGGATTGATGAACAGGAAGGAAGCCTGATCAAGAGCGCCATTGAATTTACAGAGCTGGAAGCCCTGGATATCGCAACCCCGCGTGTCGATGTGACAGGAATTCCCGTCGATGCGGATAAAGAGGAGATAGCGGCGGTGTTTGGCGAGACCGGATACTCCCGTCTCCCCGTCTATAAGGATAAGATCGACGACATTATAGGGATCATTTACCAGAAGGACTTTTATAATCAGGTGTATCGCGGTGTGTGCGGCGTGGAGGCCATTGTCCGACCGGCGCTGTATGTGGCTAAGAGTAAGAAAATCAACGTCCTCCTGAAGGAACTTCAGAAAAATAAGATGCATATTGCGGTGGTAATCGATGAGTTTGGAGGAACCATGGGCATTGTAACTCTGGAAGATATTCTGGAGGAGCTGGTGGGGGAAATCTGGGATGAACACGATGTGGTGGTTCAGGAAATTGAGAAGATATCTGATCAGGAATATCTGGTTTTAGGCAATACCAGCGTGGAAAAGCTGTTTGAGGAGCTGGGCGGTGAGGAAGAGTTTGAATCGTTTACCGTAAGCGGATGGGTGATGGAACTGGCGGAGCGGATACCGGAAGAAGGGGATGTGCTCTATTATGAAAATATGACCATAACTGTCATGAAGATGAAAGACAGGAGGGTGGAGCAGGTGAGGATCGTGCTGGAGGCGGAAGTCATGGAACCGTGTGCGGCCTCGTTTTAGAACCGCGTACGAAAGTCCCGCTCTAGTGTCCTGCACAAAGTCCTCGCAAAAAACAGATAGAAAACTCTCTGCCCTCGTGCTATAATGAAAATAATAAAATTTGAACGAACCAAAAACGAGGTGCAGCCTATGCCAACGATCAAAGATATTGCCGCCAAAGCAGGGGTATCCCACGGCACAGTTTCCAATGTGTTAAACAAAAGGGGGAACGTCAGCGCTGAAAAAATCCAGCTGGTGGAGCGGATTGCCAAAGAGATGGGATATAAAATGAACGTCCAGGCCCAGCAGCTGCGGGCCGGTACGGCACGGAGAGTCTGCGTCATTGTGCCTAAGATCAGCTTAAAATGCTATAACGATTTATATAACGGGCTGGAACAGTACCTGCGGGAGTACGAGATCAGCATAGAACTCATATCCACCAATAACTTAGAGTGCGACGAGGAAAAAGCGGTTAAGAAGGCTCTCTCCTTAAATCCCATGGCGGTGGTGGTGGTCAGCTCGCTTCTTAAGAACAGGGGATTATACACTTCAGATACCAGGTTTTTCTTTGCCGAAAGAAAGGTGAAGGGAATGCCGGACGCGTCTGTCTACGTTTCCTTTGGATTTGAACAGGCGGGACGGGATATCGCGGTTAAGTGTATCGAGGATGGCCATCAGAATGTGGCTCTGCTCTGTGAGAACAGTATCTATTCCAACAATAAAAGCTTTATTAACGGTGTAGTGGATGTGCTGGAGGATGATAATTGCTCCTGCAAAATATTTCCCAGCGACGACAGCATGTGGTTTAACAAGGCCTTTGATATTCTGGGTTCGAAAGAGGAATTCGACGCGGTGATTGCCATGAGCCAGGAGGACGCCGATTATTTGAGGATGGCCCATCAGTATAATCCGGATAAGAAAATGCCGGTTATATATGCGCTGACCAGCAAGAGCATTGGAATCGATCCGGCCGTGTGCAGATATGAGCTGAATTATAAGCTCATGGGAAGAAACATAGCGGAGCAGATCGTAAATGCCGGCGGGGAAGAAGCGGAGACGGCTCCTGCGCAGAAACAGCAGATGATCATGGAAAATGACGGATTCTACGGTAATCCCCTTCCGGCCGCTGTTAAGAAAGACAGCATCTGCTTTTTGACCATCCAGAATTTGACCAGCAAGGCCATCGGCATGCTGCTTCCTTCCTTTACCAGGGAGACCGGAATCAAGGTCAATATGATCGAGGTTTCCTACGATGAGCATTACAAGATGGCGCAGGCCTGCGTGCAGAACAGTCCCTACGATCTGGTCCGCATCGACATGGCGTGGATGACGGAGCTGGGCGATAAGATTTATCAGCCCTTCGACAGCTCCAGCTCTTCGGTTAAGTGGCTGCGGCAGCAGATTCTTCCCTCCCTCTCGGAAAACTATTCCATGGTTCATGGTGTCCAGTACGCGTTTCCGTTGGATGCCTGCGTGCAGATGCTGTTCTATAGGAAGGATTTATTCGAGGATGAGCTGATCAAAAGGGAATTTTTTGAAAAATACAAACGGCGTCTGGAGATTCCTAAGACGTTTGAAGAATACAATGAAGTGGCCAGATTTTTTACGAGAAAAGAGAATCCCGATTCCAGAACCAGGTATGGAGCAGTTACCGCTTACGGAAGAACATTCCTGGCGGCGTGCGATTTTCTGCCGCGTTTCCGGGAACTGAAGAAGGATATCTTCGATGCACGGGGAAATGTAAATATCCTCATCCCCGAGATGAAACAGGCGATCCGCAATTATCTGGATACCTGCAAGTATGCGGGCAGTGATATCTATCAGTGGTGGGGGGAACCCACCCGCCAGTTTTCGGAGGGGAATACGGCGATGCATATCGTGTTTTCCAACTATGCCTCCGAGATGATTCACAATCCGGAATCGAAGGTGCTGGGACGAATCGCCTGCGACACCGTTCCGGGCGGGCAGCCATTGTCGGGCGGAGGCTCGGTGGGAATCTCCAGATTCAGCAAAAAGTATGACGCGTGCATGAGCTTCTTAAAGTGGCTGTACCGGAAGGATATCGCGGAGACCATCACGTATCTTGGCGGATACGTCTGTAACCGCCAGATCAGCAGGAATATGGATATCCTGGAACGCTATCCGTGGCTGGAGAACATGGAGAAATCCTTCGAACCCGGCTGGAGGCTTTATAAACATGACAGAAATCCTGATTTCAATGAGTTCCTGTTTGAGGATATCCTGGGGAAGGCGATCCGGTCCATCGCATCGGGAATCGAAGAGATGGATGACGCGCTTGAGAAGGCGCAGGAGGAATGTGATCGGGCATTTAACGAAACAAGCACTGACATGAAGTCAAACTGCGCATCGATATAAGAAGTAGCCGCACTCTGCGAAATTACGGAGCATGGATAAAAAGAAATAACCGCCAGCAATGGAAATAAAAAGTATGGAAGGCGCCGCGCAATAAGTTTTAGGTAAGTAATAAGACACCTGAAATTTGTTGCGCGACGTTTTTTTTATGCTTTTATGAGACAAGGATAGACTTTCGTTAAAAGGTGAAAGCTAAACAGAAGTAAAAACTTTTAAAGTCGAATGTAGCACAGAAAACAAATGTATTAATTTGAACGTGCCAAATAAAATGGGGATTTTAACTACGGAAAACAAAAGGTAACATAATAAAATGCACAAAAAAATGTAAAATCCATGTTATAACTATGTAAAATAAACAAAATAATTCGGAAATACTATTGGCACGTTCCAATAAATGGTGTATAAAATAGATATAGAGACAAGGAGGTACGGAAAATGTACACAAAGAATCAGTCAATCAGAGAACTCATCGATAAGAACCGGATTTTGATTGCGGCTCATCGCGGTACGTGCGGCGGGAACGTGGTGCAGAATACCTGTCTGGCATATAAGAACGCACTGCTTCATGGAGCGGATATGATCGAGGTGGATGCATCCATGACTACGGACAAAGTATTTTACGCATTCCATAATGGGGAAGAGCCTCTTGAGCTGGGAATTGACCGTGATATCCGAACCATGTCATCGGAGGAAGTGGAGAAGCTCTTTACGCTGAATTCCTTACGGCAGGTATGCGGACAGAAGCTGGAACATTTAGAAGATGTGCTGGAGCATTTTCGCGGAAAGTGCCTGATCAATATCGACAGGTCCTGGTTTTACTGGAAGGAGATTATCGCTCTTTTAGACCGCATGAATATGAAGGACCAGATTCTTTTAAAGTCCGGTGTGGAGGAGGAGCTCTTAAAGGAACTGGAAGAGAGCGGCACCGGCATCATGTATATGCCGATCATGAAGAGCCCGGAAGAATGGGATATCATTCAGAAGTACGATATCAATGTGGCCGCGGCAGAACTTATCTTTACCGATCTGGACAGTGAATTCTTAAGCCCGGAATTCATGGGTCGTTTGAAAAAAGCGGGGATCGCTCCCTGGGTGAACGCGATTACCCTAAATGATGAGATCATTCTCTCAGGGCTGTTAGATGATAATAATGCCATTAAGATTGGTTTTGATGAGACATGGGGAAAGCTGATAGACTTGGGATTCGAGATTATCCAAACTGATTGGCCGGCGTTGTTAAAGGGATACATATCAAATAAATCAAATGAAAAGTAGGAGGAGAATTATGAAGAACTTAAAGAAATTTGCGGCACTCGGATTATCTGCAGCTATGGTACTGTCACTGGCAGCCTGCGGATCAGGAACAAAGAATACGACAACGGACACGACAGCCGCAGGGACGGAGGAAGCTGCGAAAACAGAAGCGGCAGGAGATACTGAGGCTGCGGGAGATAAGGCAGCGGCCGGCGGAGACGTGGACAAGAGTCAGAAGCTTATCATTTACACAAACTCCGGTTCCAACGGCAGAGATGCATGGCTGAAGGAGAAGGCGGGAACGGCCGGATATAATGTAGAGGTGGTACAGATTCAGGGCGGCGATCTGGCGAACAGAATTATCGCGGAGAAGAACAATCCGCAGGCAGATATAGTATTTGGACTGAACTCTATTGAGTATGAGAAACTGAAAGCGGAGAGCGTACTGGATCAATGGGAGCCTTCCTGGGCCGGCGACGTGGATATGACGCTGGGCGACAAGGACGGATACTATTATCCGATCGTGATCCAGCCTCTTGTCAATATGATGAACGCCGATCTCCAGAATCCGCCAAAGGACTACACCGACCTGGTAAATCCGGAGTGGAAGGATAAATACACCATCTTAAACTTCGGCGGCGGCACCGGTAAGACCATACTTGCCAGCCTGCTTGTTCGGTACAGAGATGATAATGGGGAGTATGGCATATCCGATGAAGGATGGGATTTTGTGAAAAGCTGGATTCAGAACGGCCACATGGAAGTACAGGGCGAGGACTACGTAGGAAATGCAATCTCCGGTACAGTTCCGATCACAGAGATGTGGGGAAGCGGCGTTCTTCAGAATCAGACAGAGAGAGATTATAAGTTCCAGATTATGGTTCCGGAAGTTGGCGTTCCATACGTAACTGAGCAGGTAGCCATGATTACAGGTTCCAAGAAGCGTGATCTTGCCATTGATTTCGCCAACTGGTTCGGTTCCGCTGACGTTCAGGCAGAGTGGATGAAACAGTTCGGCACCATTCCGTGCCAGCCCAAGGCAGTGGAGGAAGCACCGGCCGATATCAAGGAATTCATGGATCAGGTACATCCGCAGGATATGGATTGGGGATTTGTAGCAGCAAATATAGATCAGTGGGTTGAAAAATGTGAGCTTGAGTTCTTACAGTAGGTGACGGAGGGCGGTATGGTTTATGAATATAAATGATACCGCCTCTTTGTAAGGAGAGGAAAAGGATGATTGAGTTTAAAAATATTGAGATTAAATATGGGGATTTTGTAGCCATCAAGGATCTGAATTTAACGGTTGGAGATGGGGAGTTCTTTACATTTCTGGGACCGTCGGGCTGCGGCAAGACGACGACACTGAGGGCTCTCGTGGGCTTTATCGAACCCAGTGCCGGACAGATATTAATCGATGGAAAGGATGTTACCCACACTCCGGTAGAGAAAAGAAATATCGGGATGGTATTTCAGAGCTACGCCCTGTTTCCGACGATGACCGTCTATGAGAACCTGGCTTTTGGCCTGAAGGTGAAGAAGCTTTCAGCGGCGGAGATCGACCGGAAGGTCAAGGATGTAGCGAAGGTCATCGAGATCAAGTCAGAGCAGCTGGTGAGAAATGTATCTGAATTATCCGGAGGGCAGCAGCAGAGAGTGGCGTTAGCCAGGGCGATCGTTCTGGAGCCGAAGATTCTGTGCCTCGATGAGCCGCTTTCCAACCTGGATGCCAAGCTGAGAGTGGGCCTTCGGAGCGAGCTTAAAAAGCTGCAGAAGAACCTAGGGATCACTACCTTATACGTTACCCACGATCAGGAGGAGGCCCTTACCCTGTCTGACCGGATCGCTGTGTTTAACAACGGATTTGTGGAGCAGGTGGATAAGCCTTACAACATCTATAACCATTCCGGATCGGAATTTGTCTGCGATTTTATCGGTGAGATTAACCGGCTGAACGCTGCTGTCTTAAGCGAGGTCGAGACCCAGACCGGCCATGCGCTGGATGGGAATAAGAGCGGCTATGTGCGTTTGGAGAGAATCAGTTTAAAGGAAATTCCAGGCTATGCGAAGATGCATGGAGTGATCCGGGATTACGATTATAACGGAGTCATGACGAAATACCGCGTTGAAGTCTTGGGGTGTGAGGTCCGCGTGATACACGTTAATGACGGACAGCCGTTCATGGAAATCGGCCGGGAACTGGATATCTATATGAATCCCAGGGATATCATGCAATTTTAAAAGGAGGGAGTTTGTGTGAAACAGAGAAGCAAAAGTAAGTCTTTCAGTATACAGACCCTGCTTTTAAAGATTGTTATTGTATGGGCCATTGTTGCATTTGTCATCTACCCGAACTTAAATCTGCTGGTCAGTGTCTTCTATAAAAATGGACAGTTTTCCACGGAAGTGTTCGGAAAGGTCTTCGGCTCCGCCAGAGCCATGAAGAGCCTGGTGAACAGCTTCATTCTGGCGTTCACCCTGGTGGTTACGGTCAATATCGTGGGGACGCTCAGCGTTCTTCTGACGGAATACTGGGATATCAAGGGTGCCAGGGTATTAAAACTTGCATATATGAGCTCGCTGATCTACGGCGGAGTCGTGCTGGTATCCGGCTATAAATACGTCTACGGCGCCAACGGACTGCTGACAAAGCTTTTGGTGTCACTATTCCCGGGCATGAACCCGAACTGGTTTGTGGGATACGGGGCAGTCGTGTTCGTTATGACATTTTCCTGTACACAGAATCATATGATGTTTTTAAAGAATGCAATTCATGGACTGGATTACCACACCATTGAGGCGGCGAAAAATATGGGGGCGTCAGGAAGCAGAATCTTCTTCCAGATCGTCATGCCGGTGTTAAAGCCTACGTTTTTTGCAATCACCATCCTGACGTTCCTTACCGGACTGGGAGCCATGTCCGCACCTCTGATTGTCGGCGGAGAGAATTTCCAGACCATCAACCCCATGATTATTACATTTGCAAAATCCAGCTTTTCCAGGGAGGTTGCGGCATTTCTTGCGGTTCTTTTAGGAATTGCCACGATGATTCTGCTGGCAGTATTCAGCAGGATTGAAAAGGGCGGAAACTACATATCCGTGTCGAAGACGAAGGCAAAGCTAAAGAAGCAGAAGATCAGCAATCCGGTATTCAACGTGGCAGCCCATGTGGTCGCTTACGCCATGTTTGCCATCTATGTGATACCGATTATCCTGGTTATCGTATACTCGTTCTGTGATTCACTGACTATTAAGACGGGCAATCTGACTCTGAATTCGTTCACTCTGGCGAATTACCAGAAGCTGTTTACGAGCGCAGAGGCGATCAAGCCGTATATCGTCAGCATTGTATACTCCCTGCTGGCTGCGGTTCTGGCTGTACTGATGGCTGTGATCTGCGCCCGGTTTGTGCGCACGGCAAAGCATAAATACGACGTATTCTTCGAATGGGGCATGCTGATTCCGTGGCTTCTTCCGGCAACCCTGATCGCGCTGGGACTGACCACGACCTACGGGGAGCGGCAGCCGATCCTGTTTAACTATGTTATGGTAGGAACGCTGGTACTGATGCTTGTGGGCTATACAGTCGTTAAACTGCCTTTCTCTTACCGGATGGTGAAGGCGGCGTTCTTCAGCATCGACAATGATCTGGAAGAAGCGGCGAAATGTATGGGTGCGGGTACGCTCTATACGATGATAAAAGTAATTCTTCCGGTTATTTTCCCGGCGATTATGTCCATCATCATCCTGAATTTCAACGGGATGTTATCAGACTACGATCTGTCTGTATTCCTGTACCATCCGCTGTTCCAGCCTCTCGGCATCGTCGTGAAGGCCGCTTCGGATGAGTCGGCATCTATCGATGCCAGGGCCATGGGCTTTGTATACACGGTCGTTCTGATGATTCTCTCTTCTGTCGCACTGTATTTTGGCCAGGGAGATGGAATGGAACGCATCAGAAGATGGAAGCAGAGACGGTTTGAGAAGAGAGTGGCGAAGGGATGAGGAAGAGATCAATAGGGTAAGAATAAGAGCAGAAGGTAAAAAAGAAATCAACAGGCAAAAAAGAGATCATTACAGGGCGCCGCATGAAAGATATCATGCGGTATTCCTGTTTTTCAGGAGGCGGATTAGTTGAATGAATTTATAATGGAACAATGGATTTTTGTAGCCCGGCTCCTTGGGGCGGCTGTATGCGGCGGGCTGATCGGTTATGAACGGCAGAGCAGGAAGAAGACGGCGGGCGTCAGAACACACGTTATCATTTCGGTTGCGGCCGCGACCATGATGATTATCTCCAAGTATGGCTTCAATGATGTTCTCGGCGAATACGTCCGACTTGACCCGTCCCGGGTTGCGGCCGGTATCGTGACAGCTGTCGGATTTATCGGCTCAGGAATTATCTTTTTCCGCAACAACAATGTGAGCGGAATCACCACCTCCGCCGGTATCTGGGCCACGGTGGGAGTGGGTATGGCCATGGGCTGCGGCATGTATGTGCTGGGCGCTGTGTCCACGATTATTGTGATGGTTTCCGAAGTGTTTTTAGGGAGAAGGGGATATTTTTCCAGAAAGGCTGGAGAAGAGCGGGAGCTGGAGATCGAGTATAAGGACACCGACAAAGAAGATATCTTCTACTATATTAATAAGACCATAGAGGACGCAGGCTGCAAAATGGAGAATATAAAGCTGGCTGACGAGGACTCCCTCTGTGTACTGAGTGCGGTTTTAAAAGCGCCTGATGAGCTGGATGCTGCCCTCCTGGTGGGGGAACTCAAAAAGAAAAAATCAGTGAAACGGGTATCTGTCTGAACAGGTTGTAAAACACAGGGATGAGAGGGGAATACATGGAGACAGTGACAGCGGCAGTGGAGTATCTGGAAGGCATCAATCTGGCTTCCATCACCATGCGGATCGTGATGTCCATGGTCTGCGGCGGTGTAATCGGAATTGAGCGGGGCAAAGCGCATCAGCCGGCTGGAATGCGGACGTACATGCTGGTCTGCATGGGCGCGGCCATGGTCATGCTGACCGGACAGTATATGTACTATCATTTCCAGACCGGTGATCCGGCGCGGCTGGGCGCACAGGTGGTCAGCGGAATCGGTTTTCTGGGCGCAGGGAGCATCATTATATCGGGCAAGACGAAGATTAAGGGGCTGACAACGGCAGCAGGCCTGTGGACTGCTGCGTGCATTGGTCTGAGCATTGGGATTGGTTTCTATGAGGCCGGGATCATTGCTACCCTGGCCGTATCGCTTATCATGACACAACTGAAGAAACTGGAATACCATCTGATTTTTGATGACGTTTGGCTCAGCGTGTATGTGGAACTGGACGACGCGGTCAAAATGACGGATCTGGTCCGGGAATTTTCACCTGCCGGCCTGGTGATCGGCGAGGTGCAGATTGAAAAGAAGAGAAAAGGCTTCCAGAAGGCGGTGATCAGCTTAAAGAATACGGAACATAAGAGTCGGGAGGCGGTGCTCCAGTTTCTGGAAGATGTGGAAGGGATTCAGTTTGTGAAGTATACGGCTTAAAAAAATCGATTTGTAAAAAAATACTAAAATCTTGGTTGTAGACTATATTGTCTGTAACCAAGATATTTTTTTTGATAGAATTTGCAAACTAAAATGTTAAAATGTCAATTTTGTAAAAATTATTGACATTATTCGACACATATGTGATAATAAAAACGTGAAATATAGCAGAAAGTTACAAAATATTTCAAAAACAATCAAAAAATACAAAAGAGAAAAAAAGACCAGGAAAGGAAAGAAACATGGAACAAAAAACTTCTATTATTCCAGCCGGCCGGCTGCAGAAGATAATGGAATACATGAAGGAACATGGCAGCGTTCAAATTAAGGAACTGGCAGACTACCTCGACGTATCAGATGCGACGGTACGCCGGGACCTGGATGATTTAGACACTCAGGGGCTTTTAGTCAGGACTCATGGGGGAGCAGTCAGAAAGAATGATAATACTTCTTCATTTGAATGGCAGCATAATGAGAAACTGACGATCATGCTGCACGAAAAAAGGCAAATTGCTAAATTGGCGGCGTCCTTTGTGCACGAGGGCGACACTATTCTGTTGGATTCAGGAACGACAACCTATTACCTGGCAAGTGAATTATCCGATATTCCTAATTTGACAGTAATTACTTATGACTTGTTTATTGGAGGAAATTTAGTTCTCCACCCAACCTCCACTATGATTGTAACAGGAGGAATCCGTCGTCAGGGGTATAATAATGTGCTTTTGGGAAGTATGGTAGAAGATTACGTTCGTAATATTCGTGTGGACAAGGCTTTTCTGGGAGCAGATGCTATTGATGTGGATTTCGGCATTTCCAATACAAATGTGATGGAGGCCAGTATTAAGCGATTACTGGTTCAGGCTGGAAAGCAGGTAATATTGATTGGTGATCACAGTAAGATGGGAAGAATGGCGTTAATTAAAGTCTGTGATCTCACAGATATTGATGGAGTGATTATTGATAAGGCTATCGATGAAAACAGCCTGCACAGAATGAAAGAAAAAGTAAAGAATGTATATTTGGCATAATGCGTATGCCTGAAAAGAAAGGGGTTTATGATGAATTGGTTAAAAGAAGTATTCAAAACTGAAAAGCCTGTTATTGCAATGTGTCATCTTCAGGCAATGCCGGGAGACAGTGGCTATGATCAGGAAAAGGGAATGGAGTGGGTGATAGAGAAGGCTCGTGAAGATCTGCATGCGCTTCAGGATGGAGGGGTGGATGCAGTTATGTTTTCTAATGAATTCAGCCTTCCTTACCTTACTGATGTAAAGAAAGAAACACTTGCTGCAATGGGACGCGTAATCGGGGAGATAAAATCAGAAATTACAGTTCCTTTTGGGGTAAATGTTTTATGGGATGCCAAGGCATCTTTGGATCTGGCAGTCGCTACCGGGGCTTGTTTTGTGAGAGAGATTTTTACTGGCGTCTATGCCAGCGATTTTGGATTATGGAATACGAATTGTGGTGAGACGGTGCGCCACCAACATGCGGTTGGCGCACAGAATGTTAAGTTACTGTTTAATATAGTTCCGGAAGCGGCTGTTTACGTAGAGCAGCGCAATATCAGAGAAGTGGCAAAGACAACCGTGTTTAACTGCAGGCCGGATGCTTTATGTGTTTCCGGACTGACAGCAGGGGAAAGCACAGATACCCAGATTTTGAATGAAGTGAAATCGGCTGTGCCGGATACTGTGGTGCTGGCGAATACGGGGTGCAGAATAGAGAATATTACAACTCAGTTATCTGTGGCAGATGGCGCCATCGTAGGAACAACGTTTAAAAAAGATGGAAAATTTGAAAATGGAGTTGATTATAACCGAGTGAAGGCGTTTATGGATCTTGTTAAGGAATTTCGATAAGAAGGGGAAGGTGTATCTTATGAGGAGAAGGTTACGGAAATGGTTTTGTCTTTTATTAAGTCTGTTATTAGTTTTGGGAACTCTTACTGCATGTAGTCAAAGTCCAGAGAAGACAGGTAATAATGGTGTTGCAGGAAATAGCGGGAAAGAAGAAACGGGAAAAGAAGAGGCAGGAATTTATGATGGAATTGAGCCCTTAGAAACAGAGACTGAGCTGAATTTCGGATATTTGACTGGCTCCCATCATGGAATGATTATCTATATGATTGATAAAATGGGGGGATATGAAAAGGCAGGAATACGAGCCAATATAGAGACATTTGGTAATGGACCGGTTATGGTGGAGGCGATGGCTTCTGATTCCTGGGACTGCGGAACGATAGGGTTAGGAGGGGTTCTGACAGGCGTAATCAGCCAGGATATGGTCGTGATCGGAGCTGCGGCAAGAGATTACGATTCCCTGCGCATTTTTGCAAAAAATGATTCAGATGTTGTTTCAGCAGGAAATACGCTAAAAGATTACCCAGGCATCTATGGGACGGCAGATACGTGGAAAGGAAAAGAAATTTTGATTCCGACAGGGTCTACACTTCATTATGTTTTATCTACAGGCCTAAGCAAATTCGGCTTGTCTGATACTGACGTAGCAATGACTCATATGGATGTTCCAGGCATCAATACGGCGCTTCGGGCAAATAAAGGGGAGATTGGAGCACTTTGGGGCAGTTTTACATATGCGGATGAAATGAAGGAAAACTACACTGTGGTTATGAGTGCAAATGATCTGGGAATTGAATTGCCTACGGTTATGTGTGCGAATCCCAGAAGTTATGAAGATCCGGCCAAATATAAAGCGATAAAAAAATGGATGGAACTTTATTTTGCCACCGTTGATTGGATTTACAGCAGTGAGGAACATTTTGACAAGGCGGTTGAAATGTTTACGGAAATTAATGAGGAAGCGGGAGCTACAGGTACATTGGAAGAGAACCGGACAGTTCTTGAAAACAATCGCCATTACAGCCTGTCAGACAACGTAAAACTTTTTAATGAAAAAACGGAAGATGGATCGATGTTGTTAATAGAAGCGATGCATAACGACCCATTGTTATTCTATATCAAGAACGGCAGCTATCAGAAAGGTGATGATACCAAATTGTTGGGCGGTTATTTTAAAGCAGATATCATCAATGAAATTGCGGCAATGAAGGAGTAAAGGTGGCAGATTATGAAAAAAATCTTAGACCGGTATGCGGTAATCTCCGTACTCAGCGTTCTGACTTTTCTGCTCATCTGGCAGGGCCTTGTTACTGCCGGGATACTATCAGATAAAATTCTGCCTGCGCCGACAAAGGTATTTGCGGCTTTGTTTGATAAACTGAATAATAAAAGTCCGGATGGTTCTCTGCTGCAGACGAATATCCTGGTCAGCTTAAAGGTTGCATGCAGTGGGCTGCTTCTCGCAATTGTGATTGGGGTTCCTTTGGGCTGGCTTATGGGCTGGTATAGGACAGTCAGCCGTTTTGTTCGCCCTATATTTGAGATAATGCGCCCAATCCCCCCAATTGCGTGGATTCCCCTGACCATTCTGTGGGTTGGGATTGGCCTTGAGGCCAAAGCGATGATTATATTTTTTGCATCTTTTGTCCCATGTGTAATTAATGCCACAGCGGGAATCAAAAGTACTAATCGGACTTTGATTAATGTTGCGAAAACGTATGGGGCATCAGACTTTACGATATTTCTGAAAATAGGGATTCCCTCTTCTCTGCCCATGACTTTTGCAGGAATACGAATTGCACTTAACTCCGCATGGAGCACATTGGTAGCGGCAGAGCTGCTGGCTGCTAATGCCGGACTTGGTTATATGATTAATATGGGACGGCAGTTTGGGAGAGTTGATATCATTGTATTAGGAATGGTTACAATTGGAATCCTGGGTTTTTCGTTCTCGTGGATATTCACAAAGCTGGAGCATATTTTTGTGAAATGGAGGACTGTCTGATGAAAAAAGTTACAGGTTGGAAAAAGAGTTTCGGACATATTGTTTATACGATAGCGCCTGCATTGTCATTGGTTTTGTTATTTCTCTTATGGGTTCAGATTTCCAGAGGGAATTCGGATCTTGTACCTGGGCCAGATCTGGTAATGAAACGATTTGTTAAAACTTTCGAAAAGCCAATTAATGGATATCTGATCTTTGGGCATATTTTAGCGAGTTTAAAACGTATTTTTTTAGCATTGATATTTTCTCTGGGGATTGGGATACCGTTCGGTATATTAATCGGATGGAATAAAACCTTTAATGCTATTTTCGGTACTCTTTTTGAATTTATTCGCCCCATTCCGCCGATCGCATGGCTTCCTTTGATTGTTATGTGGTTTGGTATTGGGGAGTTTCCCAAAGTTATTATTGTATTTATTGGGACCTTTACACCGGTGGTAGTCAATACCGCGACCGGGATTCGTTTAGTGGAGCCATTATACCTTGACGTAGGAAGAATGTTCCATGCGAATGATAGAAAATTGCTTACCGAAATTGCGCTGCCATCGGCTATGCAGTCGATATTTGCAGGCTTTAGAACTGCTACAAGTGGCGGACTAATGGTCGTTCTTGCGGCTGAGATGATAGGGGCTAAGGCAGGACTGGGATTTTTGATTACCAGAGGACAGGATGCCTTTGATGTTCCGCTTATTATGGTTGGCATGATTGTTATCGCTATTGTTGGAACTGTAATTTCTATTTTCACGGATCTTCTTGAAAGGCGGATATGTCCATGGAGCGAGAATATAAAATCAGATTAGATATACAGAATATAAGCAAATGCTTTTCCATGGAAAACGGAAAGAACCATGAGGTGGTGAGGGAACTGTCACTTACGGTACGGGATAATGAGTTTCTGATCCTGCTGGGACCTGGTCACTGCGGGAAGACGGTCATTTTAAATATGATTGCCGGTCTAATGCAGCCCGATTACGGAAATATTTGTTTAGACGGTAAGAATGTGGTGGGGCCAAATCCAGATATGGGAATGGTATTTCAAAAGATTGGGACACTTCCGTGGAAAACCGTTATGGAAAATGTAGAACTGGGACCTAAAATGCGTGGAATACCGAAGCGTGAACGACGGGAAAAGGCTCAGCATTACATTGATCTGGTGGGGCTGCATGGCTTTGAAGAGCATCTGCCAAAGCATTTATCCGGTGGTATGAAGCAGAGAGTCGGAATTGCGAGAGCTTATGCAAATGACCCACAGATATTGCTTTTAGATGAACCGTTTGGACAGTTGGATGCACAGACCCGATATAATATGGAAGAGGAAATTGCGCGAATCTGGGAGCAGGAGAAGAGAACTATTTTATTTGTCACAAATAATATTGAGGAGGCATTGATGCTGGGAGACCGGATTATCCTTCTTACGGAGTGTCCAGCAAGAGTGAAGCAGGTGTATCAAGTTGATTTACCGCGCCCCAGAGACATGATGGACTGTAGGTTTTTGCAGATGCGCCGTGAGATTTCAGAAAACACGGATTTGTCAATATAGAAAAAGGGTGCAGTATATGACAGAAAATTATAAAATTGAAGTGAAAGAGCTTACCAAAAACTTCGGAGATTTAAAGGTTCTGGATCATATTTCATTTAAAGTAAAGAAAGGAGAATTTATCTGTGTAGTAGGGCCTACAGGCTGCGGAAAGACAACATTTTTAAATTTACTAACACAGCTTATTGAACCAACATCGGGAGAAATTTTAATTGACGGGAAAACGGCGGATCCAAGGATACATAATATTTCCTTTGCATTTCAGGAGCCATCTGCTATTCCCTGGCTTACCGTGGAAGAGAATATCATGTTTGGTATGAAATTGAAAAAGCTCCCTAAAGAGGAAATCTATCGAAGAACAGAAGAAATTCTTTCATTGGTAGGGCTTACCAAGTTCCGAAAACAATATCCTCATCAATTATCTACCAGTAGTGAACAGCGAATCGTAATCGGGCGAAGTTTTGCCCTGTATCCGGATCTGCTCTTGATGGACGAGCCTTATGGACAGATGGATATTAAAATGCGCTATTATCTGGAAGATGAAGTGATCAGGTTATGGAAAAAATTTGAAAGTACGGTTCTTTTTATCACTCATAATATTGAAGAAGCGGTCTATCTTGCAGACAGGATTATTATCCTGACCAATAAGCCGGCTGCGATTAAAGAAGAACTGATTGTTGACTTAGCGAGGCCGAGAGACTTTACGGATCCCCAATTTGTTGAGTTAAGAAAATATGTGACTGAGCAGATCAGATGGTGGTAAGTGGGAAAAGGCATATCAATAAGGAGGACAAAGTAATGAAACTGATGCCATCAATTGCATCAGCCGATCCTTTGGCAGCAGGGGAGGTCTTAAAGAATCTGGAGGCATGGCCTTATCTGCATATAGATATCGAGGATGGAAACTTCGTTCCCAATATTACGTTTGGAATGAAGACTGTCAGGGCGATATGTAAAGAAGCAGGGAAAAGGTATATTCAGGTACATTTAATGGTAACTCATCCAGAATCGTATTTAGACGGTCTCGCCGCCTGCGGAGTGGATTCTGTGATAGCCCACTTGGAAGCGCTTGACTATCCACTTTATTTTCTCAATCACTGCCGTGCACTTGGATTGGAGACGGGGCTGGCTGTCAATATAAAAACGCCAGTAGAAGCAGTAAATCCCTTTCTGGAAAATATGGATCAGCTGCTCCTCATGACATCGGAGCCTGATTATTTAGAAGAAAAAGTATATGGACCTGCAGTGGAACGCTTAATCCGCTTAGCAGGAACTATTCCGGCAGGAGTAGAATTGTATGCAGATGGAGGCGTGACCAGGGAAACACTTCAGGAACTTGAAAGAGCAGGTGTTCATGGGGCAGTCTTAGGCCGCCTGGTATTTCAGAGCCCTGATCCGCTGGAAATGCTTAAGGAACTTAAGGAGGAATAGAATGAATGCAGAAGAGGTGTTAAAAGAACTTTGTCTGGCACCGGCTCCATCCGGTTACGAAAAACGAGCTGCAGAGGTATTTTCCAGTAAAATACGCCCGTTTGTTGACCGTATCATGTTAGACCGTATGGGGAATGTGATGGCCACGCTAGACGGTACAGATCCTGAATCACCTTCGGTGATGATGTACGCCCATTTAGACCAACTGGGATTTATTGTAAGAAGAATTGAACCGGATGGCTATATCCAGTTGGACAGATTAGGGGGGATACCGGAAAAGGTGTTGCCTGCACTGCGTTTATGGATACGTACGGTGCATGGTGATTTCATACCTGGTTTGATTGGAAACAAAGCACATCATGCGGCTTCAGCAGAAGAAAAATACAAGGTCGATATGGTGACGAATCTTTATGTCGATATTGGAGCCGCATCAGAGCAGGAGGTAAGGGCGCTGGGAGTGGATGTTGGTTGTCCTGCCATTTATGAACCGTCTTTTCAACCTCTTGCAGGAGATAAAGTAAGTGGTACTGCTTTAGATGACCGTGGCGGGCTGACCGCACTGGTTCTTGCCGCCGAGAGTTTATGGGAAGACAGGCCGTCCTCAACTGTGCATTTCGTCGGTACCGTTTGGGAGGAGTTTAATATTCGAGGCGCTGCATTTGCAGCCAGAAGGTTAAAACCGGAGGTGGCTATGGGGCTGGATGTGGTTCTTGCAGGAGATACTCCGGATTTAAAAACGAAATATCAGAATGCACTTGGCAAAGGGCCGACAATTAATTTTTATAATTTTCATGGGAGAGGAACTTTAAATGGGATGATTCCCCATGAAGGTCTGGCCAGACTTGCTGAGGAGTGTGCTTTGAGAGAAAATATCCCCCATCAGCGGTTTGCATCTCTTGGAATTATAACGGAATCAGCCTACGTACAGATGGAAAATGAGGGAGTGGCTTGTCTGGATCTCGGCTACCCGGCCAGATATACTCACTCACCTGTGGAGACGTGCTCCTTAAGCGATATTAAGAATCTTGGCTTGTTAGCAGCAGCCTCCGCAAAGGCGATAACGCCGGAGTTTTCAATAAATCGCTATTCTATTGATTGCTGCAGTGATTCGTGATTAAGTGTATTCATGGCTGATAGGGAGGGGCATATGAAAAAAGGTATCCATTACTGGGCGCTTCCACATACGTTGAATTTAAGGGAGAAGATGGAATTTGCAAAGAGATTGGGATTTGAGGGAATAGAACTTGTAATTGTTGAAAAAGGGGAACTGCAGCCGGATTGCAGGAAAGAAGAATTGATGACGATCCGGCAGGCGGCGAAGGAGACCGGGATAGAAATTATTTCAGTAAGCAGCAGTTTAAACTGGAAATGCTCTTTCACCAGCGATGATGCTCAGATACGAAAAAAAGCCGGAGAGATGCTGCGAAAACAGCTTTATATAGCAGCTGAGCTTAATTCCGAGGTGGCATTAGCCCTGCCGGGCTTCGTAACAGCAGACTTTATTTCTGACGAAATTCACCCCTCCTTCCGAACTCATAAAGAAGAGGACTATCATCCGGGTCTGGAAATCATTGATTATAATACAGCATATGAACGTTCCCTACGGGCATTTGAGGAGATTGCTCCTATCGCTGAGAGGGTGGGAGTGACGGTGGGAATTGAAAATGTCTGGAACCATTTTTTAATGTCACCGTTAGAAATGCGGCAGTTTATTGATGAGATAGGTTCCAACTATGTACAGGTGTATTTTGACGTTGGCAATGTACAGCCCTCCGGGTATCCGGAACAATGGATCCGGATTCTGGGGTCCCGCATTAAACGGGTTCACGTAAAAGATTTTAGAAAAGGCTGCTTCTCGGTTCAGGGGTTTGTGAATTTGCTTAGCGGAGACATTGATTTTGTGAAAGTGATGCAGGCCTTGCACGAGATTGGATATAATGGCTGGATTACCGCAGAGGTAAATGAAAAATGGGATTATCCGGAATTTGCTGCAAAAGCAAGTGCACTGGCTTTAGAGCAATTGCTGGAGGAAAGGAGTAACAGCGATGTATGATATGATGAAATTAAAAACAATTGCAAATCAGCTCAGAATAGAAACAATTGAATCTGTATACAGGGCGAAATCCGGTCATATTGGAGGCTGTCTATCTGCTGCCGAAATAATAGCAGTTCTCTATTTTTATAAAATGCGGTTAGATCCAGAACGGCCTGGGTGGGAGGATCGGGATCGCTTTGTACTGAGTAAGGGGCACTCGGCACCGATCTTGTACGCTGCTTTGGCAAAAAGAGGATTTTTTTCCGTGGAAGAGATGAGTCATCTGCGCCAGGCAGACAGCCATCTTCAGGGAGCCCCCAATCCTAAGACGCCGGGAATTGATATGTCATCGGGGCCTTTGGGACAGGGACTGTCGGCCGCAGTAGGTATGGCTCTTGCTGCAAGGACGATGAAAAAAGATTTTTTTGTGTATTGTATGCTGGGAGACGGTGAAATTGAAGAAGGACAGATATGGGAAGCTGCTATGGCTGCTTCAAAGTACCGATTAAATCGTTTGATTACGATTCTGGACCATAATGAGGTGCAGATGAGCGGTACAAATGAAGAGATTATGCCCCTGGGGGATATAAAAGATAAGTTCGACTCGTTTGGCTGGAAAACCTACGAGATAAACGGTCATTCGATTTCCGAAATTATTGAGATACTGGATCATGTTACACAAGAAAGCCAAGTAGAGAAGAGTGAACCGGATAAACCGGTTATGATTATTGCCAATACGGTTAAGGGAAAAGGAGTTTCTTTTATGGAAGGAAAAGCGGAGTGGCACGGAGCTGTACCGACAGAAGAACAGTACGACGCTGCGTTGGCTGAACTGGGAAAGGGAGGAACTAATTTCAATAACTTACGCACTTAAGGAGGTGAAAATATGATAGCTAACAGAGTTGCTTATGGGAATATGGTACACAAGCTGGCGATGGAGGATGAACGGATTACGGTTGTAGATTCTGACTGCATAAATGTACTAAATTATGGTGAGTTCATTAAGGATTTTCCGGATCGTTTTTTTGAATGTGGGATTGCAGAGCAAAATATGGTATCCATAGCTGCTGGATTAGCGAGCTGCGGTATGATTCCGTTTGTGGCTTCCTTTGCAGTATTTACAAGTATGAGGGCGCTTGATCAGGTAAGAAATATGATTTGTTATAATGGTTATAGCGTAAAAATAGTGGGAACTCATGCAGGGCTCGAAACTGGTTTTGACGGCGCGACACATCAGGCTATAGAAGATATGGCGATTATGCGCGCAATACCAGGGCTTAGAGTTCTGGCTCCGTCCACTCCAAATATGACTGCAAAACTTACGCGTTTGATGGCGGAGACAGACGGGCCATTTTATATGAGATTCGGGCGGGAAATCAATCAGGAATATTACCCGGAGGATATGGAATTTACACTGGGAGGAAGCAGACTGCTTCGAGATGGGGACCGTTTGACTGTTATGGCTTGTGGCCGCATGGTGGATTTTGCAGTTCGCGCAGCAGATCAGCTAACAAAAGAGGGGATCAGGGTAAGGGTTGTTGATATGTATTCCATCAAACCGATTGACGGGAAAGCGATAGAGGCTGCGGTGTCAGATACAGCATGTATTCTTACTGTAGAGGATCATAACACGATAGGCGGCCTTGGCGGGGCGGTCAGCGAATACGTCACAGAACACTGTCCGTGCAAAGTTCTAAAGATGGGAATGAGAGATGAGTTTGGACGATCCGGCTCCAGCGCTGATTTATTTGAGATGTATGGCTTGACAGCAGATAGTATTGCTGCCAGGATTCGTGAATTCTTGGAGTGAGCAGAAATTGAATGGAATATGAATACAAATAGAGAAAAAGCTGTAATCCAGCCAAAACTCCAGGTCTATGGAATTTGGCTGAATTACAGCTTTTTTCGTATAACCGCTGGTTCTGTCAGATTATTATCAAGGAATAATATGGAAAATTATGTCTAGAAATTGCGAAACACATCAATTTGGTTTACAATGGAATGGAATTGGGGGTGTCACAAATGAAAAAAAACAGTCTGCAGTTTGAACTGAGTTTAAAAATCAGTCTGTTCTTTATCATGATTATGTTGGCTGTCAGCAGCGGAACGATCGCGTATTTGTCCAACCGTTATAATAAAATTATTATCGATGACATGAACAGTAACCTGATAAATGCGGTAAATACCATCGATTATTACTTTGACGATGTAAAAACACCTATGGTCATGATTTCCAGAAACAGCAGTATTCAAAGGGTTTTGAAGAATTATCAGGGGATGACTAATCGGGAAAAGCTGGATACAGTAAACCAGCTGGAAGATTTTGTGCAGAATATTACGACTTTCAAATCTTTTATTAATGATATTATTGTGGTGGGAGTAAATGGTTATCTCTATAATATTTATAGGGAAAGTCCTGATAAGTATATTGGCGATTATGATTTCCTTAACAGCAGATATTTAGCAGACAGCAGTGCAGGACCAGTCGGACTTACCTTTACGGGGCAGCATCCTACGGATTATTATATGTCTGCTTCCTTTTCCGAGGTTTATTCCGTGGTGCTTCCGATTAGATCCGGACAGAACCGGATTGGTTATGTGATCTGTGATTTAAAATCTGAAACTATCAATAATATCTTGAATAACAATTTAAAGGAAGAACAGGCCAAGATACTCATACGGGACGAAAAGGGGGAAATTCTGTATGAGGAGGGAAATGAGAAGATTTTGGCAGGGGAGGTTGTGGACGATAAAAACAGATCCAGAGGAAATTATGTAACCAGTGTCACGTCTGAAGTGACAGGATGGACTTATTATTATGCAGAATCCTATGAAACCATTAACAGTTTTTTAAAAAAGGTATTTATGGTTCATATCGTAATTATCGCAGGAATGCTGGCCGTTATCACATTCTTTTCTAATCAGCTGTCCAGACTGATATTGAAACCTCTTAAAAACATTGCATTTATGATCAGAGAGATGAAGATCAACCAGGGAGATTACAGAAAGAACAGCTACAATGCAGGCGGACAGAATGTGAATGAACTCAGCATTGAGATTGAACAGATGATTACGCGCCTGGAATCTCTGATTAATGAAAATTATTTATATGAACTGAAAGCTAAGGATGCACAGATCCAGGTTTTGACAAATCAGCTGTCGCCGCATTTCCTGTATAATACACTACAGCTGATCGAGTACCAGTCTTATCATCATCAAACAGAAAATATTACGACGATTATCAATGGACTCAGCTATATCCTGCGATATTCTTTTCGAAGTGAGAGTACGGTGCGGCTTGGAGATGAGCTTCAATATATCAAATGTTACTTAGATATTTACAGTTTAAGATATGAGAACAGGCTGACCTATGAGATCGATGCCGATGAAGATAGTCTTCAGGCAGAGATTCCCAGAATGATTTTAGAACCGGTGGTAGAGAACTGCATTAAGCATGGATTTGCAGGAGAACTTATGAAGGCGGTCATCGGAATTCAAGCAGTAGTGGAGAACCAGGAACTGTATATTCGCGTGACGGATAACGGAAAGGGAATGAATGGAGCGCGTTTGGAGGAACTGCGAAGATGTCTGGAGCAGATGTCTGTAGTCAGTGAACATATAGGACTGAATAATGTGTACTCTATTCTGAAACTGCGTTACGGAGATCGTTATGGACTTGGCATAGACAGTGAACTGGGGCAGTTTACGACGGTGACGTTACATATGCCTAAAACGGGGGGAAGGAACTGTGACAAAGGTATTACTGGTAGATGATGAACGTTATATGATTGAAATGTTAAAGGAGATCATAGACTGGGAGTTTTATGGCTTTTCCATTGTAGGAACTGCGGAAAATGCCAGAGATGGTATGAACTTATATTACAGGGAACAGCCGGATATCATTATTACGGATATCTGTATGGATCAGATATCGGGGATTGAATTTATAACCAGAATCCGTCTGAACAACGCATCTGTGAAAATCATGATTCTCAGTGCATACGATAAGTTTGAATATGCACAAAAGGCTGTGAAGCTTGATGTGGATGGTTATTTACTGAAGCCTGTTAACAGGGATGAGCTGTTAAGCAGTTTGTTGGAACTGCAGAAAAAGCTGGAATCAGGAAGCCAGTATCAGGAACAGATCAGGGATTTAAAGCATTCACTTGACAGTCTTCAGCGGAAGTATGTTGAAGAACAGCTGATTCGGATCTATGAGCATGGAGGGGAAACGGCAAGAAAGGAGCTGGAAGAGGATTCTTACTGGGCGGTAGCCAGTATCCAGGCGGTAGTTCGTAATGAAATCGTGTTTTTGGAACAGGACATGAAGACTTATGATGATTTAGAGGTTTTTCTGCTGTTTGTAGGAGATGGACTGTTTGCCCTTTTTCTTTGCAGCGATCTGGGGAACAGGAAAACAGTGAAAAAGGCTTTAGAGCAAATACGCCAGAAGTACTGTGAACGCGACAGGACGCTGCTTTGTGGTGTCAGCACCGTGGAGGAGGCCGGGTCTCTGTCAGAAGCCTGCAGAGACAGTAAAGGTTTTCTGAATTTGTTGTTTTATACTGAAGAAGGGGTTTATCTTTCTCATGGAATTATGAGGGAATGCAGAGAAATTGCCCGGGGGATGGAGATAAACCAGGAACAGATTCTGTTATGGCTGGCAGCGCAGGAAACAGAACGTCTGAAGGAAATGTTCAGGGGATGGCTGGATTCCTGTGCAAAGAATAATGCTGACTGCAGTGATGTTATACATATTTTTTTGCAGTGTATTTCTACGATGAAAACCTATGTTCAGGGAAGTCCTAAGGAAAAGCTGTTAGAAACGATAATAGAGGAGCAGAAACAGATCATCCGCAGCAGTCAGCTTTCAGCTCTTTTTGAAAGATGCTTAAGCGAACTGGATGAGGAGGAACTCCACAGAAATAAGACGGCTCTTCTCATTGCGAATGCACAGAATTTGATCAGAAATAACTGCTTTGATGAATCATTTTCCATTGAGGTGCTGGCCGATTCTCTTAATATTTCGAAAAGTTATCTTTCCAGGCTGTACAAGGACGAGACAGGTGAGTCGGTATGGAACTATGTGATCCGTGTCAGGATTGCCAGGGCGAAGGAATTGTTGATACACACGGATAATACGAATTATGGTATCGCTAAGGCCATTGGCTATTCAAGTGAGTACCATTTTTCCAGGGCGTTCAGCAAGATTGTAGGTGTGTCTCCTTCCGCTTATAAAAAACTTTATATGGAAATACAATAAGATAAGGCAAGAAAAAGTTGTTTTCATCATTTCCTGCCGAAGGCTCATTTCTTATACTCTTCTTAAAAGGAGGAAGACAGAAATGAGCTTATTTTATGTAGAAAAACAGAAGATTTATTGTGAGGGAAGGGTAGTGGCTGTGGCAGAGCCGCTTTCCGGATTTCATTATCGGGATGACTGGGAAGAAAAGGAGGAGGGGGTCTTTTGCTGGACCAGAACAGTATTTAGCGGGGAATGCGACAGGGAGGATTTTGAAACCATACATATGGCTCTTAAGCTGGTGGAGCCGGTGGGATTTTATATGATACCAGGAGTCCTTTATCACGGTAATTCCTGGGGAGATGGTCTGGAACCAAAAGGACTGGTTCATGAAGGAGAGCCGTGGGTGTTTGCCTCGCATAGAGCCGGGATACCGGCGGGACTGTATTGTCAGAGCGAGAAGACTGCATTTGGAATGTGGGCAGAGCCTTCCAGTAATTTAACTGCCTCATGCTCCTTTACAGAAGAAAAAGGACAGATGACTGCCAGGCTGTTATTTCCGGAACAGGAGGGGCCGGTCATTTACTGTGCGAGAGATACTTATGAAGACCGGAACTATATCGATCCTTATGTAAATAAGAGTGGTAACATCAGAGTGAGTGCAGTAGTGGTACTGAAAAAACGTTCATCTGCAGAGGGGTATGATTATGATGTATATGTACAAAAAGCGTGGGAGTATTTAAAAAGAGAAAGCCAGATTGTAATGGACAGGCGAAGTGTGTGGGATCTGGGATTTTCCTTTATAAAGGACAGCGCTTATTTTGAAGAGAATGAATTGGCTGGTTTCGCTATGGGGCTGACCTGGCAAAATGGAGGCTGGAAGCAGAAACGAGATTATCTGGAGATTGGCTGGGTGGGACAGCATGCGTCACTGGCCGTATCCCTAATCTGCAAAGCTTTGATTGACGGAGACAACTCCGATCTTATAAAGGGGTTAAAGGTACTGGATTGCTGGGCTGATAAGGCTGTACTGCCAAATGGGCTGTTCCGATGCAGATATGACCGCGTTTTACAATATAAAGACGATACGGAAAACAGGGATGAAAGACATGATGCAGCTAATTTGTACAGTGTCATAGAGGAATATCTGGAAGCTTATCATGTACTTTTGGAAGCCGGAATTGACAGAAAAAGCTATCTGACAATAGTGCAGCGGCTCTGCGATTTCATTACGTCAGTTCAGCGAAAGGACGGAAAGCTGGGGAAGGCCTGGTATAATGATGGTACATGTTCAGATCAGGATGGAACCGTAGGATGTTATCTGGCAAGCGGGTTGTGCGGTGCTTACATGGAATTTAAGAAGCCGGAATATCTGGCAGCGGCAAGAAAGGCATTTGAGTTTTATTACAGGGAGTTTATGGAACATGGATATACTACAGCGGGGGCTTTGGATACCTGCTGTGTAGATAAGGAATCAGCGATACCGCTGCTGGAGACTGCGGTCCGGCTCTATGAAATAGAGGGAAATGAACTGGATTTGGAGCGTGCGGTGGTGGTGAGCCGTTATCTGGCCACCTGGCAGTACCATTATGATGTGGTATTTCCTGAAAATTCTATACTGGGGCAGTTGGGCTATCTTACAAGAGGTGGGACCGCAGTATCTGTACAGCACCACCATATTGACTGTTATGGGCTTGTTTTCTATGAAATATGGCTGAAATTAAGCAGCCTGACAGGAGATCTGGTATGGAGAGAGCGCGCAGAAGCTGTTTGGAATAACAGCTTATATAACATGTCGGACGGGCGAATGGTGATTAAAGGACAGAGAAGACCAAGGGGAGCGCAGGATGAGGGTTTTTTACAGACCAGATGGCATACGAAAAAGGGAGAATACTTTGGCGTATCAGAATGGCTGGTAGTATGGCATCATGCATTCAGGCTGAAAATATTGAGAAAAGAGTTTTTAGCAAAGAGAGTAGGATATGACAAAGAGGAAAAGAATATTTGCTAAAGAGTTAAAGTATCAGTCATGTTCATACAGAAATCGTTATGCTAAAATTTAATCAGAAAACAAAAGAAAGAAGGTATGTTATGAAAAAAAGATTTTTTGGTTTACTGCTGGCGGCATCCTTACTTGGCGGGTTGACAGGATGTGCAGGAAATCAGGGGGAAACAACCGCAACACAGGGGACAGAAGCGACACAGGCAGTGACAGAGGCTGTAAAGGAAAGTCAGAACACCGAGACTAAAAAGGCAGAAATGGACCCCTGTACCCTGACATTCTTATCCTGGTATCCACAGGAAAAGTTCCAGCCGATTTTAGACGCTTTTGAGAAGGAGTATCCTGATATTAAAGTGGAATTCCAATATGCGGCTCCTGTGGCCGATTATCTGGAAAAGATGCAGGTACTGACTTCTACAGGTGAGATTCCGGATGTGTTCTATATTGCAGCAGAGAACAAATCTGAGATGATTAAAAATGGGTATTGTGCTGATATATCTGGAACAGAGGCAGTATCCAAACTGGTAGAGGTTAATAAGAATACTTACGAAGAAGGCGGTAAGGTTTATGGTTTTGCGCCGACAACCTGGGTAGGCGGATATTTTTACAATAAGGATATTTTTGAGAAGCTTGGGTTAAAAGCTCCTGCAACATGGGATGAGTTTCTGACGGTATGCGAAGCTTTAAAGGCAGATGGTACAAGACCGATCATTGAACGGGGTGAGTGGTTCTGGGATAGCTTTCTCGGGCCGTTTATGAATGATTATCTGGCAAATGATTTGGATTATCATCAGGAAGTAATTGATGGAACGAAGACATTTGCTGACGGCTGGGGTCCCTACATCGAAAAATGGTATCAGGATCTGATTCTTCCAGGTTACATCGACGAAGATCTGGTCAGTGTCAGCTCTCAGGAGTTTTTCAGCGAGTTTGCTACTGGAAATGCCGGTATGCTGGCAGGACATGCAGGACATCTGAAGGAGGTACAGAAGTTAAATCCTGAATTTGAGATTGGATTCTTCCCTATGCCTGGAACTGGCACAGATATTTCAGTGGTGTACGGTGCAGTAGACTGTGCCATGGCCATCAGTTCAGAGACAAAGTATCAGAAGCAGTCGGAGTTGTTCTTAAATTTCATTTCAAGAGACGATATTGTACAGTTGTATCAGGACATGAATGGATATGTGATTGGCATGAATGGAGTAGAGTCAAATGTTGATCCGATTCTCAAGGATGTTGCTGGTTTATACTCTGATGGCAAGATCAATGTATATATTCCTCAGGGCAACTGGGATACCTATGGAACAGGACTTCAGCAGCAGCTGATTGCAGGAAGCCAGCAGTTGTTGTTAAAGGAAATTGACTGCAATACCTTTATTCAGGAAATGCAGGACAAGTTAAAAGAGTTGAAGGACGAATAAGCGCTGTAGTAATGCTGCGGATGGAGATAATCTTTGCAGTTTAAGATGCTCCGCCGCAGCATTATCTGCAATATGGAGGAATAGATATGCTTAATCCCAGATTTTTTAAGAAATTTACTTATTTTATTATCGGCGCATTTTTGCTGTATACTGTTATTCTCATCGTGCCCATTGTGCTGAGCTTTGCGTATTCTTTTACAAACTGGGATGGGTACTCAAAACAGATTGATTTTGTGGGTTTGAAAAATTATATCAGGATATTTCAGTCAGAGGCTATGATGGCAGCTCTTGGAAATTCCTTTGTATTCTGTTTCTTTAATGCGGTGATCATCACGGCGTTGGCTATACCGTTGTCACTGGTTTTTCATGCAGGATTTCGAATCCGAAATTTCCTGCGTTCTGCTTTTTTCTTTGCATCAGTTCCCAGTGTACTGATTATTGGTTATATCTTTCAGCTGTTTTTCGGTCCTACAAAAAACGGTGTACTGAATGCATTGTTGGGTAATTTGGGTTTAGAACCTGTAAAATGGCTTTCTAAGGGCCTTCTTCCTATGGTATCCATTATTATAGCCAATGTCTGGAGGCTTACCGGCTGGCACGCCTGCATTTATCTGGCCAGGCTTCAGGGGATTTCAGAAGAGTATTATGAGGCGGCAAAGATAGACGGTGCATCAGGCTTTGCTATATTCCGTTATGTAACATTTCCGCTTTTGGCCCCTGCGATGACCATCAGTATGATGCTGATTATTATAGATGGGCTGAAGATCTATGCGCTGCCTTATGCACTGACAGGAGGCGGTCCCGGTTACAGGACCACATTTATGACACAGCTCATTATCCAGACAGGAATTGGGGAAAAAATGGTAGGAAAATCTTCTGCCATGGCAGTTGTCTTTTTTGCAGTGATTCTTGTGGTTGCAGTAATTCAGCTGCGGGTTTCCAGAAAGAGAGAGGAAAATTTATGCTGAATAAGAAAAAATGGTCTTCGGCAGTTTGGCAGATCCTGCTTGTTCTCTTTACACTGGTGTTTTTGAGTCCCATGATTTATATGGTGCTTAACTCTTTTAAGCCATACAGCCAGATGCTAAAGGATCCCTGGGGACTTCCGGACACCTTGTTTTTAGATAATTACATAAAAGCTTTTACGCAAATGAAATTTTTTCAGTCCCTTTATAATTCGGCAGTTATTACAATCGTATCGGTTTTTTTAATCGTAGTTTTAGGGGGGCTTGCGGCTTATCCAATTACCAGATTCGATAATCGGCTCACCAGATTCTTATCGGTTTATTTTCTCATCGGTTATATGGTACCCACCCAGGTGCTTATTGTTCAGATATTTTCTGTTATGAAGAAAATGCATCTGATCAATACGAAGACGGGACTCATCCTGGTATATGCGGCAGGGGTATCCTTTGCAGTATTTATGTATCAGGGCTTCATCCGTTCCATGCCGGTAGATATGGAGGAATCAGCGCTGATCGATGGGGCAAGGCCGTGGCAGATGTTCTGGAAGGTGGTTTTTCCACTTTTGAAGCCTGCCAGCGCGACACTCATCATATTTCAGACCATGTGGATCTGGAATGATTTCGTGCTTTCCAGCCTGTTCTTAAGTTCCAGAAAGAATCTGACGCTGCTGTTGGAGCTTCACCAGTGTATCGGGGAATTCAGCCTGGACTGGTCCGTGATGCTGGCCATTATGTGCATCGTTATGTTCCCTATGTTAGTATTCTATCTGCTGATGCAAAAACAGATTATAGCTGGTATGACAGCCGGAGCAGTGAAGGGATGAGTGAAGAATGAAAATTACAAATGTTGAGATTTATCAGGTTCGTCCGAGGTGGATGCTGGTGAAAATCAGTACGGATGAAGGGATCACCGGTTGGGGAGAGCCTACGCTGGAGGGGAAAGCAACTGTGGTGGAGGAAATGATCCATGTATTTTCCACATGGCTGATTGGAGAAGATCCAGACAATATCGAGGCGCTTTATAACAGGATGTACAGAGGCGGTTTCTATCGGGGAGGCGGTGTCTTATGCAGTGCCATCAGTGGGATCGAGCAGGCACTCTGGGATATAAAGGGGAAAAGACTGGGAGTGCCGATCTGGCAGCTTTTAGGCGGCAGATGCAGGGACCGAGTTCGAATGTATGCCCATGCAGTGCCGTTTAAGGACGATCCCTCAAGAGAGGAACTGCAGTATTGGGTGAAAAAAAGAGTAGATGACGGTTTTACAGCATTAAAAACATCTATGGTAAATCCTCCTATCAGACATGTAGATACCTGGAAGAAGGTGGAAGAGATCGTCAGCCGAATAGCAGTAATGAGAGAGACCGCCGGAAATTGTGTGGATATAGCCATTGATTTCCATGGCAGAGTCAGTCCTGCTATGGCTCCATTGCTGATGAAGGAGCTGGAGCCATATCATCCTATGTTTGTGGAAGAACCTGTTCTTCCGGAAAATGTGGATGTAATGAAAGAAGTAAGCCAGAAAACCGTTATCCCTATCGCAGCAGGAGAACGGCTGTTTACCACCTTTGGTTTCCGGGAATTGATTGACAAAAGGGCAGTGCATATTATTCAGCCGGATCTCTGCCATTGCGGAGGAATCTTACAGGGGCTTAAGATTGCGGCCATGGCGGCTAATCAGTATATATCTGTAGCACCCCATAATCCCCTTGGACCGGTAGCTCTCGCAGCATGTCTTCAGCTGGACACAGCGATATCCAATTTTACAGCACAGGAGCACCCAACACATGAAGAAAAGCTGGACTTAGGGGTAGGGCTGTTAAAAAATCCATTTGTGATACAGGAGGGGTATATCGATGTGCCGAAAGGTCCCGGACTTGGAATTGATGTGGATGAGTATGCTGTGAAAGAACTGCAGTATGATGGTAACTGGGCAAATCCGGTTCTTTATTTTGAGGATGACCATTCTATGGGAGAGTGGTAGAAGGAGGGGCTATGAGCCGATTTGTGACAGTTGGAGAGACTATGGTATCTCTGGTTCCAAAAGAGCAGGGACTTTTGCGCTATGGTCCCGATTTTTCTATGCGAATTGCAGGTGCGGAGAGTAATACTGCCATAGGGATAAGCCGCCTGGGACATTCCGCTTCTTTTATTACCAGAACGGGAGCTGACGGATTTGGAGAGTTTTTGATCCGTATGGTCAGGGCGGAAGGTGTGGATACATCTGGAGTTATTGTGGACGAGAATCATAGAACAGGGGTGATGTTTAAAGAAATGCGTCCTGGTTTGGAAACAGCAGTTCATTATTACCGGGATCGTTCTGCCGCCTCCTGTCTGTGCACCGAAGATGTGGATGAGACGGTGATCCAAACAGCAGATATCGTACATCTGACGGGTATCACGCCACTACTCAGCAAAACCTGCAGGCAGATGGTATATGATATCATGGATATGGCGGATGATGGAAAAGCTCTGATCTGTTTTGATCCTAATATCAGAAAGAAACTTTGGAAAGATGAAGAATTCAGGCCTATGATGAAAGACCTGATCAGTAAAAGTTCATGTGTGATGATGGGAATGGAAGAAGGAGCATTTTTATATGGAATCGAAGATGTGAAGCGGCTGGCTGATCTGCTTTTTAAAGGGGGAAAGCTTCGGTATCTGGCTGTGAAAAACGGAGCAGAAGGCGCCTGGGTTTGTGACGATAAACAACTGTCTCATATTTCGCCGTTTGCTTGCCGTCCTGTTGATCCGGTTGGGGCAGGAGATGCCTTTAATGCGGGATTTATCGCCGGAATTCTTCAACGGGAAGGTCTTGAACAATGTGGAAAAATGGGCGCTGTTGCAGGTGCCATGGCTACACAGACCCATGGAGATATTGAAGGACTTATATCTGCAAAGGATCTGGAACTGATATTAAATCATGAAACATGTATACTTAGATAGAGGCAGAGGATGAGGAAAAAAATATGGATATTATGAAAGCAATAGTATTGAAGCATAAAATCGTAGCAATCCTGCGCAATGTTCCTGAGAAAGAACTTCAGGCGGCGGGGGCAGATTTTGTTGCAGTGGGAGGTGTCAGTCTAAAAAATGCGGCTGAATATCTAAAAAATGGCTTTGTGGGTGTTGGGATAGGCAGTTCTTTGGTGAAGGAAGAGTTATTTCTGCAAAAGAAATGGGAGCTGATTTCCACTGATATAAAAGAGCAGCTTGATGTTTTGAAAAAGGAGGGACTGCTTTGAAGATTGTGGGGATACATACCTGGCTGGTAAGGCCAAGGTGGTGTTTTGTTGAAGTACTCACAGATGAAGGAATATCCGGCTGGGGGGAAGCCGTAATAGAGGGAAAAGCTGCCACAGTAAAGGCCTGCGTCGAGGAAATGGCAGAGTATATAACAGGATTGAATCCTCTGCATATAGAAGATATCTGGAATCTGCTATACCGTGGTGCATTCTACCGTGGAGGTCCTGTGCTTATGAGCGCCATAGCGGGTATAGACCAGGCTTTATGGGATATCAAAGGAAAATACCATGGAGTTCCTGCTTATGAGCTTATGGGAGGTCCCTGCCGCCATAGCATGAAGGTGTATTCCTGGATTGGGGGAGACCGGCCTGCGGAGGTGGGAAAGGCGGCCAGAGAGCGTAAAGAAGCGGGATTTACAGCAGTGAAGATGAATGCGACTGAGGAACTGCAGTACATTGACAGCTATAAAAAAGTGGATGCAGTATTGGAGCGGGTAGCTTCAATCCGGGAACAGACCGATAAATATTTTGGTATTGCTATTGATTTTCATGGTAGAGTCCATAAACCTATGGCCAAGGTACTGGCAAAAAAACTGGAGGAATTCGATCCTATGTTTCTAGAGGAGCCAGTACTTTGTGAGCAGATGGAGGATTTCAAGGAAATTGCAGCCTGCTGCAGCATCCCTATCGCGACTGGTGAACGTCTCTATAGCAGATGGGATTACAAACGGTTGTTTAAGGCCGGCGGTATTTCTATCATTCAGCCGGATCTGTCACATGCGGGCGGGCTGACAGAGGTAAAAAAAGTAGCGTCCATGGCAGAAGCCTACGATGTGGCACTTGCCCCTCACTGTCCGCTTGGGCCTATTGCACTGTCTGCATGTCTGCAGGTGGATGCGGTATGTTATAATGCAGTGATTCAGGAGCAGAGCATAGGAATCCATTATAATGTGGGGAAAAGTGTTTTGGATTATGTGCATAATCGGGATGATTTTACATTTGATAACGGATATGTGAAGCTGCCACAAAAGCCTGGATTGGGAGTTGTGGTGAACCGGGAACTGGTGGTGGAAGAAAATGGGGCTCCTCATCATTGGAAAAATCCGGTGTGGCATCATCAGGATGGCAGTGTGGCAGAATGGTAACCGATACTGGGGACAAAGAGAAAACAGAGATGAAAAGGGAGTGCGGCTCTATTGGTAAATAAATAACCATAGAGCCGCACTTCTTATACGTTGCCTGTATAAAGATATGTCTTTCAATTTACAGCCACTCCCCAAACCTTCGAATATAAATTGCTTTAAAAAACTGCGTTGACAGACAGTAACCTGCAAGAAGGAGTAACAGCCATGGCAGGAATCCAAGCGGCAGGGTAGCCATATCCAGACCGGAGGCCAGAGCAGAGAATCCTACCAGAACGGCTGCCAAGGCGACGATCGTGGTTGACAGGAGCAGCGGCTTCGCGGCCATGCTCTGTACAAATGGTACTTTCCCGCTGCGGATCATGTGAATGACCAGGACCTGGGATACGGTGCCGAAAACGAACCAGCCGCACTGAAACAGAGGGGCCATAGCCGGCGTATTTGCTTTGATGATCCACCACATGACCGCAAAACAGAGGATGTCGAAGACCGAGCTCAGCGGCCCCATAAAGGCCATGAAGGATTTAATGGACCGGGTTTCCCATTTCCGCGGCTTTTGTAAGTATTCTAGGTCTACGTTGTCAAATGGAATACCCATCTGTGAAAAATCACAAAGCAGGTTTTGGGTCAGTATTTGAACTGGCAGCATGGGAAGGAAGGGGAGGAACAGGGAGGCGACAATCACCGATATCATATTTCCGAAATTGCCGGAAGCCGCCATTTTAATGTATTTGACGATATTCCCAAAGGTCCGCCGGCCGGCCACCACGCCTTTCTCCAATACCATCAGGTCTTTCTTCAACAGGATAATATCCGCGGTTTCCTTCGCAATATCTACAGCGGTGTCCACGGAAATACCTACGTCCGCCTGGTGAAGCGGCGGGGCATCATTAATTCCGTCACCCATATAACCGACCGTGTGTCCATTGGTCTGAAGCGCTTTCACTACCCGCTCTTTTTGGGAAGGGGACAGCTTCGCAAAAATACTGCAGCGTTCCACCGACTCTGACAGTGCGGCATCATCCATGGACTCCACTTCTTTTCCCGTGAGATAGCAGGAAGTCTCCACGCCCACCTTACTGCATACTTTGACTGCAACGCCTTCACTGTCGCCTGTCAGAACAACAGTCCGCACGCCGTGGCTGTCCAGGGCGGTGACTGCCGCCTTTGCACTTTCCTTGGGCGGGTCCAGAAAAGCTACGAAACCAATCAGTACTAGGTCCCGCTCATCGTCCACGCTTAATTCCCCGCCTGCCACATCATTTTTCTGCGCCACCGCAATCATCCGGAGTCCGTCCCTGTTGTGCTGTTCGTAAACAGACCGAACCTTCTGTAAAAGTGTTTCATCCAGCTTAAGGATTTTGCCGTTCCATTCTGCGTAGGTGCAGATTGCCAGCATCTCCTCCACGGCTCCCTTGGTTACCAGCTGCTGCTTGCCGTTCTGGTCTTCCAGGAGTACGCTCATCCTGCGCCGGGAGAAATCAAAGGGGATCTCATCCAACCGGGTGTAGCTGTTTAAGATGGCTTCAATGCCGTTTTCATGAGCACGGTTTATGATGGCCAGATCAAGCAGATTTTTAAGGCCCGTCTGGAAATAGCTGTTGAGAAATGCGTGACGCAGGGTCCGGTTATCGTCATCCCCCACTACGTTCATGTATTTTTCCAGAATAATTCTGTCTTCCGTTAAGGTGCCGGTTTTGTCGGTGCAGAGTACATCCATTTCGCCAAAGGTCTGTATGGCTCCCAGGGTTTTGACGATAACCTGATGCTTTGACATGAGAACAGCTCCTTTTGCCAGCGTGGAGGTCATGATGACCGGCAGCATCTCCGGAGTCAGGCCTACGGCGATCGTGATGGAGAACAGAAGCGCGTCGCCCCAATCTCCCTTTGTAAAGCCGTTAATGAGCAGTACGACTGGCACCATGACCAGCATGAGCCGGATTAAAAGGCTGCTGACAGAGTCGACACCCCGTTCAAAGCTGTTTTTTGCCCGGTCTCCGGACAGGGATTTCGCCATGGAGCCAAAATAGGTTTCGTTGTTTGTGGCTAGGACGATGCCGGTTGCACTGCCGCTTACCATGTTGGTACCCATAAAACCGATGTTTTGAAGGTCGGTCAGCGCGTCTTCCCTGTCTGAACGGATATCCGCATATTTTTCTACCGGATTCGATTCCCCGGTAAGGGAGCCTTGAGCGACAAATGCATCTTTCGTGAAAACAAAGCGGATATCGGCCGGAATCATATCGCCGGCGGAAAGCCGTACCATATCTCCGGGAACGACGTCTTCGATGGGAATTTCCGTCTGCACGCCATCACGCAGGACGTCGGCCTTGTTGGAAATCATCTTCGAAAGCTTTTCCGCCGCCGAGTTAGAGCGTTCTCCCTGGATAAATGCGACCAGGCTGGAGACGATTACCAAAAACAGGATAATGCATACCGTAACGTAATCCGGGTGCTGGGAGTAAATGACATCTGTAAACAGTGTGATAACGGCGATGATAAGCAGCACAATATTGAAGGGATTGACAACCGCGTTTACCAGACGGTGAAGCGTGGTATTGCTCTGACCGGTTGTAATGATATTTTTTCCATACTCCTCCTGAAGCTGCTCTGCCTGCTTTGCAGTCAGCCCCGAGCCGGAGACGGAAAAATGGTCAAACAAGTCTTTTAAATCAAGAAATGCAAAGTTACGAAGAAGTTTTTCGCTTTCATTTTGTTTCTGCTGAATCTGAGCGTTTCTTTTTCTGAATCTGAAAATGTTCTGATTGAGTTTCATTGGGAATTACTCCTTTCCATAATAGAGTTCCCATAAAACAACATAGAATCCGGCCAGCCGGATTCCCGCGCCGGAACGCGGCCGTGCCAGCGGCCATATTTCCTTAACGTGGAGTGCGCACCCTGCCCGAAAGGCTTTTTTGTGTATTAGAGCCTGTTTGAAAATTCATTCCTGCCATCTGCACGCCCCATTTCGCGGGAGATTTGCCCCGAATTCACTTAACGTAGCCCACTACGCCGCGCTCATTCGGGACAAATCTCCCACAAAATGTGACGCACTTCTGACAGAAAGCAATTTTCAAACACGCTCTAGGAACACTTTTCCTATTACACAAAAAAAACCACCCCGAAAGGCGGCGCAAAAGAAACGACAGTTCCATCTATTTCTATAAAAGCACAATAGACGGCCGGTCGTATCCCATGGTACCTACGCGGTTCATGTTGTGATATGAGATTTTGAAGACGTTTTTACGACTTCGAGGGTTGCCGTCCATTGTTTCACCTCCTTGTAACATAGACTGGACATTTTAAAGTGACTACGCCCATCATAGCATTCGTGGCGTGATGTGTCAACTGTAAGCATCCGATAAGAAAAATGATGCCAAACATCTGTTCTTGCGTTATAATGGTATTTAGGTAATGCAGGAGGAAGATAACTATGGATATCAATGATCTGATTATTTACAGAAGAACCATGCCGGAGCGGAGTGCCCGTTATGCCGGCTTCCCGGCGGAGCTTCCGGAGGAATTGCGGGAATATCTGCAGAAAAACGGGGTGAGAGGGCTTTATATCCATCAGGCGGAGATGTTTTTAAGGTCGTTGAAACGGGAGAACGTGGTGATTACCACATCTACGGCCAGCGGAAAGACGCTGGGCTTTCTGCTTCCTGTTATCGAGGAGATTTTAAGGAATCCGCTGGCGCGGGCGGTCTTCATCTATCCGACGAAGGCGCTGGCCAGTGATCAGTACCGCGCGATTCAGCCATTCATTGAATATTTCGGAAAGAGCCGCATTTCAGCGGGAGTTTACGACGGCGACACGCCTGCGGGCGAGAGGAGCCGGATCCGGAAAGAAGCGAATATTATTCTGACCAACCCGGAGATGGTGAATGGGGCATTTTTGCCGAATCACAGTAAATTCGGATTCGATTTTATTTTTACAAATCTGAAGTTTGTCGTCATTGATGAGCTTCACACCTATAGAGGTGTGTTTGGGTCCCATCTGGCCAATGTATTCCGCCGGCTTCACCGGGTGTGCCGCTACTACGGTTCATCACCGGTCTTTCTGTGCAGTTCGGCCACCATTGCCAATCCCGTCGAACTGGCGGAGGAGATCTGCGGAAGAAAATTCGTGCGGATCGAACGGGATGGCTCTCCTGCGGCAGAGCGGACCTACCTTCTGATAAAGCCTCCGAAGATTCTGGGGCACGATAAAAAGTACTATGGACAGGTGCAGGCCACGGCGGTGGCGGCGGAGCTGATACCGGAACTGGTGGAACAGAGAAAGAATTTTATCGCATTTGCCCGCTCCCGAAGAAATGTGGAGGTAATTCTAAAGGAGGCCAGGGACCGTCTCGAAGCGGAAAGTCCGGCCAGTGCGTCCCAGGCAGATAAAATATCCGGTTACCGGGGCGGTTACACGCCTGCGGAGCGTAAGGAGATCGAGCACAAGATGGTGACAGGAGCGCTGTGCGGGCTGGTGTCAACCAATGCGCTGGAGCTTGGTATCGATATTGGTAAGATTGATGCTGCTGTGCTGGCCGGATATCCGGGAACGAGGGCTTCCTTCTGGCAGCAGACGGGCCGGGCCGGAAGAAGCGGCCGGGCGTGCACCAACTATCTGATTCTTGACAGCCAGCCTTTCGATCAATACATCGGAACGAACCCGGGATGGCTGTTCGAAAACAGCAGTGAGAGCGCCGTCGTAGACAAGAACAACCTTTTAATTGAACTTTCCCACATCAGGGCGGCTGCGGCAGAGATTCCCCTGACGCTTGATGATGCCTCTGTCTTTCCGGATCTGGGCGAGACGATTCCGGTCCTGATGCGGGCAAAGGAGCTGACCGGACAGAACGGCAAATTCGTGTGGTCGGGCGGTTCCTTCCCGGCCGGAGATTACAGCCTGCGTAATATTGACCCCAACCGGTACAAGCTGCTCTTAAAGGACAGCGGAAAAGAGATTACGGAGATGGACGAAATGCAGGCGTTCCGCGAGATTCACCCCGGAGCTGTCTATTTACACAGCGGCGTTCAGTACCAGGTTGTGACGCTGGATCTGGAGACAAGGACAGCCCGTGCCGTGCCGTTTAATGGAAATTACTATACGACGCCCATGGGGAATACGGATATCACGATCATTCACGGCAGGAAAGAGAAGCCGTGGAAACGAATAGATGTGGTGTTCGGTGATGTAAATGTCAACGCGCAGGTTTCCCTGTACCGCAAGCTGCAGTTTCATAATCATCAGAATCTGGGGTATGAACAGATTAATCCTTCGTTATCCAGAGAATTTGAAACGGAGAGCGTCTGGCTGAAGCTTCCGGGTAATGTGGTAACGGCCTACCGCCGTCTGCTGCAGGAGAGTTCAAACGGGCAGATGATCCGAAACAATCATTTTGAGGGGCTGTGCTGCGCCATCCGAAACGCAGCGCGCCTGGTAACGATGACGGAGCAGGAGGACATCGGCACGACTGTCAGCACTAACGCCGTTTATGCAGAAAAAAGCGTTGAGGAGTCCGTATATCTCTTTCTCTACGATCAGTATACGGGCGGTCTTGGATATGCCGAGAAAGCGTACGAGCTGATTCCGGAGATTATAGAAAATGGTATCGCCATGGTGAGCGGCTGTCCCTGCGAGGATGGCTGTGCCGCCTGTGTCGGTGACTACCATCTCGATAAAAGTATGGTTTTGTGGGGGCTTAGGAATATGCTGGAGGAGTCTGAAGTGCCGAAACATGTGAAAATGGCACCGTACGGTCCTTCGACATTTATACAGAAGCCATTTCGGTTTGACGAGCTGGAAACGCAGTGGAAGGCATTTACCGCCATGCTGCTGAAAAACGGGGAGCCGTTTGCGTCCTTTTTAAATACGATGAATGCGGTCAGAACGGAGGGGAGGAGACTCGCTTTGATTACGGATCAGCCATTTTACCGTGAGTGGATCATGGAGGAGACAAACCGAAAGGCCCTTAATAATCTGGTTTCCTATTATACGGACGCACCGAAAGGATTTGAACTGGAGGTGGAGGTTCGGAAAAAAGGGGAAAACAGAGAGAACCGGGACGATGGCTGTGGTGAAAACAGCGGGGACAGAAGCGGAGACAACAGCGATATGCGGAAAAAGCTTGAACAGAGGCTTAATAAGCTTAAGAAAAAGGAGAATTAGGTGGACTGGGAAAGAGAATGGGAGAGGCTGAACCCCTATCAGAGGGAAGCGGTCACTGATGAAAATAAAGCCTGCCTCGTGAGTGCGAATGTGGGGAGCGGAAAAACGACGGTGCTGACCGCGAAGATTCTCTATCTCCATGAGGTGAAGCATGTGAGTTACCGGTATATGGTGGTGCTTACATTCACAAACAAGGCGGCTTCTGAAATACGGGAGCGGCTTGTGCGTGCAGACCCGTCAGTGACGCCGGAGGAGACGGAAAACTTCGGGACGTTTCATGGCGTGGCTCTGGGACTCCTGAAAAAAAGTCTCCCGGTGGAGACCCTGGGATATACGAAGGACTTCATGGTGATGGAGCCGGATGAGGAACTGGAACTGGCCCATGCGCTGATAGCGGAGAAAAAGCTGAAGATAAAATACAAGAACCGGCTGAGAAAGCGGCTGGCGGAAGCGGAGCGCGTATCGGCAGCGGGCGATTTCGGAGTGGCCGGCGGCCAGGATGATCTGGAAATCCTGGCAGGGCTTCTCACGGAGGAAAAACTCAGGCGAAATAAGATGACATTTTCGGATCTGATGAAAAATGCCTGCCTCCTGATGGCGAAAGAGGAAGGGGAGGAAGAGAGAGCTGCGAATATTCAATGGGTAATTGTTGACGAAGTACAGGACTGCGATGGAAAACAGCTGGAATTTATCGATTGCTTTATGGCAGAGGGAGCGAAGCTGTTTGCGGTTGGAGATCCCAATCAGGTGATCTACAGCTGGCGTGGGAGCGCGTTTCATTTGTTTTATACTTTGAAGACGCGGTATCAGGCGGCAGAGCTTTCGCTCCCGGTCAATTACCGGTCCTGCAACGAGATTCTGGAGGCAGCCCGGTGTTTTCAGCAGAATGGCGGGGCTCTGGAAGGGATAAGAGGAAGCGGGGAAAAGATTGTGGTGAAGAACCACTACGATTCCTTTCAGGAAGCGTGTTATCTGACTGACCGGATCCGTGAACTGCAGAAACAGGGGATTCCTTTTGACGAGATCGCCATATTTTACCGCTTGCAGAGCCAGTCTAAGGTGCTGGAGGATGTATTTTCAAAGAATGGAATTCCATATGAGGTGGCCGTAAAGACGGGGATTCATGAAATCCCGGTGCTGGAATGGCTCCTGCGGCTTCTGCGATTCCTGGCGGACCCTGCTGACCGCGCTGCTGCGGTTTTCGTTTTGAGCAGCCGGGAATACGGCGTGGGAATTTCTGCGAAGAAGGCGGAAAAACTGGCAGAGGAAGGCTGGGCGGGAGTATGCGGCCGAAAGGAAGCTTCTGAGAGTGGATCAGAAAAAGCTGCGGTGCCCGGGCTTTTCGAAAGAATGGTTTCGTTTGAACGAAATAGCGCTGAGATAAAGGATACGAATGCATTTTATGAGTATTTTGATCTGGATTGTTCACTGAAACCCAATGCAGCATCTTATGGGGACGATAAGGCAAATGTCCGGCATTTTCTGGACCGCATGTTTGCATTTATGAATGCAAAAGACCTTAAGCTTCCGGAAGGGCTTCGGGAATTCTTGAATTCAGCGGCGCTTTATGGAACTTCTCGGGAATTGCTTTCTGAGGCGGACGGCGCCGGAGAGGCATGCGTGAAAATGATGACACTCCATGCTTCAAAGGGACTGGAGTTTTCCCATGTCTTTATCATTGGTGTGAATTATGGCCTGATTCCGCTGCGGACGAAAGGGATAGACGGGGAAGATGAGGAGAGGCGGCTGTTTTTCGTGGGAATTACACGGGCCAGAAATTATCTGGAGCTTTCCTGGTATACCAATCCCGACACCTTCGGTGTGATGGCCGGGGAAAGCCGTTATATCCGGATGATTCCGTCAGAACTGGTGCAGGGACAGGAGCCGGAGAGGCAGACGGGAACTGCCAGCTTACAGGAACTGCGGAGACAGGTACAGATGGCGAAGGAAAACGGGGAGAGGTTGGAAGAAAAGGATGTGGAGAAAGCAGATGGGATGAAGGAAATGGAGGAGAAAACGCCAAACATCGAATCTGCATCTGCCGAAATACTGGTTCGCCACGAAACATACGGATGCGGCAAAGTTGTTGAAGAAGATGACACGATGATTACCGTAGAATTTGATGGATACGGAAGAAAAGAATTTATCAAGGCATTTAGCTGCCTGGAAATATTGAATGGACAATAAGGGAGGAATTTTTATGAACTATTATGCTGGAATGGACATAGGCGGGACGAATGGAAGATTAAAACTGAAAGACGGAGACGGGAATATCCTCGGGGAATTCACCGGGCCAGGCTGCAGTATCAATACGGATGGATACGATAAGAGCCGGAGCCGCTGCCGGGAACTGGTGCTTCCGGCACTGAAGGAGCTGGAACTGAATCCATCGGACTGTATGGGGATTTGTGTGGCGGCAAGCGGAATTGATTCACCGGGATATGAGAAGATGTGCCGGGATATCTTCGAGGAAATGGGATTTAAGCCCGACTGTATCCGGGCAGTCAATGACTGTGAAGTCTTTCTGTATTTGAAGGAGGGGCCGTCGATGGTAGTGGTATCCGGTACCGGTTCCATCTGCTATGGAATCGATGCGAAGGGTACTATATACAGGACTGGAGGCTGGAATCATATCTTAAGCGATGAGGGCAGCGCATTTTATCTGGGTATGCAGACTATGAGACTTGCAGCAGAGGATCTGGACGAGAGGACCAAATGCCCGTATCTTACCCGGAGGTTTATGGAAAAGAGCGGTCTGGATACGCTGGAAAAGATTGATTTGTTCGTGAATGAGCATTTGTTTGATAAGTCGGAAATCGCCCGCTTTTCCATGATTGCCTATGAGGCCGCCAAACAGGGAGATTTACAGGCGGAAGGAATCCTTAAGGACTGTGCGGAGAAAATATGGAAACTTATTGAAGATACTGCCCGTAAGGCCGGCTGGATTGAACAGAGCCAGGTATCCCTTGCGAGCGGGAAGGAGAAACCTCATCTGTGGCTGTGGGGCAGTGTTCTGGTTAAAAACGAGATAATCAGAGATGAAGTGGTAAAAAGGGTGGGACAGGTCATGCCGGAAATCGCTGTCGCTGTTCCGGAGACGAGTGCGCTTGATCTGGCTTTGATGCTTGCGGGAAAGATCAGATAAAAGAGCTTTGTGTTTTTTAACAGGCTTCTTCGCTGTTTTGTTCTATTTGATTTGAAAATAGGCGAATTAAAACATCAGGATATTGGTCAGATGCAGATGTATGCAAATTACTATGATCGAAAGGTTAAATTACCAGAGGAGAATCATACGATTGGCATAATACTATGCAAAAATAAGAAGCAATCTATTGTGGAAATGACTTTGCCGGAAAGTAATAATCAAATATTTGCAAGTAAATATGAGACAATATTACCGAGTAAAGAGGACTTAAAATTGTTATTGGAACAGCAATCGTAAATACAGCGAATAAAAAATCGGTTCCCTGCAGTAGTTTTGCAGGAAACCGATTTTTATGGTACTAACGAAAGACATTGAAAATGTGGTTCGCGATCATCAATATATCATTTGTATTCTCATACGTGCTCCGGATCCAGAGAAGGCGTGTAGACCTCCCGGCTCCCATTCATCTCTATAAGCACAGAGTGAGCCGGGATTTCAATATTCTCATACTGATAAGAGGAATCACCGAAATTAGCAACCGCAACCGCGGCTGCCTCCCCGTCGCCTCCGAATACGGTTTTCTGCACGCTGCCGTCCTCGCTCTTATATTCAAAACCGGTCATTTCCCGGGTGACAGCCGTTTGGCTGAAGTCCGACCAGACGGTTTGGTGGCAGAGAATGTCTTCTTTATACTTTGACCATTCCACCGCATCGAGGTGATAGAGCGGAGGGACGTTGTAAAGGATTTCCCGTATCATACGGTCTGCAGTCGCGCCCTTGATTTTGAAGGTCGACCAGTCCCAGTGGTAGCTTGTGATGACAGAATCATTGTAGATGAGCTTGAACAGCGGAATATCGTATTTCGGGTCCACAAAGGTAGTACGGTACTGTTCTTTTACCGGAATCCGATTGGAGAAATGTTCCGCGACGCCACCGTTAGGATTGTAGTACTTTCCGATATAATAGTCGCTGTCCTGATTTCTTTTCATGTCCTCATCCATCCAGGCAAATGTCTTCAGTTCTATTCCATGGGCGTATGCGATATCAGAGGCTGCGAAATCATTGCCGCCCTCCGAGCCGATGACGAGATGGTACTGGTCTCTGATGTAAGACATACGTTCCAGTCTGGCGGCAAGATCTTCCTCCTGTGTGGTAATGTGAGAAGGTGTGTAATCGTCATAGATCTCTCCGGTTGCGTCACAGTCGATAAACCAGGAGTTAAACGGGAGCTGGCTGGACATAATGGTTTCCATACGATTTTTGACGGCAGGAAGCGACAGGGCGGGATTTAATTTGCGGCCAACGTTCTGAAAGCCGCTTTCCGGTTTGCCGTTCTGATCCGTTATGACTGCGTTTTCATACAGGGATGGATCGTCAAACTGAGCGGTAATCCACTGCTCTCTGCCGGGCTCGTGAATCGAATGGTAGGAGTCGTAGCTGGCGATGAGATAATCCTGGCTGACCGCAGTTTCGACCAACTCCGGTTTTCCATACGCCTGTTCCCAGCTGTTAAGGCCGATCCATGCGTGTTCGATTCCGCCTTCCTTCATTTCCTGAAGCAGAGTAACCGTCTGGGAATCCATCCACTGTCCGGCATCGGCAAATACTTCCGGTAAATTTGATGCGACGGCATATTTGTGAACCTGAATCCGGTCCGTTTCACTTAAGCTACCATATCCTTTTGCCAGGAGAACCTCTAACTCTGAAGAGCGCTGCGTAAAGACAGATGGTTCCCAGAAATCATCCCGTTTCAAAAGCTGGCTGATGTAGCTGCAGATTACATTTTTCTGATACTCTGCCACGTAGTCCTGACCCTGTATTTCTTTCAGGACAGATGTAAATTCCTGACCATTTTCCAGGCGTCCGGCAAATGACAGAAAATATTCCATAACCGGCGAGGAAAGAGACGTTCGAAATGCCTGCCAGTTGATATCATCCGCTGATACGGCGAAATCACCCCAAAGATAGATGAAAGGAGCTCCGTACAGCTTACGGATATTGGGATTTGCCTCTGCTTTCTGTTCCAGGGTGGTAAACTGTCCCTGCTCGATTACGTAATTGCGATACAGCTTGGCCGCGCTGACAGGATCTTTGTCTGTGATGTAAATTCGAAATTTATTTGTCCGGTTATCGTCGATCGCCGGAAACTGATGGGAGACAGAGAACGCGATGGGGGAATCTGAAGTAAAATTCATCTCTGTCCGGTAAGGATCTTCCATAACGAACAGGAGGTTGTAGCTTCCGGCAGATGAGATCCAGAACGGCATGGAAAGCTGCTCCATCACCTGGAATTCCTGGCCATTTAAATAATCGAACCAGGCCGGATCGTCCGCAGGTACCCGCTTGCCTTCGCCAAAGGGAAAATAGTAGGTATCTGCGGAGATAACGGGCCATGTAAAGGAATTGTCGTTCTCATTTTCCGAGGTAATCTCCACACTTAAATAGTCCTTTTCGGGAGACAGGGATACTGATATCTGCTCATAGGGATAGCGCCAGCTGACGGTATCGCCGACTTTTCCATAGTCCAGTACGGTTCTTCGTTCCCCCTTAGCAGCTGTCGTTATAAGCGTCTGTTCCACCTCGAAGGACAGGGTGAATTCCTCCGGCTCAACCTCAAAATCAAAGGGAAGTCCGGTATCATGAGATTCAGAGACCTCCATTTCCTCCGGGACGGCTGCAGATGACGGTTCCGGATTCTGGCTGTTGGACACACAGCCGGTTAAAGCCAGGGTCAATGGCAGAAGCAGGCCCAGCTTTTTAGATAGTAAATTTTTCATTATATACTCCTTTTCTGATTTTTCATTTTGCGCGCAGGGAATCGGGCGGACAGGAATGCGTATCCGGCCGATGACTGCTGTATATCGGGCATTTGATTCATACGAAAGGGATTATAAGGCTCGGTTGTTACATTCATGTGACAAAATAGACATGGATTGACAATTTACATGACTGGAATGATATGGAAAAAGGAAAGCAGGATGGCCGGTTGCTTTTCTTCCAGAGTCCGCTTATAATAAATCAGCAGGCCGTAAAGGCAAATGCCAACAGATTCAGAAAGATTACGATACCAGACTAACAGACCAATTACCATATCAGGAGACCACAATGGAGTTTAACGAAAAGCTGCAGCAGCTCAGAAAAAAGAATAATCTCACCCAGGAACAGCTTGCAGAGCAGCTGTTCGTATCGAGGACGGCTGTATCGAAATGGGAGAGCGGTAAAGGATATCCCAACATAGAATCGCTGAAGAGCATTTCAAAATTATTTTCCGTTTCCATAGATGATCTGTTATCCGGTGACGAACTGATCAGTCTGGCAGAATGTGAAAATCGTTCCAATATAAAAAAGGTATACGGACTGATGGGCGGAATCATCGATGTAATGGCGGCCGCCTTCATTTTTTTACCGCTTTACGGAAAGCCGGAGGGCGGACATATCTACCATGTGAATCTATTGTCCTTTACGGATACAACAAAAATAAATTTCTGGATATACTGGGGTATTTTTTGCCTTTTGATAGTTTTAGGAATCATGAGGCTGATTTTGATTCATTATGATAAAGAGGCGTGGCTGAGCAGGGTCACCAACGGTTCGGTCGCATTGAGCGCGGCGGCAATCTGTCTTTTTGCTGTGGCGAGGGAACCATATGTGACAGTTCTGATGTTTCTGTTTTTTATATGGAAGATTACGTTGCTGTATTACATAATGAATCGTAAACAGCATCAGGCGAAAACTTCGTAAAAACGTGATAAAAAGGCCTCTGACACGATACGTGTCGGGGCCTTTTTACCATTGTGAGAGTAAGTTTCTTGTCTTTTCTCAGTGGAAAGCAGATAATCTCAATACAGCCTGCAGGCAGCAATCTCGTAATGAAAAGAAAGGATACATGATAATGCTTAAGAAATCAAAACAATCTCTCATCATGGCAGCAAGTCTGTTTTTACTCTTTATAATTTTTACGGTTATGGTTAAAACAATTGATGTAAGACCGATCGGACCGGAACAGTCGTCCGTCGGTTTCGCGTCAGTCAACAAATTCGTATTTGAACTGTTCGGTGTGAATCCGCTGTGGTATAACGTAAGCGAATGGATGGGCGCCGCCGCCATGGCGACTGCGTTCGGGTTTGCCATGGCGGGACTGTTCCAGCTTGTAACACGCAGAAGCATCCGGAAGGTCGATGTCCCGATTCTGGTGCTGGGTGCATTTTACGGCATCCTTGCGGCCTGTTATGTGTTCTTCGAGGTCGTTGTCATCAATTACAGACCCGTTATTCTCACACAGGGGTCAGTACTGGAGGCGTCTTTCCCATCTTCCCATACGATGGTCTCCATCTGCATTATGGTTACGGCGATGATCGAATTTCACGATTATCTGCGAAAGCGGCGAGGGTGGCTGATGGCAGCGGATACCGCGGCTGTTCTGATCCTTGTATTAACGGTAGTCGGGAGAATGCTCTCTGGCGTACACTGGTTTACTGATATTGTGGCCGGTGTGATCCTTTCGGCGGCGCTGATCGCTCTGTTCTGTCTGGCTCTGCAATATACAGAGGAACGATACGGCAGAGCAGGAACGGCAGATTCTAGAAAATGACTTCAAATGTAATAACATGGCCTTCCCGTATACAGCGGACCTGATATCCGAACGTATCAGCGATTTTTTTGACGATCGGCAGACCGAGTCCGGTACCGGACAGCGCCTTGTTGCGGGAGGGCTCTCCGACATAGAACGGTTCCCAGATCCGTTCCGTGTCCAGATCGTCATTTCCAAGTTCGTTTGTGATCCGAAAACAGCACTGCCCATCGTTTTTGCCGAGTTCTGCATGTACGGTGCCGGAGGCGGCGTATTTTACCGCGTTGGAGAGCAGATTGGTAAACAGTTCCGTGACCAGCTCTGCATTTCCCGTGATTTCCAGATTCGGTGTGACGGCTGTGTTTAGGCTAAGCCTCCGCTTGGAGAGAAAGAGCTTCTGCTCCCCGATGCATTCAGAAAGCAGCAGATCCAGCCTGATGGTGGTCAGCGGATGTTCTTTCCGCTCGATTCCCGACAGGTTCAGAAGCCGTTCTGTCATCTGCGACATCCGGTTGTTCTGCTGGATGATGGTTTCTAAAAAGGTGCCGTCATCCAGCCCATCCTGGATTCCGGAGGAATACATGCCGATCAGGGATATGGGAGTCTTTAAGTCGTGGGCCACGTCGTTTAAAAGCTGTTCCATCTGCTGATTTTTGGCCTGAAGCATTTTCTGATACTGCTGTATGGAAATGCTCATCTGGTTCATGCTGTCCGCAACGTACTCCAGCTCATCGCGGGTGCTGATATGCAGGGAACCGTACTCCTGACGGGCGATCTCCTGCGAGAATCGCTCCATGCGGCGCAGCGGATTGGTGATATGTTTTACCAGTAAATACAGCAGTACCACGGCGACAATCAGGGAAATGACATGAAGCAGGATGCTGAAACGGTTGATAATCCCGATGAAGTCCGCCGTATTGGGAACAATGGCGGCGACCGCATACAAATTGGAGCCCACCGGGATATACTCGACTAAAATACCGTAGTTTAACTTGTCCTGCTGGTAAAGGCGGAACTGGGAACCCTTCTGGACGGCGGACAGATAATCCTGATCCCATAGCCAGAATTTTTGAAAACCAAGACCCTTCTCGCGGAATTTGTCCCGCAGACTGCTGCTTAACGCATCGTAATCGGAAGTATTGGCGGCGTAAGTGATCAGCACATTATCAGAGCTTTCCAGGCTGGCGACAGCTTCGTCCGGTGACATTCCAGCGTCTAAATATTCCCTGATGCGGCTGCCGGCCTGGCTGACATACTCTGTCTGCTGACGCAGATAGTACCGCGCCGCCACCTTCGAGTTGACGAAAAGTGTGGCGGCCAGGATCAGGGCCAGAATCGCTGCCGTACCGCAGATGAACTTGGTGGACAGCCGGTGGAAGCGTCGCTTTCCTTTAGTCATGGCCGCCTCCCATCACGTAGCCCATGCCGATACGCGTCCGGATGAGGTCCTCGCCGATCTTTTTTCGAAGACGGCGGATATTCGTATCGACGGTGCGGGGGTCTCCCTCAAAATCTATCCCCCACACGTGGTTCAAAAGCTGTTCCCGCGACAATACGATGTTTGGATTGGAGAGAAAATATTTTAAAAGTTCAAACTCTGTTTTGGTGAGGACCATCTTCTGATGGTCTTTTGTCACTTCCATTGTGACCGGATTCAGGCGGATATCTTGGAACTGCAGGACATCAGCCGCATTGCATAGTTTTTTTATGCGAAGTAAAAGAACCTGTATGTCAAACGGTTTTCGCAGGTAATCATCGGCGCCGCAGGAAAGTCCGGCTATCTCGCTTTCACTTTCTCCCTTTGCCGTCAGCATGAGAACCTTTACGGGGATGTTTAAAAGACGGATCTCTTTTAAGGTCTGAATTCCATCCTGAACCGGCATCATCCAGTCCAGCAGTACCAGATCAACCGGGTGCTCTGTCAGGAAATCAACGGCGGCACGGCCGTCGGAAACCACGTTTACCAGATAGCCTTCACGCTGGAGATAGAGCTTTAGGATTTTCTGCATTTCAGGATCGTCTTCTGCGATTAATAATTTCATGGCGGCCTCCTTTGCCGGTAATTGGCAGGCGTATCCGGAACGGAAGCCTGCCGTGGCCATGATGGCTGTTGTATCAGGATAATATAGATTGAGAATTTGTGCAAGGAGTGTCTGACTTTTTTACTATGTCAATGGCATGACTCGTAATGCCCGCTAAATCCTCGCGTTCACAGACCGCAAAATGGTATTTTAAATACAGTTCAAACGCGTCACGGTCCATGGCATCTACGGCTTCGCGCATAAATAAGGCACAGCCATCCGCTGCGACGTAATGCAGACGGGTTACAGGAAGGGCAGAGATCAGATCATCGATGTCCTCTTTTCTGACAAGCTCAAATAAATCCTTTGGCTCTGACTTAGCGGCGAATGTCCGGGAATCAAGCAGGCCCTTTTCTATATATTCGGCGACGTTAATGCTGCCGCGGTGGAAGCCCTCATCAAGGAGGCAGCCGTCGGATATCACATACGCAGCAAAGATCACACCGCCTGGTTTTGTAACGCGAATCGCCTCGCGCAGAGCCTGCAGCTTATCCTCTTTAGTGTAAAGGTGATACAGCGGCCCCAACAGCAGCGTGATATCATATCCGTTGTCCGGAAATGCGGACAGGTCCATGGCGTTGCCCTGGGTGATCGTTATGTTTTCTCCTGCCTGGGTGTTTTTACGGAAAACATCTATGTTATGGCCGACCAGTTCCACCGCGTCCACGGCACAGCCCTGACGGGCCAGAGCGTGAGAATACCGGCCGGTTCCGGCTCCGATTTCAAGCACCCGGTCCCCTGGCTTTCTATATTTTTCAATGTAGCGCATCGTGGTGAGAAATTCAACCGATCCATGCTTTAAGGCCAGCCGGCTGTCTTCGTCATATTGATTGTAAAAATCGATTAAGTATTGGTTTTCTGTCATAGGGGACTCCTTCTAGCGCTGGGGTGCGTCTGGTTTTTCCTGATGAATGAGGGCGGATAACAGGTTCATCAACATCTTTTCCGCATGGTTCCTGTCAAATGAGATCTTTTTGGCCGCTGTCAGAACCGCTATGCCGTGAGTATAAAGAAACAGATCCAAAAAGATTACCTTTGCACGTTCTAACTCTACGCCGATGGTTTCGGAAAAGAGTGCAGCCCTTTTTTCATTATCGGCTTCGTGATAAAAATCCTTTGCCTCAGTCATATTCAATTCCATATCGTTGATAAATAACAGTTTAAATAAGTTTGTTTCTTCCTCTGCAAATGCAAGGTACGAAAGAGGCAGTACTAAGCAGGGATTTACATCTTCAGTATGACTGAAATCGATCACATACCGGTTATAGTATTCGTATGCAAAATCAAGAAATTCCTTTTTTAATTCCTCCATATTCTCGTGGCAGGTGAAGATCGGACGGGTAGAACACTGCAGTCTGCCGGCGATGCTCCTTGCGTTTACTGTTTCGAAGCCTGTTTCTTTCGTGATCTCGAGGACCGTGTTTAATATCATTTCTTTTGTGATCTTTGCTTTTGGCGGCATAAGCGACTGCCTTTCTGTTTTAGAATTGATGTATCACAAGCGTTGTGTAACTATTGTTACATATTGGAAAGACAATGTCAAGAGAGAAAATTATTTGTATCTTGCAACAGTTCAGGACGGCGGGAAAAACTGCTGCCGTATTTTATTTAAATCTCTTCCGATACTCCGAAGGCGACATCCCATACTGCTTCTTAAACAACAGATAAAAGTTCTGCCTGGAGTTTATCCCCACAAGCTCATCGATATCGCTGATCGGAGTATCGGAGTGGAGAAGAAAGTACACGGCCTTTTCCATGCGGTACTTAGTCAGATAATTCCAGATCGTAAGCCCCGTCTTTTCGCGAAAGATTTTTTGAAGATAGACCTTGTTAAGCGCTACATACGCTGCAATCTCATCGATATTCTCAATGGAAAAAAAGTGATAATTGATATAGTTTTTGATTTGTTCCACATAAGTATCGGTGGGGCTTTTTTCGGCGGAAAGAAGGCGGACGACCTCAATCAAAGCCTTATTGACAAGAATATTTAAGTAGTAAGGGTCTTTTTTGTTATTGGTCTCATTGCAGATCTCCTCCAGCAGGTGAAAGATATTTCGCGCATTCTGAATCACCAGGCCGGTATTCAAGTGCTGAAAAAATGTGCCGAGGCAGGGATAGGCTTTGACAAGGGCGGAAAGCGTGCCGATGGAAGGAGTAAGCTCAGACTGATAGTAATTAATACTCATATTGATGCAGGAATCAGGGGAAATCAGCTTGTGCGGCGTATTTCCGTTGACGATCATCAGGTTTCGTTTCTTCAGATTATAAATTTCACCTGCAATATCGTAATAGCAGGTTCCCTCTACAATGTAATTAAACTCAATGGATCCGGCCGGATGCTGATGGTAGTCCATATAGTATTTCTGCCAGTTCATATAGCAGATCTCTTCGGGCAGAAGGACGCAGTCCGGATTCGTAATTTGATAAGCGTTTTCGTATGCCATAGCAGTTTCTCCTTTTCATTTCGATTGTCCGTATAACCGTCTCTTCCTATCCTACCGCATAAAATCCCCACTGTCAAAAAAATGTAATAAATAATAGCCTCTTAATAAAAAAAGACCTTATTTTAAACGGTAGAAACATCTATGAAATCCGTGTATATTAATACATGTAAAGCAGTGAACCAAAGTAGTCAATCACCCGTTTGAAGCGGGGATTCTGACTCTCGCGGCCGCCGTTGGATGGACATGTGGGCATGTCTGACTGGCTCGTTGACCGCGGTAATAAATAAAAAAATTGGAGGGCAGTTACTATGAAGAAAAATTTGGCAGGACTTTTTGTTGCAGCGGCAATGGTGGTATCCTTATGCGCATGCGGGTCAGGGGGAAGCGGCAGTACAACTGCAGAGAAGACCAGCGAGGCAGCGGCGGGGGCAGCGGCCGGCGGGGGAGATGCAGTTACACTCACCTATGTGACATGGAATGAGAATCAGCGGGGGCAGATTCAGGATACCATCGACGGATTTCAGAAGCTTTACCCGAATATCAAAGTAGATTTACAGATCACCCCATGGGGGGAGTACTGGACGAAACTGGAGGCCGCGGCAACCAGCGGAAATATGGCCGATATCGTGACCATGCATACCAACGTAGTCGCAAAGTATGTAAACGGCGGCAAGCTGGCGCAGCTCGATGATTTAACTCAGTACGATGATACTTTCAGCTACGATAATTATCCGGAGGGAGTAACGAAGCTGTATACATTCGGTGATGCCCATTACGGAGTACCGAAGGACAAGGACTGTGTCGTGCTCGTATACAATAAAGAACTGTTTGATAAAGCGGGCGTAGAGTATCCGAACGCGGACTGGAGCTGGAACGATGTGGAGGAAGCCGCCAAAAAGCTGACCGATAAGGAAAACGGCGTCTATGGATTTGCCGCATACAATCACGATCAGGAAGGCTGGGGTAACTTCCTGTATGAAAACGGCGGCAGCATCATCGACGAGACGACACACCAGTCCGGGCTGGACAAGCCGGAATCCATTGAGGCGATGGAGTGGTATATGAATATGAACGCCAACTATTCACCATCCAATGAAATGATGGCGGAAGTCAACTATATTGAGTTATTTGCAACGGGAACGGTTGCCATGCAGACCTTTGGCAACTGGGAACTGAGCTATTTCACGGAAAATGAGCTTGTAAAAGATAAGTTTGCCATCACAGAGCTTCCGGCAGGGCCTACCGGCATCAAGGCCACACAGATGAACGGCCTGGCGCTGTCTGTTCCCAGCGACTGTAAGAATATGGAAGCAGCAAAGAAGTTTGTCGCCTATGCAGGATCCAAACAGGGGATGCTGGATTCTGTTAACGGGCCGGCCATTCCGGCATTTACGGGGGTAGATGCTGACTGGGCAAAGGCACATGAGGATTTATATGATACCGGCGCTATTTTGAAGAGCATGGATTACGGGGTACAGTTTGTAGGAACGGAGAGCAAGACAAAATGGTCAGAGGTCATGAATACTTACGTGGCGAAAATATTTAACGGGGAAGCGAGCGTAGAAGAGGCATTTACCCAGGCAGCGAAAGAGATCAATGAAATTCTGGCAACGGAGAAGAAATAACAGGAATCCGTGAACCAGGGGGCTGCTGCGAGCTTTTAGCAGCCCTTTCTTTCCCAGGGGGGAGATAAGATGAACAAACGAAAATATAAAAACTATCTGTGGGGCTACTTCTTTGTTGCGCCGACAATCACAGGACTGCTGATTCTCAATATCTATCCGATCTTCAAAACACTTCTGCTGAGCTTTTCGACCAGCACAGGCTTTGAAGAGTATGTGTTCAGCGGCCTGAATAATTTCACACGGGTCCTAAAGGACCGGGAGGTCTGGATCGGACTTAGAAATACGCTTATTTTCTCCGCTGTTTCCGTACCGGGCGGTATCTTTATCAGCCTGCTTCTGGCATGGCTCATGAGCAAGGAGATCAGGGGAAGAAGCGTTTACCGTGTTATTTATTTTACGCCCATGGTGGCTGCGCCTGCGGCCGTTACCATGGTATGGGCATGGCTTTACAACTCGGAATTCGGCTTTTTAAATTATGTGATCAAGAGTCTGGGCGGCGCGACGCATTCCTGGCTGCACGATCCAAAATACGCGCTGATGTCGGTGATTATCATCGCCATATGGGGCGGTCTGGGGCAGCAGATTATCATACTGATCGTGGCCATCACCAATGTGCCTAGAGTCTACTATGAGGCGGCGGAGATCGACGGGGCGGGTGGCTTTGTGAAGCTGTTTAAGATTACCGTCCCGCTCATTTCTCCCAGCGTCTTCTTCCTGACGATAACGGGTTTTATCGGCTCTCTGACGCAGTTTGATTTAATTTATATGCTTTATAATGCCAATACGTCAAAGGCCATGGACTCGGTCCGCACAATCATGTACCAGTACTACAGGCAGGCGTTTGTCGTACAGGATAAGCCGTATGCCTTGGCAATTTCAATTGTCGCACTGTGTCTGATTCTGATTTTCACCGGACTTCAGTTTGTGGCGCAGAAGAAAATCGTCCATTACGAATAGGAGGGGAGTAAAGTGGAAGCAAACAATAGTAAAAAACACGTGGTAACCCATCTCCTTCTGATTCTGGGCAGTATTGTGATGCTGTTTCCGTTCCTGTGGATGATTTTATCTTCCTTCAAAACGGTTGGAGAGCAGATGTCCATTCCCATGAAAATTCTTCCCGGGAGCTTCGGATATCTGGAAAATTATAAGCAGGCACTGGAGGCAGTTCCGTTTCTGCGCCTGTATCTGAATACGATTCTGATGATTTTGGGGCGCGTGATCTGCGCGGTCATATTTTCCAGTATGGCCGGATATGGATTTGCCAGGATGGAATTTCCGTTTAAGAGGCTGCTGTTCACACTGGTATTGATGCAGATGATGGTACCGGGACAGATTTTTATTGTACCTCAGTATATGATGTTATCGAAGATCAAGCTGTTAAATACGGTATTTGCACTGATATTCCCGGCACTGGTCAGCGCATTTGGCACGTTCCTTCTGCGCCAGCAGTATATGGCGCTGCCGAAGGAGCTGGAGGAGGCTGCCGTGATTGACGGGTGTAATCCGTGGCAGGTGTTTACTAAGATCATGGTGCCGGTGACCCGGTCCAGCCTGGCTTCGCTGGCGATTTTTACCGCCCTGTTTGCATGGAAGGACCTGATGTGGCCGCTTATCGCCAACAATGATTTAAACCGGATGCCTCTGGCGCCCGGACTGACCGTCCTGCAGGGAATCTGCAACAACAATAAGGGCGCACTGATGGCAGGCAGTGTGATCGCTACGGTTCCCATGCTGCTGTTATATATTGCGTGCCAGAAGCAGTTTATTGAAGGAATTGCGCAGACCGGTATTAAAGGGTAAAGGAGAAAATTGGATATGAACATTGCTGAAAATGGAATTTACTTAAATCTGGGGTTGAAAAAGGGAGAAGCGGTCAGGCTGCTGCATTTTTCCTCTCATCCTCAGGAAATGGAGATTGGAGATGACGACGTCTCTGTGTACACTCTGGCGGAGCTTCAGGCCAGCGGTTTCAATCAGAATGACCACCATGGTCTGAAGCATACAGGCAGCAGCCCGTCCCTGCTCATGACGTATGAGGACCACCGGGATTACCGGAATGATTACGGAAGAAAACTGGAAGTAATTCAGAATTACAAAGGACTGGAGCTGATTACGCATATCCAGTTCTACGACGGAATTTCTGCAGTCAATTTTGTCAATGAGGTCGTAAACCATTCTGAGGAGGAGTATGCGCTGGAGTATGTATCTTCGTTTGCCTTAACCGGGCTCACGGAACAGGCCGAGGGGCCGAGAGATAAAACAGGAATTCTCTATATTCCGCACAATACCTGGTTTGGCGAGGCCCAGTGGAAAAAGTATACCTTAAATGAGCTGGGATATGACGCGGTAAATTCCTTTTCCATGAAACGGATCGCTGTCTCCAATACGGGAAGCTGGGCGTGTGTGGAACATCTGCCCATGGGCTGCTACTATAATACAGAGCTGGATCAGTCCCTGATGTGGCAGATCGAGACGAGCGGATCGTGGCACTGGGAGGTCAGCGATATCCGCGGAACTCTTTATGTCCAGGCGGGGGGGCCGACTTACCAGGAAAATGGATTTTTGAAGCTTTTAAAACCGGATGAGCACTTTTTCTCAGTACCGTGTACGGTATCGGCGGCAGAGGGAGAATTTCAGAAGGCAGTCGCAGAGCTGACGAAGTACAGGCGCAGAATCCGCAGGAAAAATGAGGACAACGAGAAGCTGCCGGTCATCTTTAACGATTATATGAACTGTCTGATGGGTGATCCGACCACAGAGGTCTTAAAGCCGCTGATCGATTCGGCCGCGGAATCTGGCTGCGAATATTTCTGTGTGGACTGCGGCTGGTATTCCGACGGACACTGGTGGGTTGGAGTCGGAGAGTGGCTGCCCAGCGACAGGCGTTTTCCGGGAGGAATCGAGGAAGTGATCCGTTATATCCGGGATAAAGGTATGGTTCCGGGACTATGGCTGGAGCTGGAGGTGATGGGGATCAACTGTCCTATGGCCTCCAGAGTCAGCAGGGACTGGTTCTTCCAGAGAAATGGCAGGCCCATCATTGACCACTGCAGGTATCAGCTGGACTTCAGAAATAAAGAGGTGCGGGATTATGCCACCGGAGTCATCAAACGGCTGGTAGAGGAATACGGCGTTGGCTATATCAAGATGGATTACAATATTGATACCGGTGTTGGAACCGATTACCATGCGGATTCAGCGGGGGAGGGACTGCTTTCTCATACCAGGGCGTATTTGGGATGGCTGGATGAGATTTTCGAGGCGTATCCCGACCTGATTATTGAAAACTGCAGCAGCGGCGGTATGAGAATGGAGTATTCCATGCTGGCACGCCAGAGCATCCAGTCTGTAACCGACCAGACGGATTACATCAAAATGGCGGCGATCGCGGCAAACTGTGCGACGGCATGCGCCCCGGAGCAGGCGGCAATCTGGTCCTATCCGCTGGTGGAAGGAACCGAGGAGGAGACGATCTTTAACATGGTAAATGCCATGCTGTTCCGCATTCACCAGAGCGGTTATTTAGGGCAGATCGGAGAGCAGCGCATGCAGTATGTGCGGGAGGGTATCGCCTGCTATAAAAAGATTCGGGAAGATATCCGGGAAGGAATTCCCTGCTGGCCGACCGGTCTTGCCTCCATGTCTGACGAATACATAAGCTATGGTCTGATAAATGGCGGAAAACAGTATCTGGCAGTTTGGAGAACCGGCGGTGAAGGGGAGAAATCATTTGAGATCCCTCTGGAAGGAAAATCCGGTGCGGCAGCCGAAGTCTTCTGTATCTATCCGGAAAAGAAGGAGACCCCATTTACCGTCAATGGGAACTGTTTAACGGTCAGCCTGGCTCCCAAAAGCGCACGCCTGTTTTTGGTTGTCACGGAACCTCGTGAATAAAGTTAGTACAGCGTTGCGTAAGTGCAGTACTGGTGCTGCCCGGCGTATTTACGCCGGGCGGCAATAGTAAGCGGTCAATAACCGGAAAGGTTAAGTGAGGTTGAAGATGTGACTGAACAGACGGTAAATAGGAAAAGCGGTATCAAATGGAAAGTAAAGTGCATTCTCGGGGGAACGATGCTCAGCCATAATTACTATCTGTTTTTGCTGGTACATACGCTTTTCCTGGTATTTACGAGGATTCCTGCTATTTTTATCAATACCCTTCTGATGAACCAGACCGGAGATGTAAACTCCACCCTGTTTTATAATGGGGCGATCTTCGCGGCATGTGCGCTGACGATGTCCGTCTCGGCGCAGATTTTGCACAAGACGGGATGCCGTGTGACGGCCACTGTCGGAATCATTGGTTATAATATCCTTTATCTCTGCTATATCCTGTTTCAGCCTTATGTGGGAACCTGCTATATGCTTTTCGGGCTGTTTAATGGAATGGCAGATGGCTTTTATTATATCAGCTATGGACATATGATTCTGGACTATACGGATGTCACCAACCGCGACAGCGGAATGGGAATCATCAGTACACTGAGCGCGGGAGTGAACTTAACCGTACCGTTTCTGGCAGGCAGCATTCTGTCTGCGATCGGCGGCGTGAAGGGGTATGTGGCAATCTTTGTACTGGCTTTTGCCATTGCGTTTCTTGCTATGGCCGCTGTATTTAAACTGCCGGGGGAGGTAAAAAAGGAAAAGAGAAATGTGCGGTATGGGGCATTTATCCGGCTGATGGGAGAGAACCGTCAGATTCTCTATGGACTGCTGGGAGAGACCTTAAAGGGAGTTCGGGAAGGAACCTTTATGTTCATTCTGAACATTATTCTGTATCAGCTCATTAAGAGCGAGTTTCTGATTGGGTGTAATTCTCTGCTGACGGGGCTTGTGTCGATCCTGTCCTTCTGGTTCATGAGCCATACCTTCCGGCCGGATAACCGGCGCAGGTTTATGCTTCTGGCCGTTACCGGACTGACTGGAATTACCATTGTCTGCTACTGGTTTTTGAATCCGGTTATGGTGATTCTGTTTGCGGCGGTAAATGCATTTCTGGCCGGTATGATTGAAATATCCTGCTATACCACATTTTTCGATGTTTCACAGAGTGTGAAGGAGATCGAAGATTTTTCACCGGAACTTCTGGCGTTTCACGAGATATTCGTGGTGACCGGGCGGTGTATCGGCCTTGGAGCGTTCGCGTTAATCAATACGGTGTCGGGGGCAACCTTAAAAGCCCAGATATTCAGTCTGCTGCTGTTGACGCTGGCGCAGTTTGGAACGGTGTTTATGTGCAGGACAGCGGTAAGGGCGGCTGTAAGGTTTAAAATGAGTGTGAAAATAGATTGATTTATATGAGCGAAAAAGGACTGATCGGTGTTTGGGTGAATGGCATTCAAATACAGTCGGTCCTTTTTGGTATGGAGTAAAACTTTCGTTTGAGTGTGTGGCGGAACTGTTACTGTGTGGTCGATAAATACGGTTTTTTATTGTTTTTTTGTAATAACCATGTTATACTCTTGTTACGCATTTTCTTATGCGTCACGATATCTTATGCCATATTAATGGCATCACGGCAAGTCTGCCAAAGCATTCACAATTGTTTGGAAATAGAAAGCGGGAGGAGTGGTCTGTCTATGGAATGAATGTAAAAATCTATTGTAAAGTACCAGCTATTTGAGTATAATGGAGGTAGAAACGTGGTAAAAGTTAATAAAAAGTATAAAGACAGATTATTTCGCATGGTATTTAACCGGAAAGAGGAGCTGCTTTCGCTGTATAATGCTGTCAGCCATTCCGAGTATACAAATCCTGAAGATTTGGAGATTCATACGCTTGATGATGTCATCTATATGAAAATGAAGAATGATCTCGCATTTTTAATTGACGACGTTCTGAATCTGTGGGAGCACCAGTCTACATGGAATCCAAACATGCCGGTCCGGGGAGCGTTTTATATCGTAGAGGAATACAGAAAGTATATTGAGCAGAAGGGGCTGAACCTGTATGGAAGCCGTTTGATTACGCTTCCCATTCCTCAATTCTATGTATTTTACAATGGCTTGAAGGAAGAGCCGGACAATGTAGAACTGAAGTTATCCAATGCATTTTCCACGCTTCATCCGGAACTGGAACCGTGTATGGAATTTAAAGCGGTCATGGTGAACATTAACCGGGGACATAATAAAAGCCTGATGGAGCAGTGTTCTGCATTAAGGGAGTATGCAGAATTCGTGGCGCGAATCAGAGAATGGATGAAAGCAGGGGCAGATCTTTTGGAGGCAATCGGAGAAGTGATCGATTCCTGCATCCGGGATGGAATACTGGCGGAATTTTTGTCATCACACAGAGCGGAGGTGTTCGAGGTGCTGCTGACAGAGTATGATGAGCAGAGGCATATAGCGAGTGAGAAGGAAGCGAGCAGGGAAGAGGGGATGCAGGCTGGCATAAGGAAAGGTCACCGCGAAGCGGCCATAAATTTATTTGAGAGAGGTTTGTGCATAAAAGATATCGCAGTGATTTGCAAGGAAACTTACTGTCTTATAGCAGAATGGTATGAGGAATGGAAAATTTCCAAAGGCGTTAGCCGTTAGGATCGAAGCAGAATGCAGCAACCGCGCAGAAAATCACTTATTTCTAATTGAAAGTCAGAAATAGGTGATTTTTTGCTATAATCCTAAACCGATAGCCAGCAAAGCATTTTGTTGAGTCCTTGCGGTTCCTTATAAGGAAAAGTATTATAACCAGAAAAAATATGGAGATGCTGCTGAATTATAATGAATTGAATAAGAATAGGGTTTATGATACACTTGATTTATGCAACGGTATTCATTTTAACGCAATTGGACAAGGTTATATTTTTGATTCGGAGGATAGAATGGCAGCGAGAATTGTGATTATTTCAGGGGCGTGTGGAACAGGCAAGTCCAGCAGCTCCAGGTTGCTGGCTGAAAAATCACCGTACGATTGTGCGGTTCATATTCACAGTGACGATTTCTATCAGTACATACGTAAGGGATATATTGCCCCCTGGCTGGAGGGCAGCGGGAAACAGAATGAAGTCATAAAAAATAGTAGGGGCAGATTCCACATTCGTCTGCACAGAAAATCGCCGAGAATCCCTCAAAATCCCGCCTGGAGCGCATAAAGAGCTTCAATAAATTATGGGACGTTTGGGCTTAACCCGTCAGACGAGTTTTCTGATCTTGATGTCATTATGATTGTCGATAATCCCGACCTTTTCCTGCAATCTAATCAATGGCTTGAGCAAATTGGGTGTTTCTATATTTCTTTTATTGAAAATACGATTGGTGGTGCGAAAGAAAGAAGAATACTTTTTGACGATGCGCTGGACGTTGATTTCGTTATTCTTTCAAAGGGAAATTTTGAAAATGCGGTAAAGAATGGCGGGATTGATATATTAAAACGAGGCTATCGCATTTTGGTTGACAAGATTGATCTTGAGCATACGTTGACGACGTTCTCCATAGGAAATTTGCCTTACTCGCTGTTATCAGAACACGAATTTATCAATATAATAAACGATTTTTGGTATCATACTATTTGGACAGCAAAGAAAATAATGCGAGGCGAACTATGGGCGGAGGATTGGATTATTCAAAAACTATCGAATTGCTATGCTCATTACGAAAAAAATGACATTAAAAAAGCATTATCATCAACCATGGAGTTATTCAGACTGGTAGCTGTGGAGGTTGCAGGTAAGCTGAATTATAAATACCCAACAAAAGCTGATGAGTATTCGACCGAATGGATTAAAAAAAGCCTATAGTATAAAGCGTTACTTCCACCCTCTTAGTAAAATACACAGAAACAAATACAGGCCTATACAATAGTGGCAGGCAGTGTATGAGTGTACACACTCATACGTATGCATAAAGGGCTATGAAAAATAGTAAAACAGTGATATAATTCTATCAAAAATTATCATTAGGAGGTCAATCACGTGACATCAAAAGAATTCGCTGAAATTATAGGGGTATCACAGTCCACCATATCGAGAGCGTTAAACAACAGCAGCCAGATTTCTGTGGAGCGGCGCGAGTTTATTCAGAAGAAAGCGGAGGAGTACGGTTTCGTTTTGAACAGTCAGGCGAGAAGTCTAAAGACAAACCGCACAGGCACGGTGGGGATCCTGTTTCCGAAGCATTTTATCGGAATGAGCTCTAATCTTGGGCTTGCGCATTTATATGATCTGGTGCAGGCGGAGCTGAGTAAATATGATTATGATGTGATGGTCGTCTATGATGGGGAAAAACAGAATGGTCTCTCCACCTTTGAAAGAATGATTAAGATCGGGAAAGTGGACGGATTTATCATTTTTCGAATGGAATCCAGCAAAAAAGACCTGGAACTGATAAAAAAGTATAAGGTTCCCTGCGTTTATCTGCTTCATGCAGAAAAGGCCGGCTCCTATGGCAGCTGCCTCTCAGACTGTGAATACAGCGGATATCTGATCGGAAAACTGTTCGGAAAATATAAGGAATATAAAAGCTTTTACATCAACGTAAAAACCTCCGCGGAATCGAAAACGAGACTGGCCGGATTTAGACGCGGTCTGAAAGAACGCGGCGTTGTTATGGATAAGGATGCTGTATGGCAGAGCGAGTTGTCGGTAAAGTCCGCATACGAATGCATCATCGATAATCAGGAGACGATTAAATCGAGAAAATGTGCGATCCTGGCATTCAATGATACGGTTGCCCTCGGCGTTTTAAATGCATGCAGGGATTTGGGACTAAAAGTGCCGGAAGACGTGCAGATATCAGGCGTTGGAGGTCTGCCGATCATTGCTGAAATTGCGCCGGATCTTACCACTGTGAATGTGTTCCATGAGAGAATCGCCTCCATGGGGTGCGAGATGCTTCGCTCTGCGATTGTTCATGGTGTCCAGGAACCGATTCATACTGTGATCAGGCCGGAACTCGTACTGAGGGGAACTACTCTACGGTAATTCTTTGTGCTATTCGCATAAAAAATCACAATAAAATGTATTAACTGTAACAAAAGTGAATAAAGGTATTGACAATGACTTTACCGGGAGCTATAATTTAACCATGCAACAAACGCATACGTATGCGTAAACTCACACAAACCCAAAGGAGAGGGAGGATTACAATGGTTAGATTCGGAAAGAAAGTATTGGCGGCAACATTATCGGCTTCTATGGTTCTGGCGATGACAGCTTGCGGTTCCGGCAGTTCAAGTAAGACCACAGAGAAGGCGGCGGAGACCACAGCCGCAGCTGAGAGTGCAAAAGAAACCACAGCAGAGGCTAAAGAGGAGTCAGCGGAGGAGACTGCGGGGGCGGTCATGCCGAAAGCGTCAGGCGAGAAGCTGGTGATCGGCACTCTGGCAAACTGGGTGGGACTTCCAGCATGGTATGCCTATGCGGAAGGATATTATGAAGAGGTAGGACTTGATGTTGAAATCGTAAACTTTGGTTCTCAGGGGACCCTCGTCAATGAAGCGATGGCAGCCGACGAATGTGATATTGCCGTATCCGGTATGGCTTCTGTATATGCTCTGTCTACCGGCATGTATAAGTATATCGGGGACGGATGTCTGACGATCAGCGGTGAGACGCTTTACGGCCGCCCGGATGATGCGATCTACAAGGCCGGCGCAGATGCGAATGGTGTCTATGGAAGTGCAGATGCATTAAAAGATGCGGTTATCCTTGGGCCGATGAATACAACTGCTCAGATGAACGCTATCGCATATATGCAGTATTTCGGCATTGATGCAAATTCCTTTACCTTTACGAACCTGGATTACTCCTCTGCACTGGCTGCATTTGAATCCGGTCAGGGCAATTTAATTGCGGTGAATCCTACTTATGCCGCTATTCTTGCAGCAGATGGTTATGTACAGGTCTCTGATTTTACACAGGTGTCGCCCCAGGATATTATTGACGCGGTTTATTGCCAGAATGAGGTGGCCGAGGAGCGCCCGGAGGATGTGGAGCTTTTCCTGTACTGCTACTATAAAGCATGTCAGGATATGTTAAACAATCAGGATAACAGAGTTGCGGTAGCTTATAAATGGTATGTAGATGAGGGGCTTGATTATAAAGAGCAGGATGTCATCGATGAGTGCAGTCTTAAGAGCTATTTTACTCTGGATACGGTGGACAGCGGCGACTATCTGCTGGGAAGCTTTATGAATTACGCTGCAGAGTTCCTTCTTACCAACGAAAAGGTAACAGAAGATGATGTGACTAATGTAAAGGCAAGTATTGATAACAGCTTCATTACTTCCATAAAAAAGTGGGCGGCAGCTGAGTAGTCAGGCAGCCCGCTGCTCGCGGAAATAATTATTGAGAATCCCGGTCCTTTTGTTTTGTAATATTTTTGCGATAACTAAATCTTACATTAAAAGGGCCGGGATTTCTTTGTAATATCGGCAGAGCCGATGGAGTACTGACGGGATAAAACCGCAGAAACTTGAGGAGTAATACGATTGATTTAAAATGGAGAAAGTTCAATGAAAACGAAGAAGAAAATCAGCAAATATACAATTATTTCCTGCTGCACGGTTCTGTTCGTGCTGGCAGCCTGGTATGTCTGCATTAATGTTCTGCATTTAAAACAGGAAACCGTCTTTCCAGGACCGCTCACTGTTGCCAAAACATTTGTGCAGAAAATGACTTCGAAAGTACCGGATGGGGCGACGCTTCCGACCCATCTGATGGGAAGCCTGAAAGTAGCGCTGTTCGGATACTCTCTGGGAGTGCTGTTCGGGGTTCCGATGGGGATCATGATGGCCTGGTTTAAGTGGGTAGACCGTCTTGCAAGACCGCTGTTTGACTTAATCCGGCCGGTTCCGGGCCTTGCCTGGATTCCGATGTTTATTCTACTTTTCGGTATCGGCATTTTACCAAAGGCCGCTGTTATTTTTCTCAGCACCTCGGTTGCATGCATCGTAAACAGCTACACCGGAATTAAACAGACGAAACAGGAACATCTCTGGGTTGGAGATGTCTTCGGATTTTCAAATTTGCAAAAGTTATTTAAAATAGCGATTCCCACTGCACTGCCGATGATCTTTACCGGGCTGAGAGTGGCGATGGGAGCGGCCTGGATGGCTCTCGTTGCGGCTGAACTCCTTGCCTCCTCCGTAGGCCTCGGATATATGATTCAGCAGGGCAGGTACGCTTCAAAACCGGCGCTTGTATTTGTCGGTATGATCATGATCGGAATTGTCGGATTACTATTCGATACAATTCTGCACTGGCTTGAAGTAAAAGTTGCGAAAGGAATGAATGCAGAATGAATGAAAATACAAAAGAAAAATTATTATCAGTCATATGTGCGGTTATTTCGATTGGAGCATTTTTGCTTCTCTGGTGGTTCGTGACGCATTACACAGACTTGTCGAAGCTTCTGCCGGACCCCGTAGTGGTGCTGAAGGCGACCTTCGAGTACTGTATCGGCGTGGTGGGCAAATACAGTCTTATCATTCACATGCTGAGCAGTCTGAGACGAGTACTGATCGGCTTCTGCCTGGGATCTCTGGCCGGTGTAATACTTGGCTTGCTGATGGGAAGATATCTCCTCGCCAGGGCAATTTTTAATCCGATTTTCAGATTTATACGTCCGATTCCTCCGATTGCCTGGATTCCGATTTCTATTATATGGTTTGGACTTGGAGAAGAAGCTAAAATATTCCTTATTTTCCTGGCGGCATTTGCCAATACCACATTGAATGCGATGACTGGGGCCATGAATGTCGATCCTGAAGTGATTCATGCAGCCCGGATGCTTGGGGCAAAGGAACGTCAGATTTTTACCACTGTCGTAATTCCAGCATCGGTTCCTGCTATTTTTGCAGGACTTCAGGTCGGAATATCGTCTGCGTGGGCAAGTGTGGTGGCAGCCGAGATGATCAAGGCAGAGAACGGCCTGGGATGGATTATTCAGGCCGGTATGGATAACAACAATATGACCCAGATTCTGGCCGGAATCATTATGATTGGCGTTGTTGGTTTTTTACTGGCTTATATTATGCGTAAAGCTGAAGAGGTGATGTGTCGATGGAACAAGAGCGGAAGATAAATACAGTAATAGAATGCAAAGGCGTCTGTAAGACATTTGATACGCCGGAGGGGAAACACGAAGTCGTGCGCGTGCTGAATTTTGCCGCCAGAGAAAATGAATTCCTGGTCCTTTTTGGCCCCGGCCAGTGCGGAAAAACAACCATTATCAACATGATTGCCGGTTTTGAACCGGCCACAGAGGGAAGCATAACCGCTTCCGGCAAGAAGGTTGACCGGCCGGATGTCTCCAGGGGAGTGGTGTTTCAGTCCATTTCACTTTTTCCCTGGATGACAACCATGGGCAATGTCGAATATGGACCTAAAATAGCCGGAGTGAATAAGGAAGAACGGAAAAAACGGGCGCAGAAATATATCGACCTGGTAGGGCTTCAGGGCTTTGAAAATTCCTATCCCGTTCAGCTCTCCGGAGGTATGAGGCAGCGTGTCGGCATCGCGAGAGCATACTGCAACGAGCCTGATGTAATGCTGATGGATGAGCCGTTTGGCGCGCTGGATGCGCAAACCAGATATTTAATGCAGGAGGAACTGCAGAGAATATGGAGCGCAGAGAAACGTACGGTTATTTTTGTAACCAATAATATTGAAGAAGCACTGTATCTTGCAGATCGAATTATTGTTCTTACCAATTGCCCTGCAACAGTAAAGAAGGAATATGTCATCGATCTTCCCAGACCCAGAAATTTGGTTTCGAAACAATTCCTGGCGCTTCGTAAGGAAATAACCGGCATCCTGGATAGATGGGAGGATTAGGTATGAGTGATCAGATAAAAGTACAGGTCAGACACCTGACGAAGAAATTTGGGGATCTGCTGGTTCTGAGCGATGTGTCTTTTGACGTAATGGATGGCGATTTACTTTGCGTCGTGGGTCCCACGGGCTGCGGAAAAACAACCTTTCTGAACAGTTTGGTAAATATTTACGATACTACCTCCGGCGAAATCCTGTTGGATGGACAGAAGGTGGATACGAAAAAGCAGAATATAGCGTATATCTTTCAGGGAAATTCAACCATGCCCTGGCTGACCGTAGAAGAAAATGTGGGCTTTGGACTGCTGTATAAGCCGCTTTCCGATGCAGAAAAGAAGGAGCGGACAGAGAAGTATCTGGAAATCGTGGGATTAACCAAATACAGGAAATACTATCCCAAACAGCTTTCTGCCAGTATGCTGCAGAGGGTGAGCATCGCAAGAGCATTCGCCACGGAGCCGGAACTGCTGCTGATGGATGAGCCGTATGGGCAGCTGGATATTGAGCTTCGCTTCCGGCTGGAGGATGAGCTGGTGAAGCTGTGGCAGATGACGAAAACTACGGTATTATTTATCACACATAATATCGAAGAGGCGGTCTACCTGGGCAATAAAATTATGATTCTGACGAACAAGCCGACAACAGTTAAAACAACATTGATCAACGAGCTTCCGCGTCCGCGTGATATTGCGGATCCGCAGTTTATTGAGCTTCGGAATAAAGTGACTGAACTTATTAAATGGTGGTAAATATGGAAAAGAAGAAAAAGAATATTGTCTGGTTCTGTACGGACCAGCAGAGGTGGGATACCATTCACAGCCTTGGCAATCCCTATATACATACGCCGAATATTGACCGGCTGGTGGAGGAAGGCGTTGCATTTACCAGGGCCTATACGCAGGCGCCGATCTGCACGCCCAGCCGCGCCTGCTTTTTAACGGGACGTTATCCCAGAACGACGAAGACGATCTTTAATGGAAATGAAGAGTTCTCAAAAGATGAAAAACTGGTGACGAAGCTGCTGGCTGATGAAGGGTATACGTGCGGCCTGGCAGGCAAGCTTCATCTGACATCTGCGGAAGGCAGAGTGGAGAAGCGGTGCGATGACGGGTATTCCTATTTCCAGTACAGTCACCACCCTCATAATGACTGGAAGGATGGAGGAAATGATTATCAAAACTGGCTGAATGAAAAAGGCGTCCACTGGGAAGAAATCTACGGCGGTAAGTTTATGACTATGGCTACGTGGCCGCCGCAGGCAAATCCCGCATTTTCGGGGAAGCAGGTGGGCGTTCCCGCACAGTACCACCAGACTACATGGTGTGTGGAGAAGACGATCGATTTTATTGAGAGCAGGAGAAATACCGGAGAACCGTGGCTGATCAGCGTGAATCCCTTCGATCCCCATCCGCCGCTGGATCCGCCGCAGGAATACAAAGACCAGCTGAGCATAGGAGATATGCCGCTGCCTCTCTGGGAAGACGGTGAGATGGAGGGGAAGCCCCCCCATCAGCAGAAGGATGTGATTCAAGGTGGACAGGATGGCCAGGCGGAGCCCATAGGCTCGCTTACAGATGAAGAAAAACGGGAGCATTTCAGAGATTACTATGCGGAAATAGAGCTGATCGATGACCAGTTTGGAAGACTGCTTACGTACCTTGACCGAACCGGGCAGCGTGAGGATACGATTGTTATTTTCATGAGTGATCACGGTGAAATGAGCGGCGATCATGGGTTGTATTGGAAGGGCGCCTATTTCTATGAGGGCCTCGTGCACGTACCCTTAATCATTTCCTGCCCGTCCGTCTTCAAACAGGGATTACAGTGCGACGCGCTGGTGGAACTCGTAGACATCGCTCCGACACTGATGGAAGCTGCAGGACTGGAAGTTCCTTATTTTATGCAGGGAAAGAGTTTTTATGGTATACTGACAGGAGAGGCGGATCCCCATCATTTCAAAGATGCAGTTTACAGTGAGTTTTATCACTGCCTGAGAGGAACTCATGAAGACATTAATGCAACAATGTATTATAATGGGAGATATAAGCTGGTAATTTACCATGGAAAAGAGTTCGGAGAGTTGTATGACCATGAGACGGATCCGAATGAATTCCATAATCTGTGGGATAAACCGGAATATGAGACGTTAAAAACAGAACTGGTGAGGAAGAGTTTCGATCATACCGTACTCTGCAATATGGATAATTCCATGCACCGAGTCTATGGTTTCTGATAAAGGAGATGGAGAGATGAGTCAGAAACCGGTAAATATTGTTTGGTTTTGTACGGATCAGCAGCGCTATGATACGATTCATGCGCTGGGAAATCCATATATTCATACACCAAACATCGATCAATTGATAGAAGAAGGGGTTGCATTTACCCGGGCCTATACCCAGGCGCCGGTTTGTACACCCAGCCGTTCCTGTTTTTTAACCGGAAGATATCCCCGAACTACAAAAGCATTTTATAATGGCAATGACAATTATTCAAAAGACGAAAAGCTGGTGACAAAGCTTCTGGCTGATTCCGGATACGTTTGCGGCTTATCCGGAAAGCTTCATTTGACTTCTGCACAGGGGCGGATGGAAAAGCGCACGGACGATGGCTACAGCTATGTTCAATGGAGTGAACATCCTAACGACGACTGGCCGGGCGGCGAAAATGATTATCAAAACTGGCTGAAAGAGAAAGGCCTTCGCTGGGAAGATATCTACGGGGGAAAATATACCAGTATGGCAACGTGGCCGCCGAAACCGAATCCTCATTTTACAGGTAAAACAGTTGGTGTGCCGGCCGAGTACCATCAAACAACCTGGTGTGTTGAAAAAGCGATTGAGTTTATCGAACAGAACCGCAGCAGCGGGAAACCGTGGCTGATCAGCATGAACCCTTACGATCCGCATCCACCCCTGGATCCGCCTCAGGCCTACAAGGACAGACTAAACATTGAGGATATGCCGCTGCCTTTGTGGAAGGCTGGGGAGCTGGACAGCAAACCTCCGCACCAGCAGAAGGATTATATGCAGGGCGGCCAGGATGGGCAGGCGGAACCGTATCCGACTCTGACGGAGGATGACAGGAGAGAACGTTTTCGTGATTATTATGCAGAGATAGAGTTGATTGACGATCAGTTTGGCCGTCTGATGAATTACCTGGAGGAGACGGGGCAAAGGGAGCAGACCCTCGTGATTTTTATGAGTGATCACGGCGAGATGAATGGAGACCATGGCCTTTATTGGAAAGGTGCCTATTTCTATGAGGCGCTGGTTCATGTTCCGCTTATTATGTCGTGTCCGTCCCTGTTTAAGAGCGGCCTAAAAAGTGATGCGCTGGTTGAACTTGTGGATCTGGCTCCGACCCTGATGGAACTTACCGGACAGGAAGTTCCTTATTATATGCAGGGGAAGAGTCTCCTCCCTATTCTGACCGGACAGGCGGATCCCCATCATCATAAAGATTCGGTTTATTCAGAATTCTATCACTGTCTCCTGGGATCGCATGATAATATTTATGCGACCATGTATTATGACGGCAGATATAAGATTGTAAATTACCATGGAATGGAGTATGGAGAACTTTACGACCATGAAACGGATCCGGAGGAGTTCTGCAATCTGTGGGATAAGCCAGAGTACGCCTTGAAAAAAGCTGAGTTGATCAAGAAGAATTTTGACAGTGCCATTATAAAAAATATGGACCGGTCTATGCATATGATTAATGAATACTGACAGGATATGCAGACCAAAGGAGATGCTGATGAAACTTACTTTAGAAGGAATAAAAGACAAACAACTATGGAATCAGGCAGGAATCGAACTGCCATCCTATGATTTGGAAGAACTGGCACAGCGGACAAAAGAAGCGCCAGTCTGGGTTCATTTTGGTATTGGGAATATTTTTCGTATTTTTATTGGCAGCATTGCGGATCGTCTGATCGCAGACGGATTGATGGACCGCGGGATTGTCTGTGTGGAGACATTTGACTATGAAACCATTGACCGGATCTATAAGCCCTACGACAATCTTTCCCTGTCGGTGATCTTAAATAACGATGGAACGACAGAAAAAAGGGTATTTGGCTGTTTCACGGAAGCACTAAAGGGGCTGCCTGACGGGACGGAAGACAGACAGCGCTTAAGAGAGATCTTTGCCAATCCGAGTCTGCAGATGGTTTCCTTTACGATCACGGAAAAGGGATATGCGCTGCGCGGTGCGGACGGACAGTATTACCGCTTTATTCTGGACGATATTGACTATGGCCCGGACCGGGCAGCAGGGGCTGTTGCGATCATAGCCGCCATGCTCCTTGAGCGGTATCAGGCGGGGGCGAAGCCGCTGGCGCTTGTCTCCATGGATAACTGCTCCCATAATGGGGAGAAGCTTCGCAGCGCAGTGCTGGAAATCGGACAGGAATGGAAAAAGAAGGGCTTTGTCGATGAGGAATTTTTAAGCTATATCAGTGACGAGGAGAAGATTGCATTTCCATGGTCCATGATAGATAAGATCACGCCGAGGCCGAGTGAAGCGGTGAGAGCGATGCTTCAGGACGCCGGAGTGGAGGACATGGATATTGTGGTCACCGATAAGCAGACGTACATAGCGCCCTTTGTAAATGCCGAAGAACCGCAGTATCTGGTGGTGGAGGACCATTTCCCCAATGGACGTCCGGCTCTCGAGAAGGCCGGGGTCTATATGACAAGCCGCGAAACCGTGAACAAGGCGGAGCGGATGAAGGTTACGGTCTGCTTAAACCCCATCCATACCGCTCTGGCGCCTTACGGGTGTATGCTGGGCTTCAACCTCTTTTCTGATCAGATGAGTGATCCAGAGCTGGTTAAGCTGGCTGAAAAGGTGGGGCTGCAGGAAGGCATGGAGTTTGTGGAGGATCCCGGTATTATTTCTCCGAAAGCGTTTATTGACGAATGCATCAATGTGCGTTTTTCCAATCCTTATCTTGGGGATACACCGCAGCGTATCGCAGTGGATACTTCACAGATGGTTGGAATCCGCTTTGGGGAAAATATCAAGGCCTGTGTTCTCAAATACGGTGACGCGAAAAAGCTGAAAGGGATTCAGCTGGCCATTGCCGGCTGGCTTCGGTATCTGCTTGCTGTCGATGACGACGGCAAAACGTTTGTGCTTTCCCCGGATCCCATGATCCTTAAGCTGCAGGAGCAGATGGCCGGAATCGCATGGGGCTATCCGGACAGCTTAAAAGACCAGCTCCGGCCGATTCTGGGAAACGCGAATATTTTCGGTATCGATCTGTATGAGGCGGGAATCGGAGACGATATTACGGAGATGGTGCGGGAAGAGATCGCGGGTAAGGGGGCGGTCAGAGAGGTGCTGAGAAAGTATTTGAAATAAGAGTAAGTGAAGTGAGGAGGCAGTCAGATTAATTCTGGCTGCCTTTTTGATCTTCTTGGGGGGGTGTAGTAACTGCTCATTTGACTTACAAAAAGCTGCAAAAATCTTAAAAAACCTCTTGACTTAGAGTTAACTCCAGGTAGTACAGTGGTAATACAAAAAGGAAGGAGAACACGATGCAATCAGTCATTATCTATTATTCCTACAGTGGAAATACGAAAAAGATTGCGGAAATGGTACAGCGCGAGACGGGATTTAGGACGGCAGAGCTGAGAACCGTGGTGCCCTATTCAGAGAACTATGATGTGGTGGCGGATCAGGGGCAGGACGAAGTGAAGCGGGGATTTATGCCGGAGATCCTGCCGCTGGAAGTGGACCCTGAGGAGTATGGCACCGTATTTCTGGGAACGCCGGTATGGTGGTATACGTTTGCCCCGGCGGTAAAGACATTTTTGGCACAGTATAAGCTGGCCGGAAAGACGATTCTGCCATTTGCCACAAACGGCGGTGAAGATATCCAGCGGAGAGCCGGGAGGCCATCATTTCCTGTCATTCAAGCTGATAGAGCCACTGGTAAAAGAGATAAACGGCACGATTGTGGAATGCAACACGGCATATGGCGGAAGAAGGGCCGATACTAAATCTCATTGTAAAGTAATGGAGGAGCATGGCTTTTAAACTATCGCGCCTTATGATATTATGGATACAGATGGTTCCATTGCTATTCCGGTGGCGGGCGGTGTTCATTTAAAAGAGGACATGGTGGGCTCGCATCTGGCATACTATGATTTTATCGTAAATCTGGCTCATTTTAAGGGGCATGCCATGGGCGGCTTCGGCGGCGTGCTCAAAAATATGTCCATTGGTATTGCATCAGCTATGGGAAAGAGTCTGATTCACAGTGCGGGAAAGGAAACGACCGGATTTGGAATCGATACACCTCAGGATGATTTCCTGGAGTCCATGGCGGAAGCGGCCAAGGCGGTGGCCGATTACAGGAACGGTTCCATCCTCTATATCAATGTGATGAACCATCTCTCGGTGGACTGCGGCTGTGATTCCCACCCGGCTCCGCCGGAAATGAACGATATCGGAATCTTAGCTTCCTTAGACCCGGTGGCCTTAGACCAGGCCTGCGTGGACCAGGTCTATGATGCTCCCGACGGATCGGCACTCATTGAGCGAATCGAGTCACGCCACGGAATCCATACCGTGGAGCACGCGGAAGCAATCGGAGTCGGAACGAGGAACTATGTCTTGTATACACTGGATGAGTGAAACAGAAGGAGAGATAAAATGACCATAGCAGAGGTGAGCAAAAAATATGATATCACTGCGGATACACTGCGCTATTACGAGCGGATTGGTCTGATTCCGCCCGTTCCGCGGACGAAAAGCGGAATTCGTGATTATGACGACGTTTCTTGCGGATGGATTGAGCTAATGATCTGCATGAGGAAGGCGGGAGTTCAGATTGAGGCTCTGATCGAGTATGTAGCCCTGTTTCATCAGGGAGACTTAACAATTGATGCCAGGAAGAATCTTCTGATTGAACAGAGGGAACAGCTGGCCCAGCGGATGAAGGCCATGCAGGTCTCGTTAGACCGGTTGAACGACAAGATCGACCGCTACGAAAAGGGGCTTATGGTGACGGAGAAAAGGCTGCAAAAGCTGTGAAGTTTCATTTCAATTTCATAAATAAAGAAATAAAGAAATAAAAATATAAAAAAGGCCGCAGTCCGTTGTAATTGCAACATACTGCGGCCGCTTTTTATGATAAGCTGTTTACGAATTCAAAAGAAACTGATTGTAGATATTAAAAAGCAGGAAATATAGAATGGAGGAAGTACAATATGGAGAACAAGATGTTTTGCTATCAGTGCCAGGAGACGGCGGGATGCGCCGGATGTACAAAATCAGGTGTCTGTGGAAAGGGGCCCCGTACGGCCGCTTTACAGGATATGCTGGTGTGGGTGACAAAAGGGCTTTCAGAAGTGGCGGTACGCATGCGGGAGGAGAATCAGAACGTTCCGGATGAGGTAAACAGCCAGGTGGTGGAAAACCTCTTTATCACGATTACCAATGCCAATTTTGACGATGAGGCGATTATCCGGAAAATAAAGGAAACGCTGGAAATGAAAAGAGAGTTAGCAAAAAGCCTGTCAGGAACGGAACCAATGTCTCCAGCGGCTCTCTGGGATGACGCAGAGCATATGGAAGAGAAGGCGAAAAGCGTCGGTGTGTTATCCACGGAAGATGAGGATATCCGCAGTCTCCGGGAACTGATTACCTATGGTCTTAAGGGAATGGCAGCCTACTTAAAGCATGCCGCGGCTCTGGAAGCAAAGGCGGAAAACAGGAACACGGCAGACGGCAAAAGAGACACGGCGGCATTTTTAGAGAAGGCGCTGGCGGCGACTCTGAATCCGGCGCTGACCGCGGAGGAACTGACAGCGCTCGCCCTTGAGACCGGAGAGTACGGAGTGACAGCCATGGCGCTTCTCGATGAGGCAAATACCTCCTCATATGGCCATCCGGAGATTACGGAGGTCAGCATCGGGGTCAGAAAGAATCCGGGAATTCTCGTATCCGGCCATGATTTATACGATCTGGAACAGCTTCTGGAGCAGACGGATGGAACCGGCATCGATGTGTACACTCATTCAGAGATGCTTCCGGCTCACTATTATCCGGCCTTTAAGAAATACTCTCATTTTGTGGGAAATTACGGGAATGCATGGTGGAAACAGAAGGAAGAGTTTGAGGCGTTCGGCGGGCCGATTCTGCTGACTACCAACTGCCTGGTTCCGCCGAGAGACAGCTATAAGGAACGGCTCTACACGACCGGAGCGGTTGGATATCCGGGATGCAGGCATATAGAAGCGGGCGAAGATGGAAAGAAAGATTTCTCGCAGATGATCAATCAGGCGAAACAATGTCCGTCGCCGGTGGAACTGGAAACGGGCAGTATTGTCGGCGGATTCGCCCATAATCAGGTTCTTGCTCTGGCAGAGCCGATTGTAGAAGCAGTGAAAAGCGGAGCCATTAAAAAATTCGTTGTGATGGCAGGCTGCGACGGCCGGGCGCCATCGAGAAATTATTATACGGATTTTGCCAAAGCGCTTCCAAAGGACGCGGTCATTTTAACCGCCGGATGTGCGAAGTATAAGTATAACAAGCTGAATCTCGGCGACATCGGAGGAATTCCCCGCGTGTTGGATGCCGGACAGTGCAACGACAGCTACTCCCTGGCCGTGATCGCTCTGAAGTTAAAGGAAGTATTCGGCCTGGAGGATATCAACGACCTGCCAATCATCTACAACATCGCATGGTATGAGCAGAAGGCGGTTATCGTTCTGCTGGCCCTGCTTTCCCTCGGCGTGAAGAATATCCACCTGGGACCGACGCTGCCGGCCTTCTTATCGCCGAATGTGGCGAAGGTTCTGGTTCAGCAGTTCGGAATTGCAGGAATTGGAACGGTGGAAGATGATATGAAGTTGTTTTTTAAGTAGCAAATAAAGTTTTCGATTAGCGAATAAAGTGTTGCAGTTGAAATATGGAATTGAGTGTGGGCGGAGCAAAGGCTTCGCCCATTGTTTTTAATATAGGAAGGTGAAGTGCAACGGCTGTGAACTGCAATTGATGCATAGGACACAGGAATATTTGCCGATAGTTTCAATTGCGTTTTCCAAACCTTTGTGGTAGAATTATCTCAGGTTTTTATGATATTCTGTTTCTAACTTCTATAGAGCAGGCAATTCAGAAATTTCTTTCATACATCCCATAGTGACAGGCGGCATTGGCTTCAAAATTGTGTTATGACAAAAAACAAAAACATTGAGGGCGGTTTGTAGGCGCATGTCATGCAGGGGCATGTGCTGAATGAGGGAGACGAAATTTACAAAAGGGGAAGTATAATTTAATATGGCATATAAAGCAGAGTTATGGGCAGAAGCAAAAAAGAAATGCAGACTGGGAGAAGAAGAAATTCGCATGGCGAAAGAAATGGGCCTTAATCCGAAAAGCCTGATAAAAAACATCCCGAGCCCAAAACAACAGTGGAAGGCGCCTGTAAAAGTCTGGATTCGTGAAATGTATGCGGAACGGCAGAGAAAAGCAGAGAACAAAAAGAGAATAAAAGCAGATAGATTAGCTGAAACGGTTGAGAACTGCAGGGAAGAGGAGCACGAGAAGAGGGACATATGAATAAACATCAAGTGTTAAAACAATACTTTGGTTACGACGAGTTCCGTGACGGACAGGAGACGCTGATCGACAGCATTTTAAGCGGCAGGGACACATTGGGGATTATGCCTACCGGGGCAGGTAAATCGCTGTGTTTTCAAATCCCGGCACTTATGATGGATGGAATTACACTGGTCATCTCTCCATTAATCTCACTGATGAAGGATCAGGTGGAGGCGTTAAACCAGGCGGGGGTTCACGCCGCCTATTTAAACAGTTCCCTGACGGCTTCCCAGTATTACAGGGCGCTGGCCTATGCCAGAGAGGGGCGTTATCCCATCATTTACGTCGCTCCGGAGCGGCTCGTGACGGAGGAATTCCTGGATTTTGCGCGAAATACGAAGATTTCCATGGTGGCGATCGATGAGGCCCACTGTGTATCCCAATGGGGACAGGATTTCCGTCCCAGCTACTTAAAGATTGTAGAGTTTATCGAACGGATGGAGGTACGCCCTGTGGTCAGTGCCTTTACTGCTACGGCCACAAAGGAGGTAAGGGATGATATCAGCGATATCCTGATGCTGCGGGAGCCGACAGTTCTGACCACGGGATTTGACCGGCCTAATCTATATTTCGGCGTCCAGGCGCCGAAAGACAAGTATGAGACGATGAAGAATTTTCTGGAGCTTCATCCGGGGCAGAGCGGAGTGATCTACTGCCTGACCAGGAAAAACGTGGAAGAGGTCTGCGAGAAGCTGCGGGCAGATGGATTCTCTGTTACCAGGTATCACGCGGGATTGAGCGATGCGGAGCGGCAGAAAAATCAGGAGGACTTCATTTACGACAGGGCGGCTATCGTTGTTGCGACCAACGCGTTCGGCATGGGAATTGATAAATCCAATGTCCGGTTTGTCATCCATTACAACATGCCGAAGAATATGGAGAGCTATTACCAGGAAGCAGGCAGAGCAGGCAGAGACGGGGAACCGGCGGAGTGTATCCTTTTGTACGGCGGCCAGGATGTGATTACAAATCAGCTGTTTATCGATAATAACCGGGATAATCAGGAACTGGATGCCGTGACCCGTGCCATCGTCCAGGAGAGAGACCGGGAACGGCTGCGTAAGATGACATTTTACTGCTTTACCAATGAGTGTCTGAGAGATTATATCCTTCGGTATTTCGGAGAATATGGAGAGAATTACTGCGGAAACTGTTCCAACTGTCTGAGTCAGTTCGAGACGGTGGACGTGACGGAGATTGCCGTGGAACTCATCGGATGCGTGGGGAGCAGCAGGCAGCGGTATGGGACCAACGTGATTATCGATACGGTCCACGGCGCCAATACGGCAAAGATCCGTCAGTACCGTATGGACGAAAATCCCCATTATGCAAAGCTTTCCAAAGTGCCGACCTATAAACTCCGCCAGGTGATGAATTACCTTCAGCTCAAGGAGTATCTGGGCGTGACCAATGACGAATACGCCATCGTAAAGCTGACGGAGAAGTCGAAGGCGGTTCTGGAAGAGGAAGAGCCGGTTGTCATGAAGATGGCGAAGGAGCAGGAACACCCGGCAAAGGTGAAGAGCGAAAAAGGAAAGAAGAGCCGGAAGGGGCTGGCGGCCGGCCTCGGCGGCGCTCAGTTTACAGAGCGCGAGGAAGCGCTGTTTGAGAAGCTGCGGACTCTGCGCGCGGAGATTGCGAAGGAGGAAAAAGTTCCGCCGTATATCGTATTCTCTGATAAGACACTGACCCACATGTGCGTGGTGAAGCCGGGGACGAAGGAAGAGATGCTTAAGGTAACCGGGGTAGGGGAATTTAAGTATTCGAAATACGGAGAGCGGTTCCTTGCATGTGTAAAGGAGGAGACCCCGGCAGAGGCTGGGGCAGAGACTGGTGTAACGGCCGGGACAGCGGCAGCGGTTCCCGATTACAGCGGATACGACGACGGTGATGATCTGTACTTTTTCAGCGAGGAAGAGGATTTGCCGGACTACTCGCTGGAGGCGGCTCTTACGGCGTGGGAAAACGGAAGTCCGGAAAAAGCGGATCTGCCGGGAGATACATTACCGAAGAAGGTGGCTTCGGCGGAGGGAAAGGGAACTAAGAAAAGGTCATCGAAAACGAAATCAGAATTTGTAATGACAGAGGAACTGGCAGACCAGATTCACTATTCGGACCGGGTAACGCTAAGTGATTTTGTGGGACAGATTAACGATTTAAGGGACGATGAGACCATGAAGCGTCTGACTATAAAATCCGTGGAGCAGAAGCTGATGGAGGAGAAGTGCTGGGAGATACAGTTTTTCAACGGAATGGGCAGAAAAAAGCTGACGGAAGAGGGCGGAAACTTTGGAATTGAAGCGGAGAAACGGCTCAGTGAAAAAGGGAATGAATATGAGGTCATGTACTATACGGAGAAGGCTCAGCGCGGAATCGTAACATGGCTTCTGGCTGGGGATCAGAACTTATCCTGAAATCAGAATTTGTCCTAAAATCAGACTTTCTTCCAGTATCAGTAAAAATATATCTTTTTCAACAAAATCCTAGCGTGAGTTATTTTTTTAACACAGTGTTTGAGCTATGATAGGATACGAGCTGTGTTAAAAAAATAACTATTGGAGGGTAACACTGTATGGGAACAAAAGAGAAGGAGCAAAAGACGCTTAACGGGATTCAGTCGGCGGTGCTTCTGCTGTTAATTGTGGCGGCAGTAGCGGTCTGTATTCGTTTTAAGGTCGGCGGACCGATGATCGGGCTGTTTTTCAGCTGGCTGATTATCTATGTATTCTGTATTGTATTGAAGATTGACTATGAGCATGTAAAAGAAGGAGCCTTCGACGCGTTGAAGGTGGTTCTGCCTACGATGACCATTTTGATGGCGATCGGCGTTCTGATCGGCACCTGGATGGCGTCAGGAACGATTCCTACCATCATTGTGTACGGTTTGAAATCCATCAATCCGGCATTTTTACTGACATTTACTCTCATTTTTACGGCGGTATTAAGCCTGGTGACAGGAACGTCATACGGCTCCGCGGGCAGCGCCGGTGTGGCCATGATGGCGATCGGCAATGCTATGGGAATCAATCCGGGAATGGTCGCTGGAGCGGTAATCTGCGGCGCCATGTTCGGTGATAAGTTAAGCCCGTTTTCCGACACGACCAATCTGGCTCCTGCCGTTGCGGGGGCGAAGCTGGGAGACCACATCAAGAGTATGCTGTGGACGACGCTTCCTCCGATGATTATCAGCATTATTTTCTTTACCATAGTGGGGATACAGCAGACAGGCGGCGGCTATGATCCGGGGGATTTGAATATTTACATTGATTACTTACAGGGCGCGTTCCACATCGGATGGACCACTCTGATCCCGGCTATTTTGATTATTGCACTCCTGATGTTCCGGGTAGGCGCGTTTGAAGCGCTGGGAATCGGTGCGATTGCGGGAGCGCTTGTGGCAATCTTCGTCCAGGGCGTTGATGTGCGGTCGATCCTCAAGGTCTGTTATGACGGATTTACCAGCGATACAGACATTGCTGTGCTGAAATCTATCTTAAACAGAGGCGGTATGGCGAGCATGCTTCAGTATGTGGCTATTATCACTTTTGCAGTAGGAATGGGCGGTATGCTGGACCGCCTGGGTGTTCTTAACAATATTCTTTCCATCTTTATCAAGCGGATCAACAGCGACGGTTCCCTGGTGCTGGCAACGCTTTTAACCGGATATGTAACCAGTATTGTCAGCTGCTCCAGCCCGATGTCCCATGTACTGACCGGACGTCTGATGCAGCCCCTCTTTAAAGAGCGCGGTGTTGCGCCGAGAATTCTTTCCCGGTGTCTGGAGGACAGCGGCACACTGGCAGGACCTATGATTCCATGGCATGGCTATGGTATTTACATGGCGGGAACACTGGGGGTTACATGGGCGCAGTATATCGGATTCGTTCCGCTGTTGTGGCTGACGCCGGTATTCTCGATTCTGTATGGATTTACGGGAATTTCCATCAAGCATGTGAACGATGAAAAAAAATAGAACGCAGGCAGAATACGCCGGAGGAAAGAGGGTGCGGAGCAAACCGCGCCCTTTTCTTTTGGCGTATTCTGCTTTTTAAGGGGCAGGAATGACTGTGAACAGCTGACGGATATTTCTCAAAGGAGTTGCTGAATGATTCTCTGCGTGCTACAATCGAATCAACAATTATAAAATAGAATTGGAGTATGTGCAGTGAGTAAGATCGTAATATTGACAGGAAGTAAAAGAAAGGGCGGCAACACGGAGCTGCTGGCGCGCGCATTTGCAGACGGTGCGGGGGAGCACCATGAGGTGGAGATTATTCCGGCGGCTGATTATAAGGTCAATCCGTGTATTGGCTGTAATTCGTGTTTTACGAGGGAAGGGAATCAATGCTTTCAGGAAGACGATATGCAGCTGATTTACGAGAAATTGACAGATGCAGAGATTCTGGTAATCGCATCGCCGGTCTATTTTTACGGAATCAGTGCGCAGCTGAAGGCGGTCGTTGACCGCTTACATACACCGATGAGAAATAAGTTTAAAATCAAGAAGATGGTACTGCTTTTGGTCGCAGGTGCTGCTTTGCCCTCCGTTTTTGACGCGATAAAAGTACAGTATCAGCTGATCCTTGACTTCTTTAAATTGGAGAATGCGGGGATGGTTCTGGTAAGGGAAGTGAGAGAGAAAGGGGAAATCAAGGGGAATCCCGCACTGGAAGAGGCGCGCGAATTGGGCAGGTCGCTTTGATGGAAAGCGGCCGGTCTCAGCACCGCGCCTGTGCCATCGCCGTCAGCTGTTCCATGTCCTGGATTACCGTCTGATGCCCTCGTTTGCTCACGATCCCCATGTCCTTTAACTTTCCCATGAGCCGTGTCACCGTGATCGTATGGATTCCCAGGTAGCCCGCCAGCTCGCTGTAGGAAAAATCCTTATGTATGACGTAATGCGTGTCCTCGTAGATAGCCAGTTCGGTCAGGGCACAGCAGAGGCTGACGAAATTATCGCCATCCTGGAGCGCATAGCAATGCTTTAACGCGTTATCATAATGGGCGATCGCTGTCTCAAAGAGCCAGCGGTAGAAATCAGGATGCGCCTCTACAAATTCCCGGAAGGTAGAATAGGGGATCTGATAGAGTGTGCAGGCGGATTTGGCCGTAATGGAAAATGCGTAAAAGGTATCGTCGGGATAGGTACGGGCATAGGCCGGTATAAAGCCGACAAAATCACCAGGAAGAAAATACTGATAGATCCGTTCTCTGCCGCCTGGAGAGACGCTGTGCAGGGCGCAGAGTCCTTCTTCGAGGCAGTATACGTATTTGTCCATATGGGCACGATTGTACAGACAGTCGTGCTTTTTTTTATGGGTCAGAGTACCAAGGCCGCGCAGGGCGTTCATGTAATTCATATTGGATTCCATCATAAGGGATACCTTTCATAAGGACTACTAGTGCCGCCCGGCACTAGTTCGTGAAAAACTTCACTAAGTGTTCCTATTATACCACAGCACCAGGCAAATAAAAAGTAAAATCATAGCAACTGATATTTTTTTGACCGTGAAGACAGTGTTATAATTTTAACAAAATAACAGGAGGGGAATTACTATGGAACGAAAAACAATCGGCTATGAGCGAATCAGCCACTTAGTGGAGCGTCAGTACGAGCAGGAAACGGCTATGATAAAAGAACTCGAGGGAGGAAATTATACCGCAGAGCATCCGTATGTGGTGGTAAATCCTTATTTTGTCAATCCGCTGACAGCCCTGTTTATATTCAATACAGAGAAGGAAGAGGCGGTAACACTGACCGTTAAGGGAAAGGAAGCTGCGGGCGATATCACCCACACATTTCCGAAGGCAAAGGAACAGATTCTCCCTGTGCTGGGGCTTTATCCCGAGTATGACAATACGGTTGTGGTCACGCTGGAAGACGGAACTGCTTATGACGTGACTGTGACAACAGAAAAAATTGAAAATATGCCGTATCAGGCAGATTACATCAATACGACGAGTGACTACATGAATGGGCAGCTCATGTTTGTGACACCGGCGGGGGACTCGCTGGCGGGCGGCTACGACTACCGCGGCGACTGCCGCTGGCATCTGGTGGAGCCGTTTATCTTCGATATGAAGCCCGCGGCAAACGGCCGCATTCTTATAGGCTCCAACCGGCTCTTGAACATGCCTTACTACACGGCGGGAGTCTGCGAAATGGACCTGGTCGGTAAAATATACACGGAGTACCGCATTCCCGGCGGATATCACCACGACCAGTTCGAGATGGAGGATGGAAATCTCCTGATTCTGACTCAGGAGAAAAATGCCGCCACAGCGGAAGATATGTGCGTGCTGGTGGACCGCGGAAGCGGGGAAATCATCAAGTCCTGGGATTACAAAAAAGTACTTCCGCAGGAAGCAGCGAAATCCGGAAGCTGGTCCGAACACGACTGGTTCCACAACAATGCGGTGTGGTATGACAAACGAACCAACTCTCTGACACTGTCCGGCAGACACCAGGACGTAGTTATCAATATTGACTTCGAGACGGGAGCGCTCAACTGGATCATCGGAGATCCTGAAGGGTGGCCGGAAGACATGGTGAGCCGTTATTTCTTTACACCGGCAGGCGAAGGCGATTTCGACTGGCAGTATGAGCAGCACGCCTGTATGATGCTTCCGGATGGTGATATCATGATGTTTGATAATGGCCACTGGAGATCCAAAAATAAGGAACATTACAGACTCAACCGGGACAATTTTTCCAGGGGAGTCCGCTACCATATCGATACCGAGAAGATGACGATCGAGCAGGTATGGCAGTTTGGAAAGGAACGGAAAAATGATTTCTTCTCCTCCTACATTTCCAATGTAGAATACTACCGTGATGGTTACTATCTGGTACATTCCGGCGGAATGGGGTATAATCATGGTGTTACATGCGAGGAACTTCCGGTTTATATGAATCTGGAGGATCCGGAATGCGTATTAAAGAGCATTACTGTGGAGATCATGGACGGAGAGCTGATGTATGAAATGCATCTGCCATCCAATTATTACCGTGCCGAGAAGATGAGCCTTTACCGGGAGGGAAAGAGTCTCGATTTGGGAAAGGGAAGAGTCGTAGGAAAACTGGGCGTTACGGGCGAATTTGATACGGAGGTTCCGGCAGAAAGCACCGGAGAACTGCTTCCGGAATCCTGTGAGGCGGTGCTCACGGAAGAAGACGACCGCATCATTTTCAAAGCCAAGTTTAAGAAGGGGCAGCTTGTCATGTTCCAGCTGGAAAAAGAGGATGATCCGGCGGAAATCCACCGTTACTTCATCTCAACCAGCGCACAGAAATTCCTGGCCATGTGTTCCGGTACCTTCCTGCCAAAGGACGACAGGGAAGTGACCTTAAATGTGGACAAGGAAGGACTAAACGGCACATTTGATGTGCGCGTGATTATCGACGACGTCAAGTATGAGACCGGACTGAAGCTGGAATTCTAAAGGATAAAGGATAAAGGATGAGTCTGGAATACCGGCTTCCAATGACAGATCATATTAACGGACTATAATTACAAAGGGGAAGTGAGCTGACAATGAGTAAGAAAATAGGAAAGATACTTGGAATTGTGGTGGGAAATGGGATTTTTGCGCTGGGGCTCTCGGCGTTTTCCATGCCCAATCATTTCCTGGTGGGAGGCGCCACGGGAATTGCCAGAAGCGTGCAGCATTTTGCACATCTGGACGTATCGGTGACGGTGGCAGCCCTCAATGTGGTCATGTTTTTGCTGGGATTCTACATTCTGGGAAAGCGGTTTGCGCTGACCACTATTGTCAGCACACTTGTATTTCCCGTGTTTCTGAATCAGTTTTTGAAGATCGAGGCATTCAGCCATCTGACGAATGACCGCCTACTGGCGGCCCTGTTCGGCGGTATGCTGACCGGACTGGGACTGGGGATCGTCATGCGTCTGGGCGGTTCCACCGGAGGTATGGATATTCCTCCGCTGATTCTCAACAAGAAGTTCCGGATTCCGGTGGCGGTGTCCATGTACTTCTTTGACATTTTCATTTTGCTGTCTCAGATGATATTTTCCAATACGGAAGAGATTCTTTACGGCATCATGTCTGTACTGCTGACCTCCATCGTATTAAACCAGGTGCTGGTATTCGGCGCGGGCGATGTGCAGGTGCTGATCATCAGCCGGGAGTATGAACGGATTAATGAGATTATCCAGAAGGATTTGGACCGGGGGTCCACCTTCCTGCCAATCCAGACTGGATTCGAGAAGCTGGACCAGAAGGCAGTTCTCTGTGTGCTCCCGAACCGGGAAATGAGCCACTTGAACCACTGTGTGCAGGAGATCGATCCGAAGGCATTTATCATTATCAACGGCGTGCGCGAGGTGAGAGGGCGGGGATTTACGCTGGATAAGCATCTGGTGTGATATTGCAGTGAGAACAGAGAGAGCAGAAGCAAAACGCATAAATCAAACAGAAAACCGGGAGTTTAAGACGTTATCTTAAACTCCCGGCTTTCTGCCTTCTGTTTTCAATCTCTGTCATTCTACAGCCACCGGTTCCGAGATTCATAATCCGTATTTACTCCCGTCCCTGCCTCCTCGAAGAGAAGACGGTTTGCGAAGTGATACGTTACAGTGCCTTCGCCAAGATACGTCCCATCCTTCCGGCAGAGGTTAAAATAAGCCGGAATGGGAAGGTCCCTTGCTTTCATGGAAGGGCTGAAGAGCATGACCTCATAAACCATTTTTCCGGATATCATGTTTTCCAGAATGTCTGAGGCGTTTGGGATCAGGTGAAATGGTACATCTCCCTCGGGAAGCATCATAACGGCCCTGTAATACTCGTGTTTGTCCGGTGTGAAATCTGCGTTTGTAAAAGTAAACTCTGCCTGAAAGAGACCGGCCCTCTGGTCCAACGGCCGCATGGTGACTCCATTTGTCTCGTAATCCCCGGCAAACAGCCGAAATTCGGTGCCGGGATTCTTAAGGCACTCCGGTGTGTTCTCATCGGTCTCAATAAAGACCTCGGTAACGTCTTCCCTCATATGAATAGTGACTTCCAGAACGTCAGAGGGAGAAAAGTCCTTCTGGTTTAGAAGCTGTATCTTCATTCTGCTGTGGTAGAAGGAGGGGGTGCCCCGGCCTTCCAGAAATATATAAGTCCCCTTCTGAGCTGCCCCAACGCTCTCCGCTTCTCCATTTCCCAGGTTCGTTTCATTTTCTGATACTCCGTACTCTTTTTCGGATTCGGCCTCCTTAAGTGAGACCTTAGCCAGATAGACCTTCGGCCGTCGAAACAGGAAAAACGTTCCGTAAAGGACGACAAATACGATGCTAATAAAATCAATACCGGATCTGCGTAGACTGTTTCTGACCGCAATGTACAAAAACATCAGGAACGTGATGATATAAAAGGCATATGCCTGCAGCAGAGGAACCTCGCTTCGCCGGGTACGGTACCGGTTATAGAGCAAAATGACCGGGCGGTACGGCTTGCTGCAGTGTTCGCAGGTTCCGCGGGTTAAATGAGGACTCTCTATTTCCTGCCCACACCAGGGACAAGGCTCAGATTTTATCAGCATGGCGCCTCCTTATAGATAAAACGCAAGGGAAAGGTCCACATTTATTCCCCCATAGCCGGCCGGATGAAGAACCGCAGAATGGCCAGCGCGCTGGCGCCCACGGCCCCGTCCACGGCCGCATACGGCAGGATTTCCACGTTCCCTGCGTAGGTGCGATCCACGAAGATCAGCTGGCGTTCGATGTAATCCATCAGTTCGTTCTGAATGTCCTGGTTGTCAAAGAGTTGGCCATGCAGAAAAATCTTACCAGGGTTGGTGATGATGGCGATATTGGAAATGGTGATGCCAAGGTATTTTAACGCCTCCGCGATATACATTCCGATTACAGGATCACCCATGGAATAGGCGGTGGTGATTGTCTCGATGGTGATCAGGGAATCGTCGGGGACGAGGCTTCTCAATATGGTGTTCGGCGTGTTTTTGTACAGCAGTCTTGCGTTGCGGATCAGGTGGTTTTCGCTGGCGTACGTCTGGAGACAGCCGTATTTGCCGCACTCACAGCGGCGGCCGCCCTCGCTGACGATGGTATGGCCGATCTCGCCGGCCACGTAGTTCTCGCCGAGGAACATCTCACCATCCACGACGTTGGCGCAGAACATTCCCATGCCCACATGGAAAAAGGCGAAGCTGTCAGGGCTCTCCTGCGGGGAAAAAAGATATTCGCCAAGAGCCATGCAGCGTGCGTTGTTTTCATAGACAATGGGAAGCGGAAGTTCCTTCTCAATCCGTTTCGGGTCGAAATTCTGCCATGTCTTCCGGTTGGTCACGAGACTGGAGGCGCTCCCGTTCATATGGCCCGGAACCGCGGCTCCGATTCCAACGATTTCGTCCCAGGAAATACCGGACTCTGCGACCAGGCCCTTGACACCATCGATAATGGCGTCTGTGATCCGGCTGGCCAGCTCCTCGTTAAACGGTTCCGCGTGCTGAAAACGGATTCGGCCTTTTAAGTCCGTGATACAGATGACCAGGGCCTTCTGGGTAAACTCCAGACCGATACTGTAAGCCCTGTCGGGTATGATATCGATCAGAACCCGCTTGCGGCCCGAGGAGCCCTCGTCCGTGGAGGCTTCTCCCAGCTCCCTTACAAATCCTTCCGAAATCAGTGTGGTAACGTTCATGGTTACCGTTGCGGGTGTGATTTCGGTCTCTTCTGCGATATCGGTTCGGGCAATGGGCGCGTTCCGGTAAATACACTCCAATATCCGGCTCCGGTTGGAGGCTTTCTTCTTTTTTCCCTTATACATGGCTGCAGCAACCTCATTCTTCCATCGTTATAATATTACCAGAGCATGTGGAAAGCTAGTACAGCATTCACCAGAACTTATGCAATGCTGTACTAGTTTCAAACAAGCTCTAAAGTGTGCTGACGAGCGGTTCTTCCAGCCGGAAACCGGTGTATTTGGTGGAAACTTCGGTGACACGGTAAACATCGAGGCAATCCTGGAATTCCGTTTCCCGTTCGCAGACCATATTCTGGAACTGCCGCCAGCATTCCTGTGCCTCCGATTCGTTTCCCTCGGCCAGCTTCATCAGCGCTTTCCCTAATCGTAAACTATATTCTCGGTGGTAGTCAAGATATTTCCAAAATAAATTTTGCACGGCCGTGCGGCCCTTTGCACTGTCTGTCCCGGACACGGGACTACAATCCACGTATTTGATCAATTCCCTCATGGCTGCCGCCTCTTTCGGATCCTTTCGGTTTTCTTTTCCGTTGAAGTAGTCGCAGCTGCACAGGGAAGACAGTTTTGTTAAATAGGAAAGAACCCGTTCCCAGCCCGGCCCGTAGGCGGCGCTGAAGTACTCTTCCTTCAGCTCTTCAAACGTCACATCCTCATCAAAGAGCATACGGCCCATGACGTAGCCTGGAAATGCGTTAGGGAGACATTCCCGAAGCTCCTGGCAGCTGATATAACCGTCCATGCCCATCTGTTTCAGTTTCCGGATGTCCTGACCGATGATTTCGGCGATGTGGATATAGCCGAAATCACCGTAGTGTGCCCGGCCCAGCGGATAATCGTATACGAAGCTTTCCCCGTGGAAATAGTTCTGCCACGATCTCAAGAACACCATATTCTCATCGAGTCCCACTGGAAGGGTGATCCGGTTCCGCTCATAGGCCGGAATGGGACCGTAGCTGTCCCTCAGCTGGTAGGATTGCTCGAAGGTGCGGCTGATAGGGGCAAACATCAGGAGAAAACGGTCCGGATTGCGGAAGGCTTCCTCTGCTGGCGGCCACAGAAGCTCCTGATAGAGCAGAAAGACGATTTTTGTGTCGAGGTGCAGACTGGTCAGCTTCTCGTCGATCCGGTTCAGCAGCCGTATATACTGGTCTGTGGGAAGCTGGGCACGGCAGGCCTCACATTCACAGATATTGTTAAATTCATCCGCCAGCCACACGTGGAGGCAGGAAACGGCTGGATGCTGTACACAGTATTCCGCAACCCGGTCGGAAAACCTTTCGATAACGGTTTCATTGGAGTAGCAGAGGTTTGTGTTCATGGGCACTCCGTGAAATAATTCCCGCTTTCCATTCACGCAGGCGGCGAGGGAGCTGGTCTCCGGCAGCAGCGGTTCGGTAATGGCTTTCCAGTCTGCACAGGGGAAGCCGAGCACATCTCCGGTCCAGCCGTGGCCCGCCTGATGGAGCAGAAGACCACGCGTTTGAAGCGCCTCCTCGATCTTTTCCGTGAAGGAGGCGGCAGTCTCTCTCGTAAATTCCTCCGGTTTTAAGAGCGGGTTCATCTCGTGGTGATACCAGCGGGCCATAAAGGTATAGGGAAGCTGAAACTGTAGAAAGAAGCTGTTGTATCCCATTTTCGGCAGCCAGTCGATGAAGTCCAGAATATTCTCCAGTGAGTTGGCTCCCTCGATACAGACGCCCCGGTGGCGCAGCGCGGCTTTCTTCCGGCAGCAGGCGGAGAGCTGTTCTTTCTTATATAAGGAAGGTATGTATTCATGCTTCTGACCGGGAGCGGGAAAACGGCAGCCAAGGAGCCATAAGTATTTGTAGACGCCGAGAAGGACACTGCGGTCATTGCTTCCCGAGATGATTCCTCCGGATGAGTTGACGTCAATGGAGTAAGCGTCCTCGCTGTTTTTCGGGTTTCCCAGCGATTCGAGCCGCAGCGTGACGTCAGCCGGTCTGCAATTCTGATTATTAAGTATAATTATTGAATCCGCAACTATTTCCGCCAGGCACCGGGACAGCTCCTGTGCTGCAAAGGCGACAGGCGAACCGGAATGTGAGGAATATAAAATGTTGATCGTCATGGAAATCCTCCTGTAATGTATCTGGTTAATTAATTATATTTTATAACTATTATATCAAAAAGAAAGAATAAAAATATATGTGTAAAATGCACAATAATATTTCTTGAAAAGTGATATAATAAACAAAAACACTTTATTTTTTGATTTTATATTGCACGACATGCGGAAAAGTGTTATATTATAACCAACAAAAGCAATGCCAAATTAATTATAAAATATAATTAAAGGAAGAAAGAGAGGGCTTTCCATGAAAGGACAGTTTTCAGCCGCTTCGCCGGCCAGAACAGTGGACCGCAGAAAGAAGCAGAGAAGGCGCATAAACATGTGGTGCTGGATTTTTATGATTCCCACACTGATACTATACATATTGTTTCAGGGGTATCCGATACTCTCCAGTATTTTTTATTCGACTCTGGACTGGTCGGGAATGACATCAAGCGCCCTGTTCATCGGACTGGACAACTTTAAAGAGCTGTTACAGGACAAATACTTTTTTAATGCGGTGGCTAACAGCTTCAAGTACATGCTCATGGCCGTTCCGCTGCAGCTGGTGATTTCTCTGGCCCTGGCCTATATCTTTAACAGTATATTAAAGAAGGGCGCCACATTTTTCAGAACTGTGTTCTTCCTGCCAGTCATTACAACGGCTTCCATTGTGGGAATTATTATGATGTTCATCTTCGGCGGAACCGGCTCCATTAACCAGTTTCTGTCTCTCTTCGGAGTGAGGGGATTAAACTGGCTGGGCAATGCCAATACGGCGCTGATTGTGGTAGTGCTCATCGGTGTCTGGAAGGATTCCGGAACCTTTATGATCTACTGGCTGGCGGCGCTGCAGAGCGTATCCCAGGACGTATATGAGGCGGCGACCATCGACGGTGCGAACAAGTGGCAGACATTTCTCCATGTGGTATTTCCCCTGATCATTCCGATCGGCGGCGTGATTACCGTACTCTGTATCATCAGCTCCTTAAAGGTATTCGACCTGATTCAGACCATGACCAATGGCGGACCGTTTTACTCCACTGATGTGGCGGCTACCTTTGTATACCGGACGGCCTATGCCAGCAGCAGCGGAATGCCCCGGCTGGGTTACGCCAGTGCCGCAGCCATGACCTTTGGAATTATTGTCGTGGTGATCGGAACGGTGGGCAATGTGGTGAAGACGGCGTTTCAGAAGAAAAACGCGATATAGGAGGGGCATATGGAAAAAACATCGATTTTAAACAAGGTGGGGAAGATGGTCCTCTACGCAGTCCTGGCGGTGGCTTCATTTCTGTGGGTCTACCCATTTCTCTGGATGATTTCGGCTTCCTTCAAGACGCAGAATGAATTTTTCGCCAGCGGGCTGAATCTGATTCCCCAGTCCTTAAACCTGGACAATTTTATCCGCGCATGGAATAACGCGAATTTCGGCATATACTTTAAAAACTCCATCATCGTAACGGTATCGGTTGTGGTGATCGTACTTTTAAGCACCTCCCTGGCCGGATACGTCATGGGCCGTTACTCCTTTGTGGGAAAGGGCTTAATCATGAAGATATTCATGGCCAGCATCACCATCCCCCTGGTATTTACCGTGATCCCGATCTACGAGCTGTTAAAAAATATCGGCCTTTCCCAGAGCCTGGTGGGGCTGATCCTGGCGGAGTCGGGCGGCGGCCACGTCATCTTCCTGATGCTGTTTTCCAGCTTCTACGCCTCAATACCGAATGAGATGGAAGAGGCGGCCACCATTGACGGCGCAAATTTCGTTCAAACCTATGGAAGCGTCATGTTTCCGCTGGCCAAACCCATCATGGTAACCGTGGTGATCATGCAGTTTATCTGGACATGGAACTCCTTTTTACTGCCACTTATCATTACGCTTAACAATCCGTCCCTGCGTACGCTCGCTGTGGGACTCTACGCCTTACGAGGCGAAAATGTCGTTGACTGGACCGGCATCGCTGCCGGCGCCAGCATTGCAATCGTACCGGTTATCTGCGTGTTCATCGCACTGCAGAAGTATTTTGTAGATGGTATCGCCGGAGCTGTAAAGAGTTAAGAAAATCAAATAAAGGAGGATATATTTATGAGAAAAGTGAAGAGAGCCCTTGCGGCGGTGCTGGCGGTGCTTATGGCCGGATCCTTAAGCGCCTGCGGAGTCAAGGTGCAGACAAAGGATGACGCGAATACGACGGCAGCCGTGACAGAGGCAAAGGAAGAGTCTGAAGCCGTGGATACGCCGACAGACGAAAAGGTGACATTAAAGATCATCGACTGGAGTGACAGTACGAAAGAGCGCAGGGAGGCTTTCCACAAGAAATTTATGGAGGAGAACCCCAACGTCACGATCGAGTACACGGTTCTGACTGCGGATCAGTTCAAGGAGACCGTTATTTCCGCCATCAAGGCGGGGAACGCACCTGATTTATTCCCGCTTCCCTCTGGCATGAAGCTGAGCGCGGCCCTGAAGGAAAACTGGTTTATGCCAATGAACGATTACGTATCCGATGATTTCCTGAATACGTTCGCGGATGGCGCTCTGAATGAAGGAATAACGACCATTGACGGCAAGACGTATGTGCTTCCGGAATCGGCAAATATCATCAATACCCTTGTATTTTACAATAAGAATGTGTTAAAAGAGGCAGGCATCGATGAGAGCCAGCTCCCGAAGACTCGCAGCGAGTTTATCGACGTGTGCAGGAAGATAAGCGACGCTGGAAAGGGCAAGTATTTTGGAATCATCGACAGCGGCGCACAGGCGAACCGTCTGGAGCTGGCGCTTCGCTCCCTGGCCAGCTTAGATGGCGGCAAGTGCAGCGACATTTCCCAGATGATTCTGGTGGATGGGCAGAATACGCTGAATTCCGAGGCAATGCAGAGTGCCTTTGATTTCTATGATACACTGGTGAAAGAGGGATGCTTCCATCCGGATACCGTTTCCATCAAAGCACCGGAGGCCCGCGCACTGTTTGCACAGAATCAGGCGGCGTTTATCATTCAGGGCGCATGGTGTATCTCCACATGGCGCAAGGATAACCCGGATCTGGATTTCGGTGTCATGGCGCTTCCGGCACCGGACGATGGAATGAAGGGCAAGCTTCCTTATATCGGAGCGCAGCCGTGGATGGGAATTTCCGCAAATTGCAAGCATCCGGATGTGGCGGCCAAGTATTTAACCGCGCTCTATTCTGAGGATTATCAGGCGGGCCTCGTGGAAGACGGTGGATTTGTATCGGTAATCGACGCGGCCAACAAGGCTCATATGACTGACGACGTTATGCTTCAGTATTACAATTTAAACAACGAGGAAGCGGCGCTGGCACCAGATCCGATCGTGGGAAATCCGGCCACAGCTGACGTTTATGCAGAAGTTTCCGCGATCACTCCGGGACTCGGGGAAATCGCCCAGGGTATTCTGGCGCAGAACATCGATTATAAGACGGAGTTAAAGACACTTTCTGACAAGACACAGGAAGAGTGGCTGAGAGCCATCGATGCCGCTAAGGCGAAGGGCGCCGATGTGTCCGCCGATGACTTTGAATTCAAAAACTGGAATCCGATGGAGAATTATACGGCCGATCTTTATAAGAGCAGATAGAGGCCGGATGCCATAAAAAAAGAATAATTTTTTGCCATTGCTGCATACTGTTAGAAAACGTTCCGGTGGGAAGTGAGCCGGAGGAAACGGAGACGGTATGCAGCATTTTAATGAAGTTTATTATGAGCCGGAGATCTTGAATTACCAGTTGGGAAAGGAGTTAAAGGAACAGTTTAAAGAACTGCCGTGGATTCCCATAGAAAGCCACAACCGAATTCCCGAGATGCAGGAGAAGTCCAATAAGGAATTTGGGCGGATGAAGCGGAACCTGATTATTGGAATCAGGAAGACGCATAAGTATGTGGAGAACCATAAGGTATCCGACTATCTGGTTCCCTATACCTCTTCCGGATGCAGCGCCATGTGCCTGTACTGCTACCTGGTCTGCAATTACAATAAGTGCTCGTATCTGCGGCTTTTTGTCAACCGGGAGCAGATGATGGACCGGCTGATCAAGGTGTCCTTCAGCAGCGATACTGAGAAAACCTTCGAGATCGGCAGCAACAGCGACCTTGTGCTGGAAAATACCATTACGGGGAATCTGGAGTGGACGATCACACAGTTTGCTGAAAGAGGACGCGGCCATATTACATTTCCGACGAAATTTCACATGGTGGACCCGCTGCTGAACCTGGATCACAGGGGAAAGGTGATTTTCCGCATGAGTGTGAATCCGCAGCCCATCATCAGCAGAATCGAGCTGGGGACATCATCTCTGATGCAGCGGATCGACGCGGTAAACCGGATGTGTGACGCCGGTTATCCCTGTGGCCTGCTGATCGCCCCGGTCATCATCATGGAAGGCTGGAAAGAGGAGTACCGGACGCTGCTTGAGACGCTGAGAGACCGCCTCTCGCCCAAAATGAAGCAGGAGATGTTTCTGGAGGTTATCCTGATGACATACAGCTTTGTGCATCGGGCGATCAACGGAGAGGCATTTCCGGCTGCGCCGGAGCTCTACGACAAGGAACTCATGACGGGACGCGGCCGGGGAAAGTACTGCTACCGTCCGGAGGTGAGGGCTGATGCGGAGAAATTCCTGCGGGAGGAGATAAAGAGAACGCTGGGCGATGCGGAGATTTTATATATTGCGTAAAATGAAACGTGTGAAATGGCGGAGGCGTGCTGGCCTCCGCTGTTTTTGTGCTGAGAAAGTTTCACTGCTGAGGCAACCGCAGACCGGACGGCAGGACGGACAAAGGGGCCGTGAACTGTAACGCGTTCCGGTACGGAGACAGGGGAAATTTCACAACAGGATTGCTGACATGGTTTGGCTGTGTTATACTACATGGGATAAAAGAAAGCCCGTTTTGGCGGGGGATCGAATGACAGGATGCAGGACTGGAAGGGAATTTTGATAAGGATGAAACGAAAAAATAAGATAAAATACGTGATTATGGCAGGTGCAGTGTCGGCAGTGGTTCTGTCGGCCTGCTCCCATGGCCAAACGGCAGATATCACTGCAGCGGAGCAGTCGGCCGCAGAGGAAACGCAGACCACGGAGCCGTTGACGGTCTCTGCGTCTGAGGCCGCTGCTGCCGGTGGAGAAGCGGAAGAGGGCGGAGAACATACGCTGGATGGCAGCCGGATTATTGCCGGACAGAGCTTTGATGTCACCTGGAAGAACTGGGGAGATGTCCGTTTCGTTTCCTATGCGCCGCCTGCCGGTCGTGTTCATGATGATGCCGCGTTCTATTTGACGAAAAATGATGAGATATTATATGAATTTCCTCAGGCATGGGATGAGGGCTGTGTACCGTGGACCTTCGAATCGGTGGATATGGTATCCTTTCGTGATATTGACGGTAATGGAAATGAAGATGTAATCGCTATTCTTTCGTATATAACGGGAGCGGGTCCGCAGGCGGCGGTTCCATTTCCCACTACGCGAATCTTTATGGGCGACGGAACGAAATTTGTGATTGACACCGAACTGTCCGAAGCGGTCGATGAGGCACACGCCAACGAGAATATCAGCACGATCATGGATTTTATAAAAAACCGGACATCACCCGTCAAGGGGGAAGGGGCCGATAAAACGGCGGAAGCCGGAACCGGCGCAAAAACGGACTCCGCCAGTCCGGAGAGCGGAGCCGGTGAGGACAAGATGTATGAGATAACCGGGATTCGGGAAAAGGACGCGAGGGCCTTTCTAAAGAAATTTGTAGGCCATGTAAAGGCGGGAGAGAAGGCGGAAGCCTCCCGGATGATCGCATTTCCGAGGAAAGTGATTCTGCCGGACCAGGAAGTGACGGTAGAGAGTCCGGAGGCATTTTTAACGTATTACGATGAGATTTTCACGGAAGACTTTAAGGAGCGCCTCAGTCAGTTTATGGATGAGGATTCTATCTGGTGGAACTATAGGGGAGTAGCCGTGGGAAATGGCGAGATCTGGCTGAATGAAAGCGATGGCGCCCTATGGATTGTAACGTTAAACAGCGCGGAGGACCGGACGGTTCTGTATCCGGGAGAAACGGGGATTCAGGCCGGATAAGGGCGCTGGAGCGGCAGTTTTGATAAGAGAATATGAGGAGAGAGGAAGGAACAAATGGAGAATCAGGAGCAGACACATAAACGCAGGGTCCGGTATAAAGGGACTCATCCGAGAAATTATAAGGAAAAATATAAGGAGCTTCAGCCGGAGAAATACGCCGATACCGTGGCGAAGGTGGTGAGCAAGGGAAGTACGCCGGCTGGGATGCATATCTCGATCTGTGTGCAGGAAATCCTCGATTTCCTTCAGATCAAGCCGGGGCAGAAGGGGCTTGACGCCACGCTTGGCTACGGCGGCCATACCCGGGAAATGTTAAAGTGCCTGCAGTCGGAGGGCCATCTCTACGCCCTTGATATCGATCCCATCGAGCTTGTAAAGACACGGGAACGCTTACAGAGCCAGGGCTTCGGCCCTGAAATACTGACGATAATTCAGGAGAATTTTGCGAATGTCGGCCGCGTGGGGGCCGAGGTGGGACCGTTCGATTTTGTGCTGGCGGATCTTGGCGTATCTTCCATGCAGATCGACAATCCCGACCGCGGATTTTCTTATAAAACCGAAGGCCCGCTGGATCTGCGGCTGAATCCGGAGAAGGGAATCACGGCCGCGGAGCGCCTGCGTACAATCGATGAGGAAGAGCTGCGGGGTATGCTTCTGGAAAATGCGGACGAGCCATACGCGGAGGAGATTGCCAGAGCGGTCGTCCTGGAGATTAAAAAGGGCAATCCGATCGATACGACGACGCATCTCCGCCAGGTCATTGAGAAGGCTCTCTCGGCAGTACCGGAAGCAGACCGGAAGGAAGCGGTGAAAAAATCGTGTCAGAGGACATTTCAGGCGCTGCGGATCGATGTGAACAGCGAGTTTGAAGTGCTCTACTCATTCTTAGAGGCGCTTCCGGGCGTGCTGGCGCCGGGAGGCCGTGTGGCGATCCTGACCTTCCACTCCGGCGAGGACAGGCTGGTGAAGAAGTCCTTTAAACGCCTGAAGAAGGAAGGCGTTTACAGTGAGATCGCGGATGAGGTGATACGGCCGTCGGCGGAGGAGTGCTTGAGGAACGGACGGGCACGGTCGACGAAGATGAGATGGGCTGTGAAGGCGTGAGGAAGGCAGAAGGTGCCGCAGAATCTTAGAAAATAGTGATTCTGCGACACCTTTTACTTTGCCTCGCTACTGTTTGTCTGCGTGTAATGAGTTGGCACGAATAATATCTCGGTACCAGTAAAAACTGTCTTTTCGGATGCGGCGTAAATCCTTATAATCACATTCATCCCGGTTGACATAGACGAAACCATAACGTTTAGAACAGCCTTCGCCAGTACTGACAAGGTCTATAGCACTCCATGGACAGTAACCAATAAGTTGAACACCCTCTTCAATAGCTTTTCTGCAGGAAAGTAGATGTTTTTCCAGAAATTCGATTCGATAGCTATCGTGAATAGTCTGGTCGGACTCCAGCGTATCGGGAACTCCACAGCCATTTTCGGTGATAATCAGTGGGAGACGGTACCGGTCCCAAAGCATCCTTAGCACAAGGTGTAGTCCGACAGGATCAATCGCCATATGGCTTGCTGTCTGAGGCAGACTGGTATTGGGGACATTCTCCGCAATTTTGGGCTTATCGCCGGATTGAGCCATAAAAGTTACGTTTGGGTCATCAGTATTTTCAGACCGCTGTGATGCCTTATCTTTCGGATAGGCCCGTACGCATTCTGAGAAATAGTAGTTAAAGGCAATCCAGTCAGGTTTACCGTCCGCAATGGTCTTCATATCTCCGGGAAGAATATCTGGTTGCCAGTTCCGGTCGGACAAATACTTCCAGAGTGCAGAAGGATATTCGCCATTTACCAGAAGATCGAGATACAGGGTATTGCGGAATTCACTGTAGTTCATAGCGGCCAGCGAATCTTCCGGAAGGTTGGAAGCCGGATAGATGGCTGTAATATTAGGGGCGGGTCCAATCAAACCACCCAGTTTCATCTCATGATAAATGGCCATAGCCCTGGCTTGGGCAATACACATGTGATGATTGATATTCATAACGGTTTTCCGTTCTTTTATCTTTTCTCCGTAGAAGAGACTGGCAACAGAAGACTGTCCGTAGACGATCATCATATTCTGTTCATTTATAGTCAGCCAATATTTTACCTTTTTTCCATACCGCTCAAACAGAATACGGCAGTAATGGACGTAATCGTCTATGGAACGGCGGGATATCCAGCCGCCATACTGCTCAATCAAAGAGACAGGATAATCGAAATGATAGATGGTAACAATGGGTTCGATGTGATGTTCTAAAAGCTCATCGAACAGATTATCATAAAATTCCAGTCCTTTTTTATTGGGAACAAGATCGTTGCCGTGTGGAAGGATGCGGGTCCAGGAGATAGAACAGCGGTATGCCCGGAATCCCATCTCAGCCATGAGGGCAACATCTTCCATATAATGATGGTAATGATCACTTGCTACCTTGTAATCAGTAACCCCTTGTGGAGTTTTACGCATATCTGCGGTAGATAATCCTTTCCCATCCTCATTCCATGCGCCCTCGAACTGGTGTGCACTTGTAGAAGCACCCCACAGGAAGTTATTTGGGAAGCCTGTTAATTGATTCTGTTTCATAATTGTTCCTCCGAGTAAGCAACTGCATCCATCTTTTTAAAGAACGGATAATAGCTGATAATAGAAAGCGGTATCAGGATAAGAAGCTGAAACGCCGCAACACGCCAGCCGCCGGCCAGAAAACCAGAGATGCCAAATGGAATTCCAAACATAAATATTCCATTCAGCCGTGGCAGTATTCCAATAATTGTAAGTAAATAGGCAAGAGTTCCGCTAATGAGTGGATTTAAGATAAATGGTATCGCCAGCATTGGATTTAACACGATGGGGGTACCGAAAATGATGGGCTCATTTACACCGCAGATTCCGGCTGGAAGCGCCAGTTTTCCTAAGGTACGGTATCGCTTGCTTTTCGCTTTCAGCATAAGAAGATTTAGCCCGATGGTATTGCCTGTTCCGGAAAACTGAAAGAACAGCATGCCAAATGCATAGCCTAGGATATAGGGAAGCTGGTCTCCGGCATTGTAAGCGGCTAAATTGGCATAATCCATGGACAGCCATAGCGGTACTGCAACTGAATACATGACAAGTCCTCCGTGAATTCCAAACATCCATAAAATATTGGTAATGAGTTTTAACAGCAGGAATACAAGCAGGGTGTTTCCAAGATTGGACAGGGGAGCCTGAAGAATCTGATAAACAAATGCGTGAACATTTTCAAAGGGCGTAAAGCGAAAGATAACCCGTACTGCAATTGAGATAATGATAATGATGATCATGGGAACAAGTCCCATAAATGCTTTGATTGTGGTCGGAGGTACTCCGGCGGGAAGTGTTATTGTAATGTTTTTGTCAATCAAGAAAATATACAGTTTTGTCATAATCAGGGACATGATAAAGGCAACAAAGAGTCCGCCTGCGCCAGTCCACTGAAAAGTCAGGGCCAGCGTGCCGCTGTCACCGATCATTGTGAGCGGCGTAATGATGAAAAAACTGGTCAGCGATATAAAACCGGCTGTTAAGCCGTCTTTTCCAAAGGAGTCGGCAAGTTTGTAAGAGATGGAAAAGACTGCATAGACCGCAATCATTCCTGTCGTAAGCTGACAGGGAAGGTTAACAATTTCTTTTAATCCGGTATCGCTCAGAAAATTGACAAATGGTTCATACTGCAGGTTATTTACAATGGCAAATAGCGCACCAACCATAAGTATTGGAAAGATGGCGATCAGACCATCGGATACCGCATTAATGTATTTATTGCGTTTAAGCCGGTTCGTAAGCTTCATAAGTGTATTTTGCATAGCCTCAATCTTATTATTAATCCCCATTATAGTATCCCCCTTTTTATAATAAGCGTAATGCTTTGGAAAGTACTGCACCGCCGTCCATCATGCCATAATCCATCATGTCAATTACGGCGACCTTCATCCCTGCTGGTCGGTATCGCGTTTCCATGTCTTCTCTCAGATAACCCACTTGCGGACCTAACAGCAGGATATCGGTATGTCTGCTGCAGTTCTCGAACTTTCCCTCCGGCATGGCCTCGATCTGCACATCCAGATGGTGGGAGGCTGCATAGGCCTTCATTTTCTCCATCAGCATGCTGGTTGATAGGCCTGCAGCACAGATCAGTGTAATATATGTCATAAATACATCCCCCTTTTACATTAATTTACGACAGAGATCTACGATTTCCATAGCCAGATCCTTTACTGTCATGGCATTCATAAGATGGTCCTGGGCATGAATCATTAAGAGGCTGATTTGGGCAGGAGTATTACCATTTAATTCCCCCTGTATCAATTCAGTTTGATAATTATGTGCCGTGTTTAGCGACTCACTGCATTTTTGAAGATACTGGTCTGCTTCGGCAAAATGCCCTTCTTTGGCAGCTCGTATGGCCTGAATGGCCATACTTCTGGCATTCCCCCCATTTACTACCAGCTCCATAACAATATGTTCTATTGAAGTTTCACTCATTGTTCCTTATCCTTTCCGGGACCGCTTAATAATGGAAATAACATTAGCGTTTTCCGTATCACTAAATGTGATTCCAAAGGTCCGCTCAATGTCCTGCATACTTTCTTTCACAGCCTGATATAATTCTGGATTTCGTTCGATGATCTCCGGGGCATATATATTTACAGGCAGCTCCCTCCCCTCTGTCAAATGCTGGATACAGCAGAATATATGTACCAGAAGTCCTATTTTAATATCTTTAGTCATATCGTTGACAGAGGCTGTTTCCATATGGCTGATTGCCTTAAGAAGCTTAGGCTTCAGCCGGTTGATATCTATCTGTGTGGACTGTTCCTTCAAATGATCAAAAATTACATCGTAATCATTCGTAGTCAGACTACCTTCAGGAGGGAAAGCTGACTCCGGAGTGAGATTTAAGCGTGCCGGGAGATCGGATTCACTGCATTCAAGGACTTCTGAAATAGGAATATAGGAAATTCCTACGATCTGCGGATCATAGCTGCTTATAATGCATAAGATCCGGCAGTGACGGCGAAGTTCATCAATCTCTAATAGCAGTTCCTTTTTTCTGCTGATTGCCAGTGGAATAATCTCGGGACAGCTGGTTTTAAGTGTTTTTTCCAGGTATGTTTTTACTAAAATGGCACCGCCTTCCCCGCTCATGCAAAGAGTGATTATAACATCGCCGCCTTTTTTTCGATTTTTCCTGTCTGCATGGTAATTTTGTATGGCCCAGGAAGCTGTTTCCTCCATATCAGAATTCAAGAGTAACTTCCTGCTTATGTCCAGTGCCAGAGCTGTGATTGGAATTTCGATACCTTGGACTGGAATTCCGGTTTCCTGCTCAAGCATGTCCAACAGTTGCGAAACGGAACCCATATCGTACAGGGCGAAAACTCCCTTTCCCTGGTTGATTTTCAGGATAAGACTTCGCAGCCCCTCATAGGTTACGTTCAATGCCTGTTCGAGTGGAATATCGTAAGCCCAGACCTGAGTTCCGCTTAATGAACTGACCACTTCAGAAAGAGAAGCGGCACCATGTGATCCATGCATAATGATGAGAAGGACTGGTTTGGGTGTATCAGGAAGTTCACCTCCTTTACATAAAAACATGGTGAGAAAAACGGCTTCATCTACAGGAAGGGAAAGATTAAATTCCTGTTCCAGTCTGGCGATAAAGTTGGTACAGTAAGCATATTCCCGTTTGTGAGATTCGGCGGTTTCCAGGATCTGGCTGCCGTTTAACTTTCGGGAACGGTTTGAATGCTTGATAGCAGAATCCAGATGAAGGCACAGTCCATAGAAGAGTGACTGTGAATAAATCCGGTCAAATTTCTGCACTGCCCCGTTTATAAATTCCGTTACAAGTTCAATTAAATGAGGGTTTGTCATTAGGGCGAGCTGCTCACGGTTTATGATATGGCTGCCTAGTCCCCTGCTGTATTCCTGAAATTCATGTTCAATATCGATACTGATTAATGTGTTGATTTCGACTGCCTCAAGACCGCGGTTCTTAAGTTCTCCAGTCCGTTTATCGATCCATTCATAGATATTAGCGGGTTTCGGGGTAGAACGCTGGTATCGGGTTTTTATTTCTTCATTCGGTGTAAATAAATAAGTGTAACCATCACGTATCGTTTTTTTCAAATCTTCCCGCTTTCCTTTTAGTTCAAGGTAACCAGATCTGACATAAAACGGAAAATCCGACAGAAGGAGCTCTAACTGCGTATTTTTCCTTTGGTAGTCTCTGGCGTAAGCGGTGGCACAGCCAAGCTTCATATCATTCTTAAGCTGACTGATGTTTTGACGGCACTGATAGAGAAGCAGACAGGTCATAATTTCGGAAGAGATACTTAGAGTTCGTCCGCACCGCACGGCCTCATTTGTGAAAAATCTGCATATCAGTCCAAAACGTTCCTGTAACGGTCGTATTTCAAGGGGTGTTAATTGAATTTTGACAGGAAAGGATATTGAACACATTTCAATAAGTGAATGATTTCCTTCTTCTCCGATGGAGCAGATTAAAATGATGTCGTGTTTCATTATATTTTTTGATAAGTCCATGATACGTATCCTGGTGTCTGCATCCAGATATTCCAATCTGTCAATAAAGAGGATTCCGCCATTCGCCCGCTGCAGACAGGATAGTGCGTCTTCCTCCTTGGAAGATGAGATGCCGAAAAGCTCTAAGCCGGCTTTTTGCTGTTTTTCGGCGTACAGAGAGCAATTGAATGTGATAAACGGAGGATTTTGCTCCGTGACATTACTCTCCTGGGCAAAGCGTGATATCAGCTTTGCAAATTCCCGCTTTCCAGAACCTTCCGGGCCGGTTATCAGTACCGGAAGACTGTAACCGGGATACAGTATAGCTGCTTTAGCCAGTTGTACTGCGCCTTTTAGACTTCCTGCATTTCCGATCAGTTCTGAAAAGCATGATTTCTCCGTACCTGCGGCTGAGACCGAAGGAATCCGGTATAGAACGGGGCGTCCATCTGTTTTATCGATCGCTCCTTCTTTAACCAGTTCGTTTAAAATGCTGCTTACATTGCTGCGCTGCATTTCAAGCCTTCTGGCCAGATATTGAGTGCTAACCCCTTCTAATGGCTTTCCGGAATCAGTTGATTGTTTAATAAAGTCATAGACTGTTTCTTTTTTTGATTTCATTCTGCCACCTCCAATTGAATTATACACTCGATACTGTGATTACACTATAATGAAAACAAAATGCTTTGTCAAATACAGGAAATACAAGAAAATCTCTGCAAAATATACACTTGTATTAGTGTATAACTGTATAAAACTATGACAGAAGTAAAGTCTGAAAAGTTTTAGAAAAAAACTATACACTGTGCATTTCGATAAAAATAAATGAGAAAAATAATACAATAGATCAAAAAAATTCCTATAAATTCATACACTTAGTTTATAGGAATTTTATTATTTGTAATCGGGTGTCTAAGAATAAAGGAAGGGTACGTAGACAGATTTAATTAGGAGACGATTGTTTATAGTTTTTCTTCCAATGGTTTTATCCTATGATAATAGGTGTGTCAGATGGACAATACAACAAAGACCAGTGCACATAAATTAGTTGACATAAAAATGGGACATGTCGGAAAGGAAATCTATGTAGACACAGTATATCTGCTGCCATTTGCCATTATCCCGGTCGGATATCCGAAATTGAAGAAGAAACAGGGAGACAGGTATGATGAGAGCCGCAGCCATTGGGTAGAGCAGCGGATTTATTGAATATACAGAAATGTTTGGTGCAGGGGTATCAGGGGATAGTCCTGCGCTTTTATTTTGTAACGGTTCACAGCCCATGGATTACGTCTGCCGCCCGGCCCGCTCTGCCGGAGGAGGTGATTCGTGGGCTGCGAACCGTTATGCATTTTTCAGGAAAAAGAGGGGAGAAGCCGACTGTTCTTGACAGGGAAAGAGCCAGAACCTATAATTTCTGTAGGACAAAACGACGAGGTTATGGGATATGGAAAGAATGGATGCACTGCTGTACGACTGCGATATCAGGGAGCCCCTGTTTGACTACCTGGAAGAGCGGTTCGGGAAAGCAAGGATGTTTGAGGAGAAAATCATCGGAAAATCGAGGGCTGACGTCTTGATGGTGACGGAGGGCAGAATCACGGGGCTGGAGATTAAGAGTGATGCGGATACGTACGAGCGTCTGAAGAGGCAGATCCGTGACTACGACAAATACTGTGACGAGAATTACGTCGTGATCGGCAGATCGCACGCAAAACACGTAGAAGAGCATATTCCTGCCTATTGGGGAGTGCTGGTCGTGTCTGTGAACGGCAGAGAGATCGTGATTGAGGAAATGCGTCCGGCGCAGCAGAATCCTAAAATGAAGCGGGAATTGCAGCTTGCCATTCTTTGGCGGGCGGAGCTCCAGAACATTATCGAACAGAATCATTTGCCTCATTACAGGCAGAGGAGCAAACGGTTTGTGAGGGAAAAGCTGTTGGAGAAGCTGGAGTGGAACCGGCTGAAGCTGGAGGTCTGTGAGGAATTATTTGAACGGGATTATACGCTTCTGGAGGACGTGGAGGAATGAATGAGGGAAGATGGATTGTGTTAATAGAAATGAACTGCTTGTGAACATAGATAAACTGCATACCACAGATTTGGGGGTGGTGCGGATTAAGAAGAATCTGACATTGGATACGGATGATGTGGTGGCGTGGTGCAGAGCGGTGATTGAAAACGTAAACACTGGTATAACCAGAAAGGGAAAGAACTGGTATGCGGAGAATGAAGCCTGTATCATAACAGTCAATGCGTTCAGCTATACGATTATTACAGCTCATAAGCGCAGGAAAATGTTGTAATCTACACGATATTGGTTTGGGGCATTTATAGGGGAAATGGGGATGAAAACTGGAAACTCGGAGGAATAAACAGTTAGTCCTGATTTGATGTTGTGTTATAAACAAGGATATCAGATTTTTTTTGAGAATCTGAAGCAGTCATGGTGGAAGAGGCGGCAGCGATGCCTTGAGGACAGCGAATTTCGATGATTGTATGAAAGTCAGATGATACTTATCGTCAATTGCATGTATGTGATTGGCGGTATTTTTTTGCGGCAAAGAAGATTTATTTAAATAAATGTATTCTAAAAAAATAAATTACAAGGTACCTTGACAAATGGACGGCGGAGGTGTAAGATGAGATTACAAGGTACCTAGCTAATTGAAACATACCTAACAAATTAAAACGTAACGAACGAATAAACAAACAAAACAGGAGGATTTCTATATGGATGAAAATAAAACAACATGCCCATGCTGTCCAAATCAATGCGAGGCCGGAGCACTGCAGTGCGGAAAAGGGAGGGCGTACTTCCGTAATGAAGACAATGGCGGAAGCGAGCGAAGCAATCGAAACGAGAGTGAGCATAACCACCACCAGGGTGAGGGGCGGCAGAATCATGGCGGCAGGAGAGAACTGGGGGAACACAGAAGAGGCAGATCCATGGAAGCCCATGGAAGGAACTGTAAAATGGGAGTGCGCCGTCACGGCTTTGTAATAGAAGAAAAGCTTCAGGGCCAGCTGCGCGCCTGCGGCCACTTCCTTCATTATAATATGGGGCAGAAAGTGGGGCAGGCCAGAATCTTATCTGTGCTTTTAGAGCGTGGAACCATTACCCAGCGGGAGCTTCAGGATATTCTGGAGGTGCGGTCCGGATCACTGAGCGAGATTTTAAATAAAGTGGAAGACGACGGATTCATTGAGAGGAGCCAGAGTGAGAATGACCGGCGGCAGATGGAGGTAAAACTGACGGAAGCGGGAACGGAGGCTGCCTCCAGACTGGAAGAGGAACGCGTAGATATGACGTCCGGACTGTTTTCCTGTTTGAGCAGTGAGGAGAAGAAGACACTGGCGGAACTGCTGGATAAGCTGTTGGACGGCTGGGAAGGCCCGGAGCGTGAACGAGGCTGCAGAGGCAGGGGACACGGTCGGCGGATGCATGGCCGGGAAGCTGGCCAGCCACTGTAAAACCATAGTAAATCTGCACAATATACAGGCGATTGTGAATGGATAGTTTTTAACAAACTTTTCCCGGACAGTAAAAAAACGCTGACAATTTATTTCCCAAAATGTTAAAATAAACCTATAGGAAAGGGAGGTTTTAACATGAGACGAATTGTAAGCGCATGTTTACTGCAGACCATGAGATTTGATACGACGAAGGAGGCTGATCCGGAACAGGATTTTACCATCTTTTGCAAAAAGCTGGAAAAGAGCAGTGTCAAATATGTCATTGAAGAGAAGACAAAGGAAGCGGACGGCTCCCTGGTGGTGAAGATCAGGAAGCAGTATAACTCCTGCAGTACGGACGGATATCTGCAGTAACAAACGTTGATGCTTTGGAATCAATGAGATTCCAAAGCATCTATTTTAATTTCAGGAGGGAAACTATGTTTTCGGTAAATGATCATGTTGTATTTGGAAATCATGGAATCTGTGTGATAAAAGCGATCGGTCCTCTGGATCTCAGCATTGCGGAACGGGGACGGCTTTATTACACGCTGGAACCGCTCTATGCACAGAAAAATACCATTTATACGCCGGTGGATAACGAAAAAAGCTCCCTGCGCAGAGCGATTACAAGGGAAGATGCGCTGGAACTGATTGACAGGATTCCACAGGTGGAAACTGTTTGGGTCCTGGATGAAAAACGGCGTGAGGAAAAATACAAGGAAATCATGAAGCAGAATGACTGTATGGGCTGGATGCAGATTATCAAGACCCTGTATTTAAAGAAGCAGAAACGTTTGGCAGAGGGACGGAAGAATACAGCGCGCGACGACTTATATCTCAAACTGGCGGAAGACTTTTTATACGGCGAATTTGCCGCGGCTCTCGGAGTGGAAAAAGATCAGGTGGAAGAGCTGATCGGCCGGAGAGTAAGGGAAATGGAATCCGCTTAAAGACCAGGTACGACTGTATCAGAGAAGAGAGGAGGCGGCCGTAAATTGGATAGTCCTGAAAAACATGAAGCAGTAAATGCGGAGAAACACACAGAACATCCGGAAGAATGCACAGTAGAACACACAGCAGAACTCAGGGAAATACTCACGGAAGAACAGGCAGAGTCGTCATACGACTGCTTTGCAGATGCTCTGGCAGACAGCCGGCTGTAAGAGGCGGAATCTTTCGATTTCGAAGACGAAGGATCGGAGCTGCCTGCGTTTAGCGAGGAAGACGAATATCTCCATGAGGACTCCGTCCATATCTATTTGAAAGAAATAGGAGGCGTGCGGCTTCTGAGCCCGGAGGAGGAGACGGAACTCGCCCTGAAGGTAGAGCAGGGAGACGACGACGCGAGAGACCGCATGGTGCGCGCCAATCTCCGTCTGGTGGTCAGCGTTGCCAGGCGATATGTGGAGGGTAGCGGTATGTCCTTCCTGGACCTGATTCAGGAAGGGAACATTGGCCTGGTGAAGGCGGTGGAGAAAGCCCTGGGCCATTTAAGCAAGCGGGAGCAGGAGATTTTAAAGCTGCGTTTTGGTTTTGTGGATGGGCGGATCTGGACGCTGGAAAAATGCGGGAAGTGTCCTGGCTCTCGGCTGCGGAAGCCGTGAGGAGATAAAGGAAAGCGAATATTTAAGCCAGGCAGAAGTGCTTGGAAGGTCAGTTTAACCGAAGAAGAAGCCGCTGTATCAGCAGATAAAAATACTGATACAGCGGCTTCTTCTGTTCTGTGCCGGTTGCAGTGCTCCGGTGTATTACCCTTTTGCGTCCTCCTGGCGGAGATTCGTGAGCCCGGTAATGAGCTCCACACACCGGTCCAGGCCCAGCTTTCCGCTGTCCAGGGAGATGGCGTAATTTTTTGCCATGCCCCATACCTGCCCGGTGTAGTATTTGTAATAGACTTCTCTCTTCTTATCCTTTTCCTCCAGGCGTTTCGCAGGACTTTTTTCCGTTTCCCCGTAAAGGCGGACAATGCGTTCGGCCCGTGTTTCGGCTTCGGCGTGAACGAAGACATTGAGGCAGTCTGTCCGTTCCTTTAAAATATAGTCTGCACACCTTCCAACGATGACGCAGGGGCCTTTTTCCGCCAGGTCCAGAATGACATTTCTCTGGATTACCCAAAGGAAATCGTCGGCCGACATCCCGTTCATGGCTCCATTCATTCCTCTGGCGGCGAAGGCGTATCCGAAGATGCTTTTCGAGGGAGCATCCTCGCCCTGTTTTTCGATATAGGATTCATCAAAGCCCGTTTCCACGGCCACTTTTTTGACCAGATCCTTGTCGTAGTAGGGGACTCCCAGTTTATCAGCTGTCATTTTTCCTATGGTACGTCCGCCGCTGCCGAATTCACGGCTGATGGTGATGATTCGATTATCCATGTGTTCTGACCTCCATTTGCTTTAAACATTTATATTCGTGAGAGACAAGAATAATTGTAAGAATCAGAGAAAGCACATCGGCAATGGGGGCCGCCCACAGCATTCCCGTGACGCCGAAAGCCATCGAGAGCAGGATGACGCCCGGAACTAAGAAGACGATGTCCCTGGACAGGGAAAGGATAGTTGCCTTCACCGGTTTTCCAATCGACTGCAGAAAAATACTGCTGGCCTTCTGTACGCAGCAGAGCAGGATGCCTCCCAGGAAAATACGGAAGCACATATTTGCGTATTCATTATACAGACTGCTCTCGCTGCCGAACAGGCTGACAATGGCCTGCGGACAGAATTCAAAGAGCAGTGTGGCAATGATGCCGACTACCGCGGTGGCGGCAATAATATGACGATACGTATCGAAGACCCGTTTAAAATTACCGGCGCCGTAATTATATCCTGCGATAGGTTGGCCGCCGACAGCAATACCCACTGAAAATGCAATGACGATGCCGAAGACTTTCATAACGATTCCAACAACGGAAAGAGGAATATCAGCCCCGTAAATGGACTGGGAGCCCTTGATTACAATCATATTGTTGGACACACTCATGACGATGACAATGGCAATCTGTGTGATAAAGCTGGAGATGCCCAATTGGCCGATCTGCCTCAGCAGATGGCCATCCGGAAGAAAACTGGCCTTCGAGAGGCGAAAGGATTTCGGCTTCCGGAAATAAAGGATGGTGACGAAACAGGAAACAACCTGGCCGATGACTGTGGCAATGGCTGCACCCCGTACACCCATGTGAAATACGAAGATGGCGACCGGATCCAGAATCAGGTTCAGAACGGCCCCGATTACGGTGGAGAACATGGAATAAGCAGGGGAGCCGTCAGCCCGGATTGCCGCATTCATGCCGGAGGCGAAAATATAGAAGGGGATTCCCAGCAGAATGACCTCCATGTATTCTTTGGCATAGGGATAGCTGGCCTCCGTCACTCCAAACAAGCGGAGAATCTGATCCATAAACAGAAATCCGATTACGGTCAGCAGGATGCCAATGAATACTGTAGCCAGGATTCCATTGCCGATACATTTGTGGCTGGTTTTTTTGTCGCCGCTTCCCAGGGAAAGGCTTAATTTGGAGGCGCTTCCGTCCCCGATCAGCAGGGCCATAGCCAGAGCAGCTACAGTGAACGGGTAGACGACGTTAGTTGCCGCGTTTCCTAGGTAACCGACACTCTGACCGATAAAGATCTGATCCACGATGTTATAGAGGGCGCTGACCAGCATGGAAAGTACGCAGGGAACTGAAAATTTCATCAGCAGCCGGCCGATGGGTTCTGATGCAAGATAGGCATTTTGTTTTGTTTCTGTCATAGATAAACACTCCTTATAAATAAAACCTGCGCGCAATCAATTCGGAAGGTTCCCGCTTATAGATTACACGCAGATATTGCTGGATTTACATCTATTCAGATTAACGCACACGGTTGAAACGGAAATGGTAAAATTTTTCCGCCGTGAATCATTATAACTGTTTGGACGGTGCTGATGTAAGAAGAAAATTTAATTTTTAGCATTTTTGTGTAAAATGCGCATATTAAAATAGAATGCAAACGCGTAAACCGGTAGGCACGAAAACCAGAACACAGTTTTATAATAGAATTTTCTCAAACCAGACACAGTCCGGCTGAGAAGGCAGCGGTTATCTCTTTTCTTTTGATATCGGCCGCATTTTTGATGGCGGAGATTGGACTGATGGATATTTCTTAACTAAAGGCCCCGGAACTGATCCAGTGGATCTATGATAAAGTAATACTGCCGGAGAATCTGCTTTTTATCAGCCATTTTAAGGGGCTGTTTGGATTTTTGGTGATGGTGATCAGTTGTCTGCCGGCACTGGCATTCATGGGGATCACAGGTATGGTGATGTCGAAGATTGCGGATAAACAGCAGGAGTCTGATAGAAGGCGGGAAAATGTGCATGGCAGACGGTAAATGCCGTGAGAGATAAGCAGCCCGTCTCCCGCATTGAGCGGCTTTTGCAGTAAAACGTATAAAATTCCTGAAAAACAAGCTTCTATACATATCCGGCGGGCAATTGGCGAAAGCTATTTAGACATATTTCATAAAAAAACAGATGGAATTCCGTTATAAATCCTCTGTACAAACTGATATATTAGTACTAATATATTAGCATAGTGGAAGCTGTAAACCAATCTTATTTATCATCAGGAGGAAAATCATATGAATATGTCACTTCGCTGGTATGGACCAGGCTATGACACCGTAACTCTGGAACAGATCCGTCAGATTCCGGGCGTGAGAGGCGTCATAACGACACTCTACGGAACGCAGCCGGGAGAGGTCTGGGAAAGGGAAGAGATCAGAAGCTTAAAGAAGACCGTCGAGGATGCGGGACTTTCCATTCTTGGAATCGAATCGGTCAACGTCCATGACGACATCAAGACAGGGGCAAAGGACAGAGACCGCTATATTGACAACTACATCACGACGCTGGAACGCCTGGGCGAGGAAGACATTCATATGGTGTGTTATAACTTTATGCCTGTGTTTGACTGGACCCGTTCCGAGCTGGCCAGAAAGAGGGCGGACGGCTCTACGGTTCTCGCTTACAATCAGGATATCATCGACAAGATTGACCCGGAGCATATGAGGGAATCCATCGAAGCCATGTCAGCCGGTTATGTCATGCCGGGATGGGAACCGGAGCGTATGGGCAGGCTGGCAGATTTATTTGCGATGTACCGGGAGGTCGATGAGGAGAAGCTGTTCTCCAATCTCGTTTATTTCCTGGAAGCCATCGGGCCGGTCTGCGAGAAATACGACATCCGCATGGGAATCCATCCGGACGATCCGGCGTGGCCGATATTTGGACTTCCGAGAATCATTACGGATAAGGCTCACATTGAAAAATTCTTAAAGGCAGTTGATAAGCCGTACAACGGTCTGACGCTCTGCACCGGATCCCTGGGTTCCAATCAGAACAATGATATTCCGGGCATCATCGAGGCAGCAAAGGGAAGAATAGCCTTTGCCCATGTCAGGAACTTAAAATACAATTCCGACCGGGACTTCGAGGAGGCCGCGCATCTATCTTTCGACGGCTCCATGGATATGTATAAAATCATGAAGACGCTTTACGACACCGGCTTTGACGGCTGTATACGTCCGGATCACGGCCGTGCCATCTGGGGCGAGGATGCGATGCCTGGCTACGGCCTGTACGACCGTGCATTGGGCGCGATGTATTTACAGGGCTTATGGGAAGCGATCAGGAAGAATGGGTAGCCGGGAAGACCTCATGTATGACGTGCTCAGAACGGATATCCTGGATTTGAAGCTGAGACCCGGCCTGGTTTTCAGCATAAAAGACGTCTGTGATGCGTACGGGACGGGGCGAACCCCGGTCAGGGAAGCGCTGATCCGGCTTTCCAAGGAGGACCTCATCACATTTCTGCCGCAGAAGGGAACGATGGTATCGAAGATCGATTTCCAGAGGGCCGACAATGAACGCTTTCTGAGAAGCTGTGTGGAAGAACAGGTAATGCTGGAATTCATGGCTTTGAATGACCATGACCGGGCTTCGGAGGCTGCCGCGGCCTTAAAGGCGTCTCTGGACCGGCAGGAAATAATCGTGAAGGACAGGGACTGCCGCGGATTTCTGGAGGAGGATATCGTGTTTCACTCCGTATTTTACCAGGCAGTAAACCGGGATACCTGCGCTCACATCATCCATGCGAACTCAGGCGATTACCGTCGTATCCGGCTGCTTTCCCTGACGGAGACCGGAATCAGCGACGGAGTGGTGCAGCAGCACAAAGAGCTGATGGAGGCCGTTCTGGAGCGTGACGAAGAACGGATGCACCGGCAGCTGGCCCTTCATTTAAATAAAATGGTGAACGAGGAGCGGTTCCTGGTAGAGAAATACGCAGAGCTGTTTACCAGCGGCGAGGTGGAGGAAAAACGGAAGAATGACGGCTTTGCCGAGGATTTTCTGGTCAGCACTGCATTGCGTGAGGGGGAAACACCCCGCCGCAGGCAACGGGGGATTTAACCCTTGCGGGAATAAATGAGAGAGGTGTAAAGATGAATTTAACAGATACAGGATTACAGGAAAGACAGGCATGGGAGAAGGCGGGGATTGAGATTCCTTCCTATGACAGGGCGGCAATGGTTAAAAAGACAAAGGAGGCGCCGGGCTGGGTACATTTCGGCGCGGGTAATATCTTCCGCGGCTTCATTGCGGGTCTTCAGGATATGCTTCTGGAGGAAGGTCTTGCCGACACGGGGATCATTGCGGCAGAAACCTTTGATTTTGACATCATGGACAAGATCTATGAGCCGTTCGACGATCTGGCTCTTTTAATTACCTTAAAGGCGGACGGGAGCACGGAGAAGAAGGTGATCGCCTCAATCGCGGAAGGCGTGAAGGCGGATTCTGCTGATGCACAGGAATGGGAACGCCTGCGCACCATCTTTATAAGCCCATCTCTTCAGATGGTATCCTTTACCATCACGGAAAAGGGCTATGCACTGAAGGGGGCGGATGGGGCGTATTTCCCATTCGTTCAGAGCGATATCGACAATGGACCGGAGCATCCGGCCGGCGCCATGGCTGTCGTCTGCTCCCTTTTACTGGAACGGTACAGACAGGGCGCCGCGCCGCTGGCCGTTGTCAGTATGGACAACTGCTCCCATAACGGAGAGAAGCTTCAAAATTCCATTCTCACCATGGCGGAGGAATGGAAGAAAAAAGGCTTTGCGGACGATGGTTTCCTGGAATATTTAAAGAACGAAGAAAAGATAGCGTTCCCCTGGTCCATGATCGATAAAATTACGCCAAGACCAAGCGTTTCCCTGGCAGAGCAGCTGGAGGCCGACGGAGTCGCCGCCATGCAGCCGGTGATCACGTCTAAGAGGACGTATATCGCACCGTTTGTCAATGCGGAGGGGCCGCAGTATCTGGTGATTGAGGATAAGTTCCCGGCAGGAAGGCCAGCGCTTGAAAAAGCGGGAGTCTATATGACAGACAGAGATACGGTAAACAGGGTGGAGCGCATGAAGGTAACCACCTGCTTAAATCCGCTGCACACGGCGCTGGCTGTATACGGCTGTATTCTCGGTTACACCTCGATCGCGGAGGAGATGAAGGATCCCGAGCTCAAGGCGCTGGTGGAGAAAATCGGTTTGACAGAAGGTATGCCGGTGGTGACCGATCCGAAGATTCTTTCCCCGGAGGCTTTTGTGAACGAAGTCATCTATGACAGGCTTCCGAATCCATTTATCCCGGACGCGCCGCAGAGAATCGCAAGTGACACCTCCCAGAAGGTGGGAATCCGGTACGGCGAGACGATCAAATCGTATGTGGAACGGTACGGCGACGCTAAGAAGCTGACCTTTATTCCGCTGGCGATAGCCGGATGGTGCCGTTATCTGCTGGCTGTAGATGATGAGCTGAACCCGTTTGAGCTCTCGGCTGATCCGATGGTTCCGGAACTGAAAGGCTGGCTGCATGGCGTTGAGGCGGGAAAGCCGGAGACGTATGCAGGGCAGCTGAAGCCGATTCTTTCCAATGAGAATATTTTTGGTGTTAATTTGTATGACGCCGGGATTGGCAGCCTGACAGAAGCGATGTTCCTGGAGGAAATAGCCGGAGCCGGTGCGGTGAGAGAGACACTTAGAAAATATCTGAATTAAATATTGAATAAAATGAATGGACAGAGCGGTTCCGAACTTTTGCAATATTTACAGCGTTTCACACGATCTTAGAATCAGGAACAGACTTCTATATCCCCCCGGTCTCGACAGACCAGGGGGGATTTTTGTGCATTAGGGTGAGTTTGAAAATTCATTCCTGTCATACGGAATGGTAACGATGACGCTGTTCTTCAAATACGGAATACTGACAAAGGAAATATTGGCTTCTGTGCCGTAGCACGCCATGAGTCTGCGATAAATATTGTTCAGACCAAAGTGATCTCTGCCTTCCGGCTGTTCCTCGGTCAGACAGGCTGTGGCCCTGGGGATATCAATCCCTTTCCCGTTGTCGGACACCTCGATGACCATGTGGGTGTGAGTCTGATCTAAGGTGATGGATATTGTGATCTGCGGTGCAACGGGCCATGTCTCCAGACTCATGTTTCCAAAGCCGTGCTTTAAGCAGTTCTCAGCAAGCGGCTGAAGAAGTACCTTCATAATTTTGCAGTTTTTCAGATGCGAATCGATATGACAGGTAAAATGAACGCCCTCTCTGGAATGACGGTTCATGATCTCCATATAGGAGGTAACGTGTTCTGCCTCCTTTTCGACAGAGATGAAGGTTTGTCCCACACTTAACGTGATCCGCAGATAGCGTCCCAGGCTTTCCAGCATACTTCCCGCCGTATCGGAGTGTCCGTTTAATATTTGAAAATGAATACATTCCAGTGTATTATACAGAAAGTGCGGATTGATCTGTTCCGACATCATCTGAATCTCCGCCCTGGCTTTTTTCTGTTCCTCTTCTTTAATCTGCAGTAACTGGAGCTGAATCGTATCATACATCTGGTTCAATTGTATTCCCAGCAGGCTGATCTCATCAGCGCGGGGAAATACGACCTTTGTCTGGTAGGAACGGCGGTTGATTTGAGCAATAATATCTCCCAGCGTTTTAATATCCCTTGTCAGGAAATGGGACAGGCCGAAGGCCAGCAGGGCTGCTGCGGCAGAACAGAACAGCCATACCATAAAAAAGAAAGAACGGAATTCCTGAATATCGCCGGTGAGTGCGGATTTTCTGCTGATATGGACTACCTTAAGATCACAAAAACGGATAGCAGCCGTTGAAACCACCAGCTCGTCCCGGTCTGTGGCCAGATGCTCTCCGCGGAGATTATCCGTCTGTGCTACCAATGCTTCCAGACTGGTCCCAAAGGCATCGGGATACATCTCTTCCTGTATATCCAGGGGAATTCCATTGGAGTCGGCCAGATACATGCAGTAAGTATAGCCGTTTGACATCTGGTCAAAGTATGACCGGATCTGTCCCGTATCCATCAAAATAATGACCCGCGCCTTATATTTGCCTTCTGTATCGCGATATGCAAAGGTGCCGGTTCCCCTGCTGTAGGAGACCGGATAGGAGACGGGGATAGCGCCTCCCTGTCGGAACAGTAAATTCTGACGGGTTGGAAATACGGTAATAAGAGGATATTCCCAGATGTTTTCTGTAAAAAGCGTTTCAAAGCTGCCGCCGAATCCGAGAGAATAGGGACTGAAGAGAAAGCCATTTTCTCCGCAGATCAGAATGTTGTTGACCTGGGCATGGTTTTGGAAGAAGGAAGCCATCTCATCGGAAGCCGCCTGATAATAACCGGAGTAACCGTCAAAGCTGTTATTGGCAATATCGGCAATCATATCGGGAAACGGCTTTCTTACCAGAAGATTGTTCGTAGCGGCGGAGAGGGACTGAAACTGGGAGGAAAGTACGGCGCCGGCAGTTTCCACCGATTGTTCTGCTTTTTTCAGAACCTCCCTGGTGTTTCGCTTGTAAAAATAGGAGTAGGACAGCTGACTGATCAGCAGCAGGGCTGCCGTGGTGATGGCGATCATGCCGATCAGCAGTTTGTACCGAAATTTTAGATTAGAAAACCAGTTTCTCATAGTCAGCGCCTTCCTTCTCCGGTATACTGCTTCTGATAATCGGAAGGCGTCAGGCCGGTACGTGTTTTAAATGCGCGGCTGAAAGACCGGTAATCCTCGTATCCGAGAAGGATTGCCACATCGCCTGCTGTAATATCAGGGTGTTTTAACTGTTCCTGGGCGTAGCTGATTTTTAAATCCAGCAGATAATCACGGAAATTTAAAGAGGTCTTATTTTTAAAATACGTGCTGAAGTAGCTTTTGCTTAATCCCAGATAACTGCAGACCTCCTCCGTATGCGGATTCTTAAGCAGATTGGCATGGAGGTAGGCGATGGCCTTTTCAATCAGAGGCTCGTTCTTGGTGGCCCGGCTGACGGCGAGTTCGTTGGCAAAACCGTTTAAAATCTCACACATCCAGCTTCTGACCTCTTCTAGGGAAGAGAGATTTGACAGCGCGGCATAGGAGTTGCCGGTAAAGCTGATCGGGGGGGCGCCCAGATAATCAGCCAGCTGGCTTTGAATTGTAATGATGATATAATTGCACATACTGTAGAGATAAGAGGGCGGCGGAAGCGGGGCGGTGATAAGGCTGTCAAAATAAGAGGTAAACTGCAGCCGGATGTCCTTCAGATCATTTCTTAAAACTGCCTGAAGGATATCATCGCCGGGCATGATGACCGGCGGCGGAAGGCAGTTTGTCACTTCCGGTTCTATGACAAGACCGGCTTCCGGATAGATATGCCATGTGATGGCCTGTCGGGCATTCTGGTACGAGGCGGGAATTTCGGACAGTGATGGTACCGGTTTTCCGATGGCAGCCGCCAGATTATCCCCTCGCCAGGAGGCCAGGCAGCGGTTCAGCAGTTTTGAAAGAGACTCCTGCGTGTGATGATGAAAAGGCAGATTGACAACGAGAATCAGTCCATCCGGTGGATATTCGGAGATGAGAACGGGACTGTCAGCCAGTTCATTCTCCAGGATTTTCTTTAATGCAACGAGACTTTGATTCAGCTCCACATTCTCATCCGGATCGAAGCGGGTTCGGAACGTCTGGATCAGTACCACGCAGGATTGTGTGTTCCGGATGAGCAGTCCGTATTTGGAAGAAATACTTCCCAGCTCTTCCTCTGCCAGCTCCCCTCTTAACAGCTGGGGAATCAGGTTCTGCCTGTGAAGCGATACTTCGGCTTTCCTCAATTTGTGAAGTGTTGACAATTGATCGGTATGAAGATTTCTTTTATCCACAATAGATTCTTTCAGCTTACAGATCAGATTGGTCAGTTCCTTTATGGAGATCGGTTTCAGAAGATAATCTTCAATGCCGTACCGGATGGCAGTTCTTGCGTACTCAAAATCATCGTAACCGCTTAAGATAATGAAGGAGCACTCAAACTGTTCCTCCCTGGCCCGGCGGACAAGCTCCAGTCCATTCATTCCAGGCATCTGAATGTCGGTAATTACAATATTCGGTTCATAATAACGTATCTTGTCAAGCGCCTCTGCACCGCTTGCAGCTGTCCCGATGACAGTGACAGAATAATCTTCCCAGGGAATGATGCTGCGAAGTCCGGTACGGATCTCGGCCTCGTCATCCACGATGAGAAGGGTGATAGCTGATATCGAATTCATAGGATTCTCCTCAAAACAAGGTTAAAATTTTAAAGCAAGGCCATTATAGCATTGTGAATAATGGAAAGCAATAAATTGGCGTGAGATTTGTACAGTTCGAAAAAAATGCCGCATAGACAGTAAAAAATGCCATGTGAGTTATGGAAAATATGCAGTAATATGTGAGCACAGACAAACAAAAACAGTACAAAACGAACAGATCACAAAGCAAACGGAAAGGGAGTAAAAACTATGAGAAAAGGAAAGAAGATAGCGGCGCTGAGTCTGGCGGGATTAATGGCTGTTTCAGCTCTTACGGCATGCTCACAGGGGGAAACGAAAGAGAATACAGCAGATCTTACATCTGGAGCCTTGGCGGCAGAGGGGACCGGGGCAAATGAGGCAGGAAGCAGTGCGGCTTCGGGAGACCGAGTTAAGATTACTGTATGGACAGAGAACCGCCATGACCTGGATTATATGAATAAGATAGTCGAGGAGTTCAACAACACGAATGACCATATTGAGATTGAGTATGTGGTGCAGACGGAAAACTACGTGAATTTACTGAGTATGGCTGCCAATTCCGGGCAGTCACCCGATATATTTACTCAGGTGAACATCACGGATTTTAAGAATTTCGTGGATAACGGAATCGTACAGCCCATCAATGATTTTATAACCGATGAATTCAGAACAATTAATGAAGTAGATGACCACTTATACGAAGGGGCCAATGTGATGGGAGATGAGATCTACTGGGTTCCATGCGGGAAGAGAAGCGGTTCCAGATTTATTTACAACAAGGAAATATTTGACGGGCTGGGTCTGGAAATTCCCAAATCTATCGGCGAGCTTCCTGAACTGGTTAAGAAGATCACAGAGGCGGGAAACGGAGAGTACTATGGAATCATATTCGCCGGTATGAGCGGTCCGTTTGAGCGCTGGCTGGAACACTCTGCGGAGATGAGCGGTGTCACACCCTACGACTATAAGACGGGGACCTTTGATTTTACAGGCTTTAAGCCATGGCTGGAAGTGACCCGCCAGATGTTTGAGGATAACAGTGTCTTCCCCGGATCGGCCTCCATGAAGATTGATCCGGCCCGTGTACAGTTCTCCGAGGGGCATGCGGCAATCCACGCAAATGCTTCCCAGGAAGCAACCGTGCTGACGGAGCAGTTTCCGGCACAGATTGAATGGGCGGTAGCAGACCTTCCCACATTAAACGGCAGGATCGAAGGCTGCGAATACGCCAACCCCAATACTGGCTGGCTGATGAGCGCGTTTACGGAGCATCCGCAGGAGGCTTGGGAGGTGATCGAATACTTTGGATCAGAGGAAGTTTTAAAGGGATACTTTGAGAACGGCTATTCTCTTCCGATTTCTCAGTATATGGACGAAAAAATCGATAAATCCAAGATCGGCCGCATGGCAGACTTTACCGGCGCAGATTATGAAGCGGTACTTCCGGTAGCACCGTCGGTAACACCGGAGGGAGAGAATTACCGCGATGCGTTGTGGAATGCTTGTCTGCAGGGCGGTCCAGACATCGATGAGACGATTGATAATTTAAATAAGACGTATAACGCTGCTCTCGATAAAGAAGTAAAGATGGGTAAGACAAAACGGCTCGTGATTAAGGATTACGATCCTCTTCATCCGGGAGACGGAACCATAGAGTATCTGGACAATTAATAAAAACTCAGTAAATTGAAAGGAACCGGCTGCTGCAAATAGACTGTTGCAGCAGCCGGTTTCCATTTGAAAGGAGTAAAGGTTATGAATACGAAAAAATCATTGGGGCAGCGGATGAAAAAGAGCTGGCAAAAAGGTGACATTACCATGTGGATTATGCTGCTTCCGACCATCTTTTTTATTCTGGTCATGTCCGTGTATCCATTTCTCTGGCTGATCCGGTACGTGTTTTATGATTATAACGGATTCAAGGCATATTTTGTCGGCCTGGACAATTTTAAACGGGTGCTTACGGATAAGATATACTGGAACAGCGTCCTGCATACTTTTGAATACGCGGTTATGAAGCTGCTGTTTGTGATTCCCCTGTCCCTGGTGACCGCCGTTTTGCTTCAGAGAAAGCGGTTTGGGAGCGGGTTGTTTCAGGGAATATTTTTCCTGCCGACGGTCATCAGTTCTGCGGTATACAGCCTGATCTGGTACTTCATATTTGCCACCTACAATGGGGTGCTAAACGGTTATCTTCAGGCAGCGGGTGTTATCGGTGCCCCTGTTGACTGGCTCGGAAGTTCCAGGACCGCCATGGCAGCGGTGGTTATCGTGGCTATCTGGGGGGCTTTCGGCAACTATATGATACTGTTGATCTCGGGATTGACCGGAATTCCTGCGGATGTCTATGAGAGTGCCCAGATCGATGGGGCAAATGGAGTGCAGACCTTCTTCCGTATCACGCTTCCCATGCTGGGGCCCGTGCTGAAGGTGGTTATTATGCTGGCCATCACCACGGCATTTAAGGATTACCAGTCCATTCTGGTACTCACAGGCGGCGGTCCCAATAACCGTACCCACGTGATGTTCTCTTACATATTTGAAATGGTATTCGGGACTTCCGGCAAGGCCTCTCAGCTCCAGATCGGCTATGGTTCTGTTTTAAGTATCATTTCTGCCGTGATCGTGGGCCTCATCACGATTGTTTACTTGAAATTCAGCAAAAAGATGGATGAAATATCATAGAGGGGGGAGCGGTGATGGCAAGAGAAAAAACAATTCATGCAGTGGAATCCAAAAAGACGAAGATGATCAATGCGGTGATTTTCATTCTGTTGTTGATTCTGGCCGTTTTGACGGTCTATCCGGTGGTTTATATTATTCTTGGATCTTTTAAGACAAACAGTGAGCTTGTAAGCGGCGGGTTAAATATTCTTCCTGAGAAATTCGTTCTTGATAACTACATTCAGGCGTGGAACATGGGGAATTTTTCCCGGTATACCGTAAACAGCCTCGTATTGAGCTTCGGTGTCATGTTCGTCTCTCTGGCAGTCAGCAGTATGGCGGGATACGTATTTTCAAGGCGGGATTTTCGTTTCAAAAGCCTGATCTACAATGCGATGGTCATGTTTATGTTTATTAATGTGGGCAGTGCTTCCCTGCGTCCGCTGTTTGAACTGGCAGTTAAGCTGAATATGAATAAATCCATGCTTTCCATAATCCTGATTTCGGCAGGAGGTGGTCAGGCCACCTATGTGTTCCTGATTCATGGTTTTATGAACAGCGTGCCGAAGGAGCTGGACGAAGCGGCCAAGATGGACGGCTGCAGCTTCTTCGGTATCTACAGCCGGGTTATTCTTCCGATATTAAAGCCGGCGCTGGCCAGCGTTGCGCTGCTGTCCTTCCGCGGAGGCTGGAATGAATATATTCTGCCCTTGATTTTTACCATGACCAATGAAAAACTGCGGCCTTTGACGGTAGGTGTCGTAGCTCTTCAGAATGCAGGAGACGGCGCGGCGGCATGGAACATTCTGTTTGCCGGATCTGCCATAGCGGTGATACCGATCATTCTGGTATATCTGTTTGCCAGCAGACAGTTTATGGGCGGCATGACCGCCGGAGCGGTGAAGGGATAAGCTAGTACAGCGTTGGAGAGGAAAAGAGGAGAGAAAACATGAAATATCAGTTAAATGAATACGGCTTTATTACAAATTATCTGGTGAGCGGGAGAAAAGAGACGGACTTCTCAAGCAGTGCGGCGGATAAAAACCAGCTTGCCTGTGAAAAAATGATGCGGTCCGAGGCAGCGGATCACGATCCGGTTATGCCGGCTGGTCCCGTCGTTCTGGGGGCTTTGAGCGCCCTGGGACTGCCCTGGGAGTACGAGTACACGTATGGAAGCTGGTTTGTGGACCGGTCTTCCTTCTATCCGCTGCTGACCAGGGTGGAGCTTCACGCTGCTACGATACTGAATGCCCGGGAGGACATGGAGGCGGAGGTCTGGCTCTGGAGCTACGCTGCGGTGGATCTCTGGGTGAATGGGGGGTTTGTGGGGGGGATTGAGACTCCCGTATATAAACCCATCAGCCGGAAGATCATGAAGCTGCCTTTAAAAAAGGGGGACAATACCATCTATATAAGGCTGGTGAACTTAGGCGTCCGGGACACGAGAACCCTGTTTGGAATCCAGATTCCCGGGCAGGAAAGGGAAATGCTTTCAGTGATGCTGCCGGATGCAGAGAAGGCCGCGCTCTGTTCGAAAGCAGCAGACTGGCTGTCAGGAATCATGATCAGAGAAAAAACAATGGTATTTCCCGCTCCGGCGCCGGAAGGAAGCCGCCTGATCTACGATGCCAGGCCGGTGGATTTTACGGAGTACCGTAACCGTTATACCGGGATAACGCTGAGGGGAGAGACAGAGCTGGCTCTGGCACCGGATAAGCCCTATCTGAAGGTTGTGGTCACCGTATCAGGCCAGACCCTGTCAAGAAGCTTTGAACGACAGGAACTGCTGACCATTCAAAAGGGAGAAACCATAGACCCGGAAGAGAACAAAAGGCGCGTCTTTGAGAGAATTGCCGGTGTGAAACAGATTCCAAGAGGAGATTCGGAAAGCTTTTCCATGTATCCGATTCTGGCACGTTTCGCCTCAGGCAGAGTGGATCCGGAAGATGAGCGGGAGATATATAAGTCTTTTGACCAGATTGAAAGCAGACGGGATTGTTCGGACTTTCTTACCTGCGCCATGGTCCGTTTTATGAAGCTGTATCCCATGGATGAAGCCATGGCAGCACGGTGCAAAGAAGTCATGATAAACTACCGTTACTGGATGGATGAGGCGGGCAGTGACGGCATGTGCTTCTGGAGTGAGAATCATTCTCTGATGTTTTTTGTCAGCGCTTATGTGGCAGGTGACATTTATCCGGAGGAATTATTTATCCGTTCCGGAAAGACCGGACGGGAGATGAAAGAGACTGCGCGGCAGAGAATCCGTGACTGGATGGTTCAAACAGAAAGAGAGGGCTTCGATGAATTCCACAGCGGCGGCTACACCCCTATCACCTTTGCCGCTATTTTAAATGTGGTTGATTTCTGCGATGGGGAGTTGTCGGCTCTTGCATGGAAGGCGGCGGACCGGCTATTAAAGGATCTGGCAGTCCAGACCTTTCAGGGCGTCTCCATTTCACCTATGGGACGGGTATACCGGGAGGTGCTGTACCCGTATACGCAGGATATTCAGTGTCTGATCAATTTAATAGATCCGGAGGCGCCGGACCAGTTCAGTGAGTGGATCATTTTCCTGGCTACCAGTAAGTACCGGCTGCCGGAAGGACTTAAGGAGATGATGTACAGCCCGGCGTCTCTCGTCTATGAGGAGAGCAATGCCAGAATCTGTGTGGAAAAACAGGAGGATTACATGCTGACCTCCGTGGAATCTCCAAGACGCGACGGCAGGGTGCGGAAATGGAAAAATATAAGTGAACAGCCGGATGCCGATACCGGAAGCTTCTCGTATGTGAAATCATTAAATGAATGTTTTCACGGAACAACCCAGTTTGAGCCTGGTGTATACGGCTATCAGCAGCATATGTGGTATGCCGCTCTCGATCCCGCTGCGGTGGTGTTCGTAAACCATCCGGGGGGAAGCTGCGAAAGCTGTACCACAAGGCCGGGGTACTGGTTTGGCAACGGAATCATGCCGGCTTTAAAACAGGTAAAAGAGGTTCTCTGTGCAATTTACCGGATTCCGGAGACCCATCCGATTCCATTTACCCATGTATATTGGCCATCCTCCAGATTTTCATATGAAATAATAGAAGATACGTGGCTGGCCGGCAGCGCCGGCGGCGGATACGTGGCTCTTTGGTGCAGCGACCCGTTTACGGCTTATGATGACCTGATGTTTCACTGTGAATACAGGGTGAAAAGCAGGGATGCGGCTTACGTCTGTATCTGCGGAAGCCGGAAAGATTATGGAAGTCTGGAAGAATTTCTGCTGGCATGTAAAGAGAGGAAGCCTGCCTATGATAGAGAGAAGGGACGGTTAAGGGCAGGGAATGAGGAGATTACTTATAGAAAATATGAAAATATGACCCAGTATATTTAAAAACAGAAGATCAGTATTCAGATGCCTGCCGTTTTTTGCTGTACAGACACCGCAATACTGATCTTCTTCCTGTATACTTCTTTCTGGTATTCTTTTTCTGCGATTCTAGTACAGCATTCACTGGAACTTATGCAACGCTGTACTAGATGGCAACCGGAATCTTATCTGTAAACGTATGGTATTGATAATCCTCCAGCCGGAAATGGTCTTTCGTAAACTGATAGAAATCCTTAACCTCCCGGTCCATAAGGAACGTCGGCGCCTCATAGGGCACTTTTTCAATCATTTCCTTAACAATCGGCACATGTCTGTTGTAAATATGGGCGTCTGCGATGACATGGACCAGTTCTCCGGCCTCTAAGCCGCTGACCTGGGCGAACATGTGAAGCAGAACCGCGTACTGGGTGACATTCCAGTTGTTTGCGGTCAGCATGTCCTGGGAGCGCTGGTTTAAAATCCCATTCAGCACATTCCCGGATACGTTGAATGTCATGCTGTAGGCGCAGGGATAGAGATTCATCTCGTGAAGATCCTGATGATTATACAGGCTGGTAATGATCCGGCGGCTTAGTGGGTTGTGCTTCAGATCATAGAGAACCCGGTCCACCTGATCGAACTCGCCCTCTTTGTATTTATGCTTAATTCCCAGCTGGTAGCCGTACGCCTTTCCGATGCTTCCGTTCTCATCGGCCCAGGAGTCCCAGATATGGCTGTTTAAGTCGTGAATGTTGCTGGTTTTTTTCTGCCAGATCCAAAGCAGCTCACCGACTGCGGATTTAAACGCGGTCCGGCGGAGCGTCAGGATGGGAAACTCCTTTGACAGATCGTAACGGTTGATGATGCCGAATTTCTTTATGGTATGGGCGGGAGCGCCGTCCTCCCAGACCGGACGCACCTCGCTGTCCGTATCCCATACGCCGTCAGATAAGATTTCTCTGCAATTCTGTATGAATAAAGTATCTGCGTAACTCATGATATTCCTCCATGATCCTGTAAGTAATTCAGTAACCGGCGGCAGGGCGCGTATATTTAATCCGCCTGCGGCCGTTTCAATTATACCAGATAGCGCTCGATTCGAACAGGTATCTCCTGAAAATAATCAGAATCCTGTTTGTAACGTGTGATAATTTTCTCACGCACCGTTTTTCATATTGACATACCGGCTGTGATCGGGTAATATGAAAGAGTTCCGCAGGGAGTTCTTTCCTGTGCGAAAATGATTCTTAATCTCTTTGTGGTCTCCACGAAAAACTCCGTTATGTTGTATTGCGAAAGAGAACAAATAAGGAAGCTGGTGATGCGGTTGTAGTCGTATTTTGTTGAAGTTACCCATTGATTAAAGTATAATAGAAGAAAGGAAGAAATATGGGAGATATTGCATACCAGAATAAGGAGGTAACCGCTAAGGTTATGGCGGAGGCGCTTAAGGGAAAATCACTGGCTCCCTTTGGAATTCACCAGTTAAAAATCGTAGATATTCTGCCTACGAATTTACCGGTGATCGAAAGCAATGAGCTGCGGCTTGACAATTTATTTCTGCTGAGTGACGGCTCGATCGGGATCATGGATTATGAATCAGCCTATAATCAGGAAAATTTTGTGAAATACATAAATTATATTGCGAGAGTGATAAAGCGTTATGCAATAAACCATGAGCTGGATCGTATCAAACAGATAAAAATGATCGTTATCTACACGGCCGATGTGGACCATGCGGAAGCGCTTGCAGGTATTTTGACGTTTTCTGACAAGCTGATAGACGAAGCCTATAAAAGGCAGATCAAGGAGGAAATGCGGATGACACAGATTGGACAGATGCTGATTGATGAGGGCATGGAGAAAGGAATTGAAAAAGGAATGGAAAAAGGAATTCAGGCATTGATTGAGGATAACAGAGAAGGTGGTGTTTCAGATGAAAGAATCATCGAAAAGCTGCAGAAACGTTTTTCCATGGACAGAGGGAAAGCGGAATCGTATTTGGAGCGTTTTACACAGAAGTAGAACGGACCGTTGATTTACATGTAAAACCGGGGCTTGAGGGACCCGGTTTTATTTCTTTCTAGGAAACTTCGCAAATCGGCCAAGATAGTGTATAATGGACTTGAAATAAAAAATCACATAACAAAAGAGCGAATGTAGTGATTCGCCACGACGTTGATTATGTAGTTTTTTGT
>NZ_JACOPB010000020.1:0-123487 GCF_014288005.1 Hungatella hominis
GAGGGTATATGCCTTGAAATAGAGGATACCTCATGGTATAATAATCCTCGATAGCTCAGTCGGTAGAGCACGCGGCTGTTAACCGCGCTGTCGTAGGTTCAAGTCCTACTCGGGGAGTTTTGAAATACTTATTTGTATTTCAGACTCAGCAGATACGAATTTATAAGGCCCCATGGTCAAGCGGTTAAGACATCGCCCTTTCACGGCGGTAACACGAGTTCGAATCTCGTTGGGGTCATTTGTTTCACCAGGCATATGCAGGGAGGAATGAGAATGCCGATGTGGCTCAATTGGCAGAGCAGCTGATTTGTAATCAGCAGGTTATCGGTTCGAGTCCGATCATCGGCTTGCATTAATTGTTTAGTGAGGTTCTTTCGAACTTAGCAATTAAGCACACTTGCGAAACGAGCGTGTATTTTACGCGACATTGAGCATAGTGTTACCATACTATATTTATGTTTGGACCTTTAGCTCAGTTGGTTAGAGCAACCGGCTCATAACCGGTCGGTCCTGGGTTCGAGTCCCCGAAGGTCCACTAACACTGAACTAAATATTTGAAATTTGGCCTGGTGGCTCAGCTGGTTAGAGCGCCGCCCTGTCACGGCGGAGGTCGTGGGTTCGAATCCCATCCGGGTCGTTTGCATGAAACATTTTGATGCAGCATTCACTACCAGCATATGTTGTATCGTTTCACAGCATGTTACAAAAACGGGATCTTAGCTCAGCTGGGAGAGCATCTGCCTTACAAGCAGAGGGTCACAGGTTCGAGCCCTGTAGGTCCCATTTTCATGAGAAATCATGATATGCCGGCGTGGCGGAACTGGCAGACGCACAGGACTTAAAATCCTGCGGGCCTAATCGCCCGTACCGGTTCGATTCCGGTCGCCGGCATTAATAAAAAAGCTTGAAAGTCTCTGTTTAAGAGAGTTTCAAGCTTTTTTGGTTCTCACTTATATAAGCGAATAAGATCATTCACAAGTATCTCTTCGTTTGTAAGTTGGATTTTATTGCTGCTCAAAAATCCATCCGTTGACTGGATTGTTTTTTCGATCATAGAGATTTTCCATCGTTTGCTCAGATCTTTCTTAAAACTGATATAAATTTCGTTCTCTAAGGGATCATATACGATTGAACAGAGCGTATTCTTCTGGCTGGTCTTGTTTAAAGCTTCGAAGGCTTCATTGATTCCAAAGCTATGAATATGATTCTGTATATATTCATAAGCACAAATATATCTGTCAGCTCCGATCCCATATACCCTATTATAATCTGCTTCCTTAAAATTCCCGTTTGGAAAATTAGTCATGACAATAAAATCACCCGAAACAGGGGTTATTCTGTTTGTATCATTTCCCTCTTCCAGAATAAATGCATCCCCGGTTTTATCAGCAATCATAGTATGCAGTCCTAAATTGGGGAATAATGGATTTCTAGGATAGGAGATTACTCTTTTATTGAGAATTTCAAAAAATTCTGATGATTTTCTTGTTTTCTTTAGCACTTCATCAAGAATATCAAAGGCATACCAATCATTTTCGTCACAGCCTGACTGAAAGCCTGGACCATATTCTACGGCCTGCGTACAGATAAAAAGCCCCTCACTGTTCATACCGGCGATATCCCTGTATTTGTTTTCTAACAGGGCTGAAAAGTAAAATAAGTTCTTATCATGATAACTGTTGACTATTAGTTTTAAATCAATTTCATCGGTATCGAAATTCATTCCGTAAACAGCCTTTTTTTGATGGTATACTGCAAAACTTGTACACATTTTGAAATCTCCTTTTCATACATAAGTTTGTGATATTATATGGCTTCTAACTATATGATATCATCAGGCATATTGAAGGTTCAACCTACAACATGTTTCTGATTCGAAAATGTTCCACGCAGGCTTAAGCTTTAAAAGGCAGCCAGCCATGACGTGAACCGGTCTTTGTCTAGGGCCTGTTTGAAAATTCATTTCTGCCATCTGCACGCCCCATTTCGCGGGAGATTTGCCCCGAATTCGCTTAACGTAGCCCACTACGCCGCGCTCATTCGGGACAAATTTCCCACAAAATGTGACGTACATCTGACAGAAAGCAATTTTCAAACACACCCTAGCAGACAGAGGTTGGATTACGTTATGGCTGGCTGTATTTTTCGTGCTGAATGAAGTTGGGAAATTCACCTAGACCGGTGCGATTAAAAACATCGTAAAGCTTGCGGATGCCACCAGTTTGCCGGTGTCGTTGGTGACGGTTACCTGATTGACAACGGTTTTCCGGCCTTTGTGTATGGCGTTGGATTCTATATAGATGGTTCCGGTATTCACCCCTCTTAAGAAATTGATGCTGCTGCATTCCGTGACATTGGTGGTCTCGCAGGCGTAAGTGGATATTCCTGCCGCCATATCACAGAGAGAGAATAAAAATCCGCCGTGAACATTTCCGTAAAGATTTAAGGCTTCCTGAGTAATTTCCATGGAGAGTTTCGCGTGGCCCGGAGAGACCTCCAAAAGCCTGGCGTTTTCTATGCCTCCGATCGGATGAATATGTCTCAGAATGCCGTCCATTATCTCTGATCTCATGTATGCATACCTCCTCGTTATGAGCACTCAGCGTGCCCCGCTTTATCGGGCATAGCGGACGTCTTTTGGCCGCTTACGTGCGATACATGTCACTGGCGCTTGGCGAGGTCTTTTCGAGCTTAGCGCAGTGACTTCAGGCTATACTATATCATTGCAAAAATCCATTTACAACAGGAAAAAGGAATCATAGGTTTTAACTATCAATTATCGGAATTATCACGGACAGGGCCGATTGGATATTTCCTTCACTACAGGCTATAATGGATTTATCAAGATTGTTAAAAAAATATTTAACAAGAATAAATAAGGAGGATATATCAAATGAGCAAGTTATCCAATGAAGAATTCCAGGCGTATTTAAAACAGATCCGTGAGCTGGCAGAGGGTCCCCTTGAGGAAATCCAGAAGGAAGTGGAAGTAACCAATAAGTTTCCTCAGGAGTTCTACGATTTAGCAATCCAGAACGATTTATATCGCTGTTCCCTTCCTGAGGAGTACGGCGGATACGGTTTGAACGAGCTGGAGATTTTACAGGTTCAGGAGGAATTCTCCAGAGGACCGGGCGGAATGAGAATGCATCTTCACTATGCAATGGATTTAAACTGGAGAATCCTCGACGATTACGGCAATGAGGAAGTAAAGGCAGAGTATATGCCAAAATTCCAGAACAAGGAAGTATTTACCTGTTTCGCACTGACAGAGGCGACAGGCGGTACCGGCGCTGACTTACATACCATCGCAGTGAGAGACGGCGATTCTTACGTATTAAACGGTGAGAAGACACTGATTTCCCATACCGACTGCTGCGAATTTGCTTATGTAATCGCAGTAACCAATCCGGAATCAGATAAGAACGACAGACTGTCCGCATTCTTCGTTCCAATGGACGCTCCTGGATTTGAAGTGATCAACATGCCTCATATGATGGGATGCCGCGGAGCCGGCCATGGCGAGCTGAAATTCACAGACTGCCGCATCGATAAGAAATACCTCTTAGGTAAAGAGGGACAGGGACTGGAGATTGCCATGCACTCCTTATCCGTATCCCGTGCTCACATTGCTGCCAGCAACTTAGGTATGGCACAGAGAATGCTGGAACTGTCCTTACAGTATGCCGCTGACCGTGTAACCTTCGGAAAGCCGATCGGAACCCGTCAGGCGATCCGCTGCAAGATTGCCGATATGTCCATGATGGTACACGCGCTTCGCTGCATGGTTTACGATTTTGCTAAATCCTATATGGAGAATCCAACCGGCGAATATATTGAAGAAAAAGCTGCTATGTGCAAGCTGTACAGCATCGATACAACCAGAAGAGTCAGCGATGAAATGCTGGAGATCTTCGGCGGTGTCGGATACTTTGAAGACTGCAAGTACGGCCCGGTTGAGCGTCTTTACCGTGACTGCCGCGCGATGTGGTTAGAGGAAGGCGCTCCGACTGTACAGAGAATTACAATTTCCAGAAACACCATTAAACACGGCGCTCATATCGAATACGTGGTCTAAAGAGATATCTGACACAAAAGGGTCATCAGGTTCATACTCCGGACCTGCCGACCCTTTTCCATATATGGAGGGAAGACAATGAAACCATTAGAAGGCGTAAAAGTAGTGGATTTAACCACATATCTGGCGGCCCCTACCACGGTTCGCGTACTTGGCGAATGGGGAGCCGACTGTATCAAGATCGAATCACACAAAGGAGATCCAGCCAGGACTCAGGGCGCCGTGTTCAACATGCCGTTTACCGACGACGAGAACCTGGCCTTTGATGTGGCAAACTTAAATAAGAAATTTATCACTCTGAACCTGAAGACAGAAAAGGGGCTGGAGGTTTGTTATAAGCTTCTGGAGGAAGCGGACGTATTCGTAACCAATACGAGAACGAAATCCCTGTTAAAGCTGGGACTGGACTACGACACTTTAAAGGAGAAGTTTCCGAAGCTGATTTTCGCCCAGGTCCTGGGATACGGGGAAAAGGGACCGGAAAAGGATACGGCGGGCTTCGACGTAACGTGTTACATGGCGAGAGGCGGCGTGTTTGGAACTACGGTAAACCGCGGCGATGCTCCCATGATTCCGACCAACGGTTTTGGAGATTTCCAGGTTGCCATGGCTCTGGCGTCCGGCATCTGTGCGGCTCTGTACCGCAGAGAGAAATCCGGCGAGGGAGACAAGGTCACCATCGGACTGCATCACGCGGCTGTCTATGCGCTGAGCACGGGCCTGATCTCCGCACAGTACGGAAACCAGTACCCGAAGAGCAGAAAAGAAGTTCCAAATCCATTTAACAATGTATTCCGCACCAGAGACAACAAGTGGGTCTGCATCTGCTGTCCGGAGTACGACCGCGATTATGAGAAGATGTTCACGCTCCTGGGCTGTCCGGAAATGCTGGAGAAAGAGCAGTACCGTCACTGCGCGGATGTCAACAACAACCATTTGAATAAAGACGTGACCGATGTGCTGGATGCAGCTATTGCAAAGATTGACAGAGAAGACTTAATGAAGATGTTAAAGGAAAATGACATGCCGTGTGAAGCCGCATATGAGCCGCTGGATATCTATGAGGATGAGCAGGCGTGGGCCAACGATGTGCTGACAAAGATTCCTTATCCGTCAGGCGGAAAGATCATGCCGACCAACCCCGTAGGCTTCGCCTCTCTGGGCAAACCGGACTATGTGATCGGAGGCATGCAGGGCGCCCATACGGTGGAGATTATGAAGCAGCTGGGATACAGTGACGAACAGATCTGCGAAATCATTGCTTCCGGAGCCGCAGAAGGCGCGACAGGACTGAAACCACTGTAATGAACAACGAACAACCAGAAAGGGGAAAGTGAAAATAACATGAGCTTACTTTACACCGAAGAACAGAAAGCGCTGCTTGCTCTTGTAAGGGAGATGGCAGAAAATGAAATAAAACCTCATGTAAAGGACGCGGACGAGAAAGGGGAGTGTCCGAGAGAGCTGTTTAAATGGGGATTCGATATGGGGCTTCACATGCTGGAAATCCCGGAGGAATACGGTGGAACCGGTTTAAGCTATGAGACCACCGCCATGATTTTTGAGGAGCTGGCAAAGGTGGACGCGGGCTACGCCATCACCTTTGTAACCACGTTCGTGGCGCTTAGAAATGTAATCCTTGCCGGAACGAAGGAGCAGGGACAGTATTTTGCAGATAAGATTGCCCCCGGCGGATTTGCCGGATTTGCCCTGACGGAGCCGAATGCCGGTTCTGACCCCGCGGCTATGCGCGCCACGGCGGTAAAGGACGGGGACGAATATATTTTAAACGGAACCAAGACATTTATCACCAACGGTGCTCTGGCCGATGTCTTCGTGGGATTCTTTAAGACGGATACGACGGCAGGACACAGAGGCATGTCCGCATTTATCATCGATGCGGATGCAGAAGGCGTTACCGTAGGAGCCCATGAGAACAAGATGGGGCTCAGACTTTCCAACACTACGGACTTGATTTTCGAAAACGTCCGTGTGAAGGCTTCTGCCATGGTGGGACCGGAGGGCTCCGGGTTCAAGCTGGCTTTAAACGCTCTGAACTTATCCAGAGCGTTTGTGGCGACTCTGGCTGTGGGAATCATGCAGCGGGCGCTGGATGAATCCGTGAAGTATGCAAAGGAAAGAAAACAGTTTAACACCCCTATTATTAAATTCCAGATGGTACAGCAGATGCTGGCCGACATGGCAATTAAGATTGAAGCATCCAGGTGTCTGGTGAATAACACCATGCGGATGATGGATCAGGGAATCATGGTACAGAAGGAAGGCTCCATTTGTAAAACATTTGTGTCCGACTGTGCACAGGAAGTGACCTCCAACGCGGTTCAGATTTTTGGCGGATACGGCTACAGCAAAGAGTATCCGGTGGAAAAACTCATGAGAGACTGCAAGGTATTCCAGATCTTTGAGGGAACGAACCAGATCCAGAGAATGACGATTACAGGCGTATTGGATAAGGAATATAAATAGTCACTGCACTAAGCTTGTGAAAGACCTCGCTAAGTGCCAGTGACATGTATCGCACGTAACCGGCTAAAAGACAGCCGCTAAGTGCTTATAACGAGGAGGAATGAAGATGAATATCGTTGTTTGTATAAAACAGGTTCCGGATACCACTGAGATCAAGATTGATCCGGTGAAAAATACGCTGATTCGTACCGGCGTGCCGAGTATCATGAACCCTTTTGATAAAAATGCGCTGGAAACAGGCCTTCAGCTGAAGGACCGCTGCGGCGGAAAAGTGACCGTGATTTCCATGGGACCGCCTCAGGCGAAGGCAGTGCTCCGGGAAGCGCTGGCCATGGGAGCGGATGAGGCGTATCTCGTTACCGACCGTGCCTTTGGCGGTTCCGATACGTATGCTACCAGTTATATTCTGTCTCAGGCGATTCAGATGCTGGGCGGGTTCGATGTGATCCTGGGCGGCAAACAGGCCATCGACGGAGATACGGGACAGACAGCCCCCAGTATTGCGGAGCATTTAGGCGCAGTCAGGCTGACGTATATACTCGATATGGAGGTCGAGGGGGATAAGGTGATCGCCAGACGCCAGGTGGAAGAGGGCGTGGAGGTTATCGAGGCCAGCCTTCCGGTGCTTTGTACCGCGACAAAGGAGAGCAATAAACCCAGATACGCTACCATCAAGGGCGTGCTCACATCCTTAAGAGCAGAGATTGGAGAGATCACTCTGGCGAGTCTGCCGGGTTCTGATACGACCAAGATGGGCTTAAAGGGTTCCCCCACTAAGGTAAAAGCAACTTTTACGCCAAAGAGAAATGCAAACTGCATGAACATTGAAGGCAGCAGCCCGGCGGAGACCGCAGGGACCCTGATTGACAGGCTGACAGAGGCAAAAGTACTTTAAGGACGGCAAAAGGAGGTCGCGAGAGATGAGTTTTGATACATGTAAGGACGTATGGGTATTTATCGAATGCTTCCAGGGTCAGCCTAAAAGCGTGGGCCTTGAGCTGCTTGGCCAGGGACGAAAGCTGGCGGACGGCTTAAAGCAGAAGTTATGTGCCGTAGTCATCGCAAAGGATGTGGATGAGGCGGTGAAGGAGGCCGGCGAGTACGGCGCGGATAAGATTTACGTGGTAAAGGGAGATGAATATGAGAATTACTCCGCTGATGCTTATGGAAATGTATTCTTAAAGCTATGCGAAAAGTATGATCCCAATACGATTCTGGTGGGAGCAACCGTAAACGGCAGGGATTTGGGCTCTAAGATTGCAGTCAGCCTGCGTACGGGTCTGACCGCAGACTGTACGGCCCTTAGCGTAGACGAGGAGACCGGAAATGTGGTCTGGGAACGGCCTGCATTTGGCGGAAATCTTTACGCACAGATTCTGTGCAGCGAGACAAGGCCGCAGATGGGAACCTGCAGACCGGGAGCATTTAAGAGGCCGGAGAAGGTGATGGACAACAAGCCGGAGATCATCATGGAACCGATCCACACACCGGAAAACGAGATCAGGACTAAGGTGATTGATTTCATTAAGGCATGTGAGGACAACGATATCCCGCTTCAGGACGCGGAGGTGATCGTATCCGGCGGCCGCGGCATGAAGAATGGAGAGAATTTCAAAGTATTGAAGGAACTGGCAGACGTGCTTGGCGGAACGGTCGGCTGCTCCAGGGCAGCGGTCGATTCGGGATGGATGCCGCAGTCCAAACAGGTAGGGCAGACGGGAACCACGGTAACTCCGAAGATCTACTTCGCCTGCGCCATATCCGGCGCTGTCCAGCATGTGGCGGGCATGAGCGGCTCCGGAACTATTGTGGCGATCAATAAGGATGACACGGCGCCGATCTTCGAGGTGGCGGATTACGGCATCGTAGGCGACGTGTTCGAGATTGTTCCGGCTCTTGTGAAGGAGTTAAAGGCTAGTACAGCGTTGCACTAGACAGCAGAGCTGAGGAAGCGTTTCTCGGAGCATACCGCAGTACATGCGCTGATGGCAGGCGTGGTCCGGCAGGATGCACGCAAAAAAGGTATAGGAGACGGGTCATGATTGATGAGATGAAGATCAATGCCATCCAGCGGGAAAAGTATCTTTCCGAGGGCTGCTGGAAGGATATCACGCTGCTGGACTGTTGGAAAGAATCCGTGAAGAAGTATTCCGAACGGGAATATGTGGTGGATGACAGGGGGAATCGGTATACCTACCGGCAGATGGATGAGGCTGCGTCAAAAGTGGCGGCCTTTCTCCGGAAGCAGGGGGTTTTGCCGGGAGACGCGGTATCGTTCCAGCTCCCCATCTGGAGCGAGTTCGCGGTGGTGACCATCGCCTGCTTTATGACCGGGGCCGTAGCCCATCCCATCGCCATGTCCTATGAGGAAAAGGAACTGATCCGGAGCATGAATTTAACGGAGTCAAAGGTTTACTTCGGCCCCTCCTTTTTTCATAAAACGGATTATGCGAGCCGGATTCTGGCTGTGAGAGAACGCATTCCGTCGCTGTCCTGTGTCGTCATCGTGGGCGGTGAGAAGCCGGAGGGAAACGGGGTATTGGCGTTTACGGAAATTATGGACCAGGCGGATACGGAAAAGCAGGAGATCAGACGGACAGGTGAGGATCTGGCGCTGATTCTCTGCACCTCCGGGACGACCAGCGGGACGAAGGGAGTGCTGCTCACCCACAATAATATCCGCTACAGCGAGGAGGTATTTACCAGAGAGCTGGGGCTGACCAGTGAGGATATCATGTTCATGCCTGCGCCGTTAAATCATGCAACGGGCTTCCATCACGGGCTGATCGCTCCCATGCTGATCGGGGCCAAGGTGGTGCTTCAGCAGAAGTACCGCTGCCGCGAGGCCATTGATCTGATGAACCGGGAGCGGTGTACCTTCTCCATGGGCGCTACGCCATTTATCTATGACATTCTCCGGGAACTGGAGAACGGAGGCGGAGAACTGCCGTTTCTGAAGCTATACCTCTGCGGAGGCGCTCCGGTGCCGGGATATATGGTACGGAAGGCGTGGAGCTTCGGAATCCTGCTCTGCGAGGTCTACGGTTCGACAGAAAGTGTCCCCCACGTGTTTGTACGGCCCGATGAGGCCCTGGAATTAAACGGAACCACTTCCGGCCGGCCGGTAGAAGGCGTCCAGATCCGCGTCGTGGATGACGAGGGAAACGATGTGCCGCCCGGGGTGCCGGGAGAAGAGCTTTCCAGAGGACCCAATGTATTTGTGGGATATCTAAAGGATAAGAAGATTACGGACAGCGCCCTGGATGATGACGGATGGTTTCACAGCGGTGATCTGTGCGTCATGGATGAAGCGGGTAATATTCGCATTATTGGAAGAAAGAAGGATATGATCGTCCGCGGCGGCGAGAATTTGAATTCCAACGAGATCAATGACCGGCTGGAGGGCTGTCCGGGAATGGGCGACCACACGGTGATCGGAATGCCGGACGACCGGCTGGGCGAGAGAATCTGCGCCTTTGCCGTTCCGCTGCCGGGATTTGAGCATCTGAAGCTGGAGGATGTGACCGGATGGCTCTGTCAGAACGGTGTCCCGAAACGGTTCTGGCCGGAGAGGCTGGAGCTGATTGACCGTATTCCCCATACGGGCAGTGGAAAGGTGAAGAAGTATCTGTTAAAAGAGGAACTGGAAAAAAGAATGGAGGGCCCGGAACGCAATGATTGAGCAGAAATTTGGACCGAGAAGGTGCAGGGATACCAGAAAACCACGCGCGGATCAGTGTCCGGATGTCGTATTTTATCGCTGCAGAAGCTGTAACAGCTTATTTCCAGTTACCGGAGGCCAGGCGCTTGAGGAGAAGAAGATTCTCTGCTGTAATGTGGAAGCAGAGCGCCTGTCGCCGACAGACGCCGGGGAGGCAAAGGAGTTTTTAGAACTCAGTTACCAGATTACCGGCGGCTATAACGACAACGCGGTAAAGGTATCCTGGAAGACGAAAAAACAGGAGTGCGCACCGCAGTGGATTTATTTGAAGACCTTCACGGGCGGTTATCTAAAATACGTGATGAAGGAAAAACGTTCCCCCATGGTATTTGCACTGGCAGACACGGATGCGTTCTGCTACTGCGATGAAGATCCCTGTCTGGAATGCGTGTTCCGCTGTAAGAGGGGATTTACGGTTTACGCATATTCAGAGGGGACGGGACTATTGGAAATGCCGCTGGACAGAATGACAGCCCACTGGCAGACACGGGAAAAGGAAACGGAGAGGTAGGGGAGGTACATATGAAAAGCGAAAATGTCGGAAGTGGTGGGACAGCAGTGGACTGGAGAGCAGTGCTGGTGTTTGTATCCATTGCATTCAGCTCACAGTGCGGAGGCGGTTTTGCGTCAGGCTCCACACCCTGGACTTATTTTTTCCAGAACACAGGATTTTACGGTATGCTTCCGGAGGTGACACAGCCTTACTTCTGCCTGCTGATGCCTCTTGTGGTGGCGGCGATCAACTGCTTTATTATCTATTTTTTCATGAAATTCGCCATGGATTTCAGAACCTTTGACTATGGGAATTTCCTTGAAAAATACGGTTCCAGATTCTGGGGAGGCGTGTTGGCAAAACCGATGCAGATCGTGTATGAGCTGAATTTTAACTGGCTGCTCATCGTATGTATGGCACTGGCCTATTCCACCTCCGGCTCAGCCCTTAAGGAGCTGACGGGGATTCCGTACATATGGACCACATTTATTGTGGGAGTTATCATGTTTCTTCTCTGTATGAAAGGCACGGAGCTGGTCCGCAAGAACGCGGTGTTCATGAGTGCTGTTATCTTTATCGCCCTGGTTATTGTTCACGTTCCAAATCTTATTTTCAATATCGGGAGCGGAAAACTGGCAAATGAGATGGCTGTTATGAGCAGCAGCATGGAGGCAGGAATCGCATCGGGCGCGGGCAGCTTTTTAAAATATCTTTTCATTGCATTTGTATGGGCCTATATCTTTTCTGGTCAGAATCTGGCTGGATTCGGCGCGTACGTCAATCATGCGCAGTTGTTTAACAACAAGAAAACTCTGCGCAGGGCGGTGATCCTGTCCGTGATTGTAAACTGGGTATTCCTGGAGATGAACGCCATTAACCTGGCGGGAAACTACAGTGCGGTTTACGATGGGTGGGCAAATGGAAAAGCCGTGTATACAATTCTGGTGGTACAGAATGGCTGGGCGGGCGGCGCTGTCAAAGCGATTTCGCTGACGCTTCTTACCATAGCAATCTTTTTTGCAACAATCTCCACGGCGATCAACTATGCACAGGGCTTTAACGACCGTGCTCTGAACTGGTATCAGAAAAAGACCGGGGAAGATCCGAAGGTTTCTGAAGCTAAGCGCAACCGGCGGGGAGCTGTCCTTACCTTTGTCTATATCTGTCTTACCTGGGTGATTTCCCAGGCGGGGCTTACGGCGCTGGTGTCCAAGGGACTGACCGCGGCATCCTATATCAATTTATTCACCCTCATCCTTCCCACGGTGATGAATGTGATAATCGGATGGCCGGACAGAGAGTACGGCAGCGGCAGGAAAGTGCAGACCGGAACTAAAAAATAATTGATGGAGGTATTTTTATGTTAGCAACAATGGGTCTTATCTTTGCCATTGCTCTCTTAGTAGTCATGATCATCAAGGGGATTGACATGATCTGCGCAACCGTAATTACGGCGGTAATTATATTATTAAGCAGCCAGCTCAGCCTGTCCGACGGTCTTCTTACCACATTCTCCGGCGGCGCCGGCGGTTTCGTAACTTCCTGGTTCCTGATCCTGGGGATGGGAGGCATCTTCGGACAGCTGGTGCTGGAAACCGGGCTGGCCACAAAAATCGCCAAGTGGCTGACGCAGAAGCTGGGAGCCAGGATGGTGGGCCTGGTTATTCTGATCTGTACCTTTTTTATTACGCTTTTAGGCATCAACGGTTATATCATGGTGTTTGTACTGTATCCGATCGCAGACAATCTGCTTCGTGAAAACAAGATGGACCGCCGGCTGCTTCCGTTCATGCTGCTGGGCGGCGGGGCCTCCGCCAATGGATTCATGTATACCCTGGATATCTGTAACGTGCTGCCCAGCGGTTATCTTGGAACGTCTTTGGGATCGGCACCGTTCTTATCTCTGGTGTTTACCGCCATCGTGGCTGTGTGTTACTTTGTATATTTCAATTATGCCCAGGCTCAGAGCCATAAGAAGCATACAAACGAAGAACTGCTGGCCATGTATACCTCTTCCAATAAGGTAATGAGCGATGAAGAGCTGCCCGGCATCGGAATGTCGGTACTTCCGTTTATTGTGGTATTTGGAATCGTTGTGGCTACCTCCAGCTGGGGAACCTCCACGAGTATTCTGTTTTCTTTGACAGTAGGGATTCTGCTGATTATGGCAACCCAGTTTAAGCATATTGAAAACATCAAGTCCTCCGCTAAAACTGGCGCGGGATCCGGACTGAATTCTATGCTGACCGTGGCTGCGGTTATGGGACTTTCCAAGGTTCTCAGCCTGTCGCCTGCATTTCAGGCGCTGCAGCAGGCTGTTTTATCCATGAATATGCCGGTGTATTTAAAGGCGTATTTCGGGACCGCGGTTTTGACCGGTCTGACAGGGTCTGCAATCTCCGGTGAAACCATTTTCCTGGAGAGCTTTGGCCAGGCGTTTGTGGATATGGGGGTCAATGTCCAGGCCCTGCACAGAATCGTGACAGAGTCTGCCCTGATTTTAAATAAGCTGCCTAACTCTTCTGTGGCGATTCTCACGATGTCTATCTGCGGATGCAGTTTAAAAGAGAGTTACAAGCATGTAATTCTTGGGACCATGATTCCGGCGGCTGTTGCGGGTTTGGTAATCGCTTTGATGGCCACCTTTGGCATTACGTTTTAGGAATTTGTGAGTATGAGAAAAGGAACCGTTCCTCTGTTTCAGACAGCAGGGGGCGGTTTCTTTTGTGTGATTCGGGCGGCGCAGAAAGTCTCCTGTGATTCGGGCACAGAGCGGCCGGGTCAAGGCTGTGCTAGTCCGGCATATTTAAGCAACTGGCAACCATAAAGTTTGCAAATGCTTCCACAGCTGAGGTAATGAAGTTTTTACTGCTGTATACCATGTAAATCATACGGGTGTCTTTGGGCACGTCCAAAAGCCGGACTTTGGCAAGATTGTTAAACTGCCTCAAATAGGGGGTATCGGCCACAATGGCCACTTTTGAGGACTTGGAAATTCTGCCTGCAATGGAGATTTCGTCATCGTAGGAATAGACGGCCTCCACTCCTTTTTCTTTCAGCAGCTTGCGGACGACCTTGCCGATGGGAATCGTGTCCCGGTAGGTGGTCAGCCTGTAATCCTTTAGGTCCGACAGATACATGGCTTCCCGGCCGGCCAGCGGGTGGTTGTTCTGGACGATGGCGATCAGCTCCTGATAGGTGATGGGGACGAAGACCAGGTCGGGCATATCGTCCACCATGGAACAGAAGCCGATGTCATATTTACCGCAGGAAACGCCCTGCGCCACTTCGATGGACATTCCGTGGTAGATATTGAGCGTGGCGAGCGGATTCTTCTCCTGATAAAGATCCAGCGCCTCCGGTAAAAAGTCACCTAACAGGGTGGGAATGCATCCGATATCGATGGAGCCGCTGATATGACCTGATTTCTCCTTGATCAGGGAGATGCCGTGTTCCAGGATACTCAGGGATTCGCTGACGTACTGGTAAAATTCTTCCCCGTATTTGGTGAGCTTAATATTACGCCCCTTTTTCTGGAAGAGGGATACCCCCAGTTCCTTCTCCAGAGATGCGATGGAATCGCTTAAGCTGGGCTGCGTAATGTAAAGCGCTTTGGCGGCCTCCGTGTAGTGCTGGACTTCAGCCAGTTTTCGGAAATAGTACAGTTGTGGTAAGTTCATAAGCCCCTCCAATAAATCGATATATTTATTATACAGGATGAACAATGGAAAAGCCAGTAAACAGCGGTATAATTCCGGAGGTGTTCCGGCGCTGACGGCAATTTTATTTGACATTTGTCCGGAAAGTTTTTACAATGGAGGTTATCAGCGGGAAATAACAGCGATGAGAGGGGGGGGGGACGATATGCAGGAGATTTACCACAATCTGTTTCAGGAGACGATTTCCTATTCTGACCGTCACATGAGTCCGCGCAATCTCTATCTGATCCGGCAGCCTGGGCGCAGTCTGATGGTGGATACCTCTTTTCGGTTTGAACGGGACTGGGAGAGTCTGCGCGGTATGGTGGAGACTCTGGGCGTCTCCTATAAGGAATTGGACGTGTTTATTACCCATGACCATCCGGACCATACGGGGCTTGTGCCGGCTTTGCAGGAGCTGGGGGCAAGCGTGTACATGAATCCGGAGGAGACCAGGAAGCGGGCGGATCTGCTTCACTGTTACCTGGCGGATGAGGAGTCGCGTATACAGAATCTGCGGATTGTAGGCGTGACGAAGAAGGATACTCCGGACGTCTATGAGGCTGTTATGGAATACACTGGGCGCGCCTACGCGGAGCGGGGAAAGGCTCAGGACTTCCCCTTTATCCCGGTTCATCCCGGCCAGACACTGGAATATGGGGAGTATCAGTTCGATGTCGTTTCTTTAAAGGGCCATACGTTTGGGCAGTGCGGTCTCCATGAGAAGAGACACGGATTCCTGTTTTGCGGGGATCAGATCATGACGACCATCGTGCCGATCGTGGGCAGCCAGCAGAAGGATCTGGGACTTTTAAAATGCTATATGGAGTCCCTTGGTGATATGAAGCACCGGTACGCGGACTGCAGGATTCTGCCGTGCCATTATGGGCCTATAGCAGATGTGGAAAAAGAAGCCAACCGGATTATTCTCGGCTATCTGGATAAATGTGAAATCATGAAAGGGATACTGGAAGAGGACGGAGGGATGATGACCACCCGGGATGTGGGCGTCCGGGCCTACGGAAGAAGCCAGGGGCCGCCCGACTACCGCCATTTCGTCTCCTGTACCCAGATCTGGGCGAAGACATTTTCCTGCCTGGAATTTATGTATGGGGAAGGGCTTGTGGAGAGATGCGAGCGGGAGGGGATTATTTACTGGAAGCGTTGGAAACAATTTTAAAAAAAATAGTTGACAAAACGAGTTATATCGGATATACTTAATACCGTTGCGAAAGCAATATGCGCCGATAGCTCAGCTGGATAGAGCGTCTGGCTACGGACCAGAAGGCCGCGTGTTCGAATCATGTTCGGCGCATTAAAAGCAAAAGTTTAAGGAAAAGGACATCCGAGTGAGGGTGTCTTTTTTATTGCTGATAGCTGCATGTTTTTTAGTCATTGGATTATAAGTGCGGACAATCGCAGGGGGCACAAAAATAGAGATACTTCACGGTATTATAGATATGCAGGCGTGAAGTATCTCTCATCTTTTTAACCCATCCTCAAAGCAAATTCCCATCAATTCCGATGGTAAAGACCTTACACGGAATCTTCTTCCCGCTGTTTTCTACTGCCCGTTCCACCGCGAACTGGATTCCGCCGCAGCAGGGAACTTCCATACGGGTTACCGTTATGGAGCGGATGTCATTTTCACGCAGGATTTCCGTCAGCTTCTCGGAGTAATCCATGCTGTCTAATTTTGGACATCCGATCAGAGTGATGTGGTCCCGGATAAAATCGTGGTGGAAATTACCATAGGAAAAAGCGGTGCAGTCCGCTGCGATCAACAGGTCGGCATTGGCGAAATAGGGGGCGTGGATGGGCGCCAGTTTAATCTGGACCGGCCACTGTGACAGGCAGCTTGGAACGTCTTCCGGTCCGGCCTGGTTCTGGGCGGCGCTGCCGGATAAGGAACGGGAGGCAGCCGAGGGACAGGCACAGTGGCTGTCTCGGGAGCCGGCGTGTTCCAGGGCCTTTTTGGCCTTCTGTACAGCGGCGTGATCGTAGGCGGGCGCTTCACGCTCTACAAAGGAGATGGCTCCTGCGGGACAGGCGGGCAGGCAGTCCCCCAAACCGTCACAGTAATCCTCTCTTGTTAAAACTGCTTTTCCATCTATCATCTGAATGGCTCCCTCGTGGCAGGCTTCGGCACACAGTCCGCAGCCGGTACAGGCGTCTGTATCAATGTGAATGATTTTTCTTATCATATTTTTTTCCTCCTTGACTCGATAGCTGTATCATACTATACTAAAATCGAAAAGTATGTTGTTTTTGCAACGAAATTAAAATAAATCGAAATGGCGGAGCGAGATGGTTTCATTATTTGACGGGATTGAAAATGGGGAACTGGAACAGCTGCTTCCATGTCTTGGCGGAAGAAGAGTTTTATTTGATGAGGGAGAGTATATCTTAATGGCGGGCGGCCGGGCGGATCAGGTAGGTATGGTTCTGTCTGGCAGCGTGCTGGTGTTTTCTGACGACTTCTGGGGCAACCGGACCATTCTGGCCCATGTGGAGCGGGGAGGTCTGTTCGGTGAGGCATTTTCCTTTGCGCGCGTGGAGTGTCTGCCGGTCAGTGTGACCGCCGCGGAGAAGACGGAGGTGCTCTTCATCAACTGTGAGAGAATCATAACCGTCTGTCCGTCTGCATGTGAGTTTCATAACCGCCTGGTCCGCAATATGCTTAAAATCCTGGCGGAAAAGAATATGACTCTGACACAGAAGATCGGTCACATGGGAAAACGCACAACCAGGGAGAAGATTCTTTCCTATTTGTCGGAGCAGGCAAAGAAGGCGGGAGGGGAGTCCTTTACTATTCCGTTAAACCGGCAGGAGATGGCCGATTATCTGGCTGTGGACAGGAGCGCCATGTCAAAGGAGCTGGGGCGGCTGAAGGAGGAAGGACAGATATCCTTCCATAAAAATCAGTTTCAGCTGCTGAAAGCGGAGCTGCGGTAGACAAAACCTCCGAAACAGAGGGAAATAGCGCTTGCTTTTTTTGTGAAATTTATTATACTTATACATAAGATTATATTTCATAAAGAATACGAATCAGTCGCAAAATCAGGTGCAATGAGGTAGCTGTAGGTGGTAGGTGCAGTGCCTCTTTTTTTCTATAATAAAAATTCGGCAGGCGTAGAGAGGGGACTTATGCGGTTGACAGGCAGTCTGGAAGAGGAAGTGACAGAGAAGCTCAGGAGACTTCCGGGAAAAACGGGATTTTATTATGAAAATCTCGTAACCGGTGAGCGGGCGGCGTATCACGAGGATGAACGGATGATGGCCGCCAGCGTTATCAAGCTGTTTGTGATGACAGAAGCATTTGTGAGGTTCGAGGATGGGACTCTGAATCCCGACAGGATCATCCGCATGAAGCGGGAGGATTGTGTGCCGTCCTGCGGGGCACTTACGTATCTCCATGACGGAATCGAAGTGACGGTTCTCGATCTCGTGACGCTGATGATTATTTTCAGCGATAATACTGCGACGAATGTGCTTATCAATCTTCTTGGAATCGAGGAGATTAACCGTACGATCAGGCGGATGGGATACCGCGATACGGTGCTTCAGCGGAAGATGTACGATACGGAGAAATCAAAGCGGGGAATCCAGAATTACATAACGGCAGCGGAGACGGGCCGTCTGCTGCGTGAGATGTATCAGGGCAGACTGGTGAGCCGGCAGGCCAGTGAAAAGATGATTTCTATTTTAAAGAACCAGCAGCTGTGCAGCAAGATTCCGTTTTATCTGCAGGCGCTGCCGGAGGAACCGGAAATCGCCCACAAGACAGGGGAAGACTGCGGAATTACACATGATGTTGGAATTGTATATGCAAAACAGCCATTTGTTGTGTGCTACTGTGGAAACGATACCGATACGCCGGCATATGAGCGTGTGATGGCGGAGACTTCCCTGTGGCTGTACCATAGAAATTCGGAGGTTAGAGTATGAGAATTGCGAAGATAGAGACTGCGGAAGTAAATATTCCGCTTTTAACGCCGTTTAAGACGGCTTTGCGAACCGTGAACAGCGTGAATGATATTGTGGTCAGGGTTACCGCGGATGACGGAAGGACGGGCTTTGGAGAGGCACCTCCCACGGCTGTGATCACCGGGGATACGAAAGGCTCCATCCGGTGTGCCATTGAGGAATTTATCGCTCCCAATCTGATCGGAATGGAGATCGATAACCTGGACGGCATGATGAAGAAGCTTCACGGCTGTATGGTGAAGAACACATCGGCCAAGGCGGCGGTGGATATGGCGCTCTATGATCTGTATGCACAGTCCTGCAGGAAGCCTTTGTACCGGGTTCTGGGAGGCAGCAGGACAGAAGTGGAGACGGATCTGACCATCAGTGTCAACGGTGTGGACGAGATGGTGGAGGACAGCTTAAAGGCGGTTAAACAGGGATTTCGAATCCTGAAAATCAAGGTGGGAAAAGAAGGCGTAAAAGATATCGAGAGAATCCGGGAGATCCGGGCGGCTGTGGGGCCGGAGATCCGGCTGCGCATCGATGCCAACCAGGGCTGGACGGCCAAGGATGCCGTTCGTATCATCAGGGCCATGGAGGATTCGGGAATTGAGATGGATTTAGTGGAACAGCCGGTGAATGCTCATGATTTTGACGGGATGAAGTTTGTGACAGCCAATGTGGCCACGCCTGTCCTGGCGGATGAAAGCGTGTTTTCTCCGGAGGATGCGGTTCGGATTATCCAGAACCGGGCGGCGGATCTCATTAACATCAAGCTGATGAAGACCGGCGGGATTTATGAGGCACTGAAGATCTGTGCCATTGCGGAAAGCTACGGAGTGGAGTGCATGATCGGGTGTATGCTGGAGAGCAAGATCGCGGTCAGCGCAGCGGCGCATCTGGCGGCGGGTAAGGGGATTATTACCCGTGCGGATTTGGACGGCCCATCCCTCTGTTCCATCGATCCGTATACAGGGGGACCGGTTTATAAGGGCGCGGTCATCCGAATGAATGACAATGACGGGATCGGGATTACCGGAGTTCCCGCATTTGAGCCGTAACTGGCGTAATCGTATGGAAACTAATCCCGCAAGGGTTAGAATATTAGGAACATGGAGGAAAACTTATGAAGAAAAGAAGATTGACTGCGGCACTGCTCTGTGCTGTTCTTGCTGCTTCGACCGTGCTCAGCGGATGCGGCGGTAAAAAGACGACGGAAGGCGGAAGCTCCGCCCAGGCCGGTAATGAGGCAGGGAAAAATGAGAATGGGAATGGCGAAGACGGGGGAAAGCCGGTTGTGTATAAGGAGCTGTACTCGGGGGAGGTTACAACATTAAACTATCTGGTCTCTGCGTCAGAAGCTGATTTTAAAACGGCAGCATACTGTATTGATACTCTGATCGAGTACGACAGTGAAGGAAAGATCCGGCCGGGACAGGCGACGGAATGGGAATATGATGAGGCATCCAGGACGTGGACCTTTCATTTAAGAGAAGCCAAATGGGTGGATAACACAGGCGCGCCGGTAGCCGACGTGACGGCACAGGACTACGTCGACGCCATCAAATACCAGCTGACACCGGAATACGAGAGCGGGATTGTGCAGAATCTGTTCGGTGTGATTGCAAATGCCAAAGCTTATTACAATGGCCTTGTATATAACGGCGGAGCCGATGAGGACGGTGTGGTATGGAATGCCATTGATTTCTCCGAGGTGGGAGTAAAGGCAGTGGATGACTATACGCTTACCTATACGCTGGAGACGGAAGTGCCGTATTTCCTGTCTTCTCTGGCTTATATCGTCTATATGCCGGCTTATGGACCTCAGCTGGAGGAACTGGGCAAGACGTTTGCAACGGCCGCGGATAAGATGTACTACAATGGTTCTTACTATATGTCGGAATTTTCTCCTCAGGAGCGCCGGATCTATAAAAAGAATACATTAAACTATGATGCGGATATCGTCTATATCGATGAAATACAGAAAATTTACAATGCGGAATCGAATACCATCGGACCGGAGATGATCAAGCGCGGTGAGATCGATTACGCGGAAATCACAGCCGATATTCTGGACGACTGGATGAGCAACGAGGATACAAAGAATCTGATCAGCCGTGAGAGGCCGAGAAACAGCTACTCTTATTTCTACTGCTTCAACTTTGATCCGCAGTTCGATGCGGAGTATGAGCCGGATAACTGGAGAAAGGCTGTGAACAATGAGAACTTCCGTAAGGCCCTCTCTTCCGCTTTAAATAAGACCAAGGAAGTCGCTGTGCTGGAGCCGAACGTTCCGGAAGATTACGTGATCAATACCATCACTCCGGCGAAGTTTACCTTCAACGCGGATGGAACCGATTTTACAGAGATCGGCGATATGGCGGCACTGGGAGATACCTTTAATGAGGCGAAGGCTGTGGAGTATCGTGATCTGGCAAAGAGTGAGCTGGCGGCAGAAGGCGTGACCTTCCCGGTGAAGGTGCTGCTGCCGTATAATCCTACCGAGGTCAACTGGGATAAGGAGTGTCAGGTTGTGGAACAGCAGATGGAATCGCTGCTGGGAACTGATTTCATCGATATTATCGTGCAGACAGGTCCAACCGACGGATTCCTGACTGAAATCCGCCGCAACGGAAAGTACGCAATGCTAAAGTGTAACTGGGGCGCCGATTACGCGGACCCGGAGACCTGGACCGATCCATTCTACCAGGCGAAAGGCGAGAGCGGTTACGATCCGGGCTACAAGTATGCAAACCTTGCGAAAGCCATTGAGGATGGTACCCCTTCTGCCGACGCTGTATTAGAGTATTTTACAACGATTGAGGAAGCCAAGGACATCAAGGTGGATATCAACGCCCGTTATGAGGCATTTGCCAAAGCGGAGGCTACTCTGATTAATCATGCGCTTGTCGTGCCTTTCAGCATCAGCGTAAGCAAATATCTTGCGACGAAGCTCAATGTGTTTGAAGGCCAGTATGCGCCGTTTGGCGTGTCCAACTTAAAATATAAGGGCCAGCATCTGCAGGATCATTACATCTCCATGGAAGAATTTGAAGCGAATAAGGAGAAGGCCGGCCAGTAGAGCGGAGGGCGGATGCTTACCGGAGCATTTACTTCGGTAAGTATCCGCATCACTGCGGAATTAAGTAAAAATGTTCTCGGAAATAGATGTAATTTACGAAATTGCCGATGACATCTGCTTCCGAGAGTGTTTTTATAAAAGAAATTACAAAGGAGTTATGTTGCTGATGCTAAAATATCTAGGTAAAAGAATTGCGCGATCGTTTCTTACTCTAATCATTATTCTGACTGTTGTTTTCTGTCTGCTGCGTCTGATGCCGATTGAAGGCTATTTCACCAATTTTGATAAGCTGACCCCACAGCAGATTCAGGTAAGCTTACAGGAGATGGGACTTACGGATCCGCTTCCGGTGCAGGTGGTACGCTTTTTTAACGACCTGGTGCACGGAGACTTAGGGGTATCCAGGATTTACCGGGCAAATGTGCCGGTAGCGGAGATTCTGGCCGATAAGGTTCCGGTGTCTATTAAGCTGGGCGTCCTGTCCATGATTGTCTCGCTGTTTATCGGGCTTCCCATGGGAGCACTGATGGCGCGGTACAAGTACAGATGGTTTGACAAGCTGGGGACGTTATTTATCGTCTGTATCCAGGCGGTTCCAGCAGCGGTCTACTTTCTTTATATCCAGCTGTACGGAACGCAGGCGCTGGGCGTCGGTCTGCTGTTTCAAATCGACGATCCGAAGTACTGGATTCTTCCGGTTGTCTCCATGTCTTTAAATAATATCGCATTTTACGGCATGTGGCTGAGGCGCTACATGGTGGATGAGAGCAATAAGGACTATGTGAAACTGGCCAGGGCAAAGGGCATGTCCGAGGGCGGCGTCATGTTCAAGCATATTTTCCGAAACGCCTTTGTTCCGCTGGCCCAGTACATACCGACCGCATTTTTGAACACGGTCATCGGCTCCATATACATCGAATCCTTATACAGCATTCCGGGAATGGGCGGCCTGCTGGTCACGGTGATTAAGAAACACGACAATACCATGGTTCAGGGAATCGTGCTTCTCTATGCCTGCGTCGGTGTTATGGGTCTGCTTCTCGGCGATATCCTGATGGTCCTGCTTGACCCGAGAATCAGCCTGAGCAAAAAGGGAGGTGACAGATGATGAAGCAGTTTTCTTACCGCCATACGAAAGAGGCAGAGCTGATGGACAGCATGGAACAGGCGGCAAAGGGCGCCCCACAGACCGATGAGGAGCTTTTTTCCTTCGCCGGATTTAACGAAGCGGAAGTGGAGCGGACCGGCTACAGCAACTATTCCTACTGGAGCAGCACGTTTCGGGCTTTCTTAAAGAATAAGGGGGCGGTTGTTCTTCTCGTTCTCCTGCTCCTTCTTCTGGCCTTTACCTTTATTCAGCCCCATCTTCCGGGCCAGTATGACCCGAACATGATCGTCAATGATGAGGCGGGAATGCAGTATCGCAATATTCCGCCCGGAGACCAGTTTATTCTGGGAACCAACTCCATTGGCCAGGATCTGTGGGCCAGAATCTGGGCGGGAACCAGAACCTCCCTGCTGATCGGCTTATCTGTGGCGCTGGCGGAAGCTTTGATCGGCATCACGGTCGGTGTCATCTGGGGTTACGTGCGGAAGGCTGATTTTATACTGACTGAGATTTATAATATTATAGACAACATACCGAATACGATTGTCCTGATTCTGATTTCCTATATTTTGAAGCCGGGTGTGAAGACACTGATCTTCGCCATGTGCCTTACGGGATGGATTCAGATGGCGCGTTTCATCAGAAACCAGATTCTGATTATCCGCGACAGGGATTACAATGTGGCCAGCCGTTGTCTCGGCACGCCGACGGCGAAGATTATCATAAAAAACCTGCTTCCTTATCTGGTGTCGGTTATTATGCTGCGTATGGCGCTGACGATTCCGTCCGCCATTGGAAATGAGGTTTTTATCACGTACATCGGTTTGGGGCTTCCAGTCAATATTCCAAGCCTTGGCAACTTAATCAATGAGGGCCGCGCCCTCATCACCAGCCCGGCGCTCCGTTACCAGCTCGTATATCCGACCATCATTCTTTCGTTCGTCACTATTTCATTCTATATTATCGGCAACGCGTTTTCGGACGCGGCTGACCCGAAGAACCATGTGTAGAAGACAGAACGGATCGATCAGAAGGAGGAAAGGAATGCCAGAGAAGATACTGACGGTAGAAGATTTAGAGATTAAATTTGAACTGAGGGGAAAGACTCTGCATGCAATCAGAGGAATTTCCATGGATTTACATAGAGGAGAGATTCTGGCCATTGTGGGCGAGTCGGGAAGCGGAAAATCCGTGTTTACCAAGTCCTTTATGGGACTTCTGGACCAGAACGGCCATGTGACGGCGGGGAAGGCCACGTATTACGGTGCGGACAACAAAGAACCGGTGGAACTGACTGCCTTAAAGAAGGAAAAGGAATGGCTGAAGATCCGGGGCCATGAGATCGCCATGATTATGCAGGACCCCATGACCAGCTTAAGCCCGTTAAAGACGATCGGTGTGCAGATTATGGAGGCGGTGCTGCTTCATCAGAATGTAAACCGCGCCGAGGCGAAGGCCAGAACGCTGCAATACCTGGCGGATGTGGGAATCAGTGAGCCTGAGAAACGGTTCGGCCAGTATCCCCATGAATTTTCCGGCGGCATGCGGCAGCGTGTGGTGATCGCCATCGCCATTGCCTGCAACCCACAGATTTTAATATGTGACGAGCCGACAACGGCGCTGGACGTGACGATCCAGGCACAGATACTCGATCTGATCAAGGAGCTGCGCCACAAATACCATTTATCCGTCATCTTGATTACGCACGATCTGGGCGTGGTCGCCAATATCGCGGACCGCGTGGCTGTGATGTATGCGGGAGACATTATCGAGATCGGGACGGGCGAGGACATTTTCTACGATGCGAGACACCCGTATACGTGGGCGCTGCTCTCGTCGCTTCCGCAGGTGGGCGTGAAGGGGACGGATCTATTCTCGATTCCCGGGACACCGCCCAACTTATTTACGGAGATAAAGGGGGACGCGTTTGCGCCGAGAAATCCCCAAGCGCTAAAGATCGATTTTATCAAACGGCCTCCGTATTTTTTCGTATCACCGACCCATAAGGCCAAAACCTGGCTGCTCGATAAACGGGCTCCGAAGGTGAACCCGCCTTCCGTAGTAGAAAAAATCCGAAACGGAGGTCTGTTTTAATGGAGAGAGAAGTATTATTGGATGTAAAGGATTTAGATGTCACGTTCGGCGAGCGGAGGAAGCGGTATGAGGCGGTAAAGAAGGTCAATTTCAAGATCTACAAGGGAGAGACCTTCGGACTGGTGGGAGAATCCGGTTCCGGAAAAACGACCATCGGCCGGGCCATCATGAGAATTATCCCATCGTCGGGCGGGGAGATCATCTATAAAGGTGAGAAGATCAACGGCAGGATCAGCGGAGAACTGGACCGAAAGGTAATGGGGGAGATCCAGATGATCTTTCAGGACCCTCAGGCTTCGCTGAATGAGCGGGCCAAGGTGGATTACATCATCAGCGAAGGCCTGATGAACATTGAGAAAGGAATCGGCGAGAAGGAACGGAAGAGGCGGGTGGATCAGGCACTCCTCGATGTGGGGCTGCTGCCGGAATTTGCCAGCCGTTTCCCTCACGAGTTTTCGGGCGGTCAACGGCAGAGAATCGGTATTGCCAGGGCACTCATTATGAATCCGGAGTTTATTATCGCGGATGAACCGATCTCCGCGCTGGACGTGTCGGTTCGGGCGCAGGTGTTAAACCTTCTGGCGGATATGCAGAAGAAGCGCGGGATCACCTATCTGTTTATCGCACACGATCTGTCGGTTATGCGGTTTATCACCGACAGAATCGCGGTCATCAGAAAAGGGGAGATCGTGGAAATGGCGGAGACGGAGGAACTGATTACCCACGCCATTCATCCATATACAAGGGCGCTGCTGTCAGCGATCCCCATGCCGGATCCGCGGCATGAGAGGGAGAAAAAGCTTCTGATTTATGACACCTCCATGCATCACTATGAGACGGATCCGCCTTCCTGGCGGGAGGTAAGGCCGGAACATTATGTGCTGGCTAACAGCAGCGAGTATGAGGCGTATAAGAAGCTATACCGGGATAGATAGTCCGCTCTTCGCGGAAATCATGGAAAAGGACCATATGGAAAGAGGAAAGAGGCAGCAGGAAGGCGGCGCTTTGGCGCTGCCTTTCCTGTGGTTCAGGGAATTCCAGGGAGTCCGGAACAGGAGATGGAACGATGCAGTATGGAATTGTGATACAGCCGGTTGCAACTATTTATGAGATTCCGGCGGAGACTATGGTTAAGGCTGGAATGACGCTGTCCGCTATTGCGGATGAGGCGATGTATGGAACGGGGCTTGCGATTACCGGGGCAGAGATTACCGGGAGGGAGGCTGCCGGGCAGGGATTTCTGCCGGTGCGCACATTTTACGGTTATACGGGCTATGTGCGGAAAGAAGCGGTGCGGCTTGTCTCTTTAGAGGAAATGATGGCGTGGGAGGAAGGCGGTCTTATGGTGACTACCGCTTTCTGCGTCGATGTGGTTTCCGTGCCAAAAGTGCAGGGAGTAAGGCTTGTCAGCCTGTTCCGGGGGTCTCTGGTGAGTGTGATACCGTATGAATGCGGCATAGAAGGCTGGGGGAAGGTGAAGCTGGCAGACGGCCGTTTCGGATACATCAGGGAGCAGTTTCTGGAAAACAAGGAGTTTTCGCAGGCTGGATTGTGGACAGAGGTGCTTCCGCAGAAGAAAATTGTGGATAAAGATGCATTTCGCCGCGCTGTAGTGGAGACTGCAAAGACGTATCTGGGGATTCAGTACCGGTGGGGCGGCCGTTCCACCGCTGGGATCGACTGTTCCGGGCTTACCTCGGTAAGTTATATGATGAATGGAATCCTGACCTACCGGGATGCGAAAATCGTGGAGGGGTATCCGGTCCGCGAGATCGCAGCGGGTGAGAAAAAAATGGGAGATCTGCTGTATTTCCCAGGACACATCGCCATGTATATGGGGAATGGAAAGTATATTCATTCCACCGGAAAGGCGGGAAGCGGCGGAGTGGTGATCAACAGCCTGAACCCGGAGGAGGCGGATTTCAGAGCCGATCTGGCAGAGAGCCTGTATGCGGTGGGAAGTATTTTCTGACAGAGGAACCATGCCGTTTTGGGAGCGGGCAGGTTTTGGGAGCGGATAGGTACAGGAACGGATAAGCAGCACAGATTGTCACGGTGACTCGTGCGCAGAGCGTGCGAGTGATCGTTCGCGGCGCATAGACGGAAGAGGAGAAAGAGAATGGATAAGAGACTGACGATAGAGAAACGGATTGAGGCGGAGCTCATGAGTTATGATGGGACGATGGGTATCTACGCCGACGATTTTCATGGAAATGTTATTGCCATCGGCGCGGATGAGCCGTTTGAGACGGCCAGTACCATAAAGACATATATTCTGGCGTGTCTGTTTGATCAGGTGGAAAAGGAAATAGCCAGCTTAGAGGATATGGTGGAATTTAAAGAGGAGCACACGGTCGACGGCAGCGGAGTCCTGTGTGCGCTGGAGCCGGGGGCGGTTCTCCGGGTGAAGGACGCAGCCACCCTGATGATTATTGTCAGCGACAATGTGGCGACGAACATGATGATCGACTATCTGGGGCTGGATACGATCAACGCGTGTATCCGCGGACTGGGCTGCAGGGACACGATGCTGTATAATCCGCTTCATTTTGAGCGGTATGACAAGCTGGGAACATCAACTCCCAGGGATTACGCCAGCATTTTTACGAGGCTGGCAGCGGGGACTTTGATAAGCCCTGAAGCGGACGCGAAGATGCTGGAGATTTTTAAGAAGCAGCACTACAACAGCATGATCACAAAGGATTTTCCGGCTGTTTACATGGACAGTGACAATACGGATGATGTGATGGTAAATGTGGCCTCCAAGAGCGGCAGTATGAACGCCTGCCGGAATGACGGCGGCATCATATACACCCCGTACGGCCCGTATGTGTTGGTGATGTTCAATAAAAAGTTCAGCGACGCCATGTATTATCCGGCGCATCCGGCGACGGTTTTCGGCGCCAGAGTCAGCCGGATGCTGTTTGATCAGTTCATCGCGCTGGAAGGCCGTTTTCAGATGTAGTGCATGTCTGAAAATTGCTTTTTGTCAGTTAAGTGTCACATGATCTGGGATTCAAATCCCGCATGGTGGCACAGGATGTCAAATATCTTTTTTTCCTGGTAGAAGAACTGGTAGCGGACCTGGCAGGCCGCGCTCTCTTTTATGGTGCGGCTCATGCTTCCGAATGAGGGCGCGGCCAGAGACAGGGGCTGGTCCTTGATTAAGTTGACGTGAAGCATCAGGCCGCCCTGGCTGACCAGGAGCTCGCGGTCGGTGAATTCCAGGATTTTAAGCCCTTTGTAGGTGGCGAGGCGGTATTCCTTTCCGCGGAACAAAACAGAACCGACAGAACCGTTAAAATGCGTTCCGGCAAAGGGAATATCAGCCACGGAAAGCATGACGCAGCAGGGGGCTTTTGTCTTCTTGTCGGTCCAGGTACACTGGGTCCATACGTACCGGGAGGGAAAGGAGCGGCCCCAGTCTTTTTCGATGTAGCCGAGACCGCCGTCAAAGTTCAGCTTTTTCCTGTTTAAGACCAGCTGGCCGGACAGGCGGTGGGAGAGACTTAAGACTCCGTGGCGGCACTGCATGAACGGAACGGCGCAGAAAGGTCCCATAATATCGTAGCTGGGCGGTGTAAATGGCCCATAGGAGAGGTGACCGGTCAGTGTCACCTCTTTTGTGGCAATATCCAGATGGATGCCCTGTTCCGCGAAGGTGGAAGTACCAAGGTTTACATAAAATAGACTTGAGGCCGCACGGAACTGGTCGGCGGAGCAGGGGATAACCCACGACTCGGTATTGGTGATAATCTGGAGGGAGGCGGATGGCTTTCCCTGCCTGTCAATATGGTATGCCGGAATCAGGGCAAGTACACCGTCCGGCGACTGATGTTTTAAGTACCAGCCTTCAAAGAAAGAGTGTTTTTTCTGATAGCCGTGAAAATATTTCATGAGGTGAACCTCCGTATTTTTTTTGTTTTTTAGCAGATAGTACCATTTATAGTCTGTCCAGGTGCTGCGGAAACATTCACACTTGTTTCTTTTGACATTATCCGCTATAATGTGACATACAGGCCGTGAGAATGCGGCGTGTACTGAAGGTAAAAGCAAGGCTGAAGCATGATAGAAAAGAATGTGAAAATAAATGAAAACTGAAAAACAGGCGCTGCCTGATCAAGGGATACTCATCTGTGAAGATGGGGATTTTTTCCCTTACAGGATAGTGAAATCCGCCAGGCGCACGATGGCGGTCTCCGTAACCAGGGAGGGTGAGATTGTCGTGCGGATACCGGATCGGCTATCGTGGAAGGCCGGGCAAGAATTTGCGCAGCGGAATCAGGAATGGATCTTTGCGCATGCTTCCAGGATCAGGGAGGAGCTGGAGAAACGAGAACAGTTTCACTGGACGGAGGGGGCTTTACTGCTCTTTCATGGAAGCCCCAGAAAACTCCATTTTGAACGGGACTATGAGGCGGAACGGTTCCGGGTATGCGATACGGGCGATAAATTTCTGGTATCCGGCCCTTTTACGGGGCAGGAGGCAGACGAGCCGCTTGTGAAGGCGGCCATGGAAAACTGGTACCGGAAGCAGGCGAGGCGTTTTCTGGAGGAGAGAACCGCGTGGTGGGCGGATCGGATGGGGGTGTCGTATCTGCGAATCGCCATTCGGGATCAGGCCACCAGATGGGGAAGCTGCAGCGCCCGCGGTAATATTAACTATAACTGGAAGCTGGTGCTTCTGCCCGTGGAGCTGGCGGATTACGTTGTAGTGCACGAACTGGCTCATCGCACAGAGATGAATCATTCAAAGGACTTCTGGAAAGTCGTTGAGAGAGAACTGCCGGATTACCGGCAAAGAAGGAGAAGACTTAAGGGTTATGAAAGTGAAATCAATCAGAAATATCAGGATTAAAACGAAGCTTTTGTTTCTGGGAGGAGTCAGTATTCTGGGACTCGTGTTTATCGGCGCGGAGTCCATTATCACGGCGAGACAGATTAACCAGGCCAGCACGGAGATTTCCCAGTCCTGGGTTCCGGCGATCATCATCGCGGAGGAACTGAATACCGAGACCTCGGATTACAGGATCAAGGAATTTTACCATGCCATAACCCACGACCAGGAGACCATGGATCATCTGGAAAAAGAGATGATGGCGGTCCGTGATGAGATCGACGCGGCTTTTACGGAGTATGAGCAGAATTATATTACGGACGAAACGGACCGTGAGCTGATGGAAAACGCCAGGGCCTACTGGGACCGGTACTTGGAATACAGCGACCGGCTTCTTCCGATCAGCCGGGGCAATGATAACGAGGAATCGCTGAAAATGATCATCGGAGAGTCCAGGCTCTTATTTGATGAAGCCAGCGGCAACTTTTTAAAGATGGCGGAGTTTAACCGGCTTGGAGCTGAGGCGGCCAGTGTCCGGGGCGATCAGCTTTACGCCAGGCTGGCCAGGGTGAAGATCGTGTCCATCTGCCTGATTGCGCTGATGATCACGCTGCTTGTCATCTATATCATTATTGCTATCGATAAGCCGGTCAAGGCGATCGTGGAGGGGACCAGAAGGGTCTCCAACGGTGACCTGGATGTGTACCTTCCCTACGATTCTGAGGATGAGATCGGAATTCTGACGGATTCCGTGAATCAGCTGATTGAGCGGCTGAAGAATATTATTGACGATGAGAAATACCTTTTCCGCGAGATCGGAAGTGAGAATTTCGAGGTGAAGTCTACCTGTGAACAGGCTTACAGAGGGGATTTTGCACCTATCCTGTATTCCATTGCCAGCCTGATGAGCAGACTGGATATTGCAAAGCAGAAGAAGGAAGAACTGAAAAAGCGCCTGGAGGAACGGGTTGCGGCGGAGATAATCGCGGAGAAGAAGCTGGCGGAAGAGATGCAGTCGGCGGGAGAAAATACAACGCCTGATCGAGAACAGGCTGGTGAGGAGACGAAGAAGGATGGCAGCAGAACGATGGATGCTTCAGACGAAGAAGGCAGACTTTCATGAGATGGCAAGAATCCATCATATTACACCTGTAACGGCGAGGATTATCCGGAACAGGGATATTGTGGGAGAGGAGGCGGTAGAGAAGTATCTCCGGGGATCATTAAAGGATCTGTACAGCCCTCATCTGTTAAAGGACATGGATCTCGCAGTAGAGATCCTGAAGGAGAAGACGGAGCAGGGAAAACGGATCCGGATAGTCGGGGATTACGATATAGACGGCGTCTGCTCTACGTACCTGCTTTACCGGGCGCTCACGAGAATCGGGGCTAACGTGGATTATGAGATTCCGGACCGGATCAAGGATGGCTATGGAATCAATGAATCCATTATCTGCGCCGCGGCTGAGGATGGAGTCGATACGATCCTGACCTGTGATAATGGAATCGCCGCTGTGGCGCAGATCAGCCTGGCGAAGGAACTGGGACTTACCGTGCTGATCACGGACCATCACGATATCATGCAGGAGGATGGCCATGATCTGCTTCCGCCCGCGGACGCGGTGGTCAATCCAAAACAGAGCGATTGCAGCTATCCGTATCCGGAGATTTGTGGAGGAATGGTTGCTTATAAGCTTGTAAAGGCCCTCTACGAGGCATTTTCCGTTCCGGAGGAGGATTGGCTGTCCATGCTGGAATTTGCAGCGATTGCCACGGTGGGCGACGTGATGAAGCTGCGAGATGAAAACCGCATCATTGTCAAAGAAGGATTAAAAAGAATCGCAAATACGAAGAGTATCGGTCTTTTAAAGCTGATCGAGCGGAATGACCTGGATAAAGACCAGATTACCGCATATCATATCGGATTTGTTATCGGACCCTGTTTAAATGCAGGCGGACGTCTTCAGACAGCCAAGCTGGCTCTGTCGCTTTTGCTGTGTGAGGACGGGGAAGAGGCGGACCAGCTGGCCATGGAACTGAAGGATTTAAATGACCAGAGAAAAGATATGACGAAGCAGGGGACCGAGGAAGCCATTGCGCAGGTGGAGGAGTGCTATCGTGACGATAAGGTTCTGGTGGCGTATCTGCCTTCCTGCCATGAATCGCTGGCGGGAATCATTGCAGGGCGTTTGCGGGAGCAGTATCAGAAACCGGCCTTTGTATTGACGGATGGAGAGGAATGCGCGAAGGGATCAGGGCGGTCGATCGAGCAGTATCATATGTTCGAAGGGCTAGTGAAGGTAAAGGATCTCCTGCTTAAATTCGGAGGCCATCCCATGGCCGCAGGACTCTCACTTGAAAAAGAAAATATCGATGAATTCCGCCGCAGGCTGAATGAGGAAGCGGAACTTACAGAGGATGACTTTGTCCGCAAGATCTGGATCGATGTTCCCATGCCTCTCGATTACATAAATGAGCCTCTTATTGAAGAACTGGAGCTTTTGGAACCATTTGGACAGGGCAATGAAAAGCCGCTGTTTGCACTGAAAGGACTTCATATCAGAAGCGTGCGGGTGCTGGGAAAGAACCGGAACGCGGTGAAGTTTTCCCTGGCTGACGATAAGGGCGTTCCGATCGACGCCATGCTGTTTACAGACGGCGACGCATTTTTGGAGGAACTCGGCAGAAGCCGGGTAATCGATGTGATTTATTATCCGACGGTTAATGTATACAATGGCAGCAGGACTTTACAGATTATAATAAAAAATTATAAAATACCGGTTTGACGAAGGAGCAGGACGATGGATAAAATCAGAGCCGCAGTGGTTGGATTCGGCGGTATGGGCCGCCAGTACGTACAGATGATTTATGACGGTGAAATCGATGGTATGGTACTCGCCGGAGTTTGCTGCCGAAATGAAAAAGGGCAGAATGAGATCAGGACAGTCTATCCGGGGGCATCTGTCTATCCGAATGTGGAGGCGATGTTCGCATGCGGAGACGAATTTGATGCTGTAGTTGTCGTGACACCTCACGCCACCCATGTCGAGATCGGAAAGATGGCGGCCGCGGCGGGAAAGCATATCCTGCTGGATAAGCCGGCCGGGATATCAACGAAGGAAGTGAAGGGACTCATAGATGCAGCAGACCGCGCCGGAGTCTGTCTGGGAATGATCTTTAATACGAGGATGAACCGCGTATTTTTCCGTGCAAAGGAGATGATCGAGCGTGGAGAACTGGGGCGGCTTAACCGCGCAGTGTGGATATCCAATATCTGGTTCCGTACTCCGGCCTATCACAATTCCGCGCCCTGGCGCAGCACATGGGAGGGAGAGCACGGCGGTCTGCTGATCAATCAAAGCCAGCATTTCCTCGATGTGTGGCAGTGGCTTCTCGGCATGCCGGACCAGGTGCTGGCAACGGTAGAATGCGGAAAATACAGTAATATCACGGTAGACGACAGTATGGATCTCCAATTCTTCTATGACAACGGGCTCCACGGAACCTTTATTGCCTCCAGCGGGGAGTATCCGGGAGTCAACCGTCTGGAAATCTGGGGAACGAAGGGAAGGCTGTGCATCGAGGACAGCAGCCGGATTATATTTGACGAAAATGTGATGTCTACGGATGATTTTAACCGTCTGAATCAGGATATCTATGGAATGCCGGAGCACAATGCAAGGGAGATTACAGTGGAGAAAAATGGCGTCGAAGGATATCAGAAGATCTTCCAGAATTTTACGGATCATTTGATAAAAGGGGAACCGCTGCTTGCAACGGGAGAGGATGGACTCCGCGTACTGATGATTGCGAATGGCGCGTACCTCTCTTCCTGGCAGGGACAGCGGGTTGAGTTCCCGATCGATGATGAGAAGTATGCGGCAATGCTGGAGGAGAAGGTCCGGGACGAACAGAAATCGCTGGCCTGTCTTGATAGATGAAGTGTTCCGGCTTAAATGCGAAGGGAATTTGATCTGTTTTTCTAATGGAGGATAAGGATGGAACAAAACAACTTACTCACTCAGTCAGATATCTGTCTGATACAGCCTTCTGAGCAGTATCAGCATGAGATTATGGACTTCAGAGAAGAATTTCTGCGGAATCATGAAACTGCGTATGGGACAGAACAATTAACGGATGCGGTGAGCTTTGAAGAGTGGCTGAAAAACGTACAAAGAAACGAAAAGAAGGAAACTGCAGAAAACGGAAGACCACCGTCCTATGAATTTATGGCTATCCGAAAGTCGGACAGAAGAATCGTTGGTATGATTAATGTCAGATACGATTTAACCGAAGAAATGTACCGGTATTTAGGACATATTGGCTATTGCGTCCGCAAATCAGAGCGGCAGAAGGGATATGCAGCTGAAATGCTGCGGCTGGCTCTGAAGGAGGCGAAAAAGATAGGATTGGACAGAGTACTTTTGACGGTCGACAGCGATAAAACGGCTTCGATCGCCACTATGAAGAAAAACGGTGCGGTATTGGAAAATGAAGTCCCGTATCTAGGCAAGATTACGCAGAGATATTGGATTGAGCTATAGAGCTTTGGGACGGATTGTCTCTAGGGGATCTAATTAGGGAAGGAATGCTGTGAAAACAGCGTTCTTTTTTTTGAAAAAAATTCGCCTTTAGTAGAGGAATTACTCTTGACAAAGGTCTTGCAGTGTGTTAATTTAAAGTTAGTAATACGTATTACTAATTCGAATTACTAACTTTAAGAAAAAAGGAGAAGGTAAAATGAAAAAAGAATGGAAACGGTTTACGGCACTGGCACTCGGCGCTCTCATGGTACTCCAGGCAGCAGGCTGCAGCCCGCAAAAGACAGCAGATCCAGCTGCGGTAAGCAGCCAGAAGGAGGCGCAGACGTCTGGCGAGGTTTCAAAGGAATCTTCCGCGGGGGGAGAAGAAAAGATGGTGACACTCCGGATGTTGAACTGGGGAAATACGGAGGAGGAAGCTATCGCCAATGATGCGATTGGCAGATTTAAGGAGAAGCATCCGGGAGTGGAGGTTGAACAGACATGTGTTCCAGTTGATTCCTGGTCCGACTTTATCCAGAAGTGGATTACCATGAGCACCTCGGGGGAGGCGCCGGATGTGATTAATCTGGGGCTGGAAGGCGCGAAGATGGCAGTTGCCAATGATTTACTGCTTCCGCTCGATGACATTGCAGCAGGGGATGCAGAATTACAGAGTAAGAAAGAACAGTATGCGGAGTCGCTGCTGGAAGGCTTCAGCGAGGGTGGGACGCTTTATGGGCTTCCAAGTGGAACACAGACCATGGTTATGTACTATAACAAGGATATTTTCGATGAAAAAGGCGTCGAATATCCGAAGGAAGGCTGGACCTGGGATGAATTCCTGGAGACGGCTGAAAAGCTTACATATGAGGAAAATGGAAAGACAGTATATGGATACGGATTATCCAGTTCTTATTTTCAGCTGACACCGTGGTGGGCCACAAACAGCGCATATCCGGTCAGTGAAGACTATGAGAAGCCAACATTAAATTCACCGGCTATGCTGGAATCCATTACATTCTTAAAATCCATGGCAGATAAGAAGGTGACGCCAGATCCGATCAGCTCCGATGTTTATACGATGTTTTCTTCCGGTCAGCTGGCTATGGTAGGTGCTGGCAGATGGGTACTGAATACATGGCAGGATGCGGGAATGAAGAATTTTGACTGTGTGCAGTGGCCGAAGAAGACAGAAGAGGGAAGTGTATATGGCGGTTCTGCATGGTGTATCGGTTCTGGGACAAAGGAGAAAGAACTGGCTGTCGAACTGCTGAAGGAAATGGTGGCAGACGAGACGCTGACTGCAGTAGCGGCGGGCGGACAGCAGATACCTCCGACAGAGAAGCTGGCTTGTGATACGGCAATCATGGGGACAGTACCGGATAACATTCTGGGGCTTTGGAAGGCAGTTACGATTGCTTCACCGGTTGCGGCTCCCGTATTCTTTGGGGATATTGAGCAGGCGATGCTTCGCGGACTGGAAAATGTATTCTCAGGTTCCATGAGTGTAGAAGATGCCATGAATCAGGCACAGTCAGAGGTGGAGACTACGATTGCAAACAAGTAGGCCGGTTCGACGTACACTAGATTGGAGGAAGCGATGGCAGGCATAAAACGAAGACCAGATAACCGAAGAAAGAGAAAAGAGGCTTTGACAGGGTATTTATTTACCCTGCCATCCTTCCTTGGATTCATAGCCTTTGTTCTGATTCCGGTATTCTGGGCCCTTATCATTTCATTTCAAAAATACAATGTATTTACCGGGGCCAGCACATGGAACGGGGTAAAGAATTATCTGCATATTTTACAGGATCCAAGATCTGTGACCACACTGGGGAATACCTTGTGGTATGCAATCTTCGCAACGGTAGGAAACACAGCGGTGGGGCTTCTTTTAGCGATAGCTGTGGACAATAAGCTTCCGGGAAAGATTACGGTATTCTTCCGGTCCATCTATTTTTTTCCGTCCTTAATCGGGCTGGTGTTTGTAGCAATTATCTGGCAGTATTTTTTCCAGACGGATGCCGGAGTGATTAATTATTATCTGGGGAAGGTTGGAATCAGTAAAATCGGTTGGCTCAGTGACAAGAGCATGGCAAAGTTTTCTGTTCTGATCCTTGACGTATGGAAGAACTGTGGGATGTCCATGCTGCTTATTCTGGCAGGACTCCAGAATATCGACAGAGGCCTTTTAGAGGCAGCGGGTATCGATGGGGCCGGACCTGTGCAGAAGTTCTTAAAGATGACTCTTCCCCTCGCGTCTCCGACCATTTTCTTTGTGCTGGTTATGAATGTGACGGGTGCGCTGCGCATTTACGAATCGGTATATGTTCTGACAAACGGCGGGCCGGGAGATTCCAGCAGAAGTCTTGTTATGCTTATTGCGGAAAAGGCGTTTACCTCATTCGATTATGGAATAGCTTCGGCTCTGTCCATGATTCTTCTGATTTTGATCGGGATCATTACAATGATTCAATTCGCGGGAAGCAGGTGGTGGGTACATTATGACTAAGATAATAAGAATAAAAGGAAAAAGAGTACGTCCCGGACAGATTCTTCTGGCCATTGGTATGATCCTTATGGCCATGATTATGATTGCCCCGTTTTTGTGGGTGTTCTCAGCGTCGCTAAGGACATTCAGCGATGCGACGGCACTGCCGCCCAAATGGCTTCCGCCTGCCCCCGGCGAGTGGAATATGAAGTATTTTGACAAATTATGCTCGGGGCAGATCCCATTTTTTACTTTTATGCGGAACAGTCTGAAAATCAGCACAATCATCACTGCTGGAATGGTATGCCACGGTGCGCTGGCAGGCTACGCCTATGCCCGTCTCTCGTTTAAAGGAAAGAATGTGATGTTCGGGCTGATGCTGGTGGGTATGATGGTACCGGTACAGGTGACGATAGTCCCTTTATTTAAGATCATGAATCTGCTGGGGGTTATCAACACGGCTGCTGCCGTGACACTGCCTTCTGTTTTTGGAGCCATGTGCCCGGGATTTGCGGGGGCATTTGGAATATTTATGATGAGGCAGTTTTTTATGACGGTGCCGGCTGAGATGGAAGAGGCGGCTACGATCGATGGGGCAGGCATTATCAGAACTTTTTTTTCCATCATGCTGCCAATGGCAAAATCGACGCTGGCTTCCCTGGCAATTATAGTTTTTACATTTGCCTGGAATGATTATTTTACTACATTTATTATGATAAACTCTACGGAAAAGCTGACGCTGCCCGTAGGAATTCTATCAATTAAACAACCGTTTTCCACAGGTGATAATGTTGTATTTGCCGCAGTTTGTCTCGCGGTGCTGCCGGTCCTGTTCGTGTTTATTCTGGGGCAGAAATGGATCGTACAGAGCATGACGCATGTGGGAGTGAAGGGATAAGAGGAGGAGTATTTAAGAGATGAACAGAGAAATGCTGCATTCAAAGACAGATTTATTCAAGACCGGCGGGGAGATCTCCTACAATGGGGATGCCGGAGTTGCTAAATTTCTTTTGGGCGGAATCGGAACGGGCAATATTTCCGTGGGGGCCAGAGGGGAGCTTAGGGACTGGGAAATATTTAACTGGCCGGGAAAGGGACAATTCGTTCCATTTTCATTTTTTGCAATCCGTACCAGGGAGGAGGGAAAGGAACCGGTCAGCAGGATTCTGGAGTCGAAGATATGTCCGCCCTACTATAAATCTCACGGATTTTTAAATGGGGAACTGGCAGGAATCCCTCGTTTTGAATCTTCTAAAATGGTAGGGAAGCAGCCCTTCGTTTATATTGATCTGGAGGACAGCAAGGTGCCGGTGGCGGTGAAAATGGAGGCATTTACACCATTCATACCGCTTAATTCCGACGATTCCGGGATTCCAACAGCAATTATCCGTTATCACGTGAAGAATCCAACCGATAGAGCGGTAGAAGTATCCGTAGTGGGCACCATGGCTAATGTGGTCGGATTTCAGGGCTACGATGTATTTAATAATGTTAAGCTGGTTGATGAAGTACAGAATGAATATCGTGAAAATGGAGAAATCAAAGGCTGGTATTATACTGCAAAGCACTTAAAAGAAACGGACATGAAATTTGGAAGCATGTCCATCGCATCTGTGGGAGCGAAGAATACTTATAAGAAACAGTGGCTGCACGGCCAATGGACGGATAATGCGCAGGACTTCTGGGATGATTTTACTGAGGACGGAGTTCTGGACGATATGGAAACAATTGAGTCAAAAGGATGTGATCTTCTTTCCCATTACGATTTCAGTTTCTTAAATCTCAAGGAACGCATCAGCTCTGTCGGAAGTATGGAAATGGTTGGGCCAAACGAGGAGAAGACGTTTGAATTCGTGATTTCCTGGTATTTTCCAAACCGTCCAAAGGGCTGGATCGAATACGATGAGGATTTAGAGAGATACAGAGATGGCGGATATGATACGGTACGCAATTATTACGCCACAAGATTTACCGATGCATGGAATGTAACGGAGTATGTAGCAGGGAAGATGGACGAGCTGGAAATGCCTTCCCGGGCATTTGAAGAGGCACTGTTTGAGACTACGATTCCAGCTTATGTGATCGATGCAGTGGCCGCCAATATCATGTCAATGAAGAGCCACTGCTGCTTCCGGATTGAGACGGGAGAGTTTCTGGGCTGGGAAGGGATCAGAGACTATGTAGGCTGTGGTCAGGGTAATGTAAACCATGTTTGGAATTATGCTACAGCTGTGGCGGCCCTGTTCCCCGATCTTGAAATTACCATGCGGAATGTAGAATTTAAGAAGGAACTGGATGAAGACGGCGGTATGCCATTCAGAGCAAGAAAGGTTCTAGGGGAGAGCCGCTGGGATATGATACCCGCATGTGACGGGCAGTTTGGCTCTATTTTACGGGTATATCGTGAGTGGAAGTATACCGGAGACGACGATTTCCTGAAAGAAATATGGGAGCCAACGATAAAAGCACTTGAATATGCGATCCATGAGTGGGATACGGATGGAGACGGCGTTCTCGACGGAAAAATGCATGTTACCTATGACATCGAATTCTATGGTCCGAATACGATGACAAATACTATTTATCTGGCAGCTGTCAAAGGTGTTGCTTTGATGGCAGAACATCTGGGAAAGACAGAAGAGGCGGAAAAATATCGTGCTTTGTATGAGAAAGCAGAACCGTTAGTGGATGAAATGCTGTTTAACGGGGAGTATTACGTGCAGAAGCTTGATGATGTGGATGCTTATCGTTACCAGTACGGTACCGGGTGCCTTACGGACCAGCTTCTGGGACAGTTCATGGCACATGCCGCGGGGCTGGGATACGTGCTTCCGAAAGATCATGTAAAAAAGACGCTGGAATCCATTTACCGCTATAATTTCCGTGACTGCATGGAAGAGGTCCCTAATGTTCAGCGAACCTATGCGCTGAATGATGAGGCTGGGCTGGTTCTCTGCTCCTGGCCAAAAGGCGGCCGTCCGAGATTCCCGTTCGCTTACTGTGATGAAGTGTGGACCGGTGTTGAATACCAGGTGGCAGTATGCATGATTAAGGAGGGGATGCTGGAGGAAGCATTTACCATAATAAGGGCAGTCCGTGACAGGTATGACGGATATAAGAGATGCCCCTGGAGTGAGACTGAGGCGGGACATCACTATATACGGCCAATGTCCAGCTTTTCCCTGATTCCGGCTCTGTCCGGTTATGAGTGTGATATGACGGAGAAGACCATGTCCTTCCAGCCGGTAATCAACCAGAATCACTTTAAGTCCTTCTGGATTAACGGAAAAGCCTGGGGCACTTATGAACAATCCATCGGCGAGGATGGCGTGGTAAAATCTGGTATTCAAGTATTGTACGGAAGTCTGGACGGTGTTAGAATATTAGAAAGATAAGAACAATAGAATGTGAGGGTTAAAATGGGTGCCAATAGAAAATTGCCTACTATGACGGATGTCGCCAGGTTAGCAGGAGTTTCACAGTCCACAGTCTCTCTTGTGCTTCGGGGGAAAGCGGGGGATAACATACCGGAGGCTACCAGGGACCGGATATTCCAGGCCAGCAGTGAACTGGGATATCGGGTGAACAAGCTGGCCAGTGCGTTAAACAGTACAGGCAGCGGAATCATAGGCATGCTGACAGATGAGCTGATCACGACGAACTTTGCCGGTGCAATTGTAAAGGGCGCCCAGGAACGTGCCCTGGGAAAAAATAAGATACTGATGCTTGCGGCCCTGGAGAACGAGGGGCGGCTGGTGGAAAAATCGGTCGATATGATGATCGGATACCGGGTGGACAGCATTCTTTATGCCTCCATGTATCACAGGAGAATCGAACTTCCGTCAAATTTAAAGGATATTCCGACCGTACTGGTCAACTGCTTCGATTCTGAAAACCGGTATCCGGCCATTCTGCCGGATGATTATTCAGGCGCATATCAGGCGGCATCCTACCTGATTGAATGTGGTCACAGGAATGTTGTCTACTTAAGCAACGAGAAGCGGGAGACGGGGAATGGCGAGAGACTGCCAGCAACTTTGTTGAGAGAACGTGGATTTAAAGCGGCGTTTGAAGATCATGGAGTTTCGTCAGAAACTGCTGCGATTATTCCGATCACCATAACAGGCCATGATGTATTTGAGGCGGCAACGGATATTTTATCGTCTGCGGACCGTCCGACTGCTGTCATGTGTTATAATGACAGAATGGCGATGGGCGTGTATTCCGCTGCTAATGCGCTTGGACTAAAAATTCCGGAGGATTTATCGGTGATTGGTTATGATAATCAGACGGTTATCGCAGAATTCCTGGTACCTTTTTTAACGACTATTGAGCTGCCCCATTATGAGATGGGTGACCAGGCGGTGAGCTACTTATTCCGCCACCAGTACCCGTTTGATGCGGAGCAGATTTTAATCAGTCCCAAGCTGATTATCCGCAGTTCCGTCCGCAGCATCGGTGAGGAGGAGTTTAATGATAGAGGATGAGTTACTTCCCTCTGAACGGTTTAAGGGGGAGAAGAAAGAGTTCTGGCGTCCGGCGTATCATTTTACGGCGCCGTCAGGATGGCTGAATGATCCGAATGGGCTTATTTATTATAAAGGCTGGTATCATTTATTTTATCAATACAATCCGGCTGGCTGCGAATGGGGCCCTATGCATTGGGGACATGCCGTGAGCAGGGATTTTCTGCACTGGAAAGATTTGCCCCCTGCATTGAAACCAGACCAGCCGTATGACGACGATCCGGAAGGAGGCTGCTTTTCGGGCAGTGCAGTAGAGAAGGATGGAAGACTGTGGCTCTTTTACACAGGGGCGGTAAAACGAGGCGGCAGGGCTGTTCAGACACAGTGTATGGCCTATTCTGATGACGGGGTTATTTTTCATAAGTATCGTTTCAATCCTGTAATTGCAGAGCCGCCTGAAGGCAATTCCGAAGATTTCAGAGATCCCAAAGTTTTTTTTGCAGAAGGAAGCTGGAACATGGTGGTAGGCGGTTCCGCCTGCAGGGACGGAGGCGGGGGAGATGGAAGAATCTATCTCTACCGATCTGAGGATCTTTTAAAATGGAAGTTTGCCGGTACGGTGCTCGCATCTGACGGCAGGCTTGGCACCATGTTTGAGTGTCCAGACATGTTTGAACTGGATGGAAAATGGATCGTTACCTGTTCGCCTATGTATCACCCAGGAGGAAATAAGGCGCTTTACTGTGTGGGAACCATGGATTTTGAAACATGTCGTTATAAAGTGGAGAAAATCGGATGTCTGGATTATGGTTCTGATTATTATGCAGCACAGTCCTGTCTGGATCAATTCGGAAAACGCATTATGACGGCCTGGCAGAATGGCTGGGACTGGATGCCGTGGTGTACAGGGCAGGGGCCATCAGGAAAAGAAGGCTGGCGGTGTGTTCTGGCACTTCCAAGAAGAATTACATTGGATTCGGAGGGGAGTATCTGTGCAGCGCCGATCTCTCTGGATACCATACAAAGGGACCGGACCGTTGCAGAACGGTGCGAACTGACTGGGAGAAAACGATATCTCTATCCGGGAGACCCCTTTTGTTTTGAAATGGCGGTGCGCGTAAGTACCAAGAACATCGAATCACAGGCCATTGAGATCGGGCTGTTCGACGACGGTGAGCATGTGCTGATGATTGATGCAGACTTTGTAGCGGGAGTCGTTACTATTGATAAGAGCCGTATGGGGCCGTGGGATGTGGGCCGCATTCACGCGCCTTTTAATGCCTCACGTCCGGTGTTTGAGATGAGAATACTGGTCGATCACAGTTCCGTGGAGGTGATTACGGATGAGGGGCGCTGCTGTATGACGACTAATGTATATCCGGATAAGGAACAGACAGGCTGTTTTATAAGAACACCGTATAAAACTGCAGCGCTTGAACGCCTTGAGGTAATATCGTTTCACAGGATCTGGGATTAGGGGGACCTAAGATTGTTAAGACCCCGGAAAGAACTTGACAGTCTTATTAAAAATGCATTATAATCAACCTCAACGGTAAGAGGCGCTGGTGCAGGGAAGAGTCCCTCTGCCAGCGTCTTTGTGCAACTGTTAAATTGAAAGGGAAAAGAGAGGGAAAGTGGACATGGTCAATGAAGTAATGAAGTTTATCACCAGCTATGACAAGGAAGTGGGCGAGGCTATTGAGCTGGAATGCGCGCGCCAGAGAAGAAACTTAGAGCTGATCGCATCAGAAAACATCGTTTCTGAGCCGGTTATGATGGCGATGGGAACCGTTCTCACCAACAAGTATGCAGAAGGATATCCTGGAAAGCGTTATTATGGCGGCTGCGAGGATGTGGACATCGTGGAGAATATTGCCATCGAGCGTGCCAGGAAGCTGTTTGGCTGTGATTATGCCAACGTACAGCCACATTCAGGCGCACAGGCTAACATGGCGGCATTTGTAGCCATGGTGCAGCCGGGCGATACCGTGATGGGCATGAATTTAAACCACGGCGGCCATTTAACACATGGAAGTCCAGTCAACTTTTCCGGTCTTTATTTTAATATTGTTCCTTACGGTGTCAATGACGAGGGATTCATCGATTACGACGAGATGGAGCGTATCGCTGTTGAAAACAAACCGAAACTGATCATTGCAGGCGCAAGTGCTTACGGAAGAACCATTGATTTCAAGAGATTCCGTGAGGTTGCCGATAAGGTAGGCGCTTACCTGATGGTAGACATGGCTCATATCGCCGGATTAGTGGCAGCAGGGCTCCATCCAAGTCCAATCCCGTACGCGGATGTCGTGACAACGACAACCCACAAGACGCTTCGCGGACCGAGAGGCGGTATGATTTTGGCGAATAAGGAAGCTGCAGAGAAATTCAATTTCAACAAAGCTATCTTCCCGGGGACCCAGGGCGGTCCTTTAGAGCATGTAATCGCTGGCAAGGCAGTGTGCTTTGGTGAGGCGCTGAAGCCGGAATTCAAAGAGTATCAGGAGCAGGTAGTGAAAAACGCCAAAGCTCTGGCTGCGGCTCTTGTGAAGCAGGGCTTCAACATTCTGACCGGCGGCACGGATAATCATCTGATGTTAATCGACTTACGCGGTATGGAAGTAACCGGTAAGGAGCTTCAGAACCGTTGTGACGAGGTTTATCTTACTCTGAATAAGAATGCGGTTCCGAATGATCCGAGAAGCCCGTTCGTGACTTCCGGCGTTCGTGTAGGAACTCCGGCCGTAACCTCCAGAGGATTAAAGGAAGAGGATATGGAAAAGATCGCAGAATGCATCTGGCTGGCTGCGACTGATTTTGAGAACAAGGCCGACTACATCAGAGCTGAAGTGACGAAAATCTGTACGAAGTATCCGATCTACGAATAATTCAGTAAATAATAGAAAATTGTAGAGTAAATCGCAGATAATGATAGAATGCGACACGGTAATGAGATTGCAGTAAATGAGACAGCGGTAAATGAGATAGCGGTAAATAAGATAGCGGTAAATAAGATAGCGGTAAATGAGATTGAGGCAGGCCGGAGGCGTGCGGTTCCCTGGAATGGGAGACTGTGCGGTTTCGGCCTGTTGTTTTTTGCTTTTATTTTATTTCATTTTATTTTATTTTATTTTATCGCTTTTTACAGGACAGTACCCCAATAGTATAAAATGGTGAAAGATATCCGCTTGACATTCACCCTGGGCGAAGCTCTATACTTACGTTGTCACCGGGAAAACGGTATGTTTAGGAGGAGAGAAGATGCTTAAAATCAACGAGGCGGCTAAAATGCTTCATGTCAATCCGAACGCCCTGCGCTTTTATGAAAAGAAGGGCGTTCTTGCACCGCACAGGGATGAAAATGGTTATCGTATGTATACGATGGATGATGTCGCCAGGATTCAGATTGTTCTGCTGTACCGAAGGATGGGATTTTCCATTGAAATGATATTAAAACTGCTCGGGCAGGAGGAAAGTCCGGTGGATTTATTTTTTCAGCAGTATGATATTTTAAACCGTCATGTTCATTCCATGAGCCTGATCCGGGATTCCCTGGCGGGCTGCATCGATGGGATGCTGGGAGAGATAAATGGAACGGAAGACGGAGGTTCCAGTTTCAATGCGGCCATACCGGCAAGTGCCATGGAGGAGTTGGAGAAAACTGCGGCACTGCTTGCGGGGATGGCGGAGTGGGAGGACCGGTGGGACTTCGACAGCTCTGCGGTTCATTACGATGAGATGGTGAGGCGTGGTGTGAACGGGCTCGCATTTTATGAGAATTATGAAACGGTCCTAAATGAGACGGCGCGGCTGGCTCGGGAGCACGGAGGCATCATGGCGGAAATTGGGGTCGGTACAGGAGAACTGGCTGGACGGCGGCTTTCTGATTGTGAAATTACCGGAATCGACCAGTCGGTGAATATGCTCAAGGAGACTAAAAAGAAGTTCCCCAAGCTGAAGGTGAAACTGGGAACGTTTCTGCAGCTTCCCCTGGATTCCGGGAGTGTGGATACCGTGGTATCATCCTATGCGTTCCATCATTGCAATGAGGAGGAGAAAATCCTGGCTGTCAAGGAGATGGCCCGGATTCTGAAACCGAAGGGGCGTATTGTGATTGCGGATCTGATGTTTGCCGATGAAGAGGCAAGGAAGATATTTGCGGAAAACTGTTCTGACGCGGAACGGGAAGATCTGGAGGATGAATATTTCGCATATGTGGACCGGCTGGAAGGCGTGTTGGAAACGTTGGGATTCGATGCCAGGCATGTACAGATGGATCCGTTCATTTGGATTGTGACCGGGGATAGAAGGGCCGGGGATTAGACGAGGCAGAGAACGGAATCAATGCGGCACCGCAAAGTGGAAAATCGGTTATACGGCGCCGCATTGTAATGTCAAAATAAGATTTGAACGGCATGACAGCAATGCTGTACTAGTTACCATTGTCAATATCAGCGGTAATTCTCTGCAAATCCGGGAAGAAAAATAGTTCATCGACGAGGGCGATGTTACTAATCTGTTGTAACTGATCTCACCCAATGTTCCAAATACGCACAGCCTTCCGTGGGATAATACATTTCCCCTGCAAAATCGGTTGCGGCCAGCTTGTGTTTTTTCATCCACCTTTCCATGAATGTCTGTGCTTTATAAACGGCAGAATTTGTCAACTCCTCAAAGCTTTCAGCTTCAAATCCGCATACAATATACTCTGCAGCAGGTAGTTCGAAGGTAGAATATCCTTCTGCAGAAGTTCCATATTCGACTTCGGCGCCTGCCATATAGGTACAGTATCCCTCTTTCGCATTTCCGATATAAAGAGCACCAAATTCATTTCCATGTTCGATGAGATGAGGTATTTTCGGTTTTATTTCGTGAAATTCGTTCCACAGCTTTGCAGCATATGAAATGCTCGTTTCAGTTCCTCCCATCAATTCTTTAATTGGTATTTCTTTTTCAATCCCAATAAATATTCGCGGTATGGCCAGCTGTCTGCGTGTGACTTCCAGAACAATACCATCTGTAACCAGTGGAACATTTTCGTCAACCATTACGTAATTTAAGATCAGTTCAGGTTTTACAAATTGGTTCAGATGTACGTCTGACGTTCGATATTCGTCTGGTGTAATACCATAAACTTCTTTGAAGGCCCTTGTAAAACTAGCATGACTGGAAAAACCGTAGTTCACTGCAGTATCAATTATGCGGGTATTCTTGGTTTTCAAATCATCTGCTGCCTGTGCCAATTTGCGTAACTTTATATATTCGCAGACGGGCTTTTTAACTAAGCGTGAAAATAAACGCTGGAAATAGAATGGTGATAAGCTGGCAGTCTCCGCAAGTTTATCAATGGGTATGTCTTCCGTTAAATGGTTTTCTATATAATCAACGGACTTTTGAATTGCTTCCCACGCATGCACGATTTGATATCCCTCCTTTGTTTTCTTTAATGATATTCTAACCGGATAATTTAATATTAGCTTATCACACAATGCTCTTTTTGTATGTTGATTTCATATTAACTGCGTGATTGCTATCTCCGAGTTTACTTTTGCCTTGTTGACAGTGGCAGATTGTAGTATAATGCCTTTATTTAATAAGTCTCTCAAGAGGCAAGGAAGGGGATAGTACAAGAATGAAATGGAAACTTCCTGATGACAGCACGGCGCCTGTAATAACGGCTGAAGAACATGTGAAGAGCAGGCATATTAAAAAGGAATCCTGCATGCTTCCGGAAACCTGTGTGATTTTTGAAATTGGCATGGCTTTAAAGTTTGTTGAGGCAAATTTTAAAACTATCACACTACTTGAAACATTGCCTTGTTTTCTGGAAGGCTATGAATGTATCTCGATCGAGGGGCATGAGGGAGTATGCTTTACGCGAGGCGGATATGGTGCGCCAGCGGCAGTAGACACTCTGGAGACGGTAAGGGCATTAGGCGTCAAACGCGTGATTGTAGTGGGCATGTGCGGCGGTTTTTCTGATAGTATCAACGTTTGTAATGTACTAATCCCTCATAAAATCCTTTGTGAAGAGGGAACATCATTCCACTATTTTGACAATATCGAGTTCGTAGAGCCGGACAGAAGCCTTTACAATAAAGGCAGAGCTTACTTTTCCAATGCGTTTGAGGTGCTCACAGATGATGCTGTTACCAGCGATGCATTCTATCGGCAGACCTATGCGAAAGAGGCGAAATGGAGAGAAAAAGGCTGTGTGGCCGTAGATATGGAATCATCTGCACTTTTATCTGTAAGCAAATATTATTCCATTCCCGCGGTATCGATTTTATTATGTTCTGATAAACATCCTCTTTCTGAAAATGATGTTAAATGGGATTGGGGCAATTTGGGATTTAAAGAAACACGGGAAGAATTTGTAAGGCAGTCAGTAAACTTTGCCTTACAATTATAGAATGTCACAGATACGTCATTTGTGTGGTCCTGCAGGTACCTATATTTTCAAGGTCAGCGCTGCATACAGATTCACAAAATGAATTTTCGTAATAAACGTGGTAGTAAAATAGCAGGGATTACTGTAAAATGGAACTATAACGGTCAAAAGTACTGTTTTAGACTTTAAGCAGAATTTTATAAACCGGTTACCGTTTTTATATCGAAAAGTCACGAGTTACGGGAATATAAGCATCGTCTGTTGACCGTTTAGGCGATAATAAACGACAAGGATCAGGAGGTATTCTATGGCAGAATTGACTTCCATGCGAAATATCGGAAAAACAATGGAAGAGAAGTTGAAAGCTGTCGATATTTGTACGGCAGAGGAGTTAAGGCAGACAGGAAGCAAAGAAGCTTTTCTGCGTTTGAAATTGCGTTACCCAAATGTCTGTTTAGTCCATTTATATACGCTTCAGGGAGCGATTGATGATCTGGGTTATAACCAATTGCCCGATGAAGTCAAAAGAGATCTAAAGGCGTTTAGCGACGGCTTTCAATAAACGGCAGCCTCAGAGGGGGGAAAGGAGTAATACGAAATGAGCAAATATCAGGCATTGTGGGAATATGTACGGGAAAAGGAATGCAAGTCATTGAAATTAACGTTTGATGAGATAGCGGATATAGTTGGAATACCATTAGACCATTCTTTTTTGAACTATAAAAAAGAGTTGACAGAGTATGGCTGGCAGGTCGGTAAAATATCGATGAAAGAGCAGACCGTCATTTTTGAAAGAGCAGACTGATCCCATAACGGTCAGGTTCCAGCTAAATTGCAGCTTGTGAAAAATGGGAGAATTCAAATGAAAAAAATGCAAATAATTAGTGTAACGGTTTTGAATGTTACCCTGCTGCTTATGGGGATAAACGTACATTTCCAGCCGGAGTCGAGAGAATCTCTGATAAGCGGCAAAATCAGGCGGAACGTGGTATGGCAGGACCGATCAGCAGGCCGGATATGGCTTGCTGTTTTCATATATGATCCGTTTTTATAAGGACAACATGTCCTACAGCAAAATACCGTTGTTACAGCGAAAGGAATTCCTATGTTGATCGATGTCTGCGTAGCAAGCGCATTTAGCAAAAACAATATGGGCGGAAATAGAGCCGGTGTAGTTTTGCAGAGTCCTATTTTAAGTAAAGAAGAAAAAACAAAGATAGCGTATCAGTTAGGATATTCCGAGACTGCCTTTCTTTCTCAGTCAGAGCGGGCAGATTATAGTCTGGAATATTTTACGCCGGCGGGAGAAGTTCCCCTGTGCGGCCATGCGACAATTGCGTCCTTTGTCGTGTTAAATCATTTAAACAGACTGAAAAAATCCGGGTATACGATTGAGACAAGGTCTGGGATATTGAGCATAAATGTGGAGCAGGACGGGGCAATATTCATGCAGCAGAATACTCCGCAATTTTACGAAACACTGAACAGGGCAGAGGTCGAACCGTGTTTCGGTTTAAAAGCTGGCTCCGGTATAGAAAATCTGCCTGTTCAAATGGTATCGACCGGTCTAAAAGATATCATAGTTCCGATTGAGTCGCCGACGATATTGGAGAACATGGTTCCCGATTTCGCGGCTATTACGAAGCTCAGCCAGGAACGGGACTGCGTCGGGATTCATGCATTTTCTCTTACGGGAGAGAGCAATTTAACCGCAGTATGCAGAAATTTCGCGCCTCTGTATGGTATTGATGAGGAATCCGCTACCGGAACCTCCAACTGTGCACTGGCCTGTTATCTGCATAAATACGAACAGAAACGGAGTCGGTATATATTTGAACAGGGACACCGCTTGAATCGCATTTCCGAAATATATGTTCATGTGCATAGCAGCGGCAATACTGTTACCGGCGTTTTCGCAGGCGGGTACGGGTATGTGGAATCGATGAAAACGATCACCATGGATTGAGATGACCGGGAAAGGAAGTGAAGCGGATATGGCAGCAGGTTTTATCGGTACGGTAATGAGCTGTCTCCTGATTTTACTGGCTGCTGCGGTGGCTCTGGCCGTCTGTGTGCAGTTTGTAAAACGGCGCGCTGTGGCGGCGATTGAGGATATGATGGGAGTGGAGGCAAGCGGATGTGTTCCGAAACTGGAGCAGATACGGGTACTGAAAGAAGCGGGGATATCCATTGCTCCGGCTGAAATGGAACAGGAATTTATTCTCGATCTTACGCCTTCGGAAAATGAGTATCTTGCCAGTCACCCATACTATGGATTCTGTATACTGGCCGGGAGCAGGAAGGCGCTGAACTGCGTCTATTCGACCGGGGACCGGGAGTGTATCTATCAGTGGGATTCCTACGGGAAGATATTAAATGGTCTGAAGGCGATATCCGGGCTGCCGTTTGAGGAGATCAGTGGGGAGGAACGTTATGTGGTAACCTTCCGTTTTCATGACCGTGCTTATCAATGGAAGGCCAGAAAAAACCGCGACTGGATGGATACCGGGATGGCGGGATTTTTAAACCGGATTCTGGACCGGGAGGGCGGTGCAGAACAACGTTTCTATCTGGATAACAGCCATGAGGCACCATTGTATTTATATGCAACGGCATCCATGGCAGACAGCGTGAACAGGGAGACAGGCCTTAAGTTCCGAATGGCGAAAGCGGCCCATTCCCGTTGACAGCAGCCCGTTTGCAGTGACAGCGGCAGAGGAGGGAAGAAAATGGAATTTAATAGAATACTGGCGGCCTGCGTTGTTGTGGCAGCAGCGGTATGGGCTCTGGAACGCGGTCTTAAGCAGGCAGCGGAGAAGAATCGTCAGAGAGATGAGTATCGGGTTTATGAGAATGCAGGGGGACTTCTCCTTACGATTGTGATCGCGTTGATTGTGCTCCTTTTCGTCTGGAGAGCGGTGTATCCCGAATATCTGAATGGGAAAAACAGCCTGTTTTTTTATGCAATAGGTGTCTGTGCCTTTGTGAACTTGGCCAGGGAAATTTTTCTGTTCTTTACAATGCGGATTACGGTCACCTCCATGGAGATTACGTACCGGGACAGAAGCGGAAGAATACAGACGACGGGAATATCCGGGCTTCATGTGACGGAGTCGGCAGGCAGACAGTCGAAACCCGGAAAGATCGAGGTATTTGACAGGGAGGGAAGACGGTTATTCTGGATTCGCTCCAATCTGGTGAATGCGGAATATTTTATGAAGGACATGGAGAGCCGGAAGATCCGGCGCAGTGCAGGTGGGATATGGAATGGATAAGAGCAGAAGAGGAAAAAAACAGATAATAGCAGCCGGCGTGGTCTGCGTGATGGCGGCCATCCTGTGCGCGTTCTATGGGTACGCGGTCTATTGCGGCCTGATTCAGTTTAATAATCCTTCACAGAAGCGGTATCCGGTACGCGGTGTGGATGTCTCCCGCTATCAGGGGACCATCGACTGGCCGGTTCTGGCGGCGCAGGATCTGGATTTTGCATACATAAAGGCGACAGAGGGAAGCTCTCATACGGATGAGAAGTTTGCGGAGAACTGGGAAGCGGCGAAGGACACGGGACTCAGGATCGGGGCATACCATTTTTTCAGCTTTGACAGCCCGGGAGAGAGCCAGCTGAAGCATTTTACAGAGACAGTACCAGCCTTCCGGCAAATGCTTCCGCCAGTGGTTGATTTCGAATTCTATGGCGATAAGAAAGTAAATCCGCCCGATCGAGAGACGGTATGCGCGCAGCTGGATGTGATGCTGCAGGGGCTGGAGGCACATTATGGCGTCAAACCGGTGCTCTATGCGACGGAAGATACGATGCATTTATATTTGGAAGGAAGATATGAGGAGTATCCTCTTTGGATTAGAAACGTGATGAAGAAACCGGAGACAGGTAACTGGAACTGGGTGTTCTGGCAGTATACAAACCGGAAAAAGCTGAACGGATACGAGGGAGATGAAACGTATATTGACATGAATGTGTTTGGGGGCGACCGTGATGAATGGGAATTCTGGTCCAGGAATTACGAGATGGGCTGGAACTACAGGCCAGGCTGGGGAAGCTTCCGCCCGGATCCGCAGTACAGCGGCGACGGCCGCTATCTGGCGGTTCAGGACGTGGTGACAGATGAGAGCACCGGTCTGCAATCGGTTCGGGTGACGATTCAGGATGGAGAGAGCGGAGAACGTATTTTTGCCTTTATCACGGACCGTGCGCGGGATTTCCGGGGAATCTGCTGGGAACCGGGAACGGACCGGATATGGACGCAGTCTGCCGATACCGGACTTCGGTGTTATGAATGTACGGAACAGGAATGGAAATACAATCCGGAGGCGCAACGCCCTGCCGCCGTGATATCTAAATACGATTCGTATGACGGAAACGGATAGGAGAACGTGGGAAGAGAAGATAATGCCTCTTCCGCCGCGGGACAGGAACATGAAGGAGTAAAGGATGGAGAATAAGAACGACAATTCAAAAAATAATAAATGGAAGAAGATGAGCGTGTTTTTAAGCCTGGTTCTTCGCCATCAGCCAGATGCGGCCGGCATCACGCTGGACGAACATGGCTGGGCTGATGTGGAGGAATTGATTGAGGGATTTCAGAAAACAGGAAGGCCTCTGGATCTGGAAATGCTGAAGGAGATTGTGAGAACAGATGAAAAGGGGCGTTACCGCATGAGCGAAGACGGTACGCTGATCCGGGCAAACCAGGGCCACAGTATTCCGGTGGATGTGGAACTGAAAGAAACGAAACCGCCCAAAGTGCTGTATCATGGGACGGCGGAGCGTTTTCTCCCATCCATTATGGCTCAGGGGCTGAAATCCATGAGCCGGCTGTACGTCCATCTGTCCGGGGATTATGAAACGGCTGTAAAGGTTGGAAAAAGGCACGGAAAGCCGGTGGTATTGAGCGTCGATACGGAAAGAATGATGAGAGCCGGAGCGGTATTTTACCAGTCTGAAAACGGAGTGTGGCTGACCGGACCGGTGGAGAGTAAATATCTGAAAGTCATGGACAGAGAATAAGGTGACGGAGGAAGCAGTATGGAGAGATGGTTGGTAACAGGAGCAAACGGATTTCTAGGCTCCAGGCTTATGAAATTTTACCAGGAAAAATATGAGATAACGGGAGCACATCACGGGAATCTGGATATCACGGATGAGGCAGCGGCGGCAGAATTCGTGAGAGCGGCGGCCCCACAGCTGGTTATTCACTGCGCGGCTATCTCCAACACCGGGACCTGCCAGGAAAATCCGGGCCTGTCGGAGGCGGTCAATGTGAACGGGGCTGTGAACCTGGCACGGGCCTGCAGGGAGACCGGGAGCAGGCTGATCTTTATGAGCTCGGATCAGATTTACGCGGGAAACCGGACCATGGTACCGGCGAAGGAGGAGAATACTCCGGAGCTGGTCAATGTCTACGGGCTTCACAAACGGCAGGCAGAGGAGGAGATTATGGCCATACTTCCGGACTCGGTGTGCCTCCGATTGCCGTGGATGTATGATTTCCCCTGGCGGGGGCTAAAGAGCAACAGCAACCTTCTGGGGAATTTACTGAAGGCTCTGATTCAAAACCGTCCATTGACGCTTCCGGTCCACGATTATCGCGGAATCACCTGGGCCATGGAGGTCGTGAAAAATATAGAGGCAGCGGGAACGCTTCCGGCGGGAATCTATAACTTTGGCAGCGGAGGTACGCTGTCCACATATGAGACGGCGAGAGCGGTTCTGGCGATGGTGACAGACGGAGAGGACAGAAGCGGACTTCTCATTCCTGACCAGGAGCGGTTTGCAGAACAGCCCAGGAACCTGCTGATGGATACAGAAAAAATACGAGGCTGTGGGATTGAATTTCCGGATACAGTGGAAGGGTTCCGCAGGTGTTTCGAGGAGAGTCCGGAATATATGACGGGGATGATCCGGCAGCGATAGGAATGGCCTTTCGCGGGGAAAAAGACATCAGAGTCGAAATGAGGGGAAGCCAGGGCGGAAAAGTGCCTTAACTTCCCGGTGAATTATCAGGGAAAAGTCGAAAAATGTAGAAAAACAGCGGAAAACCGAAGAATCGATTGTCAAAGCCGGAGTGAGTATGATATACTTTTTCCGGCTTTATGTCTGCCCGGAGTGAGGCGGCATAAGGCCGGATGCGGAATCTATGATTTATTCTGTTGTTGCAAAAGAAGGAAAGCTTTGGAGTCAGGAGGAAATTCTGGTGGTAAGGTTTAAAAATTACGTGAAGGCGGGAAGCCTTTCAGAGGCCTATGAGCTGAATCAGAAAAAGAGCAGTATTGTAGGCGGCGGTATGATGTGGCTGAAGCTTCAGAACCGCGTGAAAATGACCCTGATCGATTTGGCGGGACTGGGGCTCGATACGATCGAGGAGACGGATGAGGAATTCCGGATCGGCTGCATGTGCACCCTGCGCATGCTGGAGACACATGAGGGGCTGAATACATATTTTCAGGGAGTTTTTAAGGAGTGCACGCGGGCGATTGTGGGCGTTCAGTTTCGAAACGGGGCGACGGTCGGAGGCAGTGTGTTCGGAAGATTTGGTTTTTCCGATATCATGACCTGCCTGATGGCGCTCGATACTTATGTGGAGCTTTATCAGGGCGGAGTCGTCTCCTTGAAAGAGTTTAACCACATGAAATACGACCGCGATATTCTGGTGCGCATTATTATAAAAAAAGACGGCAGAAGGGCTGCTTACGCGGCTCAGAGACGATCCGGTACGGATTTCCCGCTGATTGCCTGCTGTGTGGCAAAAAAAGAGGGGACATGGTACGTATCGGTCGGAGCCAGGCCCTCCAGAGCGGAAGTGGTGGAAGTGGCGGCCGAGGACGGCAAGGTGGACTGCGGTGCCGTGGCGGAGCATTTTCGATTTGGAGACAATACGAGAGGAAGCGCCGAATACCGGAGGCATCTGACGGAAGTATACGCAGGGCGGCTGATGAAGCAGCTTGGCGGGGAGGTATAGAACGTGGAGATAGAATTTACTTTAAATGGAAAAGTGACGTATGCGGAGATCAAGGACGATACATCCCTGTTTGATTTACTCCGGGCAAAAGGCTGCTACAGTGTAAAATGCGGCTGTGAGACGGAAAACTGCGGCCTGTGCACCGTTCTGGTCGATGGGAAGTCGGTTCTCTCCTGTTCTATGCTGGCGGCCCGTGTTGATGACAAGGACGTGGTGACTCTGGAAGGCGTTCAGAAGGAAGCGGAAGAGTTTGGAATGTATCTGGCAGGAGAGGGAGCCGAACAGTGCGGATTCTGCAGCCCCGGCCTGATCATGAACGTGCTTGCAATGGAAAAGGAACTGAATCAGCCGGAAGAAGATGCAGTCAGGGAGTACCTGGCCGGCAATCTATGCCGGTGCAGCGGCTATATGGGCCAGATGAGGGCCATAAGAAAGTATCTGGCGAGGGGAGGAGAGGCGAGATGAAAATGGAAATGCATGCGGTAAATTCCCCTGTAGTAAAGGTGGATGCCAGGGCGCTGGTAACGGGAAAGCCTGTCTATACGGATGATTTGGCGCCGAAGGACAGCCTGATTGTAAAGGTGCTCCGCAGTCCTCACGCTCATGCCCTGATTAAGGCAATCGATGTGAAGGCCGCCTCCGAAGTGGACGGGATTGCCTGTGTACTGACTTATGAGGATGTGCCGGATAAGCGTTTTACCATGGCTGGCCAGACGTACCCGGAGCCAAGCCCCTATGACAGGCTGATTCTGGATAAGAGAATGCGTTTTGTGGGCGATGCGGCTGCGATTGTGGCGGGCGAGACGGAGGAGGCGGTTGATCACGCCCTTCGTCTGATCAAGGTAGAATATGAGGTGCTGGAGCCAATTCTCGATTTTCGGAAAGCGAAAGATAACTCCATTCTGGTTCATCCGGAAAAGAACTGGAAGAGCCTCTGCCCTGTAGGCGCGGACAACCGGCGTAATCTCTGCGCTTGCGGCGGTGAGGAAAATGGTGACGTGGATGCTGCGCTGGAACAGTGCGAGTATGTGATTGACCGCGTCTATCACACGAAGGCGAACCAGCAGGCCATGATGGAGACCTTCCGGGCTTATACGTATCTGGATACTTACGGCAGGCTGAACGTGGTGGCTTCCACGCAGATTCCATTTCACGTGAGAAGAATTCTCGCCCATGCGCTCGATGTGCCCAAGTCGAAGGTACGTGTGATTAAACCGAGAATCGGCGGCGGTTTCGGTGCAAAACAGACGGTAGTCGCGGAAGTCTATCCGGCTATCGTGACCATGAAGACGGGAAGGGCGGCCAAGATGGTCTACACCCGCTATGAGTCTCAGATTGCCTCATCTCCGCGCCATGAGATGGAGATCCGTGTGCGGCTGGGAGCGGATGCTGAGGGAACGATTAAGGCCATTGATGTCTATTCGCTCTCCAATACGGGAGCGTATGGAGAACACGGCCCGACAACGGTAGGCCTTTCCGGCCACAAATCGATTCCGCTTTACCGGACGCCGGAAGCGTTCCGTTTCCGTTACGATGTAGTCTATACGAATGTCATGTCTTCCGGCGCTTACCGGGGCTATGGAGCAACCCAGGGGATTTTTGCAGTGGAATCCGCAGTCAATGAACTGGCGGCTGCACTCCACATGGACCCGGTGGCGCTCCGGGAAAAGAACATGGTAAGAGAAGGCGATGTGATGCCTGCCTACTACGGTGAAAAGTTAAACAGCTGCGCTCTGGACCGCTGTATGGCGAGAGCGAAGGAGATGATCGGCTGGGATCAGAAAGCCCCCCGCGTGGATCTGGGCAATGGAAAGGTCCGCGGAGTCGGAGTCGCCATGGCTATGCAGGGCTCATCCATTTCCAATGTGGATGTGGGCTCTGTGGAGATCCGTGTCAATGACGATGGTTTCTACACTCTGCTGATCGGCGCCTCCGACATGGGCACCGGCTGCGATACGATTCTGGCGCAGATGGCCGCAGACTGTCTGGAGTGCGATATGGACCAGATTGTGGTTCACAGCAGCGATACGGATGTCTCTCCTTACGATTCCGGTTCCTATGCCTCCAGCACCACGTATCTGACGGGAATGGCGGTTGTCCGGGCCTGTGAGGAACTGAGGCAGAAAATCGTGGAAAAGGGAGCGGATTATTTAGGATGCGATGCAGCGCAGCTGGAATTTGACGGCAAACGGGTCTATCAGCCGGAAGGGGAATTAGAGATCTCCTTAAAGGATATCGGCAACCGCATCATGTGCTGCAACGAGAAGATGCTGTCAGCCGGATACACCCATACTTCCCCGGTATCACCGCCTCCATTTATGGTGGGAATGGCCGAGGTGGAAGTGGATACGGAGACCGGCGAGGTGGAACTGATCGATTACGCGGCCGTTGTTGACTGCGGAACCGTCATCAATCCGAATCTGGCGAGAGTTCAGACCGAGGGCGGAATCGCTCAGGGCATCGGTATGGCGCTGTATGAGGATATCACCTACACGAAGAAGGGTCACCTGATTGAAAATTCCTTCCTTCAATATAAGCTTCCAACCAGGATCGATGTGGGAAACATCCGGGTGGAATTTGAGAGCAGCTACGAGCCGACCGGCCCGTTTGGCGCAAAGTCCATCGGCGAGATCGTGATCAACACTCCGTCACCTGCCATCGCGGGCGCTGTGGCGAATGCGGTCGGAGTGCAGATTCGGGAGCTTCCGATCACTGCGGAAAAAGTGTATCGGGGGATGCGTGAGCAGGGAAAAGAGTAAAATAATAGAGGGACCGGAACATGAAATATTCTCAATGTTCTGGTCCCTCTTTTATGATAAGAAGAGTATAACATGAGAACGGCGCCGGTATAATAAGAAAATCAGTTGTTTTAGAAAGCAGCAGGGGGATCGTGGAGTGGTATAAAAACAAAATATCCTAAATTTTAGGGTAAAACAGAGTTGTTATATCCTAAAATTTAGGATATAATTATTGTAAGAGGAGGTGATGAAGTGGAGAATAAAACGTTTGCCATCAGAAGCCAGGCATCAGCAGAGGATATTATCAAAATTAGAAAACGGTTGAGTTTAACTCAGCAGAGACTGGCAGACTTTATGAATGTTTCAAAAAAAACAGTAGAATACTGGGAACGAAAAAAGAAACCAATTACAGGGCCTGTTGTCACTCTGTTAAAGATATTGGAAGAAAATCCCGCTTTAATGGAATACTATACAATCCCTGAGAGATGTTTTCCTTTAAGACTTTGGTATATGTATCATGATGAGATATGCTCGGTTATAGATGTAGACGAGAAAAACAGGAGAATCAAGCTTTATAATTTTACTGACAGCTATTTGAAAAGGGCCTTCGGCAGGAATTCGGAGCCGAACTACCAGGATTATGAGGAATTTATCGAATCGCGATGTTTCCCGAAAGACAGAGATAAGATGAAATTAATTTTAGATGATCTGGGAATACCGTTCTATGAGCCGATGCTGATCATTGAAAAGACAGAGGGCAAAATGGCGGAGGATGATTTCTGGATCAGAATTGAGAGGTGATCTCATATGACAGAATTATTTGAGCAGGACAGAAAGACGGATGACAGGCAGTCTTCTAAAGGAAATCAGTTAAAATGGTATAATGGGAATGCATGGTATAAAGCTGATTATACAGGCTATGAAGGTTTGGCGGAATATATGGTCTCCCATCTTCTGGTTCTGTCTGATCTGAAAAAGAATGATGTCTGTCTTTATGATACAGAGCAGATAAGATATAAAAAGAATATGTTTCATGGGTGTAAGAGTACGAATTTTTTATCGGATGGCTGGCAGTTGATTACATTGGAACGCTTGTTTAAAAACTTTTTTGGAGAGAGTTTGATGACAAGTATGTATAAAATTACTTCCTATGAAGAAAGAATTAAATTTATGGTAGATCAGATTATCCGAATAACCGGATTGACGGATTTTGGAAAGTATGTAAGCAGGCTTATTACAATTGACGCCCTTTTTCTGAATGAAGACAGGCATACCCACAATATAGCTGTTCTTATAGATTCATACAACCAATTTCACTACTGTCCTTTTTTTGATCATGGCGCCTCGCTGCTGTCAGATACCTCCATGGATTATCCTTTGAATCAGGAGGTATATCCGCTGATGAATGAAGTAAAATCCAAAATGTTTTGCAGCAGTTTTGATGAGCAGTTAGATATTGTGGAAAAACTGTATGGGAGGCAGATCACCTTTCGATTCACAAAGCAGGAGGTACACAGATTGATTATGTCAGAGCCATACTATCCAATAGAAATAAAAAACAGAGCAGAAGATATCCTTTTGTATCAGATGAAAAAGTACGCTTATTTATTCCTGTGAATTCAGCATTTATAATTATGCAGGGACTGCATATGTGAAACCGGACGGCCCCTTAAGTGTATTACCTGATAAGGTCCCGGGGGCCGTCCGGTTTCGTATATGATGAAAGTATTATTCACAGAAACTTACACAATGCTGCTCAATTTACTTTAAAAGCCCCTTCTCAGTCAAAAAGTCTTTTGCGACATCTTTTTCATCCTTCTGATCCACTTCCACAGCGTAGTTCATGGCGCGCATCTCATCGTCGGAGATCTGGCCTGTCAGTTTTTCCAGAGTTTCACTTAACTTGGGATATTTCTTTAAGGTATCCTGGCGGACTACGGTGGCGCCGTAATAGGTGGCAAAAATGTGCTGGTCATCTTCCAGCAGGGATACATCGGCCACGCTCAGCTGGGCGTCAGTGGTGTATGCATTGGTGACATCGATCTGCTTATCGGCCATGGCAGTGTACTTTAAGGCGATATCGATGTCCTTGACATCCTTGAAGTTCATGTTGTAGGCAGACGCTAAGTAATTGAAGCCATCCTCACGCTCCATGTAGTCGGGATTCCCTCCGAATACCAGCTGGTCTGACACGGCGGCCAGGTCTGTGAAGGTCTTGAGGGAATACTGGTCGGCAGCTTCTTTTCTCACTGCCAGGGTATAGGAATTCTGGAAGCCGTAGAGGCCGGTCCAGTGGAGTCCCATCTCTTCGTAGCCCTTCTGAAGATTCTCATAGAGGATATCGGGATCGTTCTCCTGTTCCTTCTTTAAAACGGTGAGCCAGCCGGTTCCGGTGTATTCCGGATATAAGTCGAAATCCCCCTTAAGCAGTGCCGGCTGGATGTTCGTGGTACCGCCGCCGACCCCTTTGGTAATCTCTACTTTTACACCAAGATCGTGCTCGATTAACTGGCCGATGATCTCGGTCAGTACGTACTGCTCTGTCATGGGCTTGGACGCGATCTTTATGGTGCCCTGTTCTTTTTTTGCGCATCCGCTAAGAGACAGCGCAGCGATGGCTGCGGTTCCGATGACAGCGGCTGTAGCCAGTTTTTTCCATTTTTTCATATCTGTTTCCTCCTGTGATCAATTTGTATTCCCGCGAGCAAGGGGTGACTTACGGCCCCGTGTGATGCGGAGTTTTCTATATAAAAGCAATGGGTTCCGCCTTAACCGGCCACCAGCCGGCGGACAAAATCCGTTGCAGGATGTTCCAGGAGCTGGGCTGGCGTACCGTCCTGAATGATATGTCCCTGATCCATGACGAGGACGCGGCTGCCAAGCTTTAAGGCTTCCTTGATATCGTGGGTGACAAAGACGATGGTTCCGCCCAGTTCCCCATGAATCCGAAGGATCTCCTCCTGAAGCCGCTTGCGGGTGATCTCGTCGACTGCGCCGAAGGGCTCGTCCATCAGGATGATCTTTGGAGAGTTCATCAGTGCTCTGGCGATTCCGACTCTCTGGCGCTGGCCTCCGGATAATTCGCTGGGATAGCGCTTCAGCATCTCTGCATCCAGACCGACGGTCTTCGCCAGCTGACGGGCGCGGGCCGCGATGGCCGCTTTGTCTGGGGACTTATAGAGATTCGGCACGTAGCAGATATTTTTCTCGATGGTCATATGCGGGAAGAGGCCGATCTCCTGAATGACATAGCCGATGCCCCGCCGCAGCTCATTGATATCTGTATGGGAAATGTCCGTGCCGTTGATACAGACGGTTCCCTGCTCCGGTGTGAGCAGCCCGTTCATCAGCTTCAGGGCTGTGGTCTTGCCGCAGCCGGAACTGCCGATCATGGTTAAAAATGTGCCCTGTTCCACACTTAAATTAAAATGTTCCAGGATCCGGTTTGGTCCATAGGACATGGTAATATCCTTTAATTCGATAACGCTCATGATAATCCTCCTTACAGCGGTCTGTCCCCTTACGGAGACAGATGCCATTTCTTACGAATATGACGTTCAATATAAGCCACCAGCTGATCGGATGCGAGAGCCACGAGGGCGATCAGGATGCTGCCCGCATACGTCATGGCGGCGTTGTTCGTCGTGATGCCCCGGTAGATGGCTACTCCCAGGCCGCCGGCTCCGATATAGGAGGCGATACCGCTGAGTGAGATCGTCATGACCACCATACTGCGGAGTCCCGCCACGATGACCGGGAGCGCCAGAGGCAGCTTGACCTTATAAAGAATCTGCCAGGGCGTACTTCCCATGCCCTTAGCCACCTCGATAGTGGATGCCTCAATGGTGGTGATGCCGGTATAGGTGTTGCGGACCATAGGCAGAAGCCCATAGATGGTGAGCGCGATGGTCGCAGTCTTATTGCCGATGCCGGTAAACGGGATTAAAAAGCCCAGCATGGAAATCGATGGAATCGTATAGGCCACGTTGATGACCCCGATGATCCATGTGGCGAACCGCCTGTGCTCGCTGATTAAAATACCGAGAAAGAGACCGATGGAGCCGGAAATGAGAATCGCTGTCGATGCGATCTTTATATGCTGAAGAATCAGCTCCTGGAAGAACGGCCAGCGTTCCGCGTAGAGGGAAAAGATTCCGTGAATCATGAGATGACCTCCATTCTGTCATTGGTATGAATGATACGTGGGATAGAACACACGTTCTGACTATTATACTACAAAAGTGGTGGGGAAGCAACCAGATTCTGGAAAAATAACAGAATGAAAATGAGGCCTGCCGGATTGACAGACCTCACTTTTATTTTTAGAAAAGAGTGCTTGTGATGGCGGAATTTCATTACTCTTTTTCGTAACCTTCGTAGGTGACAATACCCTGCTTATTCGTGCTGAAGTATTTGTCGTCGCCGTTCTTTAAGTTCTTCTTGCCCTTAGCGAGTTTTCCTGAGGTGCCGATTAAGTAGTCTTCGCCATTGTAAGATACAACCTCGTATTTTGCATCGCGGTCAGCCTTCAGCAGGCGGCCCTTGATGTAGATGGAATCGTCATAGATTCCGTTGTAGCCGGCGCCCTTATCGCTGCCGGACTTGCGGAAGTTGTAGGTGTATTTCTCGCCGTCGATATCGATGGTGGTCTTGCCGGTAGCCATGACGCCTTCCTTAGGAGAATCTCCGAAGTAGTATACGTCGCGCTCGTCAGCGGAATCCGGAAGATCGCTTTCTGCCTCGATCTCTTCGTAGGAATCGATCTTCTTGTCATCATCGAAGGTCAGCATATAGAGTCCGTGAAGCATTTCGCCCTTTTCGTTGAATGCGTAGCGGTAGTTGTTGATTGTCTTGATCTGGCTCTTGACGAGTTCGCCGTTGTTCTGAGCGTAGAACCAGTATTCTGTTCCGTCATCGTAAGCTTCAGGATCTACCTCTGCGCCTGGAATGGTCTTGAACCAGCCCTTGGCCAGCCAGCACTGTTCCGGAAGGTTGTAGTATAAGTTGCTTCCGCTTGCAGTTGTGGTGGAAGCCTTGGCATACCACTCGGATTCTGCTGCGCCGTTTTCATTGAAGCGGTATTTTAAACCGTTGATGGTCTTGGTGGTATCTTTTACTTTTTTACCGTTGCTACCGAAGTAGAACCAGTAGGTTCCGTCGAAGTTATCCTCTTCCGTATCCGGATCATCGACCTCCTGAAGGCTCCATGCGTTTAATACAGAAGCGCCGTCATCGGAGTTGCCGCAGTAGTACACGCCCTCTCTCCATGCGTCATCGCCGGTGATTCGTTCGGAATCCTCGCCAACCCATCCGAAGAGCATTCTTCCTTCTGAGTCAAACGCATATTTTTTCCATTCTCCGTTGGCTTTGCGGATCGATTTAAAGGAGGTCTTTCCGGAGCTGGAGGCCTTGTAGGCTTTTCCGTTGTTCTGGAAGTAGTACCAGTATGTCTCCGGTGAGTCCTCTTCCTCGTAATCGGAAGGAATTTCCCGCCATTCGTTGGATACCATGGCACCTACGGAGTTTACATAATAGTAGTCATCGTCATATTCAATGACGCTGCTCCTGGCCATATCTCCTGATGAATCGAGATAGAACCAGTTGTCGCCTGATTTCTTCCAGGCATCGGTCACTCTGCTTCCGCTGGAGTCGATATAGACCCAGTTGTCGCCTTCCATAGTCCAGCCCTGTGCTGCAAATGCTGTCATAGATGCGCCTATGGTAAATAGCGCGGCAGCACATGGAAGAATCCATTTTTTCATCTGTTTCTTCATAAATTAATTTCCCCTTTCAAAAGAAAATCGTATCCTTTCAGCAGCTCTCCTGCTGATAACACGACTTTAAACCATGGAGCGGCTCCAAGGTCAAGTGGAGTAAAAAAGGCGTAAGAATGCGTAAGAAAATAAGGAGAAATTAAGAGTAATGATGCTTGACATTGGAGCTGCTCCATGGTTTAAAATTAAAATTTTTTAGTAAAAAGATACTGGACATGTACCATAATAACCATATAATCCCAAGCCTGTCATGCTATGATAGCATTATAATGATAATGTCACTTACTAACCGTCATTTGTTGAAATCGACATCTTATTGTCAGATTATTATAATGAAGTTACAGGAGACAGGCAGGGCTGCAACAGAGAGGAAAACATTATGTATACAAAAACATTTCAGGTTGTCCAATACCTGGCTGACACTCTGGATAGTTATGTCACCTCCGGACAGCTGGGGGCACATCTGGGAGTCAGCAGCAGGATGATTCTTCGCTATGTCAAGGAAGCAGAAGCGCTGGGAAGGGAGAACGGATTTGAAATCCGTTCTTATAAGGGAAGGGGGTATCAAATAAAAATCACAGATCAGGTGCGCTGCCAGGCATTTTTTAAGGACATGGGAGGCCACACGGGCAGTCAGGGGGATGAGCTGATACGGGAAGTGGTGAGACGGATCCTGATCTGTGACGGATGTAAAATGGATGAGCTGGAAGAGCTGTTCAATTACAGCCGTTCCAGCATGTCCAGAATTACGACGCTGTCCAACTCCTATCTGGAGAATTTCGGACTGGAGCTGTTCAGCAAAGCCTATACGGGACTCTACATCAGCGGGAATGAGATCAGCATCCGGGACTGTATGTACCATCTGCTGGAAAAGACAGAGGAAGAGGAAATCTGGAACGCCCTCGATATCCGGGAGGTGCAGGAGAGGGATATTCGCAGGTGGATGGACAGATGCTTCAAAAAATACGGGCTCTGTGCAAAGGAAAAAGAAGAGCAGCAGTTTTTCAAATACCTGGCTATTACGATCAAGAGAATCTCTCTCGGAAAGGAGATTTACTTCGGCTATCTGGCTCATCTGGACGGAAAAGAGCCGTTCAAAGCGCAGATGAAGACGACCAGGTGTCTGTTAAAGAAGTATTTTCCCAATAACAGGCTGGAAGGGGAGTGCATGTATTTGACTCTGATCTGGATGCAGACGTTTGGCGGAAACAGCCGGATCAACCAGATCGACGAGCACAATCTCATGTTTTTCCACGGTCTGGTCATGAAGGGGCTGAAAAAAATCCAGGATAACTACGGTGTGGATTTGAACGGCGATGAAGTGCTGGTCAACGGCCTGATCCTCCATGTGGCCTCCAGTTACGGCAAATATCTGGTACATATGGAGACGGAGAATCCGTTTTATGAGGAACTGCAGAAGATCTATCCGACGGCCTACTATTACGCCATCGAGCTGGCGGAATGCATTACGGAGTACACAAAACAGAATCTCTCCGTCGGGGAACTGGGATTCCTCACCATGTACTTTGCATCTTCCCTGGAACAGGAGAATAAGATCCGTAAGTTTAAGACTGTTTTAATCAGTGAGACCATGCCTGGTGCTGCGCGCCTCTTAAAGAGCCGGCTGGAGCAGACCTATACCGGGCTGGAAGTAATGGATATGGGGAATTACAGAGAAGGAGATGCACTTCCGGAGGAGGCGGACTTTTATATCACGATGCTTCCCTGCGGCCAGGAGAGCAGCCTGGAAAAGGAAGTGGTCACAGTCAGCCCGTTTCTGAATGAAAAGGACCAGATGAGAATCAATTTCGCCCTGATGCGGTTAAAAAGGCGGGAAAGCTTAGAGACCCTGTGCAGGCGGGACGGTTTTTATCTGTGGGACAAGCCCATGAGAAAAAAAGGCGTGCTCACCAGAATCTGCGATCTGCTGATCGAGCAGGGACGGCTTTTAGAGGAACAGAAGATTGCCGTCATGAAGCGGGAGAATCTGGTGTCCACGGAGATATCGCCCTTTGCGGCACTGCCTCACTGTCTGATTGACGGAGAGAGCTTTTTCGTCTTCGTACTGATGAAAAATCCCGTTCCATGGGGAAAGGCCAACGTAAGGCTGGTGATCCTGGGCTGCTTTAAAAGAGGAGATGAGAAAATCAAGGAAGTGCTGGAACGATTGTTTCTGCTGGTATCGGATGAAGAGTGGATCAATAAACTGGCAGGCAGTAAATGCTATGAAGAATTTATTACATATTTAAGGGAATTTGATGGAGGGTACCTATGCTGACAGACATATTGACAAAGGACGTAGTCCGGCTGGATGTGGAAGGACTTACAACACCGGAGGAGGTAATTCATTTTAGTGGTCAGCTGTTAGTGAACAGTGGGAAAGTGAAGGAAACTTATATTGAAAAAATGGAGGAGGCATTCCATGACCTGGGTCCCTATATGGTCATGGCGCCGGGAATCGCAATGCCTCACGCAAGACCATCGGGAGATGTGTCTGAGCCCTGCATCAGCTTCATCAGGCTCAAAGAACCTGTGTCGTTTCATCACCCCTTTAATGATCCGGTGAGACTCGTGTTTGCTCTGGGCGGTGTGGAAAACGACAGCCATCTGGCATTGCTTCAGGAACTGGGGAGATTTCTGGAGGACGATAACGTCAGAGAACGGCTATTGACAATCACCTCTTACGGGGAACTGGCAAAATTAATATAGAAGGAGAATTTATGAGAGTGATAACAGTGTGTGGAATGGGATTTGGTACCAGTCTTATGCTTCTGATGACGATTAAGGATATCGGTAAGAAGCATCACGTAGCAGTGGAAGGGGAAGCGGTGGATCTGGGTTCCTACAAAGGAAAGCCCTGTGATCTGATTGCGGCTTCCTCGGAGATCGCCAAACAGATCGTGGCCGATGTGCCGGTTCTGTCGGTTACCAATTTACTCGACAAAAAGGGGATCGAAGAAATGATTCTTCCTTATATGAAATAACTGAGGAGAAGACAAAAGGAGAAGAACGGTATGATAAAATTTTTAGTTGATTTCTTAAGCCAGCCTACGGTTGTGTTAGGCCTTGTAGCTATGATTGGTCTGATCGCTATGAAAAACAGTGTGTCGGACGTTATTTCAGGAACCTTTAAGACGATTCTGGGATTTTTAATACTGAGCGCCGGATCCAATGTCATTGTGGGGGCTTTGATTCCGTTCAGTTCTATGTTTAACAGCGCGTTCGGCATGGCGGGGATCGTGCCGGAGGATAACTCTCTGGTGGCTGCGGTGCAGGTCGTATTGGGATTTGAGACGCCTCTCATCATGCTGTTCTCATTCCTGATCAATCTGCTTCTGGCGCGCATCACGCCGTTTAAGTATATTTTCCTGACCGGACATATGATGTTCTCATTCGCTGGTACCATGGCGATCGTCCTGGATCAGATGGGAATCAGGGGCTGGGAAGCGGTGGCAATCGGCTCTGTAATCCAGGGAATATCCATGATCGTATTCCCGGCTATCGCCCAGCCGTTTGTGAGAAAAATATTAAAAACGGATGAGGTGGCATTTGGTTTCTGGGGAAGCTCCCTGGTCTGTCTGAGCGGATTTGTAGGCGGCCTGTTCGGCAAAAAGGACCGTGATCCGGAACAGGACACCTGGGAACAGGTTCACGTATCCGACAAATTGGGCTTCCTGAAGGATATGTCTATCCTCATGGCCATCGTCATGATTGTGGTATATATCCTGACCGCACTGATCGCAGGCCGTGAGACGGTGACGGCGCTGTCCGGCGGACAGAACTACATCATCTATACCCTGATTCAGGCTCTCACCTTTGTGGCAGGCGTACTCGTCCTCTTACAGGGAGTCCGTATGTTCCTGGGGGAAATTATTCCCGCGTTTAAGGGCATCAGTGAGAAGCTGGTTCCAGGCGCCAGACCGGCCCTGGATATCCCGATCTTCTACAGCGTCGGACCGATGGCAACCACTGTTGGTTTCCTGGCGGCGATGGTGGGCGGTATCATCAGCACCATGATTACTACCAGAATGAACGTTGTCGTGCTTCCGGGCGTGATTGGCCTCTTCTTCATGGGCGGCGCGGCAGGCGTGTTCGGCGATAAACTGGGCGGCAAAAAGGGCGCTGTGGCAGCAGGCCTCTTCCTCGGTGTATTCTTCACCCTGATTGTGGCGGTTGCATATCCCTTCGTCAATGTGGGCGCTTACGGAGTGGAAGGCTTATGGTTTGCTTCGACGGATGCCATTATCGTATCGGTGCTGATGCGCCTTGTGGGCATGGTGTTCGGTATCCCGCTGTAAGCCGGTTGACTGCTGCAATTTTAATTAGAAAGAAGGACATAAAATGGAAAGATTCGCAAGGACAGTTTTGGGTGACATCAAGGGAGAGAAGATGGGATTTACGTATCCCCATGAACATCTCCACGCGGTTCCGCCGCCATGCCAGAAGGACAGGGATTTAGAACTGAGCAGCTATGAAAACAGTGTGCAGGAGCTCCTGAATTTTAAGGAGGTAGGGGGATGTACCCTGGTGGAAGCCTCTACGCTGGACTATGGCAGGGATTTGAACATTCTGAAACGGATGGCTCAGGAGACAGGGGTTCATATCATCGCTACCACCGGCTTTAATAAGCACATCTACTATCCGTCCTGGGTGGCGGAAAAGTCCATGGAAGAGATCGCGGGTATGCTGGCAAAGGATGTGATGGAAGGCGGCGACGGATCGGATGCGAGAGCCGGATTCATCAAAATCGGCACGTATTACAATATGATCCATCCTCTGGAGAAGAAGACGACAATCGCGGCGGCCACCGCACAGAAAGTCTGCAAAGCGCCGATCTGGGGGCATACGGAGGCCGGCACCATGGGCATGGAAGTGCTTGATATCCTGGAAAATGAAGGCGTGGATTTAACCACGGTGGCCCTGGGCCATCTGGACCGCAATCCGGACGAGTACTATCTGCTTAAGCTGGCCGACCGGGGAATCTATATTCAGTTTGACGGGCCAGGCAAGGTAAAATACCATCCCGATTCTACGAGAGTAGCCCTCATCCGTTCCCTGATCGGGCATGGTTACGGCAGGCAGCTGCTTATATCCGGGGATATGGGACGCGCCTCCTATTTAGAGGCTTACGGCGGAGGTCCAGGATTCCGCTTTATCAAGACGAAATTTATCGCCCGTCTTCTGGACGAGGGTATCAGTAAACAGGATATCGACACGATCTTTATCGAGAATCCCAAGCGGTGGCTAGCCGTATTTTAAGGAGGGCGCACATGATTGAATCGATCAGACTCATGGCAATTATCCGGGATGTGGAGCCACTTTACGCTGTCCCCATCGCAGAGACGCTGGTGAGCGAAGGAATAACCGGCATTGAAGTGTCCTTAAGTGACGCGGAAAAAGGATTCGGCTGTATTGAGAACATTCAGAAGAGGTTTTCGCCGGATGAAATCTGTTTGGGAGCCGGCACGGTTACGAAGAAGGAAGAGGTGGACCGGCTGGCCGCCATGAAGATTCCTTTCTTCTTAACTCCGGGCTACGACGACGAACTGGTGGCTTACGGCCTGTCAAAGGGCATGGAGGTTCTGCCTGGCGTACTGACACCGGGAGAAGTTCAGAAGGCGCTTAACAGAGGCGTCAGGCGTCTCAAGCTGTTCCCGGCCGATGCCTTTGGAATGTCTTATATTAAAAGTCTGAAGGGGCCTTTTCCGCAGGCGGAATTTGTGGCTGTGGGAGGCGTGAATGAGACTAATGTGTCCCAGTTTCTGAAGGCAGGTTTTGCCGGCGCGGCCGCCGGCAGCAATCTGGTGCCGCGTAAGTCCACAGACGGGAATCTGGAGCTGATCCGGCAGAAAGCCCGGCTGTACGTACAGGCAATGGAAAGGGAGGCATAAAGCGATGGCATTTATCGTCCAGAATATGACCTGGCCCATGGTGAAAGAACGGCTGGAGGTGTGTTCCACCGCCATCGTACCCATAGGCTCCACGGAACAGCACGGCTATCACCTCCCTCTGGGAACCGACGTCTTCCTGGCGGAACATCTGGCGCGGCTCATATCCGACCGTACGGGGGCGCTGGTATTTCCAACACTCAATTTCGGCTATTCCTGGGTATGGCGCGACCGGATCGGCACCATATCCCTCCCTCAGGACCATTTGCAGCTTATATTAAAGGACATCGTAAAATCCGTGGAGCGGTACGGCGTGACGAAGCTCGTCTTTTTAAACGGCCACGAGGCCAACGGCGCCTCCATGAAGTATGCGATCCGTGATATCCAGGACACCACCTCTGTGAAGGTTCTGGGAATGTTTTACCCGGGCCTTCAGCCCATTTACGACAAATATATGGAGAGTCCTACCTGGGGAGGCATGTTCCACGCCTGCGAGTTTGAGACATCACTCATGCTGTCTGCCAGGGAGGAGCTGGTTCACATGGACTTAGCCCGGGCTGAGTATCCGGACCGGCCGCCCCTTTACGGAATGGACAATACCTCCATCGGCGACTTGAGCGTGTCCGGTACATACGGCGATCCCACGGCCGCGGCCAAGGATAAGGGGGACCGCATGTTTGAGGAGTTCGCCGCGAAAGCAGCGGATCTGATTACCAGGCAATAAAGAATAAGATGCGCAGTATCGAAAAGAAGGCCGCTGCAGGGCTTAAAAACCCTGCGGCGGCCTTCTTTTTATTTTGTATCCTGCACACGCATATTCTTCTGCGCGGTAGACAGCATCAGTTTAATTCGGTTTAACTGGTTTACCTCGCTTGCGCCCGGATCGTAGTCCACGGCGATGATGTTGGAATTCGGATATGCCCTCCGAAGCTCCTTGATGACGCCCTTGCCCACGATGTGGTTCGGAAGGCAGCCGAACGGCTGCGTGCAGACGATGTTGCCGACGCCGCTGTGGATGAGCTCCAGCATCTCACCGGTCAGGAACCAGCCCTCGCCGGTCTGGTTGCCGATGGAGACGAAGTCCTTGGCCATGTCTGCCAAATTAGCGATGCGGGCCGGTGCGGTAAAGTGTTTGCTCTTTACCAGTTCCCTGCGGGCTACCCTGCGGAAATACTCAAGGAGTGAGATTCCCATGTTGCAGAGATTAGCGCTCGATTTTTTGCCTCCTAAGTTGGCGGCCTTAAAGTTGCTGTTATAGAAGCAATATAAGAGGAAATCCATCAGATCCGGCATCACGGCCTCGGCGCCCTCGGATTCCAGCAGTTCCACGATGTGGTTGTTGGCCAGGGGCGAGAACTTGACGAGGATTTCTCCGACGATTCCGACCTTTGGCTTCTGGAGTCCCGGAATTCTGGGAAGCTCATCGAAATCCCGGATGATTCCCGAAATATTGCGGGAAAACTCCATCATATTCGGGATCCGCTTCGACAGGGACTTGATGCACCGCTCTTTCCATTTCTGGTGAAGCGCATTGGCGGAGCCGGGCTCCGTCTCGTATGGCCTTGTGGCGTAGAGGACCCTCATGAAAATGTCGCCGTAGACGACAGCCTGCATGGCCTTGGTAAGCAGCGGCAGCGTGATGGCAAATCCGGGGTTCGTCTCCATGCCGTTGGCGTTGACGGAGATGACCGGAATCTGGCCCATGCCGGCGCGCTCTAAGGCACGGCGGATAAAGCCGATATAGTTGGACGCACGGCAGCCGCCTCCGGTCTGGCTCATGAAAATGGCTGTGTGGTCTAAATCGTATTTGCCGGACAGCAGGGCGTCCATGATCTGGCCTACCACGATTAAAGAGGGGTAGCAGGCGTCGTTGTTGACGTACTTTAAGCCTGTGTCGATGGCGGAGCGGTTGTCATTCTGCAGGACCTCCACCTTGTAGCCGAAGGAGCGGATCGCCGGTTCGATTAAGTCGAAATGGATCGGCGACATCTGCGGGCAGAGGATGGTATAATCCTTCTTCATGTCCTTCGTAAATGTTATGCGGTGGTAGGCGCTGGAAATCACTTTCCGCTCATAGTGCTTCTTATCGCGCACGCGGAGCGCGGCTATGAGAGAGCGGACGCGGATTCTGGCTGCGCCTAAATTGTTGACCTCGTCGATCTTGAGCACCGTATAAATCTTTCCAGAGCCGGTTAAGATATCATTTACCTGGTCCGTGGTGACAGCGTCGAGGCCGCAGCCAAAGGAGTTTAACTGGATTAAATCCAGGTTGTTCTGTGATTTTACGTAGCTTGCGGCACGGTAGAGGCGGGTGTGGTACATCCACTGGTCCGTGACGACAAGAGGCCGTTCGATCTCTCCCAAATGGGAGATGGAATCCTCTGTCAGGACCGCGAAGCCGTAGGAGGTGATCAATTCCGGAATTCCGTGGTTGATCTCCGGATCCACATGGTAAGGACGGCCTGCAAGGACGATGCCGTGGCGGTCGTTTTCTTCCATCCACTTCAGTGTCTCCTCGCCCTTTTTCTCCATATCCAGACGGGAGGCCAGAAGCTCCTCCCACGCTTTGTGGGCGGCCGCTTTCACTTCCTCAGCGGGTATCTGGAAATCCTCAAAAAAGACCTCGGTCAGCCGCTTTGTCAGCACCTCTTCGTTGGTAAACGCCATAAAAGGATTGAGAAAACGGACGTTTTCCGTACCCAGCTCTTCCACGTTGTTTTTGATGTTTTCAGCGTAAGAGGTGACGATAGGGCAGTTAAAATGGTTGCCGGCGTCAGGAGTCTCGTTGCGCTCGTACGGAATACAGGGATAGAAGATAGTCTTAATGCCCTGCTTGATCAGCCACTCGATGTGGCCGTGAGTGATCTTGGCCGGATAGCATTCCGATTCGCTGGGGATGGATTCGATTCCCAGCTCGTATATCTTCCTGGTGGACTGCGGGGAGAGTACCGTGCGGAACTTCAGCTCCTTTAAAAAGACAGCCCAGAAGGGATAGTTCTCATACATGTTCAGCACCCGCGGGATACCGAGCACGCCTCTTGTGGCTAAATCAGCGCTCAGCGGCTCGTAATCGAACATGCGGTGGTATTTGTAATCAAATAAGTTGGGGATCTCCCTCTTGGCCCGTTCCTTACCCAGCCCTCTCTCACAGCGGTTGCCGGTGATGAACTGCCGGCCGCCGTCGAAACGGTTGATCGTCAGAACGCAGCTGTTGGTACAGCCCTTGCAGCGCGTCATGGAGGTCTCGTAGTGAAGGCTCAGAATCTTCTCCATGCTTAACATGGAGGTGGTCTTCGTACTGTCATACCGCTCTCTGGCGATCAGCGCGGCTCCGAAGGCCCCCATGATGCCGGCGATGTCGGGGCGTACCGCGTCACACTCTGCGATCTTCTCGAAGCTTCTTAAAACCGCGTCGTTGTAGAACGTACCGCCCTGTACGACGACGTGTTCACCCAAATCGGAGGCACTGGTAATCTTGATTACCTTAAATAAGGCGTTCTTGATGACGGAGTAGGCGAGACCGGCGGAAATGTCGGCCACGGTCGCCCCTTCCTTCTGCGCCTGCTTTACATTGGAGTTCATGAACACAGTGCAGCGGGTACCGAGATCTGTGGGATTTTTTGCAAAGAGCGCTTCCCTCGCAAAGTCCTCCACACTGAAATTCAGGGAATTGGCAAATGTCTCGATGAAAGAACCGCAGCCGGAGGAACAGGCCTCGTTTAGCTGAACGCTGTCCACGGTGCCGTTCTTGATGCGGATGCACTTCATGTCCTGGCCGCCGATGTCCAGGATGCAGTCCACGTCCGGCTCGAAAAACGCCGCGGCGTAGTAGTGGGAAATGGTCTCCACTTCCCCTTCGTCCAGCAGAAATGCGGCTTTTAATAGCGCCTCGCCGTATCCGGTGGAGCAGGAGTAGACGATCTCACTGTCCCCGGGCAGCTGGCTGTCGATCTCGCTCATGGCCCGGATCGCCGTGGCCAGAGGGCTGCCGTTATTGCTGCTGTAAAAGCTGTACAGGAGCGTACCGTCCTCACCGACTAAAGCCACCTTGGTGGTGGTGGAACCGGCGTCGATACCCAGGAAGCATTTCCCGTGATAAGAGGATAAATCGCCCTTTGTCACGCAGTGATTCTCGTGGCGTCTTGTGAATTCATCGTAGTCCGCCTGGTCTGCAAACAGCGGATCCATGCGCTTTACCTCGAATTCCATACGGATTCCGGAGGATAAGCGGGTAATTAAATCTTCCACGGACAGGAGCGCGCCGCGTTCCTCCGCGTTTAAGGCCGCGCCGATGGCGGCAAATAAATGAGAGTTCTCCGGGGCGATGATCGCGTCTCCGCTCAGATGCAGCGTGCGGATAAATGCCTTACGGAGCTCCGGCAGGAAATGAAGCGGACCTCCCAGAAATGCTACATTGCCCCGGATTGGCTTCCCGCAGGCCAGGCCGCTGATGGTCTGGTTGACCACCGCCTGAAAGATGGATGCCGCTAAGTCTTCTCTCGTAGCGCCCTCGTTGATGAGAGGCTGGATATCAGATTTAGCGAAAACGCCGCAGCGGGCCGCGATCGGGTAGATCGCTTTGTAATCCGCCGCATATTCATTGAGTCCGGCCGCGTCTGTCTGTAAGAGCGCAGCCATCTGGTCAATAAAAGAACCGGTGCCGCCTGCGCAGATACCGTTCATACGCTGGTCGATGCCTCCGGTAAAATAGATGATTTTTGCATCTTCTCCGCCAAGTTCGATTGCAACATCGGTCTGTGGGGCATAATCAGTAAGAGAAGCGGCTACCGCAACGACTTCCTGAATAAATGGAATCTCCAGATGCTTCGACAGCGTGAGTCCGCCGGAGCCGGTAATGGCAGGCCGTAAGTCCATGGGACCGAGCAAGTCGCAGGCTTTTTTAAGGAGACTCGCCAGCGTTTCCTGTATATTGGCAAAATGCCGTTCGTAATCAGCGAACAATATGTGATGATCACCGTCTAATATTGCAATCTTAACGGTGGTAGAACCGATATCGATTCCTAACGTGTTATATGTAGTCATATGCGCGGGGATACTCCCCTGCCTCCTTCGTGTATAAGTAAGTTGTCGGGCTCACCGCACCCAGTTTACCATAAAATAAGAAATAATACAATCGCCGTGCCGTGTTAAAAAGTGTTAAAAAATAGTAAAATTTGTGTAAGATCGCCAAATCTGTTTAAAGTTCGTTTGACAAAAAAGGTATGGGACTCTATAATGTATAAGTCTAAGTATGCCAAGTAAAGGGGGAAGTATCTCATGATTCGCATTTTTAAAACAGAGAACGGTCTGATTCACCAGAAGGATGAGCTGTCACCAGGATCCTGGATCGCGCTTACAAACCCTACGGCAACGGAGATTCTGGAGATTGCCAACACTTACGGGATTGATCCCGATGATTTAAGGGCGCCTCTGGATGAAGAAGAGCGTTCCCGTATTGAAACCGAGGATAATTACACCTTAATCCTGGTGGATATCCCGAGTATCGAGGAACGAAACGACAAGGACTGGTATGTGACGATCCCTATGGGCATCATCACGACGGAAGAGGTCATCATCACGGTCTGCCTGGAAGAGACACCGGTACTGGGGGCGTTTATGGACGGCCGTGTGAGGGATTTCCACACGTATATGAAGACCAGGTTCATTCTGCAGGTGCTTTATAAAAACGCATCGCTTTTCCTTCAGTATCTGAGAATCATCGACAAGAAGAGCGGCGTTATCGAGGAAAAGCTTCACAAGTCCACGAAGAACCGGGAACTCATCGAGCTCCTGGAGCTGGAGAAGAGCCTTGTATACTTCACGACCTCCTTACGGTCCAACGAAGTCGTACTGGAAAAGCTGATGAGAAACGAGAAAATCAAGAAGTATCCGGAGGACACGGACCTTCTGGAGGACGTTATCATCGAGAACAAGCAGGCCATCGAGATGGCCAACATTTACAGCGGAATTTTGAGCGGCACCATGGATGCATTTGCCTCCGTTATTTCCAACAACTTAAATATCGTCATGAAGTTTCTGGCGACCATCACCATCGTCATGTCCATACCGACCATGGTGGCTAGCTTCTACGGAATGAACGTGAATTCAAGTGGAATGCCGTTTGCAGACAGCCCTTACGGATTTTTGATTGTCCTGGGATTTACGCTGGTGCTGACGCTGATCGTAGCCTGGATCTTTTCAAAAAAAGATCTGTTCTGATCTGTTATCAATGTATGTGAGAAGGATGGAAGAATGAAATTTTTTTACAATCTGGAACGCAAGTTTAAACGGTATGCGATTCCGAACCTGATGTATTATATTATCCTGATGTACGGCGTCGGACTCTTAATGGAGATGTTCGCCCCGGGATTTTACTGGCGGTTTTTATCGCTGGACGCGCAGGCGATTCTGCACGGTCAGATCTGGAGAATCGTGACATTTATGATTTACCCGCCGGGAGGCGGTATCTTTGGAAGCCTGATTTCCATGTATTTATACTATATGGTAGGAAATACGCTGGAACGTGTATGGGGGGCATTCCGGTTTAATGTGTATTTCTTCATGGGAATTATCGGCCATGTGGCGGCGTCGCTGATTCTGTATGTGTTCTTTGGCACGCCGGTGTATCTGACAACCGAATTCTTAAACTTTTCCCTGTTTTTTGCCTTTGCTGCAACATTTCCCGATCTGGAATTTCTGCTGTTTTTCGTTATTCCGATCAAGGCGAAATGGCTGGCTCTGTTTAATGGTATCTACTTCCTGTACGGCTTTGTCAAAGGGGGAACGAGTGTTCGTGTCACCATCGTGTTGTCTCTGTTAAACTTCATCCTGTTCTTCTTTATGACGAGGAACTTTAACCGGGTGAATCCGAAAGAGATCAAGCGCAAACGGGATTTCCAGAGGCAGACGAAGATCATGCCCCAGGGAAGCACCCATCATAAATGCGCAGTCTGCGGCAGGACGGAGAAGGATGATCCGAACTTGGAATTCCGCTATTGTTCCAAATGCGAAGGCAGTTATGAGTACTGTTCCGAGCATTTATATACACATAAACACGTTACCCGGGAGGAAGACGAAGCCCGGAAAACCACGAAATAACCAGCTTGGAGGAAATCAATGAAGAGAACTAAAATTATCTGCACCATGGGTCCGAACACGAATGACCGCAATTTAATGAAGGCACTTGCCGAGAACGGCATGGATGTTGCAAGATTTAATTTTTCCCATGGAGATTACGAGGAGCAGAAAACGCGTCTCGATATGTTAAAGAGTGTCAGAGAGGAGCTGGATTTACCGATCGCCGCTCTTTTAGATACAAAGGGACCGGAGATCCGTACCGGCGTTTTAAAGGACGGAAAGAAGGTTACCCTGGTGGAAGGCCAGACGTATACGCTCACAACCGATGACATCATCGGCGACGAGACGATGGGCCACATCACCTATGAGCGTCTGCATGAGGATGTGAAGGCAGGCAACAAGATTCTGATCGACGACGGCCTGATCGAACTGGATGTTGTGGAAGTAAATGGAAACAACATTGTCTGCAGCGTTGTAAACGGCGGCGAGCTGGGCGAGAAGAAGGGCGTGAACGTACCGAACGTAAAGGTTAAGCTTCCGGCGCTGACAGAGAAGGATAAAGCCGATATCTTATTCGGTATCGAGCAGGGCTTTGATTTTATTGCGGCGTCATTTGTAAGAACCGCTGCGGCGATTCTTGAGATTAAGGAAATCCTTTCCGAGCATGGCTCCAACATGGCTGTAATCGCTAAGATTGAGAACGCGGAGGGCATTGAGAACCTGGACGCGATCATCGAGGCCAGCGACGGAATCATGGTAGCCCGCGGCGACATGGGTGTGGAGATCCCGGCTCAGGAAGTACCGTATATCCAGAAGATGATTATTGAAAAATGCAACGTAGCCTGCAAACCGGTTATCACCGCGACTCAGATGCTGGATTCCATGATCCGCAATCCGCGCCCGACGAGAGCCGAGGTTACCGACGTGGCCAACGCCGTATATGACGGAACCGACGCGGTGATGCTGTCCGGCGAGACTGCTATGGGCAAGTATCCGGTGGAAGCGCTGTCGATGATGGCATCCATCGTGGAGGAGACAGAGAAGCATCTCGATTACTCCGCGTACCGGAAACGCCGTGTATCCGCTGCCAACGTGCATAACATCTCCAACGCCGTCTGTTCTTCATCCGTGGGAACCGCCCACGACTTAAACGCGAAAGCCATCGTTGCACCGAGCATCACCGGATTTACGACGAGAATGCTTTCCAAATGGAGACCGGAGTCTCTGGTAATCGGCCTGTCACCGAGCGCTTCCGCTGTGCGTCAGATGCAGCTCTACTGGGGCGTAAAGCCGTTCCATGCGAAACGTGCGGAGTCCACCGACGTTCTGATCTATTCCTCCATTGAGCTGTTAAAGTCTAAGGATATCGTGAAGGAAGACGATATTGTCGTTGTGACGGCGGGAGTGGTAGGTCCAACCAGTAAGCATGAGCCTGCGGCACACACCAATATCTTACGGGTGGTAACGGTTGATTAAGTAAAATAGTGGTTTTGTGGTGGAAGATATAATTGGCCATCCGCTATTTTGATTATTTACTAAAAAAAGTATAGACAAAAAGGTCTGTCCCCAGTACAATGGTTCGTAACGGAATCTGTACCCGGTCAGACCTTTTTATTATGATAGAAGGAATTGCGGAAGAATCTGGGAAAATGCCAGGAGTATGGAAAGTTTTTATCAAAGGAGGAGACAAGGCTTTGGAGAAAAGACCATTTGTGACGAAAGAAAAACTGGAAGAGATTGCGGAACTGTATCCAACTCCATTTCATATATATGATGAAAAGGGAATCAGGGAGAATGCGAGGAAGCTGAAGGAGGCGTTTGCATGGAACCCCGGCTATAAAGAGTACTTCGCGGTGAAGGCGACCCCGAATCCGTTTATTTTAAATATTCTGAAGGAATTCGGATGCGGGACAGACTGTTCCTCTGAGACGGAGCTGATGATGGCGGATGCCCTGGGATTTTCCGGCGGCGATATCATGTTTTCTTCCAACGACACACCTGCGGAAGAGTTTCAGTTTGCCCATAAGATCGGCGCGATTATCAATCTCGATGATATCACCCATATTGAGTATCTGGAAAAGGCCATCGGGGAGATCCCGGAGACCATCAGCTGCCGTTATAATCCGGGCGGCGTGTTCAAGATCAGCAACGACATCATGGATAATCCCGGCGATTCCAAGTATGGCATGACGACGGAGCAGATGTTTGAGGCGTATAAGATATTAAAGGAAAAGGGCGCGAAGCATTTCGGAATCCATGCATTTTTAGCCAGCAATACGGTGACGAACGAATATTATCCGCTGCTGGCCAAGATATTATTTGAGCTGGCGGTGAAGCTCAAAGAGGAGACCGGAGCCCATATTAAGTTTATCAACCTGTCGGGCGGAATCGGGATTCCGTACCGTCCGGACCAGGAGCCGAACGATATCATGGCCATCGGCGAGGGCGTAAGAAAGGCTTACGAGGAGATTCTGGTGCCTGCGGACATGGACGATGTGGCGATTTACACGGAGCTGGGCCGCTACATGCTGGGGCCCTACGGCGCGCTGGTGACGAGAGCCATCCATGAGAAACACACGCACAAGGAGTACGTGGGCGTGGACGCCTGCGCGGTGAACCTGATGCGTCCGGCCATGTACGGAGCGTATCACCATGTGACCGTTATGGGGCGCGAAAACGACCCGTGCGACCATAAGTACGATGTGGTCGGTTCCCTCTGCGAGAATAATGACAAGTTTGCCATCGACCGGATGCTGCCGGAGATTCACAAAGGGGATCTGCTCTACATTCACGACACGGGAGCCCACGGGTTCGCCATGGGATATAATTACAACGGGAAACTGAAATCAGCCGAGCTTCTTCTCCGGGAAGACGGCTCTGTGGAAATGATCCGGAGGGCGGAGACGCCAAAGGATTACTTTGCAACCTTTGATTTCTGTGATATCTTAAAGGAGCTTATATAGGATTTTTGCCTGAGGGCAGTGTGAATGAGGCGTTTTGGTCATAGAAAAGAAAAATCCCTGTGTCTTTCGACACAGGGTTGATTTTTCTTTAGGATTTTCGGATTTTCAAAAAGGGTGAAAGGATAATTTGTTACTTTGTGCATTTCTTATGTACTTAGTATAGCATACTGCCCTTGGAAATGTTTGTATATTGTTTGAATAGATTATGAAGATTTTCTTAATTCATCATCTGCTTCCATAAAATGGGGAGGCCAGTGAGGGCGGCGCTTCCCATTTTGCTGAAAATGAAAACTTAAAAAAGATAACGGTTTTTTTACATTTGGTGACAGAGAAGCGACAATTGGTGACATATTTGCTTTTGAGGCCCTACTTTGTGAAATAATTCATAGACTTTTCCTATGAAATATAGTAAAATGTAAAAAAAAGAAAGAGGGGATTATACATATGGATTATAATTCAACAAATCAGCCTTACGTTTATTCCGACAGCACCAGCGTGGAACCGCTGGGCAAATACACTGCAAAAACTTTCGGCTGGATGTTTGCCGGACTTCTTATCACATTCCTGGTAGCCATGTTTGGTTATACGACCGGAACGATTATCTACGTATTTGCGATTCCTTATGCATATCTGGTTTTAGGTGTGGCGGAGATTGCAGTGGTTATCTTCTTATCCGCGCGTATCAGTAAGATGTCTGTCGGCACGGCGAGAGCGCTGTTCTTTACCTATGCGGTTTTAAATGGCATCGTCTTTTCCGCATACTTCTTAATGTACGACATGGTTGACCTGATTCTGGTCTTTGGCGCTACTTCCATCTTTTTTGGCGTTATGGCCGTGGTCGGATACGTAACCAATGCGGATTTCAGCCGTATCCGCAACTTCTTAATGGGCGGACTGATCTTCCTGGTTGTATTCTGGGTATTATCCATGTTTATAAATCTGGGACAGTTTGAACTGATCGTATGTTACATCGGTATCTTCATTTTCCTTGGATTTACCGCTTATGATACACAGAAGATCAGAGCTTATCACCAGTATTACGCACAGGATCCGGATATGGCGGCGAAGGCATCCATCTTTTCCGCACTTCAGTTATACCTGGATTTTGTGAACCTGTTCCTCTATATCATCAGAATTGTGGGCAGACGTAAATAAGAATTGTCAGAATGAGGCGGTCCAGTGCGGGCCGCCTTTTTTCTTTTTATGTGCGGCAGCGTGTTTTGCTCTGATTGTCATAACATGAAATGTACAGCCTGAATCAGGCGTAAGCAGTGAGAAAAGTCGCTGAAAAAATCAATTTTCGGCATAGACAGGAAGAATCTGCCGGAAGTGTTTGACGATCTGAAGATTCTGGATTATGATTGGGTATAAAGGTTAAAGATTTACTTGCAGGAGGTAAAAACATGAGTGACAGAAAATGGCGGTATAAGATGGTGATCCCATTTGCGGCACTGTTCTGTCTGCTTTTGTTTTCGTTTACAGCCGGGGCGGCGGAGAACGGTACCCGGGTGGTCAGGGTGGGATATCCGATCCAGCAGGGTTTTACAGAGATCGATGAAAATGGAAATTACAGCGGATATACGTATGACTACTTACAGGAGATCGCACGGTATACCAATTGGGAATACGAATTCTTTACCATGGAAGGGACGCTGGATGAGCAGCTGTCGGAGATGCTCACTATGCTGATAAACGGCGATCTTGATTTGATGGGAGCCATGAATTACACAGATGGGCTTGCCGCGATCCTGGATTATCCCGAATACAGCTACGGAACCGCGCATAAGACGCTCTCTGTTTTGAAGGATAACCTGGAGTATACGGAGTTTGACTACGAATCATTTGATAATATCCGGGTTGCGGTAGTCAGTTATGACGGCAAGGAAGATGAGAAATTAAATTCTTTTGCGAAGATGAACGGATTTCATGTGAATCAGGTATTGTGCAGTACGAGCGCGGAGCAGTCGGAACAGCTGAGATCTGGAAACGTAGATGCGATGCTGGGGATGGATGTCGCCCTGGAAAACAGTGAACTGCGTGTAATTTCACGGTTTGATTCCCGGCCCTTTTATTTCGGAGTGACAAAGGGGAATCAGGAGGTGGCGGGAGCGCTCAATAAGGCGATGGAGATTATCACCTCCACCAATCCCTACTTGTCCGCGGAACTGAACAAGAAGTATTTTACTGGAGATGAAGGGCTGGTACTTTCGAATTCGGAACTGGAATACATCGGCCGGAAGAAGACCATCAGGGCCGGAGTCATGTTGGGGCGCGCGCCGCTGCAGTATCAGGCGAAGAACGGAGAGATCAGGGGAATTTCCATCGAGGTATTGAAGTATATAGAGGAACAGACCGGATTGATGTATGAGATCGTTCCCTTTCATAATTGGGAAGAGTATTCCAGAGCGGTGGAAGAAGGTACTATCGACATGGTAATTGGGATCGTGGACGATTATGAAGGAACCGGGGCTGACAGCTGTGCGCTGACACTTCCCTATCTGTCTGTCTCTCTGCAGCTGATCATGAATGATAAAGTAGAAAATCTTGCGAAAATGTCGGGAAAAAGGCTTGCGCTGCAAAAATCATTGCTGAAGGATCAAGATACGACGGGAGAACCGCTCTATTATGACAGTATAGAAGAATGCATGGAGGCAGTTCATAAGGGGGAAGCGGATTACTGTTACGGCAACAGCTATGCAGTTCAGTACTATTTGGCTGCCCATAATTATAAAAATCTGCTCACATTTGCACAATCAGAAAACTGGACGCAGAAATACTGTTTTGGAATCAGAAGACCGGTGGATATTATGCTGCTCTCGATTATGAACAAGGTGATCCGGGTGCTTCCGGAGGACCGGGTAAACCATTTTCTTTACGAGAATGTGTATGACGCCGGAGACCTGACATTTTCCGAATATGTGATGCGGAATCCGGAACAGAGCGTGCTCTATCTGGCCCTTTTTCTTCTGGCCGTGGTCACTGCTGTGTTTATTACCGTAGAGATCGCAAGAAGGAGGAATATGGCCAGGAAAGCGCTGGAGAACCAGCGGTATGAACAGCTCAGTGAGCTGTCCAACGAGTTCCTGTACGAGTATAATATCAGGGAAGGCATTTTAAATCTGACGGAACAGACGGCCGGATTTCTGGGGTGCGAAAGGAAGATACAAAACCCGGAGACCATGAAACAGAAGTTTCCAGTATTTAGCTATATGATTTCACAGGAAGAGAACAATACGGAACACGAATGTCTGCTTCCGGGAGGAAATGTGCGGTGGCTGAAGGTCATCTCCAAGATGGTTCTGGATACTACGGGAAGACCGTGGTACGCGGTAGGGAAGCTGATTGATATTCAGATGGAACGAGAGATTAAGGATCAGCTGGAAGCGAAAGCCCAACGGGACAGCCTGACCGGGGTCTACAATTCGGCTACCAGCCATCAGCTGATGAGGCAGGTGCTGGTGGAGGAGGACCGGAACGGTGCAGGAGCCATGATTATCATGGATATCGACTATTTCAAGCAGATTAACGACTACCTGGGCCATTATACAGGTGATCAGGTGCTGGAAGAGACGGCTGAGATTCTGCAGGCGTGTTTCCGCACGGAGGATATAGTCGGCAGACTGGGCGGCGACGAGTTTGTGGTCTTCATGAAGGCGGTGAGCGATCCGGAGATTGTGAAGCAGCGCTGCACCGAGGTGCTGGACCGCGTGAAGGAGGTGACTATGGAGAAACATGGCAAAGAAGTGACGCTGAGCATTGGCGCGGCCATGGCGGGCGGGGAAAAGGATTACGATGTGCTCTACCGGAAGGCGGACCAGGCGCTGTATCAGATCAAGAAGCATGGCAGGAGTGGGGTTTTAGTTGTGGAATAAGGAATACGCCCGCCGGGATACCATAGAGAATGGAATCCCGGACGGGCGTATTTTTATGCAGCCGTTTTTGTGCAGTCGTTTTACTCCGGCGGAAAATCAGAACAGCAAATCTTTTGCCAGCTGAGTCAGCACCTCTTCACAGCGCAGAATATCCTCGCAGGGCACGTATTCGTCCGGTTTGTGGGCCAGCTCTAAGTCGCCGGGGCCGTAGGACATGCAGTTGCGGCTGCCGAGTGTCCCGGCAATGACGGCGGTGTCCGTGTAACCGGGAAAAAAGCTTACGGACGCCGGTTCTCCTGTGACCTTTTGGCAGGCTTCCCCCAGCGCCTTTAAGAGCGGCGACTGCTCGTCTTTTTCCACATAGGGGCGGTTCCCGGTGATCTGATACGATGCGGTGATGCCGGGAATCTCCTGTATCGCGGCCGCGATGGCGTCCTCCACGATCGTCACGGCGCTTGTCGTGTCCGTCGGCGGGACGAGGCGCATGTCGATCCAGACACGGCAGGAATCGGGTACCACGTAGGGACGGTAGCCCCCCTCAATCTGTCCGAAAGTCACAGTGGAAGCGCCCAGATCCGGATGGACCGGGCAGGAGGCGATCCGGCGGCGTATGATAGAGATGATCTCCGCCATGGCCGCGATGGCATCCGCGCCCTTCCACGGCGTGCTGGCGTGAGCCGTGATACCCTTCACTGTAATCTCAAACCAGGTGCGGCCCTTGTGGGCCACCTCGATCCGGCCGTTCGTGGGTTCGGTATCCAGGACCCAGCAGTCCTTCGTGACCCAGCCATCCGCGATGGCGGCCTCGGCCCCGCGCATGAAGTCTTCCTCATCCACCGTCCCGATGAAGACGAGGGTACGCTTCGGTTTCCTGCCGTCCCGGGCGTTGAGAGCCATGGAGGTAAAGGCGGACAGGGCGCAGGCGAGGCCTGATTTCATGTCGCAGGCTCCCCGGCCGTAGATGCGGCCTTTGATCACTTCGGCGCCAAAGGGGGATACGGTCCAGCCCTCCCCGGTGGTGACGGTGTCCATGTGGCAGATATAGACGAGCGGGGGAGCCTGTTCCTCCCCCTCCAGCCTCGCCATGACGTTAAAACGGCCCGGGAGGACCTCCTTTTTGATGACGGGAACGTCCAGGCCTTTCAGATATTGGAAAATGAATTCTCCGATTTCTCCTTCATAGGCGCCGGGATCGGTGCTGTCGATGCGAACCAGGTTCATGGTCAGCTCCATGGCGTCTGAATTGTGGTTATCCATAATACGATTCTCCTTTTTTTCAGTTATTTCCATTATAGGGGTGAAACATGGGAATGTAAATGGAATATGCTAATAAAAAAGGAATCAGGTAAGTGGACTGTGAACCATGCGAGAGAAGTAATCCGATGTGAAGCGGCCTACCGTATGGGCCTGACTGGCCGCGGTATCGGTGTGGCCGTGCTGGATACGGGAATTTATCTTCATGAAGATTTTGAACATAGAGTAGCTGCGTTTACGGATATGGTGCACCGGAGACGGGAGCCATATGATGACAACGGTCATGGAACGCATATTTCAGGAATCATTGGCGGAAGCGGGAATTCTTCCGATGGAAGGTATCAGGGGGTAGCGCCGGAGTGCCATATAATTATGGTCAAGGTGCTGGACCAGAAAGGAAACGGATATGCCTCCGATGTTCTGGCCGGTATCAAATGGATCCGGGAGAACCGGGAACGGCTGGGAATCCGGATTGTAAATATATCGGTCGGTTCTTTCAGTAAGAAAGGCATGACTGAAAACTCCGTCCTGGTGCGCGGCGTCAATGCCGCTTGGGACGACGGTCTGGTGGTCTGTGTGGCTGCCGGCAACATGGGGCCCGGAAAGAACACCATAACTACGCCGGGCATCAGCCGGAAGGTGATTACGGTGGGATGCTCTGATGACTATAAAGAAGTGAATGTGATGGGAAACCGCATGATCGACTATTCCGGCAGAGGGCCTACCGGGGCCTGTATCTGTAAGCCGGAAATTATCGCTCCCGGAGCCGGAATCATCAGCTGTGCCCCGGAAACAGGGGGCTACCAGTCAAAAAGCGGAACGTCCATGTCCACGCCCCTGGTCTCAGGGGCGATTGCGCTTTTACTGCAGAAATATCCCTATATGAGCAACCGGGATGTAAAACTCAGGCTGAGAGAGCGGGCGGTGGATTTGGGGCTGCCCATGAACCAGCAGGGATGGGGAATGCTTGATGTGGAACGGCTGATCGAATAAGAACTGGCTTTAACACAGAAGACCGGACGAAAGGCGTAAACCTTCCGTCCGGTCTTCTGCTGTTAGATTCTGAGTAAGACAGATATGATCCCTATTTGACTTTGGCTGTTTTGCGGCCGGCGGCCGGTTTTTGAAAGGCGCGCTGCTGTGGCTTGGCCGATGGTTTAACCGATGGTTTGGCCGGGCGTTTCCCATCATTTTTACGTGCGCTCTTTACAGGCCGCGGTTTTGTCTCCTTCGGAGGAACGATGAATACGGACATGGGGAACGGGTGGTCTTCCACGACAGGAATCGTCTTTCCAATGAGCTTTTCGATATCCTTCACATATTCTTTTTCTTCGATATCGCTGAAGGAGATGGCCCGTCCTCCGAGACCGGCACGTCCGGTCCTGCCGATTCGATGGACATAGGTTTCCGGAACGTTTGGCAGATCATAGTTGATCACACAGGAAAGCTCCTCGATGTCAATGCCTCTGGCTGCGATGTCAGTGGCTACCAGTACCTGGATTTCCCCGGATTTAAACTGACCCAGCGCTCTCTGACGCGCGCCCTGGGATTTGTCACCGTGAATTGCGGCGGCGTTTACTTTGTTTTTTGTCAGAAATTTGGCTACCCGGTCGGCGCCGTGCTTGGTGCGGGTAAAGACCAGGGTAGAGGTGATGGCCTCACGCTTCAGCAGGTGGACTAACAGCGCGCGCTTATTCTCTTTATCCACATAGTAGAGAGAGCCGTCTATGATATCCACGGTGGAAGAGACCGGAGTCACCTCCACCCGGGCTGGATTTTTCAATAGTTTTTCGGTCAGCGCCTGAATCTCGGCGGGCATGGTTGCCGAAAAGAACAGCGTCTGTTTTTTGACAGGAAGCAGTGCAAGGATCTTCTTTACATCATGGATAAAGCCCATGTCCAGCATGCGGTCCGCCTCATCCAAAACGAAGATTTCCACATGAGACAGGCTTATCTCTCCCTGGCCGATTAAATCATTTAACCGTCCGGGGGTGGCAACCAGGATATCGATACCGCGCCGCAGCTCTTTGATCTGAGGATTTGCGGAGACTCCGCCGAAGATGACGGCGCTCCTCACCTGGGTATGGGAACCATATTCATTTAAATTTTCCGCAATCTGCAGGGCCAGCTCCCTGGTCGGTGTGAGAATGAGGGAGCGGATCACTTTTTTGGAATGTTTTTTATCCGATGGTTTCATCAGGTTTTGTATAATTGGTAAGGCAAATGCGGCCGTCTTTCCGGTGCCTGTCTGGGCGCAGCCCAATACATCCCGTCCGGCCAGCGCATAGGGAATTGCCTGCTGCTGAATGGGGGATGGTGTTATATAGCCCTTTTCTTCCAGTGCCTTTAACAGCAGCGGAGATAGTTGTAAGTCTTTAAAAGTCATGTATTTGTAGTTTTCCTTTTCTTCTATGGTTGTTAATGGTGAACGCCTTATGCTACCACAGATTTATGAAAAATACCAGACATAGTTAGAAAAATAATAAAATTATGATACTGGAAGTAATAGTATGGATACTTGTGGTCTCTGTTTCGGCGGTGGGATAATGGATATACTTTTAGTAATTTTTATGATACTGAAAGGATAGGATACTGTATGAAGAAGGCTACATTTGGGGGGAGAGTACAGGAACGAAGGGAAGAACTGCACTATACGCAGGAGGCTTTGGCGGAGGTGCTGGGGCTGTCCTATAACTTTATCGTCGCGCTGGAGGGGGACAGGAAGAAACCCAGTATCCAGACCTTTACCAAACTGATCAACGTGCTGGATGTTTCCGCTGACTGGCTTCTGGGAATTGAACCCAGCGAACACAGGAAAGAGCGGGAGGAGAGATTTAAATATATTGATGAAAAAATAGGCGATCTTTCCATCACGGCTCAGGACCGTATTCTGACTGTGGTAGAGACCATGATCAATTATGAAACCAGGCTGGATGCAAAACGGCAGGAGAAGTGAGCGGGGCTTAACAGGGAAAAAAAGACTTGAAGGCTGTATCAGTCAGCCTTTCAAGTCTTTTCTTTTTTCAACGGCAGTCTGCAGACCTTTCATGTTTAATGAATCAGCAGATTAGCAACCGGCATACTGATCAGCAGCACGACAGCCAGCTCGATCACCACAAAGATGGTCGTATATTTGTATATTTCTCCGGATTTCAGCCAGTCCTTGTTGCCGAAAAGCAGTGCGGCAAATGGGGAGGCTGCCGGTGTTATGGCCGCGGAGGAGAGCACGAACAAAATCATCATGGACACCACCGGAGCGGAGTTCATTCCTGTCGCCATGCAGAAGGTTGCGATAACCGGCTGCATTAAGAGGCCGATTACGAAGCTGTTGCACACGTTCGTTAAGATCACGGTAAGAACCATGATGATTACGGCAAATGCGGAGGCCGGGACGTTCTGAAGTACCGGCATCAGTACGGTGTTTAAGAATGCGGACACGCCTGTACTCTCGTTGGTCAGTGCATTTCCCAGCAGGATCGCGGAAGCGATGAGGAAATAGGTACTCCAGGAAAATCTCTTCATGGTGCTGGAGAAATCCATCAGCGGCTTCTTGGAGATCCGGATCGCGCACAGCAGGAACACATAGAAGGCGGCGATGCCGTATGTATTGGCTTTTACGAAGCGTCCGACCGGGTGCGTTGGCAGTACGCTGGGAATTAAAAGGATCAGAATGAACACGGTAAAAGAAATTGCAATAAATTTCTGGCGCAGGCTCATTGGCGGAAGCGGATTCTTATTTAACGTTTCCATCTTTAATTCTTTCAGCTTGCTGGTATCCGGTCTCAGTACAAACTTACAGAACAGAACCAGAACCACGATACAGACGGTCGCATGGATCAGGCCGGTAAGCAGGTAGCCGGCGTTATTGATCTCGATTACGGTTCCCATGTTGCCGGTCACGGAAGCGTAGTTGCTGATAAGGGCGAGTCCATTTCCCATGAACGGCGGGATGGGGAAGCCCAGCAGGGTCGCAACGGTGACGAGAATCAGCATGATGGTCGGGAACTTGTCATGTTTCCTGAGGCCTACTGTTTCAAAAATATCATAGAGGATCGGGCAGAATAAGAAGATCGGGGTAAAGCCGCCCATAAACGCGCCCATGAGCATGGAGCCAAGCATGATGAAGAATGCCAGCACCCAGGGACGGCCGAGGCAGATCTTTCTGGTCAGGAAAAATCGTCCGCAGTATTCCGTTAAGTTGTTCTCGATGAGACAGTTGATCGCTGTCAGCAGAAAGAGAACCTGAACGAGAATCGGGTTGCCAAAGGTTGCGGTCAGCACCTCGTTCATGGTGCTGTATCCGGAAAGCCCCACTAAAAAGATAGAGAGAATACTGGAAATAATCGGGTCGGAAGTCGTCCATAAATACAGCGTACCGATGAAAATACCCAGAATTTCCATGCCAATTGGCGTGATACAGGGAAGCTGGAACGGAAGGTAACGGAACAGAAGCATAATACCAATTCCGATTACCAGATGAATGGAGTAGAAATCCTTTTTTTTCGTTTGTGCCATAGTGAACCCCCTATTGTTTTTCTTTGCTGTTTTAAATTTCATAGAAATATGATAATATATTAACAAAGAGTAAAATATAGTCTTGGTTATATTTTTATTCCAATATTTGTAAAAAGATATAATTAAGAAGTAATCAGATATAAAAGTGACAATTTGACGGGAGGACTTCGGAGAAATGGATCAAAACGGAGTGAAACAATACTTTGAGCGTTACGGTATGAGAATTGAAGTAAAGAGGGAGACATCGATCTGTAATCCCAGGCTGTCCGACTCCTATATTTATTACCTGGTGGAAGGAATCGCAAGTCTGACCTCCCTGACCATGGACGGAGAAGAAAAAGACTTCATCTATTTCCCACACGACCATCTCCTTGGCTTTGCTCCGGCCCTGATGCGCCACTACAGAAAAATTCGCGGAGAAAAGCATACGCTGTCCGGAGACGACTGCTTACAGGAAAAGATCCCGTTCGGTATTGACACAAAGACAGACTGCGTCTTCTACCGTCTGGATGAGAGAACCTTCGAGATTCTGCTGGAAGAAGACTCCTGTTTCCTCTCCTACATCATGGAGGCTGTGACCTGCAACTACGTCACCCTGGTCCGCAAATTCCACGATACCCAGGAGGAATGCGCCTCGAAGCGCCTCTATAAATGGTTTCTCGCCTTCAGCAGCCGCGAGGGCCAGTACCGCGCGGTTCCCCACGGCTTCACCTACGCCGAGATCGCCAAATACTTAGGCATGCATCCGGTCACCGTCTCCAAACTCTCCTCCGCCCTGAAAAAAGCCGGCATCATTAAAAAAGAAAAAGGCCGCATCCTCATCATCGACGAGGCCCGCTTAAAAGCTCTTATATAACAGTATTATACAACGGGAGGGGACATATGAAATTCTACATCGCTTCAAGTCTTGTAAACTATGAACAGGTGCGTGACCTTTCACGCCTTCTGAGAAATGCCGGATGGGAGCATACCTTCGACTGGACATTATACTGCCCGGTGAAAGAAAACGACGCGGAGACACTGATGTCTGTCGGGGAAAAGGAATATGAGGGGATCAGGCAGTCGGAAGTTGTGATAATTTTAACTCCCCAGGGCAGAGGAACTCATATAGAACTGGGGATGGCAATCGCGCTGAACAAAATAATTTACCTGTGTCACCATGACGATACGTACTTCAAGTGCGATAAGAATACATCAACATTTTATTGGCTCCCGCAAGTAAAACAGTTCATTGGAAATACGCAGGAAATTGCGGAAGAGGTGTTAAAGTTACAGTAAGAGGACAGAAAAAAATTCCAGAATATAGTCAAGGCTAATTTCCTGCCTTCTCCCCGTGTGTTATACTTTTGTCAAACGAAAAACCGGCAGGCGCCGGAAGAAGGAGAAGAGAATTTATGGCAGGTGCAGTATACTCATTTGAAGAACACATGATTAAAAAACAGGCCAGAGCGGAGGACGCAATGTTAAAGGAACTCCGTTCCGGAGCGTATACCATTGACAATCCGCTGGTATCGTACAATCTCTATCTGATTAATCCGCTTTCCGCGGTAATCTCCTTTTATACAGAGGAAGAGACCGCCGTTACAGTGACTGTATTTGGAAAAGCAAAGGAAGGCAATATCACACATACATTTCCAAGGGCGAAAGAGCATGTCCTGCCGGTGGTAGGCCTTTATTCCGGACACGTAAACCGGGTGGAGGTGCGGGAATACCGTGGAAAAGTACATACGGTAGAGATCGAGGTGCCGGATGTATTTGAAGGGAATTCACCAGTTGAATCCATGGATACGACGCCGGAATACTTACAGGACGACTGCATTTTCTTATCTCCGTCGGGGGCGGAGCTGGCGGTGGCTGTTGACTATGCGGGAGATATCCGATGGTGCCTGAACATCAAATGCGTATTCGATATGAAACGGCTGAAAAATGGCCATATTCTCATGGGTACGGACCGTCTCGTGCAGATGCCGTATTATATGTCCGGCATGTATGAGACCAGTGCCTGCGGCAAGATTTACCACGAGTACCGTCTGCCTGGCGGCTCTCACCATGATGCGTTTGAGATGCCGGACGGCAGCCTTCTCTGCCTGACCGAGGATCTGACATCGGGTACCGTGGAAGATATGTGCGTGCTGATTGACAGGGAAACGGGTGATATTTTAAAGACCTGGGATTATAAGAATTTTCTGGAGCCTGGACTGGGAAAGAGCGGCAGCTGGTCAGAGAAGGACTGGTTCCACAACAACGCGGTGTGGTACGATGAGAAGAGCCACAGCCTGACATTTTCCGGAAGACATATGGATTCCATCGTCAACATCGATTTTGAGACCGGAAAGCTTAACTGGATCCTGTCTGATCCGGAAGGATGGCCGCAGGAGTGGGTGGACCGCTATTTCTTCAAGCCTGTAGGAACCGACTTCGAGTGGCAGTATGAGCAGCACGCGTGCCTGATCACCCCGGACGGCGACGTCATGTGCTTTGACAACCACCACTGGGGATCCAAGATAAAGGAGAACTACCGCGCGGCGAAGAATAATTATTCCCGAGGTGTGCGTTACAGGATTAATACGAAGGATATGACGATCGAGCAGATCTGGCAGTACGGAAAAGACCGCGGCGCCAGGTTCTTCTCCCCCTATATCTGCAACGTAGAATACTATAACGAAGGCCATTACATGGTTCATTCCGGGGGAAGCGCCTACAATAAGGACGGCGAGATTTCCGAGTCCCTGGGCGCGCTGGAGCAGAACATGGGCGGCACGCTTTTTGCTACAACCGTGGAGCTCTGCGACGACAGGAAGATGCTGGAGCTGCATACCAAGGGCAATTACTACAGGGCTGAGAAGATGAAGCTGTACGCGGACCAGGGCAATTTAGAGCTGGGTGAGGGCTCCGTGCTGGGCGAAATGGGCATCACGAAGGAATTTGACACAGATATCCCGGCTCCGGTAAGCAGCGAACTGATTCCGGACCGCTATGAGGCGAGAATCGAGGATGAGGATGACCGTTTCACCTTCCATGCGAAATTCGAGAAGGGTCAGCTGGTTATGCTCATGCTGGAGCAGGGCGAAGAGAAACACCGTTACTATATTTCCACCACAGCAGTTTCCCACAAGGCCATGTGCTGCGGAACGTTCCTGGAGTCCGATGAGCGTGTGACGAAGACCAATGTGAACAAGGCGGGAATGAAGGGAACGTACGAAGTCTTTGTTGTGATCGACGATACCAAGTATCCGTGCGGAGTATCGATTAAGTGCTAAAGCTGTTTTGCCCGGGAGCGTGTTTGAAAATATTTTCCGCCGCGCTTCAGGGCGCGTCATAAAATCATAAAAATGTCAGGGAAAAGACTGAGGAGGCCGCATCCGCTTCCCCGTACCCTATAACGGGGAGCTTTCCCTGATGCGGCACTGTTATGGCAGGACTTTCCGGTAAGCAGCCGGTGAAAGTCCTGTCTGTTTTTTAAATATTCTGCTGAAATACAGCGGATTTTCGTAGCCGATGATGGAACCGATCTCGCTGACCGGGCAGTCGGTGCTTTCTAAGAGTTCCTTCGCTTTATTGATCCGGATGGAAGTCAGATATTTACAGGGCGGCACACCCACATACTGCTTAAAGCTCCGGATAAACCAGCAGGTACTCATATGAAGGCTGGCCGCGTAATTGGAAATATCGATGTCCGCAGAAAAATTTTCATGGAAGAACTGAACCGCGTGCTCCATATCTTTTTGGATCTGCGGTTTATTCTTTCCGCCCTCTGCGATCTGGCGCTGTACGGTCAGAAGAAGCTGTTTAAAATACAGCGAGGAGAAATCACCGCTTAAGGGTCGCGGCAGCTGCAGCTCCCGGATCATGGAGAGAAAGAGCTCCTGGTAGCGGGAGACACATCCGGTGCGCAGAATGCGGCGGCCTTCCAGACTCAAGCCGGTGCTGGAGAGAAGCCCCGCCGCCTCATATCCCGTGAAATGAACCCAGAAGACCTCCGGCCTGTCCTCCAGGAGATACGTATACTGCTGGTATTCTCCCGGCCCATACAAAACCATGCTCCCGGCGGGAATGGTGACGGCCTCACCGTTTAAGACAAATTCGGCTTTGCCTGAGGCGATATAGAGAAGCTGGTAATCGGGCCGGCCTGTGGCCCTGATGGTGGTCATGGAGACGCGGGTCAGCAGGCGGTAGACTCCGCAGCAGTTGATCCGCAGGGGGATCGAATTATCTTCCAGTTCCGCGTCGGATATATCCAGATATCCCGTATTCGTATACATGGCTTGATTCTCCTTTCATGTCTGCGATACCTTCTATTCCATGATTGTATCATTTTGTGCATGTTTTGTCTAACGAAGGATATGGATTTTTCAGCCCGCTATTTTATAATAAAGGAAAGAATGAAAGAGGAGGATTGAAAATCCATGATAATACCGAGACATTACGAAAATCTGCATGTGCTGCATGAGAATACGGTGGCGAACCGATCCTATTACATTCCGGCGGAAGAACGGTTTGACGATCTGGTGGAAAACAGGGAGCATTCCGGACGCTTTCAGCTGTTGAACGGAATGTGGAGTTTCCGGTATTTTGACAGTATTTACGATTTAAAGGATGAATTTTACAAGGAAGGATACGGGGAAGAGGGATTCGGAGAGATTCCGGTGCCGGGCTGCTGGCAGAATTACGGTTTTGACGGACATCAGTATACGAACACGAGATACCCGTTCCCCATGGACCCGCCTTATGTTCCCGAGGAAAATCCCTGCGGAGCGTATATCCATCATTTTGTCTATGAGCCGGGCGGGGCGGCGCCGAAGGCGTTTTTGAATTTTGAGGGCGTGGATTCCTGTTTCTACGTATGGCTGAACGGAAGCTATGTGGGCTACAGCCAGGTGTCCCACTCTACCAGCGAATTTGATGTAACGCCTTATATCCGGGCAGGCGAAAATAAGCTTGCGGTTCTCGTCTTAAAATGGTGTGACGGAAGCTACTTAGAGGACCAGGACAAATTCCGCATGAGCGGTATTTTCCGGGATGTCTATCTGTTAAAGAGGCCGGAACAGGGTATCTTTGATTACTTCCTGAAAACGCAGACTGGTGATCAGCAGGCGCAGATTGATGTGACATTTTCCTTCTTCGATGAGAAGATGCCGGTCAAATGCTCGGTATACGATCAGGAAGGAAATCTGGCCGCGTCGGCGGAAAGCGTACCGGGAGAAGCTGGATTATCCCTTACGGTAGAGCGTCCGGTTCTGTGGAATGCGGAACAGCCTTATCTTTACACCGTGGTATACGAGTGCGGCAAGGAGGTCATCACAGACCGCCTTGGAATCCGGGAGATCGAAGTAAAGGACGGAGTTGTACTGGTCAATGGAACGAAAATCAAGTTCCGCGGTGTAAACCGCCACGACAGCGATCCGGTCACCGGCTTTGTGATCAGCCTGGATCAGATGAAGAAGGATTTCCAGGTGATGAAGCAGCATAACGTCAATGCGATCCGCACCAGCCATTACCCTAACGCCCCGCAGTTTTACCAGCTTTGCGATGAGCTTGGCTTCTATGTGATTGATGAGGCGGATAATGAGAGCCACGGAACCAACGATATTTACATGGAAGAGGACCACGAGGCCGGATGGAGAGAGCGCTGGAACCACGCGATTTCCGATAACCCTGCATTTACAGAGGCCACGGTGGACCGTGCAAAACGTCTGGTGGAACGCGATAAGAACCGCCCCTGTGTCCTCATCTGGTCCATGGGAAATGAATGCGCCTACGGCTGCACCTTTGAGGCTGCCTTAGCATGGACGAAAGCATTTGATTCCACGAGACTGACTCACTATGAGAGCGCCCGCTACAGAGACAGCAAAAAAACGTACGATTTCTCCAACATTGACTTATACAGCCGGATGTATCCGCCTCTGGAGGACATTCACACGTATTTTGCGGAGAATCCGAAGAAGCCGTTTGTCATGTGCGAATACTGCCATGCCATGGGCAACGGGCCTGGAGACCTCGAGGATTATTTCGAAGTGATCGAGCAGTATGACGGCCTCTGCGGCGGATTTGTATGGGAGTGGTGCGATCACGGAATTTACCAGGGCAGAACCCTGGAGGGACGCCCGATGTATCTCTACGGCGGAGACCATAAAGAATATCCTCACGACAGTAATTTCTGTATGGATGGACTGGTCTATCCGGACAGAACGCCTCATACAGGCCTTAAGGAACTGAAAAATGTGAACCGTCCGGCGAGAGTCGTTTCCTTCTGTCAGGAGACACGGGAAGCCGTGATCCGTAACTATCTGGATTTTACCAATTTAAAGGAGTACGCGTCTGTTGCATGGGAAGTGACGTGTGATGGAGCGTGCATCGCAGACGGCGTGCTGGAAGGGGCTGCAATGCCGGATATTCTGCCTCACGGGGAAGCCGCCATCCACCTGGACTTTCAAGTGCCGGAAGCGGGGAAATGTTTCTTAAAGCTCCGCTATATCCGCAGAGAGAGCACGAGACTGACAGAGGCAGGGACAGAACTTGGATTCGATGAAATTCTGCTGGAGAACGAAGACGGAAGAAACCAGGCCGCCCTGCGCATGCTGGAACGGTGCGGTAAGGCGTGTGCGGACAGGAACCAGTCCAGCCCGTTCACGGTAAAAGAAGACGACCGCCGTCTCTTTGTGTCCGGACCGAATTTTGCTCACGTTTACAATAAACTGACCGGTGTTCTGGAAGAGATGAATGTCAATCAGTGCCGCCTCCTGGAACGGCCTGTGGAATACAATATATGGCGGGCGCCTACGGATAATGACCGCTACATCAAAATGAAATGGCAGAAGGCCCATTACGATATCACGTATTCGAGGGCGTATCATACGGATTACTCTGTCACAGCGGAAGGCGTGCGTATCCATTCGGTACTTGCGATCCTCTCACCAGTTATCCAGAGAATTTTAAATATGGAGGCTGAGTGGCTGATCGGAGCAGACGGAAGTGTGGATGTGAACTTAAACGTGAAGCGCGACACCGAGCTGCCGGAGCTTCCGAGATTTGGCCTCCGTTTATTCCTGCCGAAGGACATGGAGGACGTCACCTACTACGGACTGGGGCCGGTGGAGAGCTACTGTGACAAGAGAAGGGCGTCCAGCCACGGGACATTTACGGCTCATGTGACAGAGCTTCATGAGGACTATATCCGTCCGCAGGAAAACGGAAGCCACGATGACTGCGATTTCGTATCGCTGGCTGGCCGGAGAGCCGGTTTGACGGCAGCGGGAGATAAGACCTTCTCCTTTAACGCTTCCGTGTATACCCAGGAGGAACTGACGGAAAAAGACCATAATTACGAGTTGGTCCGTTCGCCTTATACGGTGCTGTGTCTCGATTACCGGATGAATGGCATCGGTTCCAACAGCTGCGGACCGAGACTGATTGAAAAGTATCGGTTGGATGAAGAAGAATTTTCTTTTGGAATCAGCTTGATTCCGGAGGTGAAAGCGGAATAAAATGAGAATGCCGGTACGGACCCAGACCGTACCGGCATTTTTTTCAAGTCAGCATTCCCGGAAGCGGCAGAAGTACTCCTCTGCCTGCTCCAGCGAAAGGGAAAAACGCTTTTCCAGCTTCTGAAGGATTATGTTTTTAGGAGTGCCTTCTTCAATATGGTCCAGGATGAATGCACGGATGCCCTGTTCCATCCCCTGTTCCACGCCGAGCTTTTCCCGTTCCTCCAGCTTATCTGCAAATAATTCTTCCAATGCGTTGCACATGTCGCGTCCCTCCTTATATTTTTTCCAGTTTGCACGTACAATAAAATCCATGGCCGCCTCGTAGAGCGGGTTCTTTTCTTTCCCTGCATAGGCTTTGGCCAGCGGTTCGATATCCTCCTGAAGGCTCAGGTTCGTCCGAAGACGGCTCAGCCAGGTGAACTCTTTTCTGGAAAGCCTGGGGAGAATCAGAATCTGCATCGGGAACATGAGTCCCGTCACATAGTAGATCCCCGGATATTTTTGAGAGATGTCTGCATGATAGAGATCCTTTAAAAATGCAGCCAGCTTCCTGGGATAGTGGCTGACAGCCAGTGAGATGGTAAGCTCCTCCGGAGGAATTTCCCGTTCTTTTTCTGTGTTGGACTGGTAAATGCAGGCGTACCCTGTTACCCTGTAATAATCGTTGATGCTGAAATAATCTTCCGGGTTCTTATACTCAATAATATTGTACTTCCGGAAAATATGACCGATACTTTTAGAAAGAATTTTATCCGGCTCCGGTTTGATCACAAGGGTATCAATCTGAAGCGGTTTTTCGGTCAGATTGAATTCTTTCAGAAATTCGAGCTGGCAGGGCTCATCCATAAACTCAATCTGTAAGGCTGCCTGGAAAGCCGGATGCCACTGTAAAGCTTTTTTCGTCATCAATTCCTCTCCTATTATTATAATCAAAAATGCGTCAGGTATCAACAGGTATTCACAGACATTCCCCCTTTGAGTCAGATATTTTGTTTGCGGTGTATCCAAAATGAGTGATGGAAACTTATGGCCGAACTGGCCCTGACGGGATCGTCTGATCCCGTATGACGCCGTATGCTGTACAGATGACAGCCACGGACTTGATGAACGGTTCTGCGCACAGGAATGTGCGGCAGAGACTGCTTTTATTTTACCATATTTACGGTAGAAAGCCAGAAAAAAATTACAATACATACAAAAAAATTACACAATAGAAATCCAGAAAAATTATTTAAACATAAAATTAAAAATAGCATCGGTATACTTACCAGAAACAGAAAATACCAATTGCATGAAGACCGTCCCTATGATATAGTAAAAGGGTATCGGAGAGCGTTCCGTTCTCTATTTCTGCAGTTCACCGGCAGTTCGCCGCAGTTCCAGGAAAAGCTACAAAAGAGAATAGAAAACAGGAGAGTGATGCGTTTTGAAAGGATAGGGGCAGGAATTTTTTAGCTTTCAGCGGTGTAAAAACGCGGGAATTCAGGAAAATTCCAGTTGACATTTAGGGACAAGTATACTATGATTATAAACAGGAAAAGAACATTTGTTCGCATTGGAGGATAACATGAATAAAGATGATAAATTAAAGGCACTTGATGCCGCCATTACACAGATTGAGAAAGCATATGGCAAGGGTTCCGTGATGAAGCTGGGAGAAGGCGGCGTGAAGATGAACGTGGAGACTATTCCGACCGGTTCCTTAAGCCTTGATATCGCCCTGGGACTCGGGGGAATCCCGAAGGGAAGAGTCGTGGAGATCTATGGCCCGGAGTCCAGTGGTAAGACGACCGTGGCTTTACATATGATTGCAGAAGTTCAGAAGCGCGGCGGCATCGCGGGCTTTATTGACGCCGAGCATGCCCTTGATCCGGTGTATGCGAAGAAGATCGGCGTGGATATCGATAATTTATATATCTCTCAGCCGGATAACGGAGAGCAGGCGCTGGAGATCACAGAGACGATGGTGCGTTCCGGCGCGGTTGACATTATCATCGTGGACTCGGTTGCAGCCCTTGTTCCGAAGGCGGAGATCGAAGGCGACATGGGTGACTCTCATGTAGGTCTGCAGGCCCGTCTGATGTCTCAGGCGTTAAGAAAGCTGACCGGTGTCATCAGTAAGTCCAACTGTACGGTACTCTTTATCAACCAGCTGCGTGAGAAGGTAGGCGTTATGTTCGGCAGCCCTGAGACAACGACTGGCGGCCGTGCACTGAAATTCTACGCTTCTGTACGTATGGATATCAGAAGAATTGAATCCTTAAAGCAGGGCGGCGAAGTGGTTGGTAACCGCGTGCGTGTGAAGGTTGTTAAGAATAAGATTGCTCCGCCATTCAAAGAAGCGGAGTTTGATATCATGTTTGGAAAGGGTATTTCCAAAGAAGGCGATGTGCTCGATCTGGCGGTGAAGGAAGATATTGTGGAGAAGAGCGGCGCATGGTTCGCTTACGGCGGAGCAAAGATCGGCCAGGGCCGTGAGAATTCTAAAATTTATCTCCAGGATAATCCTGCTGTCTGTGAGGAGATCGAGAATAAGGTGCGCGCCCGTTACGGACTCGGTGAAGATGGTGCGGCTCCGGCAAGTGCTCCGGCAGGCGGCGCTCCCGCGGGAGAAGCTGCTCCGGAAAAAGAGAGTAAGAGAATTAAGGCCGAACCGAAGGAATCATAAGTCTGGCTAATAAGATGGCAAGGAATCATAAAAAGTGAGCCATAAAGACAGCGATTCATAAAATAAGTAAATAAGAAAAGTAAGGGGCAGGTATGACAGTTACGGAGATCACACCCCTTGATAAGCGCAGGAGTAAAGTCATTCTGGATGAAGACTTTGCTCTTGCGCTTTATAACGGGGAAATAAAGCGGTATCACATTGAGACGGGAGAGGAACTGCCGGAGGAGACGTATCGGGAGATCATGGAAGAGATCCTTTTAAAGCGTGCGGTGGAGCGGGTCTGTTACCTGCTGAAGTCTTCCGATAAGACGGAACAGGAGCTGCGGAAGAAGCTGAAGGACGGATACTATCCCGGGGAAGCCATTGATTATGCCATCGAATTCCTGAAGAAGCACCGGTATATCAACGATGAAGAGTATGGCAGACGCTACGTGGAGTACCACTCCACGAAGAAAAGCAAGAGGCAGATTCAGTACGAGCTTCAGCGAAAGGGGCTTTCCAAGGAGGCGGTTACCGACATTTTGGAGGAGCATCCGGTGGATGAGGAGGCGCAGATCAGGGACTACATCAGGCGGAAGAGACTGGAGCCGGAATCCATGACACTGGAAGAGCGGAGAAAAGCCATGGCAGCGCTGGGAAGAAAAGGATTTTCCTTTGAGACGGTCAACCGGGTTTTCGGCAGTAAATACGGTGATGACGGGGCATTCTGAAAATTTGTAACAGTTCAGACGGCGGGAAAATTGGCGCAGGAAGCCGCGTCAAGCTTGCTTGTAAGCGGCTTTATGCGCTAATTTTTACATCGGATGAATATCTGATGCTTCTTGACCGGCTTTTTCGGTCAAGAAAATGTACCGTCTGAACTGTTACCAAAAATGTGTATAAGTATACTGGAAACAGCGGTTAAATACTTGACATAATGTATAAAACAGTTTAAAATTGTAGTGTTGTATTGATGTACAATGAAAATTAAATAAGGAGGTGCTCCTGTGTCAGTATCAGTATTCACGGCTGCATTGATTGCAATCGTCGCATCAGTTGTAGTTGCTTTTATTGCCTGGACTGCTGCCATCGCGTATCGTACGAAATCGTATGAGAGCAAGATTGGTTCTGCAGAAGAAAAATCCCGGGAAATAATAGATGAAGCATTAAAAACCGCTGAGACAAAGAAGCGCGAAGCTCTCCTTGAAGCAAAAGAAGAGTCTTTGAAGACTAAGAATGAACTGGAAAAAGAGACCAGAGAAAGAAGAGCTGAGCTTCAACGTTATGAAAGACGAGTACTAAGCAAGGAAGAAAACCTGGACAAGAAGTCCGACGCAATGGAAAAAAGAGAAGCAGGTCTTGCTGCTCGAGAGGAAGCCCTGAATAAGAGAAACGCCGAAGTAGAGTCTCTCTATGAAAAAGGGATACAGGAACTGGAAAAGATTTCCGGATTAACCTCCGAACAAGCAAAAGAATATCTTTTAAAATCTGTTGAAGATGATGTAAAACATGACACTGCGAAATTAATCAAGGAACTCGACAACAAAGCAAAAGAGGAAGCCGATAAAAAGGCGAGGGAATATGTGGTGACAGCCATCCAGAGATGTGCTGCGGACCACGTTGCAGAGACGACAGTTTCCGTTGTGCAGCTTCCGAACGATGAGATGAAAGGCCGAATCATCGGACGTGAAGGACGCAACATTCGTACGTTAGAAACCCTGACGGGCGTGGAACTCATTATCGATGATACCCCTGAGGCGGTTGTTTTATCCGGATTTGATCCGGTTCGAAGAGAAGTAGCCAGAATCGCATTGGAACGGCTCATTGTGGACGGACGTATTCATCCGGCCAGAATTGAGGAAATGGTAGAAAAAGCACAGAAAGAAGTGGAAACCAACATGCGTGAGGAAGGTGAGGCCGCGGCCCTTGAGGTCGGTATTCACGGTCTGCATCCGGAACTCATCAGACTGCTTGGTAAACTGAAGTACAGGACAAGCTACGGACAGAATGCATTAAAGCATTCCATGGAAGTAGCCCAGTTATCCGGGCTTCTTGCCGGAGAGATCGGGCTTGATGTCCGTATGGCTAAACGTGCCGGTTTATTACATGACATTGGGAAAGCCGTTGACCACGAGATGGAAGGTTCCCACATTCAGCTGGGAGCGGAGCTCTGTAAGAAGTATAGAGAGCCTGCAGTTGTGCTGAATACCGTAGAATCCCATCATGGTGACGTTGAACCACAGAGTCTTATCGCCTGCATCGTACAGGCGGCGGACACGATTTCTGCCGCAAGACCGGGTGCAAGAAGAGAGACACTGGAAACATATACAAACAGATTGAAACAGTTAGAAGATATTACAAACTCCTTCAAGGGAGTAGACAAGTCTTTCGCCATTCAGGCGGGACGCGAAGTTCGGATTATGGTAGTACCGGAACAGATTAACGATGACGGAATGATCTTATTGGCGCGCGATATTTCCAAGAAGATCGAAGAAGCCCTGGAATATCCGGGACAGATTAAGGTCAACGTGATCAGAGAGTCCAGAGTGACAGATTACGCCAAGTAATTGTTCGGAGTGAAAACAAAATGCCCTAAAAACCGTAAGAATGTAGTATTTATGCGGGTTTAGGGCATTTTTTTATTTCTTATAACTTCTTATAAGTTTTTGTATTTTCCGGCCAAATTGGCGTAAAATTGGCGTAAAACGAAAAATGAATTGGCGTAAAAATTTTATTATCAGATTACACTAAAAACCTCTTAAAATAAAGGATTGGACTGTGTTTGAATAGAGATTATTCAAACACGGAGCCAGTCCTTTTTTTGTCTTCAATTTTGCCCCCTTAGTTTCAATTTATTCTAGGAGGGAAGTAATGGGTAAATCAGGAATTATTACAAAGCGAGATACAGGTAAGGACAACGAAGCATATCACGACATCATCACCCTGCTAAAAATCTATCGCTCCGTCAACTGGCGTATGCAGGTCAAAATAGGACAGGTGAAAAGAAGGTTCCAGGCGGAATATGGTTCGGATGTGGATGAGTTCTTAAATCAGATATACGAAGCTGGCCTTGATCTGAATGATGATGCGGCAAATATCCGGGGGCGGGTGGAGGCAATTAACAGCTCCAATAAGTTCCTGCGGCTGATTGACGAGTCGGTGGAACTGATGCGGCGGTATCATCCCCAGGGAGAGAAATTTTACTGGGTCATTTATTATACTTATTTGTCAGCGTATAAACCGGAGAATGTGTCAGAGATTTTAGACAACCTGGAGCCGCATTTTCCTAAGATACCGAGAATTAACCGGGCAACCTATTTCAGATGGCGTAACGAGGCGCTGAAGGCCTTACGGGGTATCTTGTGGGGCTATGAAGATGAGAGCCGGGAACTCCTGCAGCACTTCCAGGAGACATGGGCAGAAGAAAAATAAATTTTTTTAAAATACGGTTCACTTAGATGGGGTGAATTTATTAAAGTAGAATTGTAGCTGGACGTATTATATACGTTATGGAAAACAGTTGAATTGTAGAGAGGAGATCTTATATGGTTATATCAGTGGATACAGGAAACAAGCAGATTAAAACGGAACATTTTGTATTTCAGTCCGGACTGAATGAAATGGATATCATGCCGCCTAAACTGGATACAAAGGTTTTGGAATATAACGGGAAGTTCTATACGCCATCTAATAGACGGATTGCGTATATGAAGGACAAGACTTTTGACGAACGGTATTATATTCTGACTCTTATGGGAGTGGCGATGGAACTGGAGGACAAGCTGAACCGTGGACTTTACCGTCCGATACCGAACCGTCCGGTTGGCGTGGAACTTCTTGTAGGACTTCCGCCGGCTGATTTTTCTGGATTGTATGAAAAATTTGAGGGCTATTTTCTTCGGACGGAAAGCCCTATATCTTTCCGCTATGGTACCAGAGATTATTTGGTCTGCTACCGGGAGGTTGTATCCTATATCCAGGCATACGCGGCGGCGGTCATGTATTCTAAAGACATGAAGCTGCGGCAGCTGCCTAAGGCATTTATCATTGATATAGGGGGATTTACATTAGATTATCTGCTGCTCCGTTACGGGGAACCGGATACAGAGATTTTTGATTCATTGGAAAAAGGAATTATACCTCTGTATAACGAAATAAAAAACAGGGTGAGGAAGCAGCTGGATATTCTCCTGGAAGATTCCGATATTGATTTGGCAATCAACAGAACGGATTGCCATTTGGCAGCCGAGATAAAAGACTTGATTAAGAATGTTGTTTATGAGTATGTAGTCAATACATTGGGGATTTTCCGGGAACTTGGTATTGATTTCAACTCAATAACAACGATTTTTGTAGGGGGAGGGTCTATGCTCTTGTCAAAGGTGATTCAAGAGGTGTGGATTCGTTATAGAGGGGAGTACCACATCATTCATGATCCATTAGCCAATGCAAAAGGATATAAAAAGCTGTATCTGGCCGATCATGCAGTATAGTCTGGGAGGAAGCTATGGGAAAAAAAGACGAGTATCGGTTTACGATCCGATTCGATCCTGACGATGACAGGCACCAGAGAGCGGCCCAAATCCTGAATTCCCAGGGGAGAAAGATTGCCAGATATGTAGCGAGAGCAGTTTTGGCGTACAATGGAGAGAATATAGAGCCAGCAGGGGCTGGACAGCCGCAAGGTCCCCAGGAGGAAGGGACATACGGGAATTTGCAGAAAGAGGCCGGAGAAAATCTGTTTGAAGAAATAGATGATGGATATGAGATGGATCAGGAAGAAATAGAGCTTCTTAAAAATACCAATAACAGGTTTCGGAGAAAGTGAGGAAGATGCGGACAAGAGTGAGAGGAAAGTTTGCAATAATTTTGAATATAGGGCTGTCTGTTTTGGCGGCCCTTTGGATTAGCAGCTATTACCGGCTGGCTGTGGTGAATGGAGATTCAATGGAACCTACATATACGCAGGGGGATATCATATTCGTAAAAATAGGGAAAACGCCACAGCGGGGAGATATTGTAATAATTGACTCTAAGGCGATTGGCGGACGCATTGTTAAGAGAGTGATAGCAGTCGAAGGGGACACTGTACAGACAGACGGAGAAGCAATTTGGGTCAATGGGGTAATATTAGAAGAAAAATATATAAAAGAACCATATGCGATGGAAGATGTTTTGCTTACTGTACCAGACAAAAGTATATATGTTATGGGGGACAATCGAAATCATTCGAGAGATTCCAGAATAATAGGCGCTGTTTCAATAGCTGAAGTAGTGGGAGTAGTAAAGCGTTAGAAACATAGAATGGAGGTTAGCGATGAATAAGAGAAATATTGATATTATATATGAAGAAGCCATGCACTTTGGGATATTTAGTTTGATTTGGCTGCCGGCCATGGCAGGAATCTGGTTATGGAAGGGGAAGAAAAGTCTGGCAATCCTTATGCTCTTTGTCCAGATTATATTACAGATCAAAGCGATTTCAAAAATGTTCCTTTATTATAGGCCGGAGAGGAGCTGTCCGGTCTGCGAGTCCATAATTCCAGAGGGAAGTAATTTTTGCCCTTCCTGCGGATATATTTTACAGAAGGATTTGTGGGGACCGGACGAGGCTGCGGAATTTGATGAACCGGAGGCAAAAGAGGAAGGTTTCTATGATCCCAATGCAGATTACAAGCGTATTGAGGAGGAGGTTATAAAAGGGATAGCCTGAGTCGGCTCCTGCTTTGTATATATGATTAAGAATCCGGACATTTGATGGAGTCATCATTTGTCCGGATTTTGTGTGAAAAGCATGAAAAAAGTCAGATTTTGGAAGAACTATTTTGATATAATACACATATCAGAAGTTTATATCAATCATGGTCTCTGTCATGGCAGTAATGACGGCAAGCTGTTTATCGTCGCATTGTGAAAAAAGCCGAAGAAGTTCATCTGTGGCTTCCGTACCCGGATACAGGATTGGGTCTAAAGGGAGCCGCAAGGCCAGGATTAATGATATGAAAACTTTGAGACTGGGGATTTCATTCTTGTTTTCAATATCCGATAAATAGCGGGTACTTATACCTGCCTTTTCAGCCAATTTTGCCTGTGTCAGCCCTTCTTCAATTCTTGCATGTTTGATGATGGAACCAAGTTGAGTAAGAAATCTTTCCATAGTTCACCTCCGATAACGTGTAATAGTTCACATTGTTTAATACTATCTTTAATGTGAATAAATGAAAATGAGCTATTACCCCCATGTTTTTAAGCAATATTAGTTCATATTAAGACGCCAAGATCATGAATAGGTGCTAATAAAAAAAAGCAGCCTATCCGTGGATTTTGGCGTGTTTTTATGGCTGCAGATATAGGGGGAGTATGGGGATATGGAAAAGAAAAATACATAAGTCCTGTAACAGTCTGGCTCTGTTAAAAAAAGAGAGGAAACCTTATCGCGCACTTTTGCGACAATACATGAACTATTATTGCTAAAAATACATGAAGTATTAATTCATAATGAGACAGGCAGCCGTTGGATTATATATCCGGCGGCAATTTTTTTGCGAAAATTGTCGTATTTTGCGGTTTGGAATAGATTACTGCATTGTCGTTCACCGCCTGTCCCCTCCATTTTCAGATAACAAATAAAAATGGAGGAATGAAAATGAAAGGCAGAGATAAAGAATTTTCTACGCAGGATTCCTTTAGTGCGTATTTAAAGACGGCAGTCAAAAATACAAAAATAAAATACATAAAACGGCATATCAAAATTCAGGAGAATGAGATGCCCATCGAGGAATCTGCAAACTTCGAGTTGGAATCCCATAAGGACGATTATTTTGACTATTTAGAGGAAAAGGTCAGCAGGCTGTACGGAGACAGCAGTGATATTGAGCAGATTCTTAATCTGATTGAAAATGAAAGATTGCTGAATGCTCTGATGAGGCTTGACGATGAAAGGAGGAAATTGATTTTCTGGCGTATCATGAATGGACTGAGCTTTGCAGAAATCGCTAATCGCCTCCACATGCCAGAGAAGAAGACGGTTGATACTTACTACAATACGCTGAAAAAGTTGCGAAAGGAGATTCAAAATGGTTGAATTTGAAGGTTTGTTGGAACTGGCCAAGATGGGGGATAAGGAAGCACTGATGAAACTGATTGATATGTATCGGCCATTGCTGATCAATTATTCCATGATTTGCGGAAAATTTGATGAGGATCTCTATTATGAGCAGATACATACCATGATTCGCTGCATTAATAAATTTACGAAGTAAATATGGATTGCAAACAATATATCGTATACATATATTGACTGATACTATATGTTGTGGTAATCTAAAGGTGGTATTGATTTAATATTCTTCTGAAGAATGTATATTATTTTTGTTCTGGCCTGGGCCAGGAGCAAAGAAAATGGCTATTGTATAATAATGCCCCTGTTTTGGGACGAAAAGAAGGACACTTAAATGCCTGTGCGTTTAGGTGTCTTTTTTGCGTCTTATCAGAAATGGAATGATTGGAAATATAACTCTGGCTGCATAAACCAGGCGAGATAGGGAAAGGAGGCAATACTGGAGTATGGTTCATGTATGACTGTATACATGGGGGATATAGACTTTAGCAATGTAAAACAAGAAGAAGCATGGTCATTAAAAAGGGAGAATGAAATTAATATCAGAATAGCATCAGAATGAAAGCTGATTTAGGCAGTGGAAGAAACAGCTAAGTATAAGGAGGTATCGTATGAGTCAAATGGTATCGAATCTATGTGAGAAACGAAATATACTGATTTCCGGGATATTGGAATTTCCGCTCCAGGTGGGCAAGCCAGCATATTATTTTTATAATGGTAGACGCATAAAAACGTCCAAGGTTAAGCGGATCGTGGAAATTACTCTTGATCACGCATGTTTTGAGACAGCTAACTTGTGTTACAGAATTGATTATTTCCCTGTTGCAATGACAATGGCAAAAAAGGCAAGCTGAAAAGGAGGAGAATCAACGAATTAAGAGGGGCTGGAAACGTGATTTCCGGCCTCATGCATTTCTATACTTTTGTTTTGAAATATTGTATAATAAGGTAAATTGGAATTTGCAGAGGTAAGAAACCATATGAATAAAGAAAATGTAAATCAATCAACTGTAGATATCTTTTGCGAAAAAAAAGAATTAGAAAAATCTTGCTTGGTTAATGCAATTAGTAAAGTGCCATGGTTACAAAAATTTAAACTAGTAGGAGATGAAACACAAGAAAGTCCAGATTTTGTATTAGAAAGAAATAATAAATATATAGGTATAGAACATTTTCATATTGATATGTTATATGTAGATAAAAAGAAACATACTGGTTTAGCTCGATATACTTATAATGATTTGAAAGCTTTATATAAAAAATATCATGGAAAAGCAGAAAAAAATACCTTTGAGTCACAAGATGCAAAAGATGCTAGCCTTGAATTAGAAAAAATTTTAAACGAACTTATAGATATTCAGAATATGTTTGACTATACATTCTTTATAAAGGAGTGGGATAGAATTTTTACTAAGCATTACAATAAAAGATATGAATACAAAAAAGATAAAAACTTAGAAAAGCTTGGTTTTTTAATTGAAATAAGAAGGTATTTTAAGTTCCCTTATATGTGTATTAGTAATAATAATAATACCAGATTAGATTCTAAAAATATACCTATAACTAAAGATATTGCCGAATATCTGAATAAATTCGGAGAGGGAGTAGATTTCTTTATAGTAGTTGTAAAAGGATTATTGGATGATTCTGTAAGCGTAGAATTTTATGATAAAGATAAACCTCCAATAGCAAAATTTGATAATTTTGAATTTGAAAAAATACCTGGAAAATTTCAAATTAATGTTGAACAATAATGGAGAGCTGATGATGAACCAAAAAGATGAAATGACAAAAAATCTCTTAGAAGAACTTGATGATTATTTTATGCAGTTAGTAATTTCACATTAATTGTAGAATGTGCATTGTCAGATAGTTATATGCTTGTTCTTATGAAACTATATGATAAATCAGAAAAGGCAAAAACAATTCCGAACTTAATAAAAAAATGCAAAAAAAACATTAACTTGTTTCCTTTCAAAAGTGATACCTTAGCAAAACTTGATGAATATGAAACTAAAATTCTTGAAGATGAATTTATCTCACATGCAATTAAAACGCTCATGAGCAGACGTGATTCTTATTATGCTCATAATGATAAGAAATATTTTGGTAAAAATTTAGTAAATGACACATCGAATTTAAAAATGTATCATATTGAATTTTTGGTGTCTTTTACAGAAGATGTGTTGGATTATCTTTTTTCACAACTGGCTTCTGAAAAAAGGAGAACTACAAAATATAACCAAGATTTAAGTAATTTGTTTAAGCATGATTAAGGTAACCAACTTCCAGTTTAAATATAAGGTACCGGGAGATTAGATATCATAAGTTATCTGGCGTCTTGTGTTTTTATACGCTATATAAATAAGTCGTGTATAGTAACGTAGTTTGTATATAGTCTGGAGCTGGGAACGTGATTTTTGGCTTTTTTTCATATGAGAACATTTGAGACTGATTTGAGACAATATTGCGTCAGGAATATTATTGACACACAATTTCAAAAGAATTATAATGATAAAGTCAGGTTTCATGCATGAGGACATAATGGGAAGCCATAAATCTGAAACAATTAAATCTGAGGGTACAGGCAATCATTTTTCGGAATGGTTGCTTTTTTATTTGCCCGGAAATCAAAATGGAGGTGAAGAATGTTGCATTCTGGAAAAATACAATCATATTTAAGAAATATGAAGGAAAAAGCAGAGGTGGAAGCAACTGGAATGGTTGTGGAGCTGCAGCAGGTCAGAAATAACCGTATGGTTATAATGATTCCGCAGATTGCTTTTTTTGTATTCATGGTCATAACCTGTATGGCCTGTCTGATCATGCCTGTGTCGGCAGATGATATTTTTGATATTGCCAAGAGCGCAATGCAGAATGTTTACAAGGATGTGGCGGGAATTGCCACGGTTGCGGCAGTTGTGTGTTCAGCGGTGTGCCTGTTTTTGATGAATTTCTCCAAATCTGGAAAAACCGTGGATGAATCACGGGCATGGCTGAAAAGAATTGTAGTATGCTGGGCGGTTCTGATGACACTTGGGGCTATTGTAACCTATATGGAGAAGATTATTCCAAAGAGTGAATTTAATGGTTAAGTAAATCCGAAACAAAATTTGCCGGTGCTTCCCCGGCAGAAAGGAGGGGTATTTGAAAGAAAAATCAATAATGAAAATAAGATACCGTAAAATCCTATGGGCTGGCTGATACAAATGCTGATTGATGCAGTCAGAGAGCAGTGTTCGCAGTTTATTGTTGACATGATGGAGATTGTCAATCAGGTTTTTACAGAACTGCTGTCCTGTAATCTGGATCTTTTTGAGGAACTGTTCAGTGTGGTAAAGGATTTGTACAGAGAGGCAATCGTTCCATTGGCGATTGCTATTTTACTGCTCATTTTTATCTGGCAGCTTTTAAAGGGGATGTTTGGTAAGTACCTGAATTCGGAAGATCCAATGGAACTTGTAATCCGGAGCTGTATCTGCCTTTTTATGGTGACCGGCGCTAAAAGTATCGTGAATTATGTTCTGGAAGTTGCGGGAACTCCGTATGACTGGGTTACCGGAACACATATTACGGTTGTTTCATTTGCTGATTTTACTTCCGCAGCCGAAGCAGTCACTGCAGGGCTGGGGATTGATAGTCTAAATATCCAGATTCTGATGGTAATTATTCAGTTTATGGTTGCCTGGAACTACCTGAAATTGCTGTTTATCATGGCGGAACGATATGTGCTTTTAGGGGCGTTTTCCTATACGGCCCCGCTTGCATTTGCGACCGGAGGATCAAAGGCTACGAACAATATACTGGCTTCCTGGTCTAAGATGTTTGGCGGACAGGTGGTTCTTATTATATTGGATGCCTGGTGTCTGAAGGTTTATTTGAGCGGATATGGAAATATGATGGCGAGTTCTTATGGATTTACAAAGTTTTTTGCTGCTACACTTTGTCTGGTAGGATTTGGTAAGATTGCATTTAAACTGGATTCCTATATGGCCTCCCTGGGAGTCAATTTGGGACGGACAAGCCCAGGCATGGGTGGACTTGGTGTAATGATGATGTTAGGGCGCGTATTCTCTCATTTTGGAAGCAATGCAGGAGGTCATGGCTCACCGGCAGGAGGCAAGGGTAGCCCGTCTGCAGGAGCCGGGAAGATGGCTTCCGGCATGGGAAGTCCTATTCCAATGGGGAGTCCGGGAGGCAGCAGCTCCTGGGGGAAAAGTTCCTGGGGAGCGGATCGGTCAGCAATGGCCGGAAATGGTGCAGATATGGGTGTGCCTGCTTCGGGACATCAGGGAGAAAACGTTCAGGAGCCTTTCCGCAATATGCCGAAGGATTCCAACGGATCGGACAATGCCTTTGGTGCAGATGTGAATGTTCCATCCTATCAGGATGATTTAGCAGCTTCAAATGACAATGATTTTATGATGGCAGGAGAAGCTGATGATAATATGGGATTCGGAATACCGCGAGGAGAGGAATACATGGAAGGACCATTTTCAGGAGATATGGAGTATGGCACCATGAATTCAGGTATGGATGAGGAGCAGGGCATGACGCCGAATGCCAGTGGTGAGGGAGCAATCAATCTTTCTGAAAATCCGATAGAGACAGGACCATTTGGAGAGGAAGACGGTATAGCAAAGCTCGGTGACGCTGGATCAATGACAGACTACGGTGGAATTGGCGATAGCGCGATGACAGACGGCATGAGTATGATGGATGCAGGAGCAGCCTTTGACGATGAAAATGCAGCCGTTTCCTTTGATTCTGGTTATCAGGGTGCGGAAGTAAGCGATTTTACAGGCGATTATATCCCAAACAGTTCTTCTGCGGCAGATGGAAGCGGAGATAACGGTATTTTACAGGGTGCTGAGATACAAGGAATATCTGGACAGGAGACAGGCGTAAGTACAGGAATACCTGGACAGGAGGCAAGCGTGAGTGCAGGAATATCCGGACAGGAGGCAGGTGTAAGTGCGGGAATATCCAGTCAGGCTATCGGCGCGGGGGCAGGAATATCCGGTCAGGAAACGGGTATGGATACAGGAATATCTGGAAATACGTCAGTTTCAGGTCAGACAGGTGTGATGGCAGAAGCGGAAAGCAGCATGGCATCTCCAACAGGTGCTGCCGGTTCTGCAGGAGCCGGAAATGTGATGACGGTCATGGAGGGCAGCCAGGAGCCAGGAACAATTTCCAGCCGGGTACCGGAAGCAGCCGGCCGGAATTTTGGTACGCCTGTACCAGACAATCAGAACTATCAGCAGCTTGAGCGGGATGGAATGAAATATGCCAGATTTGCAGCTGATGTTTATGAGAGGCCGGATTCTCCACACCGGGTTGTGGAGGCAGATGGAAGGAAGTTCTATGAAGTAAAGATGGAACCAGTTCAGTCAGGTATCAAGACGACGATGCAGAAGGACGGTAAAGTTCATTATGAAAAGACGTATAAAGAAATTTTGCCTGCGGTACCCAAAAAGAGGCAGAAAGTGCCAGCAAAGAAGGAAAATCCATCGGGAAGCCAGACAGCGAAAGGAAAATCCGGCTCTAAGAAGAATAAGGGGAGGTGATAAATATCGGAGGAGACGGACTGGATTCTGATTTTCCTGATCAGGCGGCAGAAAAGGCAGCTCAGGCGGCTAAAGCGGTCAATCAGGCATACCAGACGGCCCATTCCGTTCAGGCGGCCCGGGCGGCCATTGGCGCAGCCCAAAGCGGCGGCGCTTCTGCAGGAGCGACTGTGGGAGCTGCCGCAGGCGGGCCGCTGGGAGCAGTGATCGCAGCAGTAGTTACCAGTAAGAACTTCTGGAAATTCATCGGGGCCTTGCTTGTTATGGTGTTCCTTTTTATGTATATTGTTGCGAACATGCTGACCCTGGTATTATCCTATATCGGTTTAAGCAGCCCTGATGATTATGTGAGTCAGGCAAGGCAGGCAGAACGGCTGAATCTACAGACACGTATTGAAGCAGTATTGTCGCAGCCAGAGGCAAAGAATGAAATATTGTCTATGATTGAAGAAAAACGGGATGCCATCCTGCTGGAGATAGAGGCGGATTTTGATCGTTCGGGCTGTGATGAATATGAGATTATCAGGGACGAATATGAAACCGTGCTGGTTCCGGAACTGAGCAGATACCTGTCTGTTATTTTTGAGGAAAAGTGGACCGGCGCCCAGATCAGGAGTTTTGGAGGATATGGAGGTTTGGACTCTTTTTCTACGGATTTGACTAGTGAATATGATGAATATTTTGAACTGGGAGCCGCGACCTATGATGTTTCGGTATCCCTTTTAAAGGCCATGGCAAAGGTGGAATCAGGTTTTGATCCGAATGCGGTTTCACCGGCGGGAGCGATTGGAATTATGCAGCTGATGCCGTCTACCGCAAGAGAGCTGGGGGTGACTAATCCTTATGACCCGGAACAGAATATCATGGGAGGGGCAAAATACATAGCTTCCCAAATCAGGGCCTTTGCAGCATATTCAAATGGCCTGGAGCTTGCAATAGCGGCTTATAATGCAGGGGGCAAAGCGGTGCGGGATGCAGGATACCAAATCCCCCAGAATGGGGAAACACCTGCTTATGTGGCCAATGTCATGGCTTTATTAGGAGATGGCGGTGAGATATCGGATGGAGGCATTGTATCGAATCCCTCTGATGCTGTTTCTCTCAACATGATGAAAACAACGATAGCCTCTGAACTGGATACGTTTTTTGGCTGGAACCTGACAAGAATTAGGAAGGTGACCATTTCAGAAGGAGAGGGAGAGGAAAAAACGGAGACTACCATAGAGATTGCGCAGTATTCGATTTTACTGAAGTTGAACCGGGAACTTACGGAGACCAGCACAGGATATGAATACCGGTACATAACGAACCGCTCCCTTTTCAGCCTGGTTGTAAAGCTGTTGCAGGCGATACAGGATGGAACGCGGTCAATGAAGGATATTTTATTTCAAATGTTCAGTTGGAAGGATTTTGTGACAGGTGTCGGCGCTTCCGATGATGGGATTATGGGAGATATTGATACTGCGGGAGATATAATCGCTTATGAGACGGTTGCAGGAGGCGTGAAGGAGGTCGTTTATTACAATCAGGGAGAAGAACCTTGGAAAAGCATGAAGTTCGGCAGCAGTACGATTGGAAGCGCAGGATGTGGACCAACGGCACTGGCAATCGTGGTTTCCACTTTGACGGGGGAGACGGTATCGCCTAAAACTATGGCTGATTATGCGATTGAACATGGGGAATATGTACCTGGACAGGGAACCAGCCATTCTTTTCCCGCAAACGCGGCCCGCCATTGGGGACTGACTGTGGAGCGTGTTGGAAAAGACAAGATGTCGAAGGTGGTTCAGTCATTAAAGCAGGGAAAGCTGGTGGTGGTAATCTGCGCGCCTAATACCATATCGGGAAGCAGCGGTCATTATATTGTGCTTACGGGGGTAGACAAGCAGGGATATATCACAATAGCCGATCCGGGAAGCCGGAGCAGGACCGGGAAAGTATACAGTGTTGATACCATCAAATCATATGGAAGGGATTTGTCTGACGGCGCATTCTGGATTATTGGGAATTAGAGGAGGTTCTGTTTAAATGAAATGCTGGAAAATTAAGATACTCCCTGTCCTGTTGCTGTCGCTCCTATTGTCGGAACCTGCCCATGGAGGACAGAATGAGATAGAAAATCAAGACGTTCCGGTTATTGTAATGTGGCAGGAGGGGCATGGCTTTGGGGAAGATGGCAGAATGATTTACAGCGGCTGGGCATTTGATCCGGAGAGCGGCTGCTATGTGAGATTTGATAATGGAAATGTCCTTGTAAAAGCAGAACGTATCCTGGATACGGATAACTATGATGAATTTTTTACGGATACAGAGCAGGCCACAGGAACACTGGCAATCCGCGGCGAGGTAATCCGGCACTTTACCGGAAATGTCCGTGTGGTGGTAGAAAATGTGGATACTCATGGAGAAAAAATATGCAACCTGAATGTGGAAAACGGATATTGTTATAATCTGCCGGTGCCAGAAGGGCAGTACCAGATGAAAGAGGCTGAGGCTGTCTGGAATAAAAATCATTATAAAGTCAGTTTTAACGGAGAAAGCCAGGAGATAAGTCGGGATAAAACCGGTCTGTTTGAGATTTCCGTTCTGCCGGAAGGAGATGGCGGAGAAAATCAGGCGTCCTGGGAACGGTTAAATCAGGAACTGGCAAAGACTGACCAGGAAGAACCAGCTGTCAGTGCTTCTGATGAAAGAAATGACGGTGAGGAATATGAGGCGCAGCCATCGTACTGGCCGGAGGTATGTCTGGTTGTTGGGATTTTTGTATTAGCCTATGGCATTTACCGTTTTTGGGCTGGCGGCAGATAATGGAGCAGAGGAAAGAGGTGGTTTGGTAAGGTGTCAGAGCAAAAGGAACGAATTGATATGTATTTTATTCCTCCAAATTTTGCGGAGGAAGGTACTGTATTGTCAGGAAGGTTACGGACCAGGAATGCTGTTGAGACGGCAATCCTGGTATTTTTTATGTTAAAACCGCTGACGATGCTGGATACGACGTTAAAGACCAAGATTTATATTGGCGTGGCAGTTATTCTGCCGGTTACGATTATTTCCTTAATGGGGATACAAGGAGAGAGTCTGACTGCGTTTTTAATCAGCTTCCTTCGGTATGTCAGGCAGAGGCGAATACTGAAGCCGCCCGATGCAGGGTACAGGCTGGAGCGGAACAGGAGACTGCAGAAACTCGCCAGGGACAGAGAACGCAGGGAGAGGAGGCAGAAGAAAGGGGATGGCGGAGAGAAGCAGGCTGGAGAAAAACAAGCCAGAGAAGAACCAGGATCAGATGATATGCCAGCTAAGAGAAATAAAAAAAGTATATCGAAGCGAGAGAAGAAAAAGAATACACGGAGGCGGTGAGCGCCGGGAGGAAGAAAAGAGGACTGGGAAAGAAAAACGAAGCAGAAAATCGTTCCGTCCTGAAGGGCCGGTTGATGTCGGGCCGATCCCGAGGACGCTTGCGTCAGGCTGTATTCCGATCACAGGTATCACTGATGGGATTATCCATACAAGTGATGGTAGGCATGTCAAGATTGTGGAAGTGCTGCCTGTCAATTTTCTGCTCAGGAGTCCGGTGGAACAGCGGAATATTATCTATTCCTTTGTGGGTTACTTAAAAATTGCGCCTGTAAAGCTGCAAATCAAGGTGCTGTCAAAAAAGGCGGATATAACAGGTTTTCTTGAGAATATCCGCAGGGACATAGAAAATGAACCGGATGAACGCTGCCGCCTGTTGCAGGAGGATTATGCGTCTCTGATTCGGTCCGTTGGCTCCCGCGAGGCAATATCCCGCCGGTTTTTCCTGATATTTGAATATGAGACTTACAGGAGCACCCGCAATCAGAGTGAAAATGATATTGTTGCGGTATTAAATACTGCGGTACAGACCGCCAAGAAGTATTTATCTCAATGCGGCAACGAAGTCCTGATCCCGGAACATGACACACAGGCATGTGTGGAGGTTCTTTACCACATCCTGAACCGGAGGACCAGTACGTTTAAGACCCTGGGACAGCATATGAATGAGGTTGTCAGCTGGTATATCCGGGAAAATGGGGAGAAGAGTGTGGAACATATACCGATAACGGAATTCATAGCCCCGGAGTCCATTGATTTCAAGCATGGGAATTACGTTGTGATGGATGGTGTTTACCACACCTACCTGTTTATACCTTCCGCAGGATACCGGAGCCGTGTTCCGGCCGGCTGGCTGTCACTTTTGGTCAATGCCGGTGAGGGGATTGATATTGATGTTTTTCTGAATAAACAGGATAAGGCCAAAAGTGTGGAGCGGATTGGGCGCAGAATCCGCCTGAATAGTTCAAAAATCAAGGAGGTATCTGACACCAACAGCGATTACGATGATTTGGCAGAGTCCATCCAGGCGGGGTATTATCTTAAAAATGGGTTGGGCAGCAGTGAGGATCTATACTATATGAGTATCCTGATAACTGTGACGGGTTATAGTGCAGACGAGGTTGAGTGGCGGGCAAAGGAGATGAAAAAGCTCCTGAATTCCCAGGATATTGATACCATGTCATGCCTGTTTAAGGAAGAAAGTGCGTTTCAGTCTGCCCTGCCGTTGCTAAATCTGGATAAAAATCTGTATCAGAGATCGAAGCGGAATCTGCTGACCAGCGGTGTGGCGAGCTGTTATCCATTTACAAGCTATGAAATGTCAGACAGGGACGGAATCCTGATGGGAGTCAACAAAGCAAACAGCTCTCTGGTGATTGTGGACATTTTTAATTCAGAGATATACAAAAATGCCAATATGGCAATCATGGGCACCACCGGCGCGGGAAAAACCTTCACCCTTCAGCTTATGGCATTGCGTATGAGGCGGAAGGGAATACAGGTATTTATTGTCGCACCGGATAAGGGACATGAATTTGCGCGGGCCTGTGAGAATATCGGAGGTTCCTTTATCCAGATTTCACCGGCTTCCTCCAACTGTATCAATGTAATGGAGATTCGGAAAACGGATAAGGCGGCCAGTGATATTTTAGACGGGCCGATGATCCAGCATTCGGAACTTGCCTCCAAAATCCAGGACCTGCATATCTTTTTTTCTTTGCTGATTCCGGATATGAGCCACGAGGAGAAGCAGCTTTTGGATGAGGCTTTGATTATCACCTACAATAGGAAAGGGATTACCCATGAAAACCAGAGCCTGATTGATCCGGAGAAGCCGGGGTGCTATAAAACAATGCCTATTCTTGGGGACGTATACGAGGTACTGATGGAGAAAGCGGAGACAAAGCGGCTGGCCAATATTTTAAACCGTATGGTGCATGGCTCCGCCTCCAGCTTCAATCAGCAGACTAATGTGGATTTATCCAATAAATATGTGGTTCTGGATATCTCCGAGCTTTCCGGAGACCTTCTGACTGTCGGCATGTTCGTGGCCCTTGACTTTGTCTGGTCTAAAGCAAAGGAGGACCGGACGGTTGAGAAGGCCATCTTTATTGATGAGGTATGGAAACTGATTGGGGCGGCGTCCAATGAGATGGCTGCGGAATATGTACTGGAAATTTTCAAGATAATCAGGGGATACGGCGGCTCCGGCGTATGTGCGACTCAGGATTTGACGGATTTCTTTGCGTTGAAAGACGGGAAATATGGCAGGGGCATCATTAATAATGCAAAGACAAAAATTATTTTAAATATGGAAAACAATGAGGCGGAGCAGATTAAAGAGGTTCTGCATCTGTCGGAGGCGGAGATGATGTCTATTGTGCGGTTTGAGCGTGGAAACGGCATGATTTCAACGAATAACAATAACCTGACGGTTGAATTTCGGGCAAGCCAGCTGGAGAAGGATTTAATCACTACGGACCGGAAGGATTTAAAGGAACTGCGTCAGAGGCTGGAACGTTATGGAAAGGGGGCGTTGGGAAAACGGTTTGATTGAGTATAGATGGCGTAAATAATACGCATAAGCATAATAATAATGCTCTGTTTCAGGAGTATTGCGTCATGAAAACGTCATTGTTTTTTGTGCGTCATTATGACGTAATGGACCAGTATATAACAGGAGGGCAGGATGGTGGAAGGTACTTTGCAGGAAAGGGAAGTTTTTGAGTTAATAAAGAAATATAATGTACTTTTTAAATCACAGGTATATGCGTATTTTGGACAGGAGCGTGCGGTGGGAAGGGCGTTTAAACGTTTGGAAAAAGATAACCGCATCGGGAGCAGCCCGGTTACTCAGATGGTATATCTGAATGAAAATTCTTATGCAGCCAGAGACGAGGGAACGCTGCAGGCATTCTGGGTGTTAATCAGCCTGATGAAAAAGAGAACCATTACAGAGCATTTTCTGGCGGACCAGGAGGAATATCCGGTCCGCATTATTTTTATCAGTGAAGATGATTTGTTTGATATTCTGTATGTCGGCTTGAATGATGTAAAGCTGGTGAACCGTGTATTCCAGAGAAAGTGCAGGGGGACGGGCAATCACATTGTTGCAGTTCCGGACCTGGAGGTAATTGAGAAGCTGGATTTACCGGCAATCGGATATTGTTTGGTGAAAGGAGATGGTGAAATCGAATATTACACAAAATCATGAGAAGGGTGACGCCTTCTCCAAAATAGGACAGCAGCTGGATGATGTGCAGAAGACGGCGGGGAAGCTGGATTTATCAGTGGCAGAGGCCAGAACACTTTTGTCGGCCCGCACAAAGCAGTATATTAACAGCCAATATGAGAATTTTAATGATCTGATTTTAGAGGCAGCCAGACAGTCGGAATGGCTGACAGAAAAAATGCGCCGGCTGGTGCTGGAAGTGACTTTTGATACGAGGAAATACGAAGCGTATAAAGAGGATTTAATAGGGATTCACGGAATAGAAGTGGCGTATCAGAAAGGGATTATGACGATTTCGCTTCCGTTTCTGGTGCCTCACAGGAAAAGTGATTATACGGATTATATCTATAAACCGCTGTACACGGCTTTAAAACACTGGTGTATGAAACGGGAGGACAGTGCCAAGGAGGTTCCGCAGTATGAGTGCTGCACGGTCTGTTTTCTGCATGTATATAATGCAGATCTGCCGCTTTCACGGGTACGGGATCATGACAATCTGGAGGAAAAACATATCCTGGATGTGGTGGGAACGTTCTTTTTAAAGACAGATAATGGACTTTATCTGAACAGCTATCATACTACGTCATTAGGGGAGGAGGACCGCACCTATCTGGTCATCATGGAGAATGAAAAATTCCCTGGATGGCTGTGGGAGAATATGCAGGATAAGCCTGTTTGCCCCGGGTGACAGGTATCGAAAATAAAGCAGCATTTTTTGCCGGATTTTCGATAGGGTACGGTTTGGAGAAAATATGCTGGATATCAGGGAACGGGAGGTGAAAATGATATGAAAATCTACCCTGGGATGGAGTCAGCAGGGTATGGTTTTAGTATTATACGGAATAAAAAGGCAGGTAAGTGAGGTGGTGAATATGGAGCAGGAGAGTAAGGCTGTTCGTTTGCTGATGCTGATTGGAGTGAGCGGCGAGCTGCCGGCAGATTGGGCGGCATATGCCGTTGGATCGTGTTCCTATAGTGCCGCTTTGATTACGCGGTTAAAGCAAAACGGTTATATTAGTCTCCGCTGTAAAGACGGGTTAAAAGGGTATGTGCTTAAAGCAAAGGCAAAAAGAAAGCTGCTGGAGCTGTATCCGGATAATTTCACCACTTTCCTCAGTGGTTCTGTAGAGACAAACCATATTAAAAGCGAACCGGATAAACGGCTGAGGCTGCACCGGATGAGCATGGTGTGGGTTTATCTGTCTGTCGCCGGCGTTTCAATTTATCAAAGCGATAAACCGGACTTTTTCTCCCCTGCCTTCCATCTCCCTCCGTCAGAGGACGGACAGGAGACGGTTTGGACCGATATGGGGGGATATTATGGTACTTTGGAGTTTAAGGGCGGCATGGCAAAAGAAATTGGTGGCTCCAGAGCCTGCGGAGTGCTTTTGTCTCCAGGTATGCCGCTGATTGTATACAATACCATGGAGAGCCTGATGAAATGGGCAAAGAAAACAGAGAGAACAATGCGAAGCCGTATGGAGGCAGTTTTCCGGGGAAAAGGATACCGTGGTCCAGCCAGAGCGGTGATGTTTGGGAACCGGATGGATATGCTTGAAAGGCTTTTGGAAAGCGATGGGGGACTTAAGGGGAATCTGTTTATGCTTGACGATATTTATGAGGTGATTTATTTTATTCCGTTTGTGAAAGAGGCAGAGATACAGGTACGGCTATTGATGAATCCGGTGGAGGACAGAAGATTGCGGAAATTTTTGTGCAGCGCGCTGTGCAGAGTAAATGAAGCGGATGGCGCATTGGACAGCGGAGAAGATCGTAATGGGAATCCGGTATATTTTTGCTATGATATGGAATTGTGGAGGTTAAAGAGAATCAGAGGGAAGCTGGATCGGGACGGGCGGGGAACCATATATTGTTTTGATTATCAGGAGGAGGTGATAGGAAGCTATATGGGCAGTGAAGCTGTCATAAAGGGGATTGTGAGAGAAAGGGCTATCCGGTATCTGGAGGGCAGGTAAGCCAGACTATTACAAAGGGTGACACGATGACGATTATCTGGCTGCTGGAATGATAAAATAGAGAGTAACACGAATTGAAAAGCAGAGAAATGGCATATTATGGGTAAAAAATAAAGGGGGTTTGCAAGAAAATAGAAGAAAACGGTGATAAACACGAAAAAATGTTCTGTTGAGTACCCATTAACTTCGTATTATAATAATATTATCAATTAGGAGGTTGAAAAGTATGTTAGCAGAAAAAGATAAATGTGTAATAAAACAATATGTTGATAACCGATATTATGACCAAGAAAAATTAATAAAATATTTAACGATTCATGAGACTGTGGGAAATGAGGTATTTGAATATTGTTTGAAAAAGGAGCAGGTTTCTGAGCGGTGGAATGTAAGAACTTCTCGATGGCTGGAAGATGAACATGGGTATCGGCCACTTTCTGTTCCTCAATTTATAAAACGTGTACCTTTCTACTTTTATGTACCGGATTATGATAATAATAAGATTGGAGACTTGGGATGTATTTTGGCCGGGGGCGTAAAAAATACTAGAATAGAACAAAACCTGGAAGAAATTTATTTGATTCTGGAATATATGTTTTATGAGCGCAAATTGGCACTTGAGGATATTTTTCAATACACAGTTAATCAAACTCGCTTAGTGTCGCAGAATGAATTATTTTTTCAGTGGAATCATTATCTGCATCTTTGTGATGATTTGGGAATTGATGATCCAAAACCAGAACGTTTTATAACAAGCTATAATGAAGTGCTCGAAAAGTGTGCGTTGAAGCCAGTTATCTATGAAATACGTGAAATGTATATGGGAGAGGTATTTTGGCGTAATGGTTCTCAAATAGAATTTGAAGGCGCTTTCCCTTGCGATAAAAATGGGAATCCTATTATGAAATGGATTGGGCTTCAAGTTACAAACAGTGGTGATATTTGTTGTAGCTGTACAAAGTCTGAACCTGGAAAATTGGTTGTTAACCTGGAACCAGATACTATGATTTACGCGTTAAATGTATATAACAAAGAAAATGAGACTGGCGATTATTGGTATCAGATATACGCTGGGCCGCTTAAAATGGAATTTGATTTTGAGGCTATACGTGATGCAAGAAATAGGCTGAAATATACGCAAAAGCAAGTGGCAGATGCAATAGGAGCATCAGTACGAACATATCAGAAGTGGGAGAGTGGGGAGACTACCCCAGATGGTCATTATTTGTTGCGTATACTTAATTGGTTGGATTTACCTAGTGTACAATATGTAACTCGTTATACAGAATAGAAGCAAAGGCGGTTGGCGTATGCCAGCCGTTTTTTCATGCAAAAAAGTGAGGGAGGATATTATGGACAGTGATTTCACAACCGGTAATAAAACCGTGGACCGGATGAGCCGAATCAATATCACAGGTAATATCATACCAGCGGCCTGGTATAAGACCATACGCAAATCAACCGGAAAACCATATTTAAACGCAATCGTAATCCTCTCTGATATTGTGTACTGGTACCGGGCGGCAGAGATTAGGGATGAAGGGAGCGGACAGCTCATAGGCTTTCGGAAACGCTTCCATTCAGATTTATTGCAGAGAAGCTACCAGCAACTGGCGGATCAGTTTGGTATTTCCAAGAGGGATGCCAACAATGCTATTGTGGAACTGGAAAAACTGGGGGTGATTAAGCGGGTATTTCGGACACTGTGTATTAACGGGCAGCAGGTGCCGAATGTCCTGTTCCTCGATTTGGATGTGGACATACTTCTTGCATTGACTTACCCGGCAGAGGAAGCAGCAGGTGAAGAAATGGCAGAGGAAAAGTCCGGGGGATATCCCGCTCAAATAAGTGATACCCCTGGCGTCTGTGCGGTATCTCACCAGAATGAGAGGGGTGTCCCACCGGTATTTGTGGGAGGTGTCACTGAAATAAGTGGGAGGGTACCACCAGAAAGAGGAGGACCTCCAGCTGAAAACAGTGGGACAAATACAGAGATTACTTCAGTAGACTACAACAAAGATTATCCCATCTTATCATATCAGGAGGTTGAAGCGCGGTTTAAGAAGCAGATTGAGTATGAAATATTAAAGCATGATTACCCGGACGATGACCGTCTGGATGAAATGGTGCGGATTGCAGTCGATGTCCTGACAACGGAGGCAGAGACCGTCCGGGTCAACAAGGAGAACCGGAAAGCGGAACAGGTAAAGGCGCAACTTTGTAAACTGAACCTGTTCCACATGCAGTATGTGTTAAGCTCCTTGGGACAGAATGACAAGAAAGCCCATAATATCCGGGCAGTAATCATCACAAGTCTGTATAATGCGGTCAATACCCTGGGCAATTATTATGGGAACCTGGTTCAATATCATGCTGCAAACCGTGAAGGAAAGGGAGGTGAGCAGACAGCCAATGTGGGATAAAATAAAACAGATGGACAGGAAAACAGGGAAGCGGATTCTGTTTGGCCTGTCTTTTTTTGTAATGGCTTTTTATGTGGGAGGCTTGTTCACGCAGATATTCAAAGATGCAGGCTCCCTTCGGTTTCAGCCATTCGTCTGCCTGTATTATGGCATTTTTACCGTGACAGGGCTAAAGAATACGGTTTTTTCCCTGTTTCTCTTCCTGTTGATTGGAGGAGTCATTATCTATCGGGGAAATGCCGCAGAAAATCAGATGGATGAGGAGCGTAATTTTGAATATTCCAGGAAAGGAACGTATGGAACGGCAGGCTATATGACGAAAGCGGAGCGGACAAAGGTGCTGGCCGTTGACAGAGACATAAAGGAGGTGGACGGAATCCTTTTAGGACAGGATATTCATGATGACCAGATTATCAGCCTGCCAAAAGATTCCATGCTCAACCGCAATTTTGCCGTGTGCGGCTCCCAGGGAAGTATGAAGTCCAGGGCAATCTCAAGGAATATGATTTTCCAGTGTGTGAAACGCGGGGAAAGCATGTTCGTGACAGATCCTAAATCCGAGCTCTACGAGGATATGGTCGTTTATCTAAAGGAACATGGCTATATTGTGAAACAATGGAATTTAATTAACCTTGAAAATTCAGACGCATGGGATTGCCTGGCAGAAATTGATGACGGCGGGCTGATTGATATTTTTGTTGATGTGGTAATCAGGAATACAACCGATAAATTTGACCATTTCTATGATAACACAGAGATGGATTTATTGAAAGCGCTCTGTCTGTATGTCTACCGGGAGTACAATGACGGGGACAGAACCTTCCCGGAGGCGTATAAGCTGCTGATAAACCAGAGTCTGGAAGCGCTGGACGCTATTTTTGACGGGCTTTCAGAAACGCATCCGGCCAAGGGACCGTACCGGCTTTTTTCTAAGGCTGAAAAGGTGAAAGGGAATGCTATCCTGGGGTTGGGAACCAGGCTTCAAATCATGCAGAATAAGCTGGTGCAGGAGATTACAAGCCACAAGGATATTGATTTGACACTGCCAGGACAGAAAAAATGTGCTTATTTCTGCATTACATCCGATCAGGACTCCACATACGATGTTCTGGCCACGTTGTTTGTTTCTTTTTTATGTATTAAACTGGTGCGGTTTGCGGACCAGCAGCCAGATCGTAAACTGCC
>NZ_JACOPB010000021.1:0-107003 GCF_014288005.1 Hungatella hominis
AATTGGACATCTAATTTTAAAATCTCCATGTAGCTAGGCTTATTTAAGTTACCCTTTTTTAGGATAATAAAAATATCAACTTTTTTCACATCACCTCTTGACATTTCTTAGCTGGACTTTAATTTTTAGATATATTATTTTTTCTGTGAAAACATCTTTAAGATGAGGCCAACTACCAGCCAGCCTGCTACGATCAGCCACTCTACCGGCTTTAAGGCCGCCGGGCTCATCGGGATAACCATTAATGCAATAATGATGGAACCGGCCAGGCAGGCGGCTCCGATTCCCAGCTTGCCGCCGGGTACTTTATACGGTCTTGGAAGATCCGGTTCCGTCGTTCTCATACGCAGACAAGCGAAGCTCACCATGGTGCAGGAGAAAATAAATGCCAGCGCAGATACATTGGTCAGCGGGACCAGCATTTTCTTGCCCAGGAACGGTCCGACTATAGTTAAGCATGCAAGAAGTATGTTGGCCATTTTCGGCGCACCGCTTTTCGGATCAATTTCAGCAAATTTCTCCGGAAGCTGACCCTTTCGTCCCATGGCAAGCATGATTCGGCTGGTGGCGCCATAGAAGGAGTTCATCGGTCCCATCGGCCCCAGGGTTGCGATTACCAGCATAATGACATACAGGAACATGTTGATGTCTCTTAAACAGGCCAGAGCCGGTACGGAGCTCTTTACAAAATCGGACCATGGAATAATGGTTCCGAAGGAATAGATACAGATCATATAGAAGCCGCCGGCAGCCAAAAGCGCCATGCTGATTACCTTGCCGAACTTATTCCAATCGAGGCCTTCCGCCGCCTCCTCCGCCTGCTGCGGAATCGTATCAAATCCCGCATAGAAGAACGGTGTCATGACAAGGACGGATACAATTCCGGCAAACATGTTTGTTGCGCTCGTAGAGGAACCGGCACCATCCACCTGTCCGAAAGCAGGTAAAATATTGTGCGGACCGCCTTTTACAAAAGATATAGCCATAGCCAGAAGCATACCGCCCAGCAGCGCCTTTGTTAAGAACGCCTGCAGCTTGGCGGCGGAACTCGCGCCTTTAAAGTTTAAGAAGATTACGTAGCACGCAAAGCCCAGAGCGATGATTGTCGGGAACAGATACACATCGGCCCCCATAATCGTATAGAGCTTTACGGAGCGAAGAAACGGCAGCATATCGCCGAACATATCAGAAACCAGTGTGGAGATTGCGATTGCCTCCCACGGACATAGGATTCCGTTTCCAAGCGCCAGGAACCAGCCCGTTATGTATGAAACGTTTTTGCCGAAGGTTCTGTCCACGTACTCGACGATACCTCCGGATATCGGTATTGCCGCCGTCAGTTCTCCGAACACCGCGCCAATCGGAAGCAGAAATAACGCACCGATGAAAAATGCAATCATTGCAGCGATGGGACCGCCGCCGATAATCATCCAGTCACCCACCAGGAGCACCCAGCCCGTCCCGATGATCGCGCCGAAACCTATTGTGAAATAGTTCCAGATGGATAGGGTTTTCTGCATACCCGTTCCTTCCGGAGCTGTCTGTTTGGAACCAACCATAGAATTAATTCCCCCTTTTATTTGGTATATGTGTCACTTGACAAATGCCATTTTAACTCTTATGATTTTATAGTCAATTATCTGTGCAGAAAAGACATTTTTCATGTCAGAAACGGCACCTGATTTAGCTATTTTTAATCTGTCCGCACCGGCGGACGGATTCGGAAAGGGGAAGCCATATGTATAAAGTTGCAATATGTGATGACAATCCGGCAGACCTGCAGTTAATAACGGATTATCTGACAGAACCTGAATTTCACTATCCGCTGGAGCTGTCCTCCTTCCACGACGGAGTAGAGCTGGCGCAGGCATATAAAAAGGAAGGACAGTTCGACTTAATTATCCTCGATATGATGATGGACCGGTTAAACGGGATCGAAACTGCCTTGAAGATACGAAAAGTGGATCAGAATGTGGCCATTCTCATCGTGACGGCAACTGTGGAATACGCCATCGAGGGCTATAAGATCAATGCGGCCCGTTACATCGTCAAACCTGTATCAAAGCCGGAATTTCAGAAAATCACAAAGAACATCTTCGCCTCCATCGATAAAAAGAGGGGGGCTTATTACCGTTTTCCCAGCAAGAGCGGGACTACCGTCATATCCATGGAAGATATCTTCTATTTTGAATCGGATATCCGGTCTATCCACATCTCCTCCAGACAGGGCGACTATACCTTTACCGGACGGATCAGCGCCGTTGAGGAGCAGACGGAAGGCCATGGCTTTCTCAGGATTCATAAGAGCTTCATCGTAAACCTGAAGCACGTTCACAACATTTTTAAGGATTCTGTAACACTGGATAACGGAGAAGTGATTCCCTTGAGCCGTCACCGCCACAGGGAAGTAAACCAGAAATTTTTAGATTATATGGAGGAGCAGATCATATGACGGTTTATTACCAGCTGCTTCTGGACACAATTCTGTCATGTGCCGAGACACTGATTCTGTTTCAGATGTACCGTGCCTTCTTAAGGCGTAACTCCCGCCCCAATCAATACTATTACCTGGGGCTTTTTTCGTATTTCGTTTTTCAGCTTGTCACGTATGCCGGCCGCTGGCCGCTGTTTTCCGCGTGGACCTACTATCTTTTGTTTACGCTTCTGCTGGCCTGCCTCTTTTTCGCGGATGCGCTTCAGATTAAGATCCTCGTGACGTACCTCTTTGTCACCCTGCATTACTCCTGCAAGCTGGCCTGTTCCACATTTTTCATGGCGCTAAAGCACGCGGATCTGCCGTCGGTCCCTTCCAATCTGATTCAGAGCCCTCTGTCACAGATTGCGGCCTGCGTCGTCTTTATCCTGTTTACCTGGCTGTTCATCTACTTCCGAAGCATGCGCCGCCACAATAAATACAACCTGTATTCCGCCATCACCTACTTAGCACCGGCCGGAATCCTCTTTATCGTCATACATCAGTTTTATCTGCGGACCATCAACCAGACCGCTCCGTTTTATTTATCGGAATCCGGGATTCTCATGTGTACGTCCTTCGCGCTGTTCTATCTGATCGACAAGACCGAGATGATCGACGAGGCCAGCGAGCGGAGTCTGATGGCGTCCAAGCTTCTGGAACATCAGAAAGATTATTACAAGAGTGTGGAAAAGTCCCAGCACGAGGTCGCGGCCATGCGCCACGATCTGAAAAACCATCTGCACTGCATCGCATCCTTCATCGAACTGGAGCAGTATCAGGATGCGCTTCATTACATCGACGAGATTTACACCGATTCCAGACACCTGTCTTCCACGGTCAACATTGGGAACAATTTGATCAGCATCCTGCTGAACGATGCCAAAGAACGAGCCTGCCTGAACAGCATCCGCATGACAGTAAATGTCATGGTTCCGCCGGACTTACCGATCGACAACGTGGACTTATGCATTATTCTGGGAAACTTACTGGACAACGCCCAGGAAGCCTGCTGCCGCATGGAGGGAGACACGGAGGACCGTTTTATTGACGTGGAAATTCTGTTTAAGAAGTCCTTTCTTATTATCAAGGTCACAAACTCTTATAACGGCCAGTACATCCTGAAGGAAAACCAGTATGAAAGTGTAAAAAAAGGCCAGCATTTCTGCGGAATCGGACTCTCCAACGTTCGCACGACGGTGGAAAAGTACGACGGAGAGATGAAGGTCACACCGAACGAAAAGGAGTTTGTCGTTACGGTGATGTTAATGCTGCTGGGTAACTGAAAAACCAGGGCAGAGAAAACAATTTTCCTGAAACAAGAATTGTTTTCTCTGCCCTGGTTTTCTATTATAGATTCCCGTCATCCCACAGGCTGCCTCTCACAATTACAAAAAGAACATCTTCCAGAGAGCGGAGCCTGTCATGATCAGGGCGAAGGCGTAACTGATCACCATACAGATCTGAAGTACCCTCGGAGTCTTTAATCCGGCATTAACGTCTTTGCGGAAAATCAGCCGGCAGACGAAGAATCCGCCAAACGGCGTAGCGATCGCAGTTGCAATATTGGCAATGAAGATCAGCTGAGTGGGGGAACCGCCGTAGCTGTAACAGATGACTGCCGCAAAAGCGATGCAAAGAAGGCAGCCCCAGCGGATAAACTTCGTCTCCAGCCCCACCGGCTTATCGATTCCGGCGGCAAGCAGCACCATACCGCGCTGTGTATTTCCAAGCAGTGAGGAAAACCCTGCTGCAAGCAGCGCAATGCCCATGACGACCGGCGCGGCTTTGCCTAAAAATGGAATCAGCAGATCGCCCAGCTGGGCCGGAGCCTTGATTGCCGTTCCTGTCGGATGCAGTACTATCGCACCGACTAAAACTATCGCCCCTGATATCAGGATGACAGCGGCCACATGGGCGATGGCGTCAGCAAGCATGATTCCGTTGAACAAATCTTCTTTTTTCCACTTCTTTTCAACGCCCAGATACGTTCCGTAAATGCCCGCTGTGATGGCCGCATTGGTGCTTATGTAGGCCAGCGCCGTAGTGAGGCTGCCATCCGCGACCTTCCAGTGGGTAAGCCCCCTGCCAAGCTCTCCCCATGCCGGTCCGCCCGTGGCAGCCAGCGTGGCATAAAAGCAGATAATCATTCCCAGAATACACAGCGTGATCAGTTTTTCCACTTTGGAATAAACCCCTTTGGTAAAATAACACACCAGAATAACAGCTATCATAATAAGAGAGCCCAACTTCCAGTTCATTCCAAAGATGAGGTTCATACCGGCTCCCGATCCTGTGATATTACCCATGGTAAAGAACAGGCACGAGAAAAATGTGGCCATGCCAACAATCACTGCCGCCCCTTTTCCATAGTAATGCCGTATTGCATGGATTACCGGCATTCCCGTAAGCATAGAGAGCCGATATGTCGTAAGCATAAATGTGATTCCCATAAATGCGATGGGAATCACCAGCCATATCATGGAATACCCATAGTTGGAGCCCAGCATTGCAGATGTCGTTATGTTTCCGGGTCCGATTACGACCCCCGCCAGAATAATACCCGGACCAATACGTTTTAACAGTTCCAGAATTGATGCTTTTTTGACTTTTGTCTGGTCAAATTCTTCCCCCATATTTTCACCTCTCCTGTAAAGAGGCGGTGTCGGCTGCCTCCGGCACCGCCTCTTTATAATCCTTTCGATTCTCTGATTTTACAACTGGATTTCATTACTGATTACTGAAACTGGCTCATGTCCACTTTTTCCATGCCGCTGTTCTTAAGTCCCAGCGCGATCCAGTCCTTCTCTTCCTGGTTCAGGGGAAGCACAGGCTTACGCATTAAACCGCTGGAGAATATGCCGCGCTGTACGAGTGCCTCTTTCAGCCGTGCATGGGCCTCGCCGGATGGCTGGCCGCCGCCGTAAATAGCCTGTGAAATGTGATAGATCCGGTCTGACCAGTCCTGGGCCTCTTTTAATGTGTGATTTTCCGGATTGGCGAATACCTCGCGGGCCGGGCAGATGATCTCCGGTACACAGCCTGCAAAGCCGATTAAGGCGCCGTCCATTCCCGGGAACCAGCTGACACAGAGTGTCTCATCATGGCATGTAATCAGAGAGATATCCGGGCATTCCTGACGAAGGAGGCGAACGTCGTGCTCATAGATGGAGGTAACACGGGTTCCCATCTTGATACATTTTACGTGGTCGATTTCTTTACACATCTTAATCAGTGTCTCGACCGGATAAAACGCCTTGCTGGTGGCCGGATAAAGGTGAATGATGATATCAATATCCGCGCCCTCTGCCACGTCCTTCACATACTCAAACGGCGCGTCCGCATGCATGCCAAAGCGCAGCCACATGTGAGGAGGCATCAGCAGGATTCCGTCCGCTCCGGCTTCCTTTGCTTCCTTTGCCATCTCAATGGATTCTATGGTGTTCTCGCAGTTGATTCCGGAAATGATCGTCATAATATCGCCGCATTCCTCGCTGCAGATTTCAACCACACGCTTCCGCTCCGCACGGGAAAGGCCTGTGATCTCACCTGTATGGCCGTTGCACACCAGTCCCTGGATTCCCTTATTATAGAAAGTCTTCATCCAACGAAGGTAAGCACGGAACTCCGGTTCATTGATTGTATAGTCATCATTTAAAGGTACGGATACTGCCGGGAAAATTGTTTTAAAATTTTTTACTTTTGCCATAATTCTAATCTCCTTCTCATTTTATAAGCCTGATCTGTTTTATTCAATCTGCCTTATTTAATCTGTTTTTCCAATCTGTTTATTCAATTTGAATGTCATCTGACACAGCGGTCTGCCCCGAAATCTACTTCACCATCGCGCGCTGGTGTTTCAGCTTCGTTTATGCAATCGTTTGTATGTCTGTAGCTCCTTTATACCATACCGCAATGCGGTGGTCAATAGATATGGCCCGACCTGCAATTTATTGCATACAGCCTACAAATATTTGTATAAAGTATAGTATATTTTGTTTATACCTATAGTTTTTGTGCAAATTCACCGTCTTTTGTATAAATCGGACCGTGTTACGCTTAAGAAAAGAAGGTTTTAATCTTCCCCGTAATTCTTTCGTATTTCTCCCGCATTTTGCTTGTAATCCGCTTTAAACTGTACTATATTGTTATTATAGGCAAACGATTGTATATAATGTTCTGCAAAAATAAATGGAAAAGGATTGATCTTATGGCTACTTTAAAAGATGTTGCAAGACTGGCATGTGTCGATGTAAGCACGGTTTCCCGGGCGCTGAACAATACTTCCTATGTCCATCCAGATACAAAGGCCCGAATTTTCGCAGCCGTGAAGGAATTAAGCTATCAGCCCAACGTTCTTGCCCAGGGACTGCGTCAGGGAAAACGCCATACCATCGGCGTCGTCGTTCCCCGCCTTCATTTGACGCTGTTCGCCGATATTACTCAGAGTATCGAATCGGAATCCCGAAAGCTGGGGTATGCGACGCTCATCTGTCACACGGAGGATGACCCGGTCATCGAGAAAGAGTGTTTAAACCGCCTGCGCAATGGTTTCGTGGATGGCATTATCATAGCCGGTACAGGGCGTAATGGCCACCTCCTGCGGGATATCCACGCCGGAGGCATTGCGGTGACCCAAATCGTCCGGAAGCAGGAAGGAAGCATCAGCAGCGTCATTGCCGATTACGACGCCTGCGGCTACGACACCGTCAGATATCTCTATTCCAGGGGCTGCCGGGAAATCGGCCTGATTAACGGCACCACAAGCCTTGCGCCCTACCGGGAACGCTATAACGGCTATCACCGGGCCATGGAAGAGCTGGGGCTGACAGAAACCTGCGCCACCTCTCCGATGCCGGGCAACAATTTTGAATACGGGTATCAGTGTACAGAAGATCTTCTGAATCAGAATCCGGAACTGGACGCCATCATGGCGGCCGTGGATATTCAGGGGATGGCGGCGATCCGCGCCTTAAAAGACAGAAATATCCGCGTTCCGGAGCAGATCCGGCTGGTAAGCCTAACCGGTCACTCCATTGGCGGACTCTTAGAGACGACCATGACATCGCTGGAGATTCCCGCCCACGAGATGGGCGAAAAAGCGACACATATGGTCATCGATGAAATTGAAGCGCCTTCCGATAATAAACCGAGCGTGCAGCATCTGGTATTCTCTGCATCGCTGGTGGAGAGGGAAAGCAGTTAAACCGGCTCAGGTTTAACTTATACGAAGCTTTCTCCTCTCTCCAGAAGGCTTTGAAACATATCTAAAATAACTCCATCATTAAACAGCTGGTTATTTTTCTCCTCCCTAAACTCATAATCATCTTCTTCGTCTTCAAAATCATGGAGCTCAAAAAAACGTTCCTCGGCTGCCATCCTTGCTCCCGAAAGGTCTATCTTAAATAAACTCTGTAATGCTTCTATACTTTCCAGGTATTCATCACAGTCACTTTCATAATCAATATTCTGTATATGTTCTTCTGCAATATTGTCTCTGAAATCCTCCAAAGCCAGATAAACATCAGGAAAATTTAACGCGTCAATTTCGAGAGGGCATTCAGACAATAAGTCACGAAACAACATAAAATCCTCTATAGAATAAATGATAGACCAGAAAAACCATGCCTGTAAATATTCAAACACTTTATCATACTTCATTCGTACCAGACTCTCTCCGTAACCGGCAGCTTTTAATCCTTCCAGTATCTCCCGTAATTCATGTGGCGCTACTTTCAAGCAGCAGTTTTCGTTTGTCATATTTTTTTGCTCTTCTTCTAACAGGTCTGGTATCTTATCAATGAATTCTTTTACCATCTTATGAAATTCCGGAAACTTGAGATTTTTATTAATACGTGCTAATTTAACTGCCCTGTTTCCCATCACTTGAAATCCGCCGCACTCATACTGGACTCCACTGTTATATGTCCTTTTAACTGCATCAATCAGAGAATTCCGTTGAGCTATACATAAATCTTCATTAAATCCGGCTAGCTGAATGCTTAAATCAAAATCTTGCGCCCCCTCGCAAAGCATCCGATACTCCACATCATTTTCCAGTAAATACCCCTGAATAAAGTCGCGTACGGAAGGATTATGATAGGAAATATGCGACCTGTCGATTATAATAAAAGTTCCTTCTGTCTCCCTCAAGGCATCCTTAAAGTCGATACTTGACAAAGATCGGTTTTCCAAAATAGTCTTATGACGATGGTAAGGTTCATAACACTCTTTTAGCCTGGCAACAGAGACCGGACTACTGAATGAACACACCAGAAGCAATAAGTCTCTTGCGGCGGGACTGATCTGACGGCAGAACGACTTTTCCCACAGCTTATCCGGATGAGATAAAGTATTCATAAAGAACTCGTAAAATTTACCACCGCCACCACTATGGTAAAGATTCATAACACTTTCAATCAACCGCGGACTATAATTGGGATGATTAATAATATTCATAATCCGTTTGTTTACTAACAGATCCTCAATACATGCGTTAGAAATGTTATAAAAACATAGATGATTATACAAAATCCGGGCCCGGTCAGCTTTCGTATAATCCTCCAAAGAAATCACACATTTATCATACTTAAAGTCCTGCCTTGCAAGCTCTTCATCACTTTGGCATGCCTGATTAAGAATATACTCTCTGGTAGTCAGGATAAACTTTTTTCCCTTCTGCCTGGAAATATGTTTCATAAAAGAGATCAGTTCTTTCCCTTCATTTTTATTAGCCTTTATCTCCAAAGCCGTATCTCCCAAAAAATCGTCATATAAAAAAACCTGTTTGACACCGGGAGTATACGCCTTAAGCGCCTCCTTTATATCCGATTGAATTTTAACAATTTGATAATCCTGATCAAGATAGTATATCAACAGTATCTCAGCAAGCGTGGTTTTTCCAATTCCTGGAATTCCCGATATAATACAGCAATTATAATTATCAAGTACTTTTCTAGCCTTTCCATATGCAGTCTGGCTTTGAACATACAATTTAAGTTTATCTTTAATTTCTTCCTGAAGAATCTCGCTCTGCTGATAAACCTCACTATGAAGAATTTTCTCTAAAACTGCAGTACTGGTAAGCCATAATTTATAATGAACACGCTCTACTTCAGGATGCTCACGAAGAAGAGAATTCACTTCATTTCCACCCAATATATCATCGATTGACTTACAGTATGGTTTTAAGACATCAAATAGTCTTTCTTTTTCTCCAGGTGTTAAAGGATAGGATGTTATTAGCAGATAGCGCTCAGGATTAAGCTTCTTAATTTTGGAATATTCTTTAACCACAGCGCGATAAAGACCAGAAAAAGGCGTATTAGCAAAATGCTTACACTGAACAACAATTCGCCCTTGAGACGTTCCGGCATACCGCAGATCGATACCTAAGTCCTTTCCTCTGCGAAAGTTTTCTATCCTCTTTTTTAATAACGCACTTAACAAATCACAGCACAACAACTCAAAATCATAGTCAAACAACGATTTAAAATCATACTCCATAACTTGTCCTCACTCTGTTATTACACTTTCCCTCCGCTTTTATTTTATTAAAAACAGAGTTTCCTTAGTTAAATTGTAACATATTTTGGGGGAAATATTTATGAATGGGAATCTTTCATCAGCTTAAATCACTCTTTCGAGAACAAACAGATTGTGACAATACGAAATAAAAGCCCCAACCCCGCAACTCTCAGTCTGCAAAATCGGAACTTTTTCGTGCGCCTTCAGGGACTCGAACCCTGGACAAATAGATTAAGAGTCTACTGCTCTACCAACTGAGCTAAAGGCGCTTCTCTTCAGTTTTGTGTGCCTGTCTCGGTGACACGTGTGTTATTATATAACTGCGTTTGACAAAAGTCAACCCCTTTTTTACAAAATATTTACAACTCTTTCATAATTATTTATTTTTCTTCTTTTTAGGGGAGGAAGTACCGAGAGTTTTGTTCACTTCCACGAAGGATTTCTTCCATTGCAGTGCCTTCTTGTTGAGCTCCGTCTTATCGCTTGTCGCCTGGAGAAGTTTTACGGTTACCTTGTCTTTCATTCCCATATGGACCGCTCCTGTCATATCCTGTTAACTCCATTATATGACAGGCGGTCTCCGGCGTGCCAGTCCCTTTTCCCGGTTACTTCCTTTTCCGTTCCGCAACCAGCTTAAATATGGCGTTACCCATAGAAGAAAACTTTTCCTCATATTCCGTCATGATATTTCCCTCTGCCATGTCGGAATGGTGTAAGTCGTACGTATACTCTCTGATCTCCCATCCGGCCGCAGGCACGGATTCCAGGGAATAGTCAAACAGTCCGCGGTTGTCCGTCTTAAACTCCACGACACCATCCGGGGCCAGAATCTTATTATACACTTCCATAAACGGTTCCGATGTCAGACGCCTCTTCGCGTGGCGGTCCTTGGGCCATGGATCGGAAAAATTAAGATAAATCTTCTTTACCTCGCCCGGAGCGAAAATATCAGAAAGCTCTCTCGCATCCACACACATAAAGTAGATATTGGAAAGCTCCATCTCCTGGCGTTTCTGAATTCCTCTCAGCAGGACGCTGCAGTACCGCTCAATACCCACATAATTGATCCCGGGGTTTTTGGACGCCAGTTCCATGATAAACCGTCCCTTTCCCATGCCTACTTCTATTTCAATTGGATTATCATTACCAAAGAACTCGCTCCAGCGCCCCTTCTTCTCTTCCGGGTTTGAAACCACGTAAGGGCTGTTTGCGATCTCTTCCTCCGAGCCTGGAATATGGCGTAATCTCATATTCATATCCTCCAGTACCTGTATAATTTTTTCGTTCTGATTGTACCATAGAATACGATTCGAACGCAAGTGCGGGCTTTTTGAAGGGGATTTATTATGGTTTTGCTATTTTTTACTTTTCTCTTACAAATAAAAAACTTCAAAATAATAGGTGCACAATTACAGATAATCTAGTATAATATCTGTATATTGGTATACGATCGTTTTTTGCAAAGGAGGAAGCATATGGGAACTACAGACAACAACAACTGGACAAAGGTCCAGCAAAGTGTCCGGGAGGCAGAACGTCTCATCGGCCAGAAGCAGTATAATCTGGCCATGATCAAATCCCGCCAGGCACTGGAATTTATGGTAAACTGCCTTGGAGAGAAGGCTTTGATTGTAGATGGGGATCTGGCGGACAGCATCGATCAGTTGTTTGAAGGCCACTGGATATCCCAGGCCACAAAAGACCACTATCACAGAATTCGGGTACTTGGCAACAAAGCTGTTCATGATGGTAATGACAGCCCTTATGATGCGAATGAAGCGTATCAGCTTCTTTCCCAGGAAGCTGCTGCCTTTGCAAATATCTATAGCGGCAGACGCCGCAGTACCACCCCCGCCAAGCCACAGCAGCGGCCTGCGGCAAGATCCGCACAGTCGGCTCAGAGAAGCACCGGCCAGAGGAGTTCGTCTCCCCAGAGAAGCGGTCAGCGAAGCAGCCAGAGACCGTCTTCGGCAAACCGGAGCAGGCGGCGCTCAAAGAAAAAAGGATTTGATCCCTACGACCTGTTAAGACCGGCAGTAATCTTCCTGATTATTCTCGTTATCGTTCTGGCGGCCATGGGCCTCTTCAAGCTTTTCGGCGGCAAGGATGATAAGAAGGAGACAAGCGCTCCGTCCAGTTCTCCGGAAGTTACCACCGAAGCGACTGTAGCGCCGGAACCGGCGACAGAACCGGAGCCATCGACGGAAGCCCCGAAGATTTATAAGACCACAGCCAGCCCCAGACTGAACGTCAGAGCAGAACCTTCACAGACCGGCGCAGTATTGGGAACACTGGTTCCCGGAACAGTGGTCGAATACGTCCAGGCCCATGATCAGGATTGGGCGGTCATTATGTTTGAGGGCAGGCAGGCCTATGTATCCAGTAAGTATCTGGCCGCAGAAGAAGCGCCTCAGCAGTCGGATTCCGAGACAGAAGCGACAACTGCAGCCCAGTAATATTCCAATCACAGATTCACGGTACGATCAATCACTCCGCGAAAAACGAATGTTTAGAACCGCGATGCGGACAGACGTCATATGACGGCACTGTCCGCACCGCGGTCTTTTATATTTTAAGAAAGTACTTTCGCCGCCGTTTTTGTGCACCATTTTTTTCCTTAAAAGCAAGAAATTGATAATTTTTAATCAAAAAAGTTAAAAAATATTGAATTTCCATAATTTTTAATATCCTATTTCTAAAATTACTATGGAAAATTTTTAAATTTGTAGTATGATTATAAGTTGAAACTTGTGCGTGTACGAGTTTTATTATAATTAGAGGAGGGCAATATATGGATACTGTTATTGAAAAGATATCCGAGATCGAATCTGCTGCTACCGCCATCATGGAGGATGCCAATGAACGCAAGAAAGCATTTGCCAAAGAGATGAAAGAGCGGACTGCAGCTTTTGACGCTCAGCTGGAAGCCGAGACGAATAAACGGATTGAAGAACTACGGGCCAGAATGGAGATCGAGATGAACGAACGTCTCGAAAAACAGCGGAACGATTCCCAGAACGTCCTTCACGCAATGGAACAACGTTATCAGGAACATCACACAGAATATGTGGAGGATCTATTTAAAAAAATGACAAAGGAGTGATCATATGGGAGGCCTGCTATCCTACAGCGGCATCACTACCAAGGTCCGGGCCATGGAGAGCCATCTGATCACCGACCGCCAGTTCGGCGAGATGTCCACGCTTGAATCAGTATCCGACGCAGTGGAATATTTACGGCGGCTGCCCGCTTACGGCATGATTTTTTCCAATCTGGAGGGAGTCGAGCTGCACCGGGGCGCCATCGAACAGCGTCTGATTCTGTCTCAATACCAGGATTTTGCAAAGCTCTATCGTTTCGCAAACCTTTCGCAGCGCAAATTCCTGGATTTATATTTCATGCACTATGAGATCGATATCCTGAAGAAATGCTTCCGCAACGCGCTGGGCCACCAGAAGCCTGAAATAGACTTATCGGTGTTCCAGGACTTTTTCGAGAAGCATTCAAAGCTTGATTTAATAAGGCTTTCCTCGTCGGGAAGCGTACAGGAATTTATCTCTAATTTAGACGGGTCGATCTATTACGATTTGCTGACCCATTTGGATGACGTGGAACATCCTTCCCTGTTTGATTACGAGATCCATCTGGATCTTTTGTATTTCAAAACCATCTGGAAGGTCAAGGGAAAGTATCTTTCCCGAAAAGAACAGAAGCTCCTCACCGACTGCTTCGGCAGCAAGCTGGACCTTTTAAATATTCAGTGGATATACCGTTCAAAAAAATATTATAACCTGCAGCCGGCAGACATTTACGCACTGCTCATTCCCATCGAATTCCATTTAAAGAAGGAGCAGATCACAAAGCTTGTGGAAGCCGGAACGCTGGATGAATTTTTCCATGCATTGCAGACGACGTACTATGGCAGACTGGAAGACATGGACTACTCGGATAATACCGAGCTGGAGATGCTGGCCGAGGAAGTTCTGGGCAGGATCTACAGTGCCACCAGCCGCAAGAATCCATATTCCATCGCCACATTGAATTCATACCTCTATTTCAAGGAGGAGGAGATTCAGAAGATTATTACCGTCATAGAGAGCATCCGTTACGGCGTCAGCCCGGATGAAATTCTCTCCTATGTGGTAAAGAACCAGTAAAGGGGGTTATTATCCGTGATAGAAAAGATGAAGTTCTTAAGTATCACCGGGCCCAAAGAAGACATCGACCGGGTCATTGACACGTATTTGTCCAAATACGAGATTCATTTGGAAAATGCGCTGTCAGAATTAAAGACGGTAAAAGACTTAAGACCATATATTGAGATTAACCCGTACAGGGACACATACCAGCGTGCCGCCGAGTTGGTGGAACTGCTTCCGGCCACAGCGCCGAAGACCACAGCCGCCGTAGTTTCCATTGAAGAGGCCATCGACACCATTAAAAAACTGGACACGACGATGACAGAGCTTACGGAAAAGGAGACCATGCTCACCGGTGAACGCGATTCCTTCCAGGAATCCTTAGACAAGGTAGTTCCCTTTACGGGGCTTAACTATGATTTGAGTTCTATCCTGCATTTCAAATACATTAAATTCAGGTTCGGACGCATTTCTCATGAGTATTATAAGAAATTTGAAAGCTACGTTTACGACTCCATCGACACCGTGCTCTATAAGTGCCGTGAGGACGAGGAATACGTCTGGGTCGTTTATTTCGTGCCTGAGACCATTTCCAATCAGATCGATGCAATCTACTCGTCCATGCATTTCGAGCGGTTCTTCCTTCCGGATGAGTATGAAGGCACGCCGTTAGACGCCATTCACACCCTGGAGGACAAGATCTCCGCGCTTCAGGCGGACATCGACGCGGTACACAGTCAGATGGCCGAGGTGCTGGGCAGCCAGCGCGATAAACTTCTGGCCTCCTACGAGAAGCTTTCCACCTTCTCCACAAACTTTAATGTCAGGAAGCTGGCGGCCTGCACGAAGCAGAACATCAATACCTTCTATATTCTGTGCGGCTGGATGAGTGAAAAGGACGCCAAGGCGTTCCAGAAGGAGATATCGAACGACGAAAAGACCTTCTGCATCGTGGAGGATGACCACAACAACATTATAAGCAGACCACCGACAAAGCTTCATAACCCGAAGCTGTTTAAGCCGTTTGAAATGTTTATCCAGATGTACGGCCTTCCGGCCTATAATGAGATCGATCCGACCATGCTGATCGGCATCACCTACTCCTTCCTCTTCGGCTTCATGTTTGGAGACGTGGGACAGGGACTCTGCCTCCTGCTCGGCGGCTTTTTGCTTTACCGGTTCAAGAAGGCGAATCTGGCGGCCATCATCTCCTGCTGCGGATTCTTCTCCACCATCTTCGGTTTTATGTTCGGAAGCGTATTCGGCTTCGAAACGATAATCGACGCCGTATGGCTGCGCCCCATGGAACACATGACAAATCTGCCGTTTATCGGCAAGCTGAACACGGTATTTATCGTGGCTGTCTCCATCGGCATGGGTATCATCCTGCTGACTATGGTGCTTAACATCATCAACAGCCTCCGTGACCACGATCCGGAAAAAACATGGTTTGACACCAACGGTGTGGCCGGCCTCGTCTTCTATGCGAGCCTGGTCCTTACAATCGTTTTATATATGACGGGCAATCCGGTACCGGCGACCGTTCTGTTAGTCATTATGTTCGGAATTCCGCTCCTCGTCATGTTCTTCAAGGAACCGCTTACACATGTGCTGGAAAAGAAGGCGCAGATCATGCCGGCCGGCAAGGGCATGTTTGTGGTTCAGGGATTTTTTGAACTGTTTGAAGTACTGCTCAGCTACTTCTCCAACACGCTTTCCTTCGTCCGAGTGGGCGCTTTCGCCGTGAGCCATGCGGCCATGATGGAGGTTGTTCTCATGCTGTCCGGCGCAGAAGCCGGTAATCCCAACTGGGCAATTGTCGTTCTCGGCAATTTATTCGTGTGCGGCATGGAGGGCTTAATCGTGGGCATTCAGGTGCTCCGTCTTGAATATTACGAGCTGTTCAGCCGTTTCTACCGCGGAACAGGCCGTGCATTTAAACCATACGGAAAGACAAATTAAATTAAACCGATCAGGAGGTATCTTATTATGTCAACTTTAGTAAAAATAACCTTAGCAGCAGCTTTAATCTTAAGCATCGCAGTTCCTTTCGGCGCATTTGCCATGGGTGAAAAGTCCAAAGGCCGTTACAAAAAGGCACTGGGCGTTAATGCGTTCTTATTCTTCGGCACCCTGATGGTATCCGCAGTCTTCATGTTCTCCGGCAGTGCAGCAGCCGCGGAACCGGCTGCTGCAGCTTCCGGCGTGGCAGGCATGGGATATTTAGCTGCCGCACTTTCCACAGGTCTGGCCTGCATCGGCGGTGGTATCGCCGTATCCGCAGCTGCTTCCGCAGCTCTTGGCGCCATCAGCGAAGATGGTTCCATCCTTGGTAAATCACTGATCTTCGTAGGTCTTGCCGAAGGTGTTTGTCTGTATGGTCTGATCATTTCTTTCATGATCTTAGGTAAGTTATAATCTATGAAAATGTATTTAATCAGCGACAACATCGATACCTGGACCGGCATGAGGCTGGCCGGGGTGGAAGGCGCTGTCGTCCATGAAAAGGCTGAGTTAAAACAGGAGCTGGATAAGGTCCTGGCCGACAAGGAGATCGGAATTGTTCTACTGACAGAAAAATTCGGACGGGAATTTCCGGACATCATCGACGATGTAAAGCTGAACCGGAAACTGCCGCTCATCATAGAAATCCCCGACCGCCATGGTACCGGCCGCAAGCCGAACTTTATCACGGATTATGTAAACGAAGCCATCGGATTAAAACTATAGGAAAGAGGTGGTCATCTTGACAACTGAGGAAAAATTACAGCATTTCCTGGATTTCTGCATGGAAGATGCGAGAAGCCGCAGTGCAAAGATGCTCGATGAATATACCGCCGCCCTGGAACAGACCTTTGCGGAGCATCAGGCAGATGCGAGGCGGAGAGCCGAACAGCAGGTGGAACTGGAAAGCGAACGGATCGAACACGAGACGAACAAGAAGCTTTCCCTGGAGCAGATTGGCATCAAACGGGAGCTCGGACATAAACAGGAAGAACTGAAAGACAAGATTTTTGTGGAGCTTAAAGATGTGCTGGAACAGTACATGGAAACTCCCGAATATACACAGCTTTTGGAGAAGCAGATCCGCCACGCCAGAGAATTCGCCGGAAATGAATTCTTTACCATTTACATCGATCCGGCAGACGAGACCAGGCTTAACCGGCTGGCGCTCCACAACAGCGCCGACATCCGCGTGAGCGAATACTCCTTCGGAGGCGGCACAAGGGCCGTCATCCCATCCCGGCATATCCTGATTGACGACTCCTTCCAGACAAAACTGGAGGAGGCAAAACGGGACTTCCGTTTTAACTTAAAGGATCTGGAGGGAGGTATCACCAATGATTAATACTGGCACTATTTCCGGTATCAACGGCCCTGTCATCTATTTGAAGGGCGACCCCGGATTCAAAATGAATGAAATGGTTTACGTCGGCAAGGACAACTTAGTCGGCGAGGTCATCGGCCTCACCTCCGGACGCACCATCGTCCAGGTATACGAGGAAACCAGCGGATTAAAGCCGGGCGAGACTGTTACCTCCTCCGGATCACCGGTTTCCGTAACGCTGGCGCCCGGTATTCTGAACAATATTTTCGACGGTATCGAGCGTCCCTTAACCGAGATCGCCAAGACCGGCGGCGCCTATATCGACCGCGGCGTCCATGTGGATTCCCTGGATGGCGGTAAGAAGTGGGAAACCCATATCACCGTAAAGAAGGGCGACCGTCTATTCCCGGGTTCCATCATCGCGGAGGTTCCAGAGACCCCGGCCATCGTGCACAAGGTCATGATTCCGCCGGACATGGAGGGCTACGTCCTCGATGTGGTATCAGATGGTTCCTACACGATTCACGATGAAATTCTAACGCTTCAGCTCCCGGATGGATCCGAGAAGAAGCTTACCATGACTCAGAAATGGCCGATCCGTGTTCCGAGGCCTACGTTAAAGAGATATCCGGCCTCCCGGCCGCTGATCACCGGCCAGCGTATCATCGATACCTTATTCCCGCTGGCAAAGGGCGGCACCGCCTGTATCCCCGGCGGCTTCGGTACCGGAAAGACCATGACCCAGCATCAGATCGCCAAGTGGTCCGACGCAGATATCATCATCTACATCGGATGCGGCGAGCGGGGCAACGAGATGACCCAGGTTCTGGAGGAGTTCTCCGAACTGATCGACCCGCGTTCCGGCAATCCGTTAATGGACCGTACCACGCTGATCGCCAACACCTCCAACATGCCGGTTGCCGCCCGTGAGGCCAGCCTTTACTCCGGCTTAACGCTGGCGGAGTACTACCGCGATATGGGTTATAACGTCGCCATCATGGCCGACTCCACATCGAGATGGGCGGAGGCCTTAAGAGAGCTCTCCGGACGTCTGGAGGAAATGCCCGCCGAGGAAGGTTTCCCGGCTTACCTTGCATCCCGCTTATCCGCATTCTACGAGCGCGCCGGCATGATGCAGAACATGAATGGAACGGAAGGCTCCGTCACCATCATCGGCGCCGTATCCCCGCAGGGCGGCGATTTCTCCGAGCCGGTTACCCAGAACACCAAGCGTTTTGTCCGCTGCTTCTGGGGTCTGGACAGGAACCTGGCAAATGAGCGCCATTTCCCGGCAATCCACTGGCTGAGCAGCTACTCCGAGTATTTAACCGACTTAGCCCCATGGTACGTGGAAAATGTTGACAAGAAATTTGTGGACTACAGAAACCGCATCGTCTTTTTACTGACACAGGAAAGCAGCCTGATGGAGATCGTCAAGCTGATCGGCGGAGACATGCTTCCCGACGATCAGAAGCTGATTCTGGAGATCTCAAAGGTCATCCGAATCGGATTCCTTCAGCAGAATGCGTTCCACAAGGACGATACGTGCGTTCCAATGGAAAAGCAGTTTAAAATGATGGATTTAATCCTCTATCTCTATAAGAAATCCCGTTCCCTCGTCTCCATGGGCATGCCGATGTCCGTGCTCAAGGAAGACCCGATTTTCGATAAGATCATCTCCATCAAATACGATGTACCTAACGACAGACTCGACATGTTTGATGACTACAGGAAGCAGATTGATGCCTTCTATGAATCCGTCATCGAACGCAACGCATAAGGAGGCGGCATAAGATGGCAATTGAATATTTAGGCTTAAGTGCTATTAACGGCCCCATGGTCGTTTTAGAGGGCGTCCAGGATGCGGCTTTCGATGAGATTGTGGAAATGACAGTAGAGGGACGCGATAAAAAGATCGGCCGTATCATCGAGGTCTACGAAGACAAAGCAATCATCCAGGTCTTCGAGGGAACGGAAGGACTGGCCTTAAGAAACGTTCATACCAGGCTGACCGGCCGTCCCATGGAGCTGGCTGTGTCCGAGGATATGCTGGGACGTACCTTCAACGGTGTCGGAGACCCCATCGACGGACTCGGCGACATCAGCTCCGATATCCGCCTGGATGTCAACGGCAAACCATTAAACCCGGTTACGAGAGAATATCCCCGTGACTATATCCGTACCGGTATCTCGGCCATCGACGGCCTTATGACACTGATCCGCGGCCAGAAGCTGCCGATCTTCTCCGGCAACGGACTTCCCCATGACGACCTGGCGGCTCAGATCGTAAAACAGGCATCCTTAGGGGACGACGCGCAGTCCAGCGAGAAGTTCGCAGTCGTATTCGCCGCCATGGGTGTAAAGTACGATGTGGCAGACTTCTTCCGCCGTACCTTCGAGGAAAGCGGTGTTTCCGACCACGTCGCCATGTTTATCAATCTGGCCAACGATCCGGTCGTTGAGCGTCTGATCACCCCGAAGGTGGCGCTGACGCTGGCTGAGTATCTGGCCTTTGAAAAGGGCATGCATATCCTTGTTATCCTGACGGATATGACGGCCTACGCGGAGGCGCTTCGTGAGGTATCCTCGTCCAAAGGCGAGATTCCCTCCCGAAAAGGCTATCCAGGCTACCTTTACAGTGAGCTGGCCGCCATCTATGAGCGCGCGGGCATCGTAAAGGGACGCCACGGCTCCGTGACCCAGATACCGATTCTCACCATGCCAAATGACGATATCACCCACCCGATCCCTGACCTTACGGGATATATCACAGAAGGGCAGATCGTTCTGGACCGCAGCTTATACGGCCAGTCCATCTATCCGCCGATCAACGTACTGCCATCCCTGAGCCGTCTGATGAAGGATGGCATCGGCGAAGGCTTTACGAGAGCGGACCATCAGGGTGTGGCAAACCAGCTGTTCTCCTGTTACGCCAAGGTAGGCGATGCAAGAGCGCTGGCATCCGTTATCGGTGAAGATGAGTTATCTCCGATCGATAAGAAATATCTGGTATTCGGCAAGGAATTCGAACGCCGCTTCGTCGGCCAGGGAAACCATGCCAATCGTAATATCATAGAGACACTGACCATCGGCTGGGAGCTCTTAGGACTTCTCCCGAGAGCAGAACTCGACCGTATCGACACCAAGGTTCTGGATCAGTACTATAAGCCGACAACCGCAGAAGCTTCCGAAGAATAGGAGGGACGCGTATGGACCCGAATACATTTCCCACAAAGGGTAATTTAATTCTCGCCAAGAGTTCCCTCACGCTGGCCCGTCAGGGATATGAGCTGATGGATAAAAAGCGGAATATCTTAATCAAGGAACTAATGGGTCTGATCGAGGAAGCCAAGGGAATCCAGTCTGAGATCGACACCACCTTCACAGCGGCCTACAGGGCCCTTCAGAAGGCCAATATCGAGCTGGGTATCAATTATGTGCAGGACATCGCCGCGGCCGTCCCTGTGGACGATACGGTGCGTATCAAGACCCGCAGCATCATGGGTACGGAGATTCCGCTCGTCCAGCACGAGGAAAAGCCGTTAAATCTGACGTATGCCTACTACAGCACAAAGGAATCCTTAGATGAGGCCAGATACCACTTTGAAAAGGTGAAGGAGCTTACGGTAAAGCTGTCCATGGTGGAAAACTCCGCATACCGCCTGGCAAACAGCATCAAGCGTACACAGAAGCGTGCCAATGCGCTTAAGAACATCACGATCCCACGTTACGAGGCGCTCACCAGAAACATTACAAACGCGCTGGAAGAAAAGGACCGCGAGGAGTTTACAAGGCTGAAGGTTATTAAGAGAAATAAGACCAGCGCCTGATTCAGCGGACAAAATATTCGTATAAATAAAAAACACCTCACAGACAGACCTGATTTGTAATCATAATCTGCCTGTGAGGTATTATTTGTATATATCTTCCAGGGTGAGAAGCGTACCCCCTTCCACCGCCTCCCCCTCCTTATACGGTGAGATATCATGGCAGGCCAGAAGAAACGCATCCCTGTCCCCCCACCGGATCCGCGAGGAGTCGGTCAGCGTCCAGACCTTCAGCACCGGATTATAGATCTCCATCGCGCTGCTGCCCGTTCCCGCGCATTCCCTGACAGGACAGCGCTCACAGGGCTTGTCCCGATGAAAGAACGCATAGTAGCAACACATACCCAGTCTGGATTCCGGCACGAGCCGGTACGTCTTTTCATTAATATAACGCAGTTCATACGTATCCTCGTCGATCACATAGATCCAGGAGTTCTGGTTGTTTAAAATGCACTCCAGATTCTGCATGGATTCCCGCACCCGGTCCTCGGCCCTCTTCTTAAGAAGGAAGGTGGACAGCATTTTTGACAGAAACACGAGGCAGTCCACCTGCTCCTGCGTCCATATTCTCCCCGTCCCGCACTCATCAAAGCCTACAAATCCCTTAAAAACGCCATTCGCGGTAATCGAACACTGTAGCACGGAAGCAATCCCCTGATCTGCCAGCAGGCACTGCAGCTCTGGCGTCAGTTCTGTAATATCTAGGCAGTAGAACACGCCCTCTTCATTAAAGTTATCCCTGTAGTCACCGCCCATCTCGCCATAGGCAAGGTTCCGCAGTTCATCCCGCTGCGGCCGTATCCCTTCCCTGCACCATTCAAACGTGTTTGTGCAGCGTTCCTCGCTGTCGGCGCAGTTTTCAAATATATAGACGCGGCTGACGTGAAACAGCCTTCCCGTCATCTCTAGAATGGAATTCATAGCCTGGTCGAAGTCTGCCGCATCATACAGTTCCTGAAAGGTCATGCTGATCACTTTGGCCACGGTAACCTGCCCTCTCTGCTCCGCGTTCTCCCTCTCAGCCTCCGGCCTGTCCGCCTCTTCTTTAAATTCAAAGGCCGTATTCACAGCGGACTTACAATACTGCATACAGCGGTTCTTTCCCTCCAGCTTCGCCTGATATAAAGCTGCGTCACTGTTCTGAAAGAGGCTCTGGAAGTCAGTGCCGTCGTCCGGGCTGTAAGCGATACCAATGCTGCACGAAAATGGAACATCCTTAAGATTACTTTTAAACATAGTCTGAAATGAAGCCATCAGCCGCTCCGCCCGTTCCATTGCCATCTCACGCTTTCCGATCCCGGGCATAAAGACCATAAACTCATCACCGCCAATGCGCGATACGATATCGCTGTCCCGGAAATGCGATGATATCCTGGAGGCCATCTCCGTAAGCACGGCGTCGCCAAACATATGGCCGTACCGGTCATTCACCAGCTTAAAATTATCTACATCTATCATGAGCATGGCCGAGCAGTCTCTTCCCTGGCTCAGCTCTAGAAAGCGGTTGATCTTATGTCTGGCCGCCCGTTTATTATACAGCTTCGTCAAAACATCGCGCTCCGCCCGGTCTATTAATTTCTCCGTAGCCCGCTTCTCATCGTCGATATCCGTAATAATTCCGACGACTGTCCTCGGTTTTCCGGCCGTATCAAACTGAGCCGTGGCCCGCACTCTGCACCAGCAATACCGTCCCTCAGGGTTTGCAAGCCGGAATTCCAGTTCACCAAACGGCCTGCCGGTCATCATATCATTGGAAAACTTAAGAACATCCGGAATATCATCCGGGTTAATATGGGAAGCAAAAGGCAGACGGCGGCTGATTCCGTCTATGATAGGCTGATACCCGTATTTATGTTCCCAATTGCTGGAATACGATATTTCATCCGACGCAATATTCCACTCGAAGATCACGTCTTTCGTCTGATCCAGTATGATCTTGTAGCGTTCCACTGACATCTGCAGCTCTTCCATCGCCTTATGCGACTGGGTAACGTCCACCAGAAGCGTATAGATATACTCCAGCCCGTCCTCTTCCATCACAAGAATGCTCCGGTCCATCACCCAGATCAGCTTTCCTTCCTCGGTGACCAGCCGGTATTCCAGCTCCGTGATACGGCCCTCCTCCAGCTGCGACACCATCTCCTGGCTCACCCGGTCCCTGTCTGCTGGGAATATGATCTCCAGATAGCGGTTATGGTATTTTTCACTGAGGTCCTGCTCTGTACAGCAGATTAAGTCACACAGCCCTCTTCCGTTGTCCGCCAGTGTGTACCATTTATCATTCCTGCACTTCATGACACCGCCAGCCAGGCGGCTGATTACCGTTCCCCGGTACATGCCTTCCTTCACCGTGCCAGGCAGTAATTCCTCCTGCTGCCCATCCGATGCCCGGTGCCAGACCAGCATCACCTTTTTCTGACCCGGATTGCCGATATCCACTCGCAAAAGGGTGGCATAGCACCAGTAATAGGTGCCCGTCGTCTGGTCCAGCACCCGGTATTTCCTCGTCCGCTTCATGAGGCCATCTGAGAAGAACTGTGTCATATAATCTCCCAGGAGTCCCAGAACTATGCCTCTGTCATCGGGATAGACCGATCCCTGCGCAAACGCTCTCACCGAATCTTCAAACCGGCTCCCCGAGCGAAGCAGTTCAAAATCGCGGTTAGGCATGTAGACGACGTGGTAGATCCCCGTATTCAAATCCACCTCCATGACTGTGGAATCCACATACCGCAGCAGCGTTAAATACTTCATCTGCCCCTGCTCCATGGTATTGACCGCATCGATCGTCTCAGGCTTTCTCAGTTCTTTCCTCTCCGGCTTCAGCTTAGGGCCGACTCCGTCCGCATACGCCCTGGACAGAGCCGCAAAATCCTCACGTACATTCTTAAAGCACTCCAGCAGCCGCGGAGAAAACTCGCCGCACTCCCCATTCAGAATCATGTTGAACGCCTGCTCCGCCGGAAGCGCCTTTTTATAGACCCGGTCCGTAGTCAGCGCATCGTAACAGTCGGCAATAGCCACGACCTGCGCGCAAATCGGGATATTGTCGCCCTTTAAACCATCCGGATACCCTTTTCCGTTCCAGCGCTCATGGTGGTAACGGCAGATGTTATACGCGTAGCCGATATACTCCTTATCGTTCATGCGCTCCAGACCGGAAAGCATCTCACACCCCTTTGTGGTGTGAGTCTTCATCAATTCAAACTCCTCCCTCGTCAGGGACCCCGGCTTGTTTAATATAGAGTCGGGAATCGCAATCTTGCCAATGTCGTGCATTGAGGAGGCATCCGCGATAATCTCTATGGTTCTGCTGTCTAAATTATACTCCTGGTAGGCCTTCGCCACATCCTCCAGAAGGATCTTGGTAAACATGCGGATTCTGCGTATGTGCTGTCCCGATTCCACACTCCGGTACTCTATGATAGAGGAAAGGGCGTCGATCATGATGGCGTTGGACTCCCTTAAACTGGCCGACTGCTCCTCCACCAGTTCCTCCAGATGGAGCTTATGGCGGCACAGATCCACTGCATTTTGTACCCTTCTCTTTACTACATGGGGTTCAAATGGCTTCATGATAATATCGGCTGCCCCCAGGTCAAAGGCCCGTACCTCGCTTTCCGCCGTATCATCAGAAGTAATAACAATAACGGGTATGCGCGACACAAGACCGCTTTTTCCCATCTCCTCCATGACCTCGTAGCCGTCTTTGACCGGCATGACCAGATCCAGCAGCATGGCTGCCACGTGTTCCTCATATTCATGAAGAAGAAGCAGAGCCTGTTCACCGTTTTCCGCTTCCAGAAGATTATACTGGCGTTCAAACAGGCTTCTCAGGATTGCGCGGTTTACCTCCATGTCATCCACAATCAGAAGGGTATCACGCTTTTTCATCCACTGATCCCCTCCATACTGTTAATTGCTTCGCAGACCATCTCGTATTTCTCCTTCACAACCGTATACGTAGCTAACGCGCCTTCCATACTGTTACTTCTCAGCTGACCGACCATCTCGGCACAGGCATTCATTAAAGCATTAAAGCCCAGATTCCCGGCAACTCCCTTTAACGTATGGGCCGCCATCAGCATCTCCTGGCTCTCCCCCGCCTTAACCGCGTCTCCAATCTTTTTAAAATTATCATCCTGAAGGAATTTCCCAAGAAATTTTTCATACAATGCGCTGTTTCCGCAGAAGCGGGCCAGTGCTCCCTCCACGTCCACCTCTGCTTCACGCATCATTGCCAAGGTTTCCTCTGTCATCCTTTGTACCTCTCTTTCCATATCCGTTCCACCGTCCGGAGTCTTTCGGGTCAATAGTAGTTTTATTATAGCGCTTTCAGGTACAAAACTCAATGAAATCCTATTATGCCGGCAATTAAAAAGTTACAGTTCAGCCTTCGCTTCCGGGGGCCGGACAGCGGCAGCCGGAAGCGAAGGCTGAACTGTAACATTAAAAACGACTGCAGACCAGCCGGATCCTCTCCGCATTCTGCAGCCGTTTTATTATGACAACTCTATTAAGTCCCTATCTCTCATCGAGGCGTGTATACTCCTCTTCCATCATTACGCTGGTATAAGCCGGGCGAATGATCTTATCCATGTTGATCAGCTCCTCAATCCGGTGTGCGCTCCAGCCAACGATTCTGGCAATTGCAAAAATCGGAGTGAACAGCTCCTTCGGAATATCAAGCATGCTGTAAACAAAACCGCTGTAAAAGTCCACATTGGCGCTGACGCCCTTGTAAATCTTTCTCTCATCGGCAATTACCTGCGGCGCCAGACGCTCGATCATGGAATATAAGTTAAAGTCATCCATGCGTCCCTTCTCTTCAGACAACTGGTGTACAAAGCCTTTAAATATCTCAGCACGCGGATCGGACTTGGAATAAACGGCATGACCCATACCGTAGATTAAGCCCTTCTTATCGAATGCCTCTTTATGTAACAGTCTTCTTAGATAGAATTCTACTTCTTCCTCGTCCTTTAAGTCATGGACTTCCTTCCGCAGGTCTTCCATCATCTCAACGACCTTGATGTTGGCGCCGCCGTGTTTCGGACCTTTTAAGGAAGCCAGTGCTGCCGCTACCACTGAATACGTGTCCGTACCGGAGGATGTTACGACGTGGGTTGTAAATGTGGAGTTGTTGCCGCCGCCATGTTCCATATGGAGAATCAACGCCAGATCCAGTACGTGTGCCTCTACCTTGGAGTAATTCTTATCCGGACGAAGCAGACGCAGCAGATTCTCAGCCGTGGACAGATTCTCATCCGGACGGTGGATATACATGCTCTCGTCACACTCATAATGATTATAGGCGTGGTAACTGTATACGGCTAACATCGGCATGACGCTGATTAACATCAGGCTCTGACGCAGCACGTTTGGAACGGAGATATCGCTGGCCATATCATCGTAGGAAGAAAGCGTTAAGATGCTTCTCGCCAAACAGGACATCATATCCTTGCTTGGAGCCTTCATGACCACGTCCCTGACAAAGTTTGTAGGCAGGGTACGGCTGTAGGCGAGTGTCTGGGAAAAGCGTTTCATCTGTTCCTTATTCGGCAGTTCGCCGAACAGCAGCAGATAAGCGATCTCTTCATATCCAAAACGGCTGTCTTTCACAACGCCCCCTACCAGGTCATAGATATTATAACCACGGTAGAATAACTGGCCTTCACACGGCATCTTTACGCCATCCACAGTCTTGCTGGACAAAATCTTTGACACCTTCGTAAGACCCGCCACAACACCGTTGCCGTTCTTATCTCTGAGCCCTCGTTTTACGTCATATTTTTCATATAACCCCAAGTCGATCCTCTCATCGTTTAAACAGATACTGGACCACTCATCAACATTTTTTACAAACTCTTTCTGATCAATCATGCAAACACCTCTTTCTTAAAATTAATGATTAAGTTCCGCCGCTTTCCCGGAAGTCCTCCGGCATGATCCCATGCCTTCGGCCCCCTTGGGCCTTCGTTAGATATGGTCACCTCCCAATTGTTCACTTTTGAACTGTTTCACTTTCAATAATAAATAATTTTCCGAAAAAATGCAAGTAAAATATTTTAAAATTATCAATTTTTTACATTTATCCCTATAATACTATATCACTTTACCGTGTTAAAAACAAGAAAATACTTTTTTCCCTTCCTCCATATTTATTGACAAAATTCGAACAGAAACGTATACTTTTGTTGATTCACCGTACAAAATGCTTAATATAGAACATTCGGGGGTTTTTGAATATGGAACTGCAGTTGTCGTTACTATTTTTCGTGGAAGCGGTCGGGACGATCGCCTTTGCCTCTTCCGGAGCCATGGTGGCCATCAAAAAGCAGCTTGATCTTCTGGGAGTCATCGTCCTCGGCGTCACCACAGCCGTAGGCGGCGGAATGCTGCGCGATATCATTATCGGAAACGTGCCGCCAAATCTCTTTAAGGACCCGGTTTATGTATTACTTGCCTTCATTACGGTCATGATACTGTTTGTTATTGTACGACGCAACCAGATGATTCTGGCCAGCCGCTCCATCGAAATGTATGAGAAATTCATGAACATCTTCGACGCCGTCGGCCTGGGCGCCTTCACTGTGGTAGGCATTGACACCGCGGTGCTGGCCGGCTACGGGCGATACCATTTTCTGATTATCTTTCTCGGCGTAATCACCGGGGTGGGCGGCGGACTCTTAAGAGACATCATGGCCGGTGAGACGCCTTATATACTAAGGAAACACGTCTACGCCTCTGCTTCCATCACAGGAGCGGTTCTCTACGCGTATCTTCAGGACTACATGAACAATGACGCCGCCATGCTGATCGGCGCCGGCTCCGTCATCCTGATCCGGATTCTGGCCACCCGCTACTGCTGGAATCTTCCGACGGCCACGAAAAAATAACCGCTACACCATTAACAGGAGGACTTACTATGAAAACACTGATCCATTACGCCGCAGGCATCATCTTCTCACTCTGCCTGATGGTTACGCTCTTAATCACTTCGGTGGAGGCGGTCGTCTACTGGACACCCGGATATTTTGAGAAGGAATACGCGAAATACAACGTCACCGAAGCGGTGGACATGACAATGGAAGACTTACTCGATGTGACGGACCAGATGATGGCCTATCTGCGCGGAAAACGGGCTGATCTCCATGTAGACACCACCATGGGCGGAGTTTCACGGGAATTTTTCAATGAGCGGGAAATCGCCCATATGGAGGATGTCCGCGGACTCTTCTTAGACGCGCTCGCCATCCGCCGTGGCTGCCTGCTCCTTATGGCTCTATGCATCATTATCCTGTTACTGCTGAAAGCCGACTTTAAGCGGGTATTCCCGAAATCGGTCTGTCTGGGGACCGGTCTGTTCTTCGGCATCACCGCAATCCTCGCGGCTATTATTTCCACGGATTTTTCGAAATATTTCATCATGTTCCATCACATCTTCTTCCGCAACGATTTATGGATTCTGGACCCTGCCACGGATATGCTGATCAATATCGTACCGGAGGGATTTTTCAGCGACACGGTGCTCCATATTGGAATCACCTTCTTTCTCTGTGTCGTCATTGTCTTCGGTCTGGCCCTCTTTTTCCTTAGAAAATCAAAGAAAAATAGCGTTTGAACCTTTACTTGTTACAGGAAATAACCTATACTGTAAAGTGGACCTTTTTATGAAACCGAATGAAAATACGGAGAGATTACACGATATGACGCAATTGATAAAACGAATGTCGGCGTTCCTCTTATGTCTGATGCTCCTTATGGGTGTATTTACGGAAACTGCACTGGCGGCCCCTGACTGGCCCTCCGATGTTTCCGTTCAGGCGGAAAGCGGTATCGTCATAGACGCGGACACCGGAACCGTACTTTGGGGACAAAATATTCACAACCAGTATTTTCCGGCCAGTATTACGAAGATTATGACGGCTCTGATCGTCATTGAAAAATGCAGCCTCGATGAAACCGTCACCTTCTCCCACAACGCGGTCTTTAACGTGGAAGCAGGAAGCAGCAACGCAGGGATCAACGAGGGGGACAAGCTGTCCGTCAAGGACTGTCTCTACGCCCTGCTTTTAAAATCGGCCAACGAATCGGCCAACGCCCTTGCGGAGCATGTGGCCGGAAGTACAGAAGCGTTTGCAGATATGATGAATGCAAAGGCGAAGGAACTGGGCTGCACTGACACCCATTTCGCCAACCCCAGCGGTTTAAACGACCCGGAACACTATACTTCCACATACGACATGGCATTAATTGCCAGAGCTGCCTTTTTAAATCCCACCTTCGAGGAAATCGATTCCACCACCTATTATAAGCTTCCGCCCAATTCCATCAACCCGGAAGGTCTGACCATCTATCCGGGCCATAAGATGCTTAAGAAGAGTACGCCGTACTACTATCCCGGCATCGTGGGCGGCAAAACCGGCTACACCACACTGGCGGGCAACACGCTGGTCACCTGTGCCAAAAAGAACGGTTTAAAGCTTATTGCCGTCATCCTCAAGGGATCTACGCCTCAGTACTGGACCGATACTAAGAATCTGCTGGACTTTGGATTCCAGAACTTTGTCTCCGTCCGAGCGGCGGATCACGAGACGAAATACAGCCCCGTAAGCAGTGATTTAACCTTCGGCGGCCTCACCCTGGATAAGCCCGCAGCGCTCATTTTAGATCCTGACGGACGGATCATTCTTCCGAAAACGGCCGAATTTTCCGACGCCGAGGCAACGCTCAGCTATGATATCTCAGACAGCGACCCCGATAACGCGATTGCCAAAATCTGCTACCGTTACAATGAACGCCAGATCGGCTGTACCTATCTGGAGACCAACCAGGCACTGTTTGAAAGCGCCGCGTCCTCCCATCAGGTTCCGGCCGCCCTCAAGGAAGGCGAATCCGCGGCAGGAGCCGGGCAAACTTCGGATGGCTCCAATCAGACTGCTGCCGGTTCGGAGAACTCCGGCGCCCAGACAGAAGCTGCCGCACCTGATACAGCCAGCAGCGGAGAGAACGGCGGAGCCGCCGCACCGTCATCAGACGGAACCAGTGTTCCGGAGGGAGTGAACCCTCAGGGCGAGACAGAGCTTCCAAAAGAGACGGAGGATTACAGAGAAAAGGCATTAAGACCCTTTGAGATACCGGTCATCGCCTGGATCATTCTCGGCAGTGTCGCCGGCGTCGTGCTCCTTGGCGCGCTCATCGCCTTCCTGATCCTCAGAAAGAACAGGGAGGCCCAGGAATACCATTTCCGTCATGAACAGAGGTTAAAACGTCTGCAGGATTCCGGCGTATCCGCCGATGAATTCAACAACCTGATGGAACAGAGGCGCAGCGCCTACACGTCCAAACGAAAGAAAGGCCGCGGAAACCGGCATTTAAAATTCAAATAATCCGCGGAAAGGCAGTAAAAGACAATGAGGATAAAAAGACAAGGCAAGATGCCAAAAGAAGATTTAATCCGGAATATCGTCGTCACATCGGTTTTCCTGCTTGGTGCTACCTTCTGTTCGATTCTGTTTCTCTTTGTCGGGGGAAACCGGACAAATGTGGGGATCGTCTTCATGCTGGCGGTCATGCTGACGGCGCGCTACACCGACGGCTACGTACCTGGAATCGTAGCCTCCGTTTTCGGTGTTATCTGTGTGAATTACGTGTTTACGTATCCGTTTATGGAACTGGATTTTACACTGGATGGCTATCCGGTAACCTTCATTGCCATGCTTCTGATCTCCGGTATTACAAGCACCACCACCACCCATTTAAAAGAGCAGAACCACATCCTGATGGAGGCCGAAAAGGAGACGATGAGGGCCAACTTGCTGAGAGCTGTCTCCCATGACCTGCGGACTCCGCTGACCGGCATCATCGGCGCCAGCAGCGCCTACCTGGAAAACATGGACCATATGACAGAGAACGAAAAGACCGTCATGGTGTCCAACATCAACGAAGATGCCAACTGGCTTCTCAACATGGTGGAGAATCTGCTCAGCGTCACCAGAATCCGCGATACCGAGACCCAGGTGACGAAATCCTCAGAACCGCTGGAGGAGGTGGCCTCAGAGGCAGTACAGCGGTTTCACAAGCGCCTTCCCGACGCTACTGTTCATGTCACCGTACCGGATGAATTCATCATGGTGCCCATGGACGCCACCCTGATCGAGCAGGTTATCATAAACCTGCTGGAAAACGCGGTCTATCACTCGCACTCGGATGAACCCATCGATTTTAATATCACCGTTCACGACGGTCTGGCCTGGTTTGACATCACGGATCATGGCACCGGAATTCCGCCGGAGCGGCTGGACACACTGTTTGACGGCTACACGCCATCCCCGAACAGCAGCGGAGATTCCCACAAAGGAATGGGGATCGGGCTGTCCATCTGCAAAACCATTATTACCGCCCACGGCGGCACCATAACAGCCGCAAATGAAAAACAGGGAGCCCGGTTCACATTTACGTTACCGTTAGGAGAAGATATCTATGAGTAAGTTAACGATCGTTATTATAGAAGATGAGAAGAACATACTGAGTTTTATCGAGGCGGCACTGGAGACTCATGATTACAAGGTACTCACCGCCGTCAGCGGAAAAGAGGGCCTGTCTCTGATCAACGCCTGCTGCCCGGACATGATCCTTCTGGATCTGGGGCTGCCCGACCTGGATGGAATCGACATCATCAAGAATGTGCGCAGCTGGTCCAACATCCCGATCATCGTCATATCCGCAAGAACCCAGGAGCAGGAAAAGGTCGCGGCCCTGGATTTCGGCGCAGACGACTACATTACGAAGCCCTTCGGCACCAGCGAGCTTCTGGCGCGCATCCGCACCGCGCTTCGTCATGGCAAGCCAACCGTCAGCACCGGAGATGGAACTCTTGTTCAGCCAACCTACCGCAGCGGGGATCTGGTCATTGATTTTGACAAACGCCTCGTCACGCTTAAGGATAAGGAAGTCCACTTAACCCAGATTGAGTACAAGCTGGTCTCCCTGCTGGCCGAGCAGTCCGGGAAAGTTCTCACCTATGATTACATCATCAGCAGAATCTGGGGTCCATTTGCGGACAGCAACAATCAGATCCTGCGGGTCAATATGGCTCATATCCGCAGAAAGCTGGAGATCAATCCTGCGGAACCTCAATATATTTATACAGAAATAGGCGTTGGATACAGAATGCGGGAAAGCGAAAATTAATCGCTTCCCCGCATTTTTATATTCGTCTTCTGTTTTCTGTGTTTCGTCTTTTCAATGCGCTTCTTCTTCGCTTCTTCCTTCTTCTCGCTGATCTGACGCGCCCCCTCCTCGTCTACCAGCTTCATGGTCTTTACGGCGTAGACTCGTCCGTCGTCACTGCGCTTCATGCGGATCTTCCCTTTTAAGTATCCGTGCTCCGGGCAGACACCCAGGGCAAAGTAGAACTTCTGATTCACAGAGAACCAGCGGACCTTCTTTCTGAGCATACGGTTGCAGCGGTAACAGATTAAATCGGTGACCGTCTTGTCCGCAATCGCCTCCTCTTTCGTCTCAAATGTCCTTGAAATGTATTTAGAGTATCCGGGAAATATGAGGTAGACCTCCTCTTCCTTACTCTCAGGAAGCCGGTAATAATCGGTGGACCAGTATTCCATCACCCGCTCAAAGTCCATGGCTGCCATGACACGCCCCGTGTAATGGGCATCGTCAAGCGCGCGGTGGAAGGGACGGTCTTCCATGATTCCCAGTTCCCGGGCCGTGATATCCAGCGACTGCTTCTGTTTTCCATCTCCCTGAAGAAGGCTGTAGAGCTTCTGGACATCGTAATAGAGAAGGGGCTTGTCGAATGGAATCTCCACGCCGTAAAACGCCATGTTTCTCTGCAGCTCCGTCAAGTCCATGGACCCCCAGGTACAGAACACGCAGTCGTTCCCGCACCATTCGAGAAAGTCCCTGATGACAGCCACAAACGTCTCACCATTGCGTTCCAGCTCGGCCATGTCCATATGGGTTACCTCGGAGATCCGGTAGTGCATCTGCGGATAGACCCGCGGCCGGATCAGACGGCAAAACTGCCCGGTCTCCTGAAACGCTTCATCCAGGCGGACCGCTCCGATTTCTATAATTTCAAAAGGAAAATGGTCAATCGTCCCCTCTTTTCCGTCAGGGCTCTGATTCCATTCCAAATCCAGTACAATATAATTCTTCATAAAATTCTCCTTTGTGCTATTATATGATAGTTTATCCATTCATACAAGTTCATGCCTCCTATTTCAAACAATTATTTTTTGCTTAATAACGGTCATTATGGAACAAGCTCTTTAAATTGTATTTACAATATGAATTTTCTGTGAAAAAAGCATAAAATTAGCACTCTGATGTTGACAGTGCTAACAAATGGTGCTATAACGTAATTGTAACAAAAAGGAGCACCACAATGAAAAAGGTGGCCGACTTTTAACCATATATGTGCTGCCGACAAGGTGTCAACACATATAAGAAATTCATTTTAGGAGGAATGACTTATGATGATGCCTAGTATTTTTGGAGAAAACTTATTTGACGACTTTATGGAAGATGCTTTCAAGAGCCCGATATTCGGGAAACGGGAAAAGAATCTGATGAAGACCGATATCAGAGAGAATGAAAACGGTTATGAACTCGATATGGATCTGCCCGGATTTAAGAAAGACGAGATCACCGTCAGCCTTCGCGACGGCTATGTAACCATCTCCGCCGAACGCGGTATGGAACGAAGCGAGAAGGACGAGAAAACCGGTAAGTACGTTCGCCAGGAACGCTACAGCGGTTCGTGCCAGAGAAGCTTCTATGTCGGCGAGGCTGTAAAACAGGAAGATATGAAGGCTCGCTTCGAGGATGGTATCCTTCATCTGGAATTTCCGAAGACCTCCCAGAAGCAGGTTGAGGAAACACACCGCATCTTAATCGAATAACAGGCAAATCCCGGGACGAAAAAGCCCTCCATCCCGGAACAGGGCGGGCCGCAGAAGACGGCCCGCCCTGTTTTAACAAAACACCGGTATCCCAATGTCCAATTACAAAAGGAGAATTACTATGATCTGGAAAGAAATGAAACGCTCATACCTTGTCATATCCATCTGCGCCGCATTGCTGGGCCTTCTGCTGCTTCTGCTGCCCGGACCCACACTGGCGACGGCCGGCATCTGTACAGGCGTCTGTTTCATCGTCTACGGCGTCACAAAACTGTTTGAAGTTACACGGTTCAAAAATCACTTTGCCAATTACTGGCTGCAGTGTGTGCTGGCGGTTCTGCCCATCGTATTCGGAGTAATTTTTCTTTTTAAACCGCTGGCCGCAACCTCCATACTTCCGCTTATCCTCGGCATCTTTCTGGCCGTCTATGGAATTATGGGTCTTAAGACCTCTGTGAAGCTTAAAAAGTTTGGCCTGGATTCCTGGTGGTTTAACTTAATCACGGCTGTTTTAACCATCCTCTTAGGCGCTCTGGCTGTCTTCAATCCTTTTGCCACGGCAGCTGCCATGATCATGATGATGGGCGCTATCCTGTTTACACTCGGTGTCTTCCACGTAGTACAGTACTTTGTAGCCTCACACCGCTTTAAAAAGATCGGAAGACAGATTTCCGAGCTGGAGAAGGAATGGGATTCCTTCGACTGGTTCTGGTTTTAATATTACACCGAGAACTGCTCCACCTCCACGGGTTTGCTGTAATAGTAGCCCTGGATGGTGGTGCAGCCGTAGGCCTTTAAGAGCTCCAGCTGTTCCTTTGTCTCCACCCCTTCCGCCACACAGTCCACATGAAGGCTGCGGCACATCTCGATGATACACTTCACAACAATCTGATTCTTTTCATTCCCCACCAGATTTTCAATCAGCGATTTATCCAGCTTCACCTCATCAAAATGCATGATGGACAGGATGGACATATTGGCGTAGTCCGCCCCAAAATCGTCCAGTGATATGCGGAACCCCGCTTTCCGGAGCTTCGAACCGACGGCCTCTATCACCTTGTGTTCGAAATCCCCGATACTCTCCGTGATTTCTATCATCACCAGGCTGCTGGGAACATCATATTTGTTCTTAATCTCTGTCAGCATCTGGAATAAATCGCTTTCCAGCAGAGTAATTCTGGAGAAATTCACAGAGACGGGAATCAGGGGCCTGCCTTCCGCTTTCCACCTGGAGAGAAGACGGAACACCTCCTCCAGCATATAAAAATCGAGATACCGGATAAGCTTCATCTTTTCCAGCAGCGATACAAATTTAACCGGGGACTGCAGCTCATGGCCCGGCGCCTGATACCGTGACAGCGCCTCCACAGAATGCACCGTTCCCGTCTCCGGATCGAACTTGGGCTGAAGATAGAGCCGGTAATATCCCTGCTCCACATCATGGACTAAAAGCTTCATCCCTTCCGGTGAATAGTGTTTGCGCACATCGTCGCTATTCTTGTAGTAAATCTGTTTATTCACCAGCATCAGCTCTTCCGCGTGATGAAGAAGCATATCGAAATCAGTTAAGTGTTCCACCCACGTGGAACCTAAGGATACTCCATTGGGCGTCTTCGAATCCAGCTCTATCCCCATCTCCCTGACATGCTTCATGAAGACCTCATACTCCTGGTTCATGGCGATGATCACGAACTCGTCGCCGCTCAGGCGGAATATCTCCCCATCCGGGAAACAGGAACGCATGACCGCAGTTACCGTGATGATGGTTTCATCTCCCCTGGAATGTCCGTAATCCTGGTTTAGCTGTTTCAGTCCGTTAATGTCCGCTGTGATCATTCCGCAGGACTCCCCGTACTTTCTCTGAACCCTGTTCTGGTAGCGGACGAAGCTGCTTCTGTTTAAGAGGCCGCTCAGCGTATCGTGCCCGGCCTCGAACTCCAGCCGTTCATATAGGCGCCTTTTCTTAATCTCATTTGCAATATTATAGGCGATTGAATCCAGGAAACGTATGGTATCCTGGTTAATATTCGGATTATCCACTCCGATATATCCGCAAAACGCAGATTCATCTTCAAACGGTACGGCAAACAGACTGTGTGCGTTCCGCCTCGTTAAGAACTGGTACTCACTGGGATACGTGCATTTAAGTTCTTCCACCTGCGATATGATCAGATGCTGTTTCTTATTGAAAGTCTCCACAATATAAGGGATCGCGTCCAGGGCAACGTTCTGTAACGATGCCTTCTGGGGCGGCACCCCTTCCCTGCACCATTCGTAGATGTTATGGGCATACCCATGTTCCCGGTCGATCTCGATGATATAAGACCGCTCACCGTCGTAAAAACGGGTGATCAGCTCCAGAATACGTGTGATTCCCGTCTCTAAGTCGTCGGCACTGTTCAGAGTCCTTAGACTCTCCAGCATAACCGTCTCCATGTGGTATTTGGCGGTTGTTGACCGGTTCCCCATCATATGGTTTCCCATGTCCACGGCGATCTCCATGCGCACTGGACGGCCATTCCACTCCACCAGCTTGTCCTTCACAATAAAATATTTCTTTAAATAGGGATTCTCATATTCCCACATGAAAAACTCGTCTTTCACCAGCTTCGCGTTATTGCAGAACGGACACGGCGTGTTTCTTCCCTGAAGCATCTGGTAACACTTCTTTTTTTCGAAGTCTTCCAGCTTCATACCGAACAGATCGCGCCCCACCCGGTTCACATAAAGTAAGGTATAGTCCTGTATATCACTGATGTATACAATCTCCTCCAGTTCATCGAGCAGCCATTCCCGGTTCACATACTCCATGGGGACGACTTTCGATATCTTGTCTCCAAACACGCTGTAGCAGGACTTTCCGGACTGTTTGGCATACCGCAGGGCCGTATCCGCTTTTACATACAGCTCCTGAAATCTGGTTCCGTGGCGGGGGCTGACGGCGATACCGATGGAATTATTGACTGCAATGCGGTTTTCCCCCTCCTCCTGGATAGTCTGAAGCTCTCTGGCCACCATCTGTGCCTTACGGTATACAACATCCTCATCCTGGATATTGAACAGAAAGACCAGGAATTCGTCTCCTCCCAGCCGTCCCACTATGGCATCCGTATCAAAGATATTCTTCAGCTTGTACGCAATTCCTGCCAGCACCTTGTCGCCGTACATATGGCCGAAGGTATCGTTGACATTCTTAAAATTATCCACGTCGATGATGAGAAGTGCGCTCTCCTTCTGACCGTTCTCATTTAAAATGTAGTTGATCTCCTGAAGAGAGGCTGCCCGGTTAAGTAGATTGGTCAGCGGATCGATTCTCGACTGGCGAAGCAGTTCCAGCTCCCTCCGTTTCTTCTCCTCGATGTTCTTCACATAGACAAAACCGGTCAGATGGCCTCCTGACTCGATTAAATAGATGGTGGTATTGCACCAGATCATCTCCGCGTCCGCGTTTAAGCTGCGGTATTCGCACACTGCCTCCTGGCGGCCTCTCTCATACTGGCTGCGGAGAAATTTCGGATTCATCTCCTGCAAAAAGAGAAAGCGGTCCTCCGGGTGAACATTCTTTTCCGCCCAGCATTTTAAAAAATGTGAATATTTGCAGTTGACCGACAAGCCGACCGAGGCCAGCATGTCCTTTTTCTTCTCAATGATCTTTTCAATGATCATGTCGTTATCAATATCAATCTCATAGGAGGCCAGCGCGTCTCCCATCAGAGCCTGGCGGTACTTCTCTTCCTGCTGGTATTTCTCCTGTTCTTTCTGTTCCTTACTGATATCCTCGACTACGCCTATGGCGATGTTGTCCGGGCCGTTTCCGTCGTGAAGCATCGTATGGGTAACCCTGTACCAGCTCTGGACGCCGTCGGGCTGACTGGTGTGCAGAAGCGCACAAGCCATAAGCTTCCCCGCCCTTAAATCAAGAAACATCTGGTGTACGGCAGGCAGGCTCTCTTTGTCCAGGTACCGGTCCCTCATCATCTTCTTGCTGAAGTCCTCGATCTTCCCGGACTGGACAAAGGGCAGGCTCCGGAGCCCCTGCAAATAGGCACAGTCCTCATCCACATGGTATTCCCATATAATATTATTGCATCTGGACAGCGCTATTTTATATCTCTGTAAATTCAGGGAAAGTTCCTGTTCCAGACGCCTTTTTTCCCTGTCCCCGCTCTTTTGGAGTATAACGGTGATTTCCGGCATAGCCTGATCCCGGCCGGAATCAAGCCGCTGAACGGCCAGATGGTACTCTTCTCCCTCTCTGGTAAAGAACACCTCCCAGCTCCTCTCATCTGGCTTGAACTCCATCCGCTGTTCCGCAATATCCCAGATCACTTCGGAAAGCTCCCTGCCGGAGCAGTCTGACACGGGATATCTCAAAAATGTCTGCATTTTTTCATGTACATATATCACCTTCTGCTCTGAATCCGCCGCGATGGCAATCAGCGGTGAGCCAGTCTGCAAACTGTTTTGCGGCATATAGAATTACCTCCCAAGAACAGGCATCCGTTCTTTCTCTGTTGTATCGGCGCTACTGCACCAGAGCCCCGTCGGCTCCTACCGTATGTCCGTCAGGCGTTGTCGTATTGACCAGCATCTTACCATCAGCGGCGTCACAGTAATACTGCGTACCGTTCCAGTCCACCCAGCCGGTGGCCATGTATCCCCGCTCATTAAAGAAGTACCATGCACCGTCAATCTGCTGCCAGTTGGAGACGGTGTAGGTTCCATCCCCGTTTCTGTACCACCATCCGGATTCATCCTGCTTCCACTCGCCCGCAGGGCTGCCGTTCTGATAGATGGCTGCGGCCGTATCGTTGTCAATATATCTGGAGGGGGATTCCACCCACTCTCCCTTGTTTTCCGGTTTCAGTCTGTTTACCGGACGTACGCGATAGAAATACGTTCCGGCCTTCGTCATAGCCGCGGAAAAGTCGTAGGAATTCCCCGCTGTGGTCTTCGTAGTTCCCACCGTCTTTCCATCCCGGTAAAGCTTCACCTCATAGCTTCCGGCTCCTGTGGACTGGCTCCAGGATACTCCCGTCGTGGAGGTCCAGGCGGCCTGTTCAATAGCGGATGTCTGCTCCGCCAGCGGCGGCAGCTGCATGGTAATAACCAGCGTGTGAGACTCATCCTCACGGCTGTAATCTACGAACGTTGCACCCTTTAAGGTGATTTTATCCTTCGATACCGCGAACTTGTATCCATCTTCCGCGTAGATGCTCACCTTGACAACCGGGATATCCTCCTCCGACCAGGAGAAGCCTGTATTGAGGAACTCATATTCTCCTGCAGAATACTTATCGCTTTTCGGGGTGATTTCTATTTCCTGATCCTGTATATTCTGTCCGACCTCCATATCCGCTTCTACCACAAGAGATACCGAACTGATCTTCGTCTCTACCACTGCCAGTGCCGTCATCCCCGTCATACCTGATATCAGTGCCGCGCAGAGCAGCGCAGCCGCTACCTTTTTTACTCTCATTTTTCTGTCTCCTTTAATTGTTTATCGTGACGCCCTGTACTTCTCATTTTATTCGTATTTCCAATAAAAATCTCCATTTCCGTATTCATTCATTATATATAAAATGAGGCGATAATTCAAGCCTGCGAGGCCTGATAAAGAAGAAAAGCCGCCAGGCGTAAATACGACCTGACGGATACCAGACATGTCTTCTGCTTTTTCTTCCAGTGCTTTCCATTCAGCAGACGATAATCTCGATTTTTCTATTGTGCACAGGACGCCCGCAGACATTTCGCCGTCAGCGTCTCTGCAGACCGTATCATATCCATGGGTGTTCCTTCAAATACGACCTCCCCGCCGTTTTTACCGCCATCAGGCCCGATGTCGATGATCCAGTCCGCCTGCTTTATCACATCCAGGTTATGTTCAATGACAACCAGACTGTTTCCGCGGGATACGATCAGATCGAAGAGTTTTAAAAGATTCTGAATATCCGACGCATGCAGCCCGGTGGTCGGTTCGTCCATGACGATTATACTTCCCTTTTTCCCCAGATTCTTCGCAAGCTTGATTCTCTGGCGCTCTCCGCCCGACAGGGTGCTGAGAGGCTGTCCCAGCGTCAGATAAGAGAGCCCGACCTGCTGCATTACCTTCAGATGTTTTCGAATCTTCGCATCCTCAAACAGATCCATCGCCTGTGATGCGGTCATTTCCAGCAGTTCAACAATATTTTTGCCTTTGTACATGCAGGCCAGGGCTTCCTCATTATACCGCATTCCGGAACAGGCTTCACACTCCGTGACGATAGGATCCATGTATGCCAGCTCGGTGACAATAACGCCTTTTCCGCCGCATACCGGGCATGCACCGGTGGAATTGAAGCTGAACAGTCCATCCGGCCTCCCGCTTTCCCTGGCCAGCAGCTTTCGTATCTCATCGAAGAATCCCAGATAAGAGGCTGGTGTGGAACGGTTTGTTGCCGTGATGGGACCCTGATCGACCATCACGATGTCGCTTTCATACTGTCTGGCAAATACCTGGGATATGAGTGTGCTCTTTCCCGAACCGGCGACTCCGGTCACCACGGTCATAATCCCCAGCGGTATGTCTGCATCCACATTCTTCAGATTATGCAGACAGGCTCCGCGAACCGGCAGACTTCCGGTTCGCTTTCTCGGTTCCATCTTGACCGGCAGCGTCTCCATCATTGCATTTCCCGTCAGACTGCCGGACCGGAGCAGTTCCGGATACGTGCCTTCAAAGACGATCTCCCCGCCATTCTGCCCCGCCTGGGGGCCTACGTCAATCACATAGTCGGCGATCGAGATTACATCCTTGTCATGCTCCACCACCAGCACCGTGTTGCCCTTGTCACGAAGCTGTTTCAGAAGGCTGTTCATGCGGTAGACATCCCGCGGATGCATCCCGGCGCTGGGTTCGTCGAAGATATACGTCAATCCGGTCAGACTGCTTCCCATATACCGGACCAGTTTTAGGCGCTGGGCCTCGCCTCCGGACAGGGATGGGGTATCGCGGTTTAAATGGAGATACGGCAGGCCGATCTCGATCATCCGGTCCAGTCCTTCAATCAGTGTCTGCACCAGTACATCCACCGTCTTATCGGTGATCTGCAAAAGCACCTCACGAAGCTGAGTGAGTTCCATGCCGCATAAATCCGCAATGGAACAGCCATTTATTTTACAGCTCAGGGCCGCCTGATTCAGCCGCTGTCCATGGCATTCCGTACACACGGTCTCGGCAATCAGGTTCTGTGACTTTTCCTGTGTATGCCTGCTTTTATTGCTGATATCCCGATTCAGGAGTGTCTTCGTGTACTTGTGATAGATTCCGGTCACCTTCGGGTTCTCCGGCTTATCCATGCCGTTCCGGGAACCGTACAGCAGAAGATTGTACTCTTCGTCCGAGTACTCCTTTAACGGTTTATCCAAATCAAACAGGCCCGACTTGGCGTACTGTTTCCAGTACCAGGTTCCGGGGCTGTACAAAGAATCCTTCACGCAGCCTTCATTCCACGATTTGTCCCGGTCCAGGATAGCTTCTATATCAACCTGAGTGATCTTACCGATCCCGGAACAGGTCCTGCACATCCCGTTGGGATCGTTAAAGGAAAAATAGGATGCAGTCCCCACATAGGGGCTGCCGATTCTCGAAAATAATAGGCGCAGGCTGGAGTACAGTCCGCTAATCGTCCCTACTGTGGACCGGGCGTTCCCGCCCAGAGGCGACTGATCCACAACTACAGAAGCCGTCAAATGATCAATGCGCTCCACCGCAGGCTTCGGGTACTTTGGAAGCCTGGACCGCACAAATGCCGGATAGGTGGCGTTCATCTGCCTCTGTGATTCGGCGGCTATGGTATCAAAAACAATACTGGACTTCCCGGATCCCGACACGCCCGTAAATACCGTGATCTTCTCCTTTGGAATTCGGAAAGATACATGCTTTAAATTATTTTGAGTCAATCCCTGGACAATGATATCTGCCATCTCTTTACCCCTCTTTCTCATCTGCGAATACTCTCATACAATTTCAGATTTTTCACAGTCTGCTTCATTATAGCAGATTGAGATAAAGGTGTCTTGATATTTCCTGCTCGTTTCCGGTTTTCAAACTCAAAAAGGACGCCGTAAAACCTGGCAAAACCAAGGTTTTCGGCGTCTGTCGCAACGTTCCTGAGCGGATTCGAACCGCTGGCCTTCCGCTTAGGAGGCGGACGCTCTATCCTGCTGAGCTACAGAAACATCCCCTGTGCCGCGGGTCTTCCGCGAACAGGCTGTATATTATTATATTAACAATTAGGCGTTTCGTCAAGTTTTACTTGAAGAATCTTTCAAAATCCCCCATCTTAGGGTGTTTTTAAAAATTCATATTCAAACACGGCCTAGTCCGCCGCCTCATCAAACACCACATTGCCCTGCATCCAGATCTGTCCCTTAAACCGTCTGCCAACCGCCGGTTCTCCGGTCAAATCCTGCTTTGCGATTCCCACATGAAATACGATGTCGCTGCATTCCAGCTTCAAATCGTAAACGTCTTCTCCGGTAATCTGGTTTTTCTTCTCTACTATTTCCGTAATCTCACCGATTACCGAGTACTGGTCACATTCAATTCCGCACGGCATAAAACAGGAATCAATGATCGAATACAGATCTTCCTTCATCACCCGTCTGGAAATCTGGGAATACATGTCGATGTCCTCGATGGTCAGAGTCTCCATGGCGTCCTCATCACCGTTCTTGGCTGCCTCCAGAAGCGTGTTCCGCTCCTTTGCCGTAACCTTTGCATTCTCCCGCTGCTTCTCTGTCTTCTGAATCGGCAGAAGAATCTTACCACTGACCGCCAGCCCGGTTAAATTAGCCCGCTTTGTCTCCAGGGAACTCTTATCCATGATTCTCTCCCTGCATTCGAATGAATTATCGATATAAAAAATCAGGGAAATACCGACCTTATACTCATCAAGCAGTCCCGCATACGTCTCGCGCTCTGTATGGCGCTGAATGGAACAGGACACATCCGATGTCATATCCTCGCTTCTCAAAAAAGGATAGTAATAATTCCGGTGAAATACTCCATCCCGGTCCATCTGTCCAAATACGGCGATTCCCATTCCAGGCGCTACCTCTTTTCTGATCTCACAGAGGTTCGTCTCCTCATCCAGCTGAATCCGCTTCATGCCGGATAAATCTTCTGTCATTTGATCTAACAATTTATCGATATCCCGGTCCTTCTGGTAGAGGCTGAATCCAATAGACCTTAAGAATTTATGCATAATGTCGTCACCTGCCTTTGTTTTTCTGAAATTTACTTCTTTGCTCAAATTTACTGCTTTCCTGTTCCCCTGTCTCTATTTTCTCACATTTCAGGAAAGAAAACAATGAGGCGAAGAAAACTCCGCCTCAAGTCTTATCGCTTATTATATACTATAATATGAGATAATGCCAGTAATATTTTATAAAATTATTATGATTTTATCCCCAATTATAACAGTCCAGACGGCTTTCCACAGATTGTCAGCAGCTGTGAAAATGTCTCCATGCCGTAACTTGCCTTTTCGCACAATGCCGCATCACCGATACCGGCGCTGTCCATCCCGGCGCGGCACGCCGCCTCGATGCCTGCCCTGGCATCTTCGACGACCAGACAACGCTCCGGATCAACCGCCGCGTACTGCGCCGCCAGAAGAAATACTTCCGGGTCCGGTTTGGATCGCGTGATATTCGTTCCATCTGAAATGGCGTCAAAATAGCCGTCAAGACCGATCCGCTCCAAAATCTTTTTCGCATTTTTACTGGAGGAACCGATCGCCAGCTTTATTCCCATGGCTCGCAGACCGTCAAGCGTGTCCTTCACCTCCGCGCTTAAATCGTCTGGTGACATCTCATCTAAAAGTCCCTTGTAGATCTCATTTTTCTCAGCACAGGCCCGTCGTTTCTCCTCATCCGTCAATGTGGTCAGCCCGCCATGCTTTAGAATAACCTCCAGGCTCTCCTCCCGGGACACGCCCCGTAAAAGATTATTGACCTGTTCGTCAAACGGCACTCCCAGCCGGTCCGCCAGCGCCTTCCATGCCTGATAATGGTATGCGTCCGTGTGACAGATAACTCCATCCAGGTCGAAGATTACCGCGTCATACTGCGGTGCATTCTTCTCTCCCATGGAAAACACAGCAGTTCCCGTTAAAGAACACTGTTTTCCGTAAATCGTCACCGTCTGCGGCTTTCCTTCCAGCAGAGTAAGCCTGCATCCCTCCCGGTTCACCTCCACCGAAATCAGGCTTCCGAGATAAACAAACGAGAAACGGTAGGCGTTCCATTTTTCAGGCAGATACGGGTCAAGGAACAGCCCCTGCTCCTTAACCTTCAGGCCGCCGAAGCCATAGACAACCGCCATATAGACGCCGCCCATGTTGGCTGTATGGATTCCATCCCCAGTGTTATGGTGCGTATTGAACAGATCCAGCTTTGCCGAGTCTCCGAAATAGCTGTATGCCTTTTCTCTTCTGCCCAGACGGGAAGCCATTATGCTGAAAATACACGTAGACAACGAGGAATCGTGCGTTGTGATCTTCTCATAGTAGTCGAACGACTTCTCCATGGTTTCCCTGGACTGCATGTCCTCAAACAGTACGTGGGCCAGAACCGTGTCCGCCTGCTTGCACACCTGATGGCGGTATAAATACAGCGGATGATAATGAAGGAGAAGTGGGAAATTTTCCCTTGGCGTATGGTCTAAGTCCCAGATCTTTTTAGACAGAAATGTCTCATCCTGCGGATTGATGCCCAGTTTCTCGTCATACGGCAGGTACATGGCCTCCTCCGCCTGCCGGAAAAGCGCCGCTTCCTCATCACTCATCCCGATCTTCTCCGCCACCGGTCCCAGTGTTCCCGCTTCCTTTAAAATCTCCCAGGATCTTACGGCCCAGTGCAGGTTGTATTTTGCACACGCATTTGTATAGTAATTGTTATCCACCAGGCACGTGTATTCATCCGGTCCTGTCACTTCATGAATCTCAAAACGGCCCTCATGGAAATTCCCTGCATCCATCCAGAGCCTGGCTGTCTCAAACAGAATCTCCGCCCCCATATCCGCGAGGAACTCCCGGTCCTCTGTCACCAGATAATACGCCGCCACCGCATAGGCAATGTCCCCATTGATATGGTATGCGGCCGTTCCAGACGGAAAATATCCGGAGCACTCCTTTCCCATAATGGTTCTCCACGGATATAATGCCCCGCTTTCGTGTCCGGCGATCCGGGCATTCTTCCTGGCCTCGTCCAGCGTTCTGTACCGGAACGACAGAAGCCTTCTGGAGATATCCGGATTTGTCAGAGTGAAAAACGGCTGCATATACATCTCCGTATCCCAGAAGTAATGGCCTTCGTACCCCTCTCCGGACAGCCCTTTTGCTGCAATATTACAGAACTCATCCCGGCCTGCGGACTGAAGCAGCTGATAGAGATTGTAACGCACCGCCACAGCCGTCTCTTCATCCCCATCAATATCGAGATCCGAACGCCTCCAGAATTCCGCCAGGTACTCCTGCTGCCTCTGATACCAGTACTCCAGTCCCATTCCTACGGCCTCACTCATCTCATCCATAGCCCCGGCCAACACCTCCGGACGGCGCACAGAATCCGTAAATACCGTGTATTTCGTCAGGGAAATGGTCTCACCCGCCTTCATCTGAAAAGCATACGTCCGGGTGATCCGGTGTCCCGCCGTCTCCCTTATCTCCTTTGCCGGGACGGAAAGCCGGTGGCATACCGCACTGCAGGCCAATAGGCCGGAAGCCGCGGCCGCGGTGACCAGACAGGACACATCTCCTTCCACCACTGCCTTTACCGGACGCAGGTGAGAGATACTTTCCCCCGCGACTCTCGGATCGTCGGGATTACAGTAATTGCTCACCTCCCCGTTATGATCCGATATAATTTCAGCTTCTCCGCTGTAATTTAAGGATTTCACCTGATACTCCATCGTGAAAAGCGGTAATTTAACAAAAGAAGCCATACGCCGGCAGATGATCTCCACCTCTTTCCCTTTGGGAGAACGCCAGACCATACTGCGCTCCGTCACACCTTTTTCCATATCCAGACGGCGGCAGAACCGGAGGACGGTTCCCTCAAACAGGGAAAATTCCTCATTGCCCAGTTTTAAGCGGATTGTCTGGGTATCGGCCACATTGACCATGGTCTGCTTTTCCTCAACAAAGCCGCAGAGCTTTTCCGCCTGGGGCATTTTCATAAAATCGTAAAATCCATTGATATAGGAGCCGCGGATGGTCTTCTGTCCCTCCGGATACCCCTCCTCAAAATTAGACCGCACACCGATATAGCCGTTCCCGTTATGGAACACGGTCTCGTGCAGCACGCAGCTTTCCTCATCGGGGCTGAACCCGTCTGCCTGATAGACCCATTTGCTCATGGATTGTCTCCTCCTTCATGCTCATCTTTACTGTGAATACCCGTTTTCTTAAAATAAAGCACACGGCCAGAGCCGCGGCAGTCATGGCCAGCCAGCCGAAGATCGTCACCTGCCAGCCCACATGCTGTACCAGCACACCAATTCCATAGGTGGAGATGGCGCATCCCAGGTAGGCCATCGCATTTAAAAATCCCGAAACGGTAGAAACTCTCCCCTCCTTCTCGAAATGGAGCGGGAGCAGATTGACAAACAGCGTATTGACCGCCATCATGGACGCTGTAATAACGGACAGCAGTCCCGCCGTCAGAAACATATTGACCGCGCTGAACCGCCAGAGCAGAACCAGCGCGCCGGTGGCAATGAGAAAGAAAAAGGACGCCGTCTTAACCTCATGCTTCTGAAAGAATTTCCGGTACATAAACTGGGCGGCATAGGCCCCGGTCAGGTTGATGACCGGAAGCATGGTCGTCACCAGTATGGACAGCGTCGGCGAGGCCATAAATGTCTCGCTGATATACGTTGGAACCCACGAAGTCACACCGTCCTTTAAAACGCCGTGAACCACCACCGGGATCAGAAGGAATAGAAGGCCGGATGCGGTCAGAAGCCGTCCAAATGGCATGGAGCCGGTGTCTGCCGTTTTCCCTTGTTCTGTCCTCTCCTCATATTCTATTACCTTCCCCCGTTCTGCCCTCTCCTCATATTCTACCACATTCCCACATTCTACCACACCCCCATGTTCATCCGCAGCCCCATGTCCCATCGAATACGCCTCGACCCTTGCAAACCCGCGCCAAAACACCAGCGCCGCCCCGCACATGCATACGGCGGCAGCATAAAACACAAACCGCCAGCCCGCAGCCGCGATCATCGCCGCGGACAACAGATAGGAGGCAAGCGTTCCTACTGCCATGGTGGAGGTGATATGCACGCAGTACTTTACTTTTCTCTCTTCGGTCATCATCTTTGCAAAGATTCTCATAATTGGAGGCCAGATCATCGCCTGGGTATACCCGTTGACACACCAGAACAGCGCCATCATCCCAAAGCCTGATAAGAAACCCATGGCCAGATTCAAGAGACCGGAGGCAAACAGCCCGGCAAATATCATTTTCCCCGGATGGAGGCGGTCTGCCAGCATACCGTTGAGAAACTGCCCCGCACCGTAGGCAAAAAAGTAGACCATACTGATAAACCCGGCCTGCGAGGCGGTAATCACAGAACCGCCGATCATGGCCGGCATGGCCGATGAATAGTTAAGCCTGCCGATATAGGAGGCAAAATACACCAGCCAGCACATCCAGAATAAAAGCGCCTGCATATGGCCGTCATAAATCCGATTTAATTTTTTCTGCATCTTCTTTCTCCCGTCTTTCGTCCTATACTTCCGCTGTAAACCCGTCGCAGGCTACCAGAAAGCCTTTTGGCGCCGCCAGCGCCTCCATCTCCTCATGGGAGAGCCCGTGACCGCAGTTATGGGAGAAATGATTGAGGATAAACACGGTATTGTCATGGACGCAACCCATGGCCTCCAGCCTTTCCTTCGTTCTTACGTCCCCATTCCAGCCCATATGGGTCGCTCCGTCCCCCAGAATCCCCATGGTGCAGTCAAGGCTGACCAGATCCAGCCGCCGGCCGCGCAGCTGCTCCCACGTCTCCTCCGGAAAATACGCCGTATCATTTCCATACAGAAGCGTCTTTCCCGCCTCATCCTCGATCAGAAAGATCAGACAGCACTCCGCCGGATCATGGGCGGCCCGAAGAGGCGTCACCCGGTAATTTAAGACGGAAAATGGCTGAAACGGGTAAATCTCAAAGAGTTTTACACAGTCATCCAGATTTTCACAGTCGTCATCCACATCCCGCATGCGTTTATACAGTTCCCCGATCCGCTTTGTACCATAGACATGAAACGGCGCGGCACTTCCGGACTGGGCATAGGGCCTGGCCTTCATCATCAGATCCGTGGCATAGAAATGGTCGCAGTGCCCGTGAGTCACGATACAATGGTTTATTTCATGAAGCTTCAGACCGTCTCTGATCACATGCAGATACGTATCCGGTCCAAAATCGATTAAGAGTCTGCCATCCACCACCGCCTGGGCGCGTGTCCGGATATTTTTACCGCCCAGCTCCCGCGCCATCTGGCAGGATGGGCAGTCACAGAACAGCGCCGGCCAGCCTTCCGCGGCCGCGGTTCCCAAATACTTTATTTTCATGGTATAATCTCCTTTCCAGCGGTGTAAGCCGCCGCATCACTCAGCCCTTGACCGCCCCGTTGGTCAGCCCGCCAATGATCTGTTTCTGCAGGACCAGATACACCAGGAACACCGGGAGCATGGACAGGATGAAGGTGGCAAACACCAGCGCATAATCCACTGTAAAGGTGCTCTTAAAGTTGTACTGAAACAGCGTCAGCGTCCAGTACTTCGTCGATTTATTCAATACCAGCAATGGAAGGAAAAAATCGTTCCAGATCCATAAGCCCATCTTGATCAGCACCGTGGCCGTCATGGGTTTTAAGAGCGGCAGAATAATCTGGAAATACGTCTTGGCCGTGGATGCTCCGTCAATGTAGGCCGCCTCCTCCAGCTCCGTCGGTACGCCCTGGATAAACGCCACGTAGAGGAACACGCCCTCACAGATGGAGCTGGCTACATATACGATGATGATTCCAGTGGGAGTCAGCATATGAAGGCTGCTCATCGTCTTGATCAAGGGCATCATTTTTACCTGGAACGGCACAAAGATGCCGACTAGCAGGAAAAAATAGAGGTATTTATAAAAACGGCTGACATCCATCTTTCTGGCAATGGAATAGGACACCATGGGAAGAACCACGATCATACCGGCCAGAGACAGAATCGTTATGTATAAGGTATTTCCAACCGCCTGATAGTAATCGGGACGGCTCAGTATATTTTTGAAGTTCCCCAGGTAAAAGCTTTCCGGCAGCGCCAGAAAATTCTTTGTAATCTCCGGTTCCGTCTTGAAGGCCGAAATGACTGTCAAAAACAGGGGATAGATGATGAGCAGGATGCCAATTCCCAGAATGAGATACGTGCCGGCTGCCCGTTTCGTCTGTGTTTTCATAGGTCCTCCCTCCTAATAGACTTTCTTTTTATTGTTGACGGCAATCTGGATAAAGGAAATCGTACACACCAGAATGCACAGAATAATGGATTCCGCAATACCGTAGCTAAACTTCATTTCCTTAAACCCGTGGTTGTAGATGAGGAGCGCCACACTCTCCGTGGCTCCCGCAGGTCCGCCCTGCGTCAGGCCCACCACGTAGTCAAACAGCATCAGACCGTCTTTAAACATCAGAACGACCACCACAGTCACCACCGGGAGTACGAAGGGCAGCGTGATGTGTTTAAACAGCTGCCATTTATTCGCGCCGTCCAAAGAAGCCGATTCAATCAGTTCCTGCGGAATCGACTGAAGCCCCGCCATCAAAAGTACAGTAGGTATGGCCACGCTCTGCCATACGTGAACGAACAGAATCCCGTATTTCGCCAGGCTGGGATTGGACAGGATGCTGGTCTTCAGTACTTCGATGTTAAAAAGCCCGCCAATCCCCGGGAGCACCCGGTAAAAGAACTCGTTGAATATCAGGCCCGCAGTCAGCATACTGATGACGGCCGGGAAGAAATAAATGGCGCGGAAGGCCGATTTATACTTAATCTTGCTGTTCAAAAGGAGCGCCAGCACCATGCTGATCACCAGAACCAGAGCCAGGAGCATCAGCGCATAGACCAGGGTAAACAGGAAGGACCCGCGGAAACGGGCATCCTGCACGATGGATAGATAGTTGCCCAGCCCGATAAAATGAAACTTCTTCGTGATCCCGTTCCAGTCCGTCATGCTGTAATATAAACCATTGATAATGGGGTAAATAAAAAACATGCAGTAGAGCGCCACTGCCGGTATCACGAACAGAAACAGCGTGATATCCCTGTTGTTTGTCTTTTTCTTACTCTTCATAGTAACCCTCTCTTTTTGAAAGAAGGTGCTGTGCCTGCTTTCTTATGAAGCGTAAGCACAACACCTTTTGTTTTAGAACGTATTCAACGTCTGCTCTCAAGTATATCTTAAATTAATTTCCAAATACCATCTAGGATTCTTTGTAGTACTGTTTCACAATCCTGTCGGTCTCTTCCAGAAAATGGTCCACATTCTGGTCGATCAGAAGCTGCTGCATCGGAATCGCCCACTCGTTGCGCATACCGGCCGGCCAGTAGTTGACAAGGGTCAGGAAGGTCTTGTCTCCCGCCATCTTCTCTTTCATCAGGGCCAGGGGGGCAATGTGGTACTCTACGCCCTTGATGACCGTAGGCGTTCCCTCCTTGTCCGCCAGAATCTGGTTGATCTCCGGTCTTGCACAGAATTCGATAAACTTAAGCGCCTCCTCCGGATGCTCTGTCGTCGCAGAGTATCCCAGGGCAATGTCCACATTGATTGGAAGGGACTGCTCTTCCCCTGCGGGATTAGGAATCGGAACCATGGAAAGGTTCATTTCAGGCGCTGCTTTTAAGATGGCCGCCAGTCCCCAGGTTCCGCTGATGAACATGGGATATTTGTTATTGACAAAGTCAGAGGTGGCCTGCTCTCTGCCGATAGCAAGAGAATCCTTGGGACCGTACTTTCTCAGCTCCAGCATGGCTTCCGCCATGGTACGCACGTAAGAAATATCCGCGTCCGTAAATGAAGCGTCACTCGTTCCAACCGTCTCAAAATCGTTGTAAACATCATTTTTAATGATACCGATGATTCGCTCCGCCTCCTGTCCCAGTGCGACAGAATCCTTATCATTGCAGGCGATGGCGGTAATTCCCGCCGCCTCGAAGGTCTGGCATGCCTTTATCAAATCATCCCAGGTCTCCGGAAGCTCCAGATTCTGTTCCTCAAACATGTCCTTATTACAGAAAATGCCGAATGAACTGAGGGCAAATGGCATGGTATATACCTTTCCGTTATGCTCGCACATCTTCACGGCTGTAGCTTCCGCGTTCTCAAGTACCTTCTCACCGGTCATATCCGCCATGATGCCTTCGTCCATAATGCTCTTATATGTCGCCTCCGCCGGATAGACACTCATGATATCCGGAATATCGCCGGTGGAAATATTGGTTAAAAATACGGTCTCGGAGTCTGCCGGGGATATCTGATTAATCTTGACACCGGGATTTTCCGCCTCAAACTTTGCAATAATCTCATCATAAACGGATTTAGCTTCATTTTTCATCTGAAAGAAATCCAGTGTGACAGATCCCGCCGCCGCTTTGGAACTCTCACCACCTGTTTGATCGGATGCCCCTCCGCATCCTGTCATAACGCCTGCCGCCAATGCTGCTGCTGATAAAACTGCCATTATCTTACGATATCTCATAACCTTTTCTCACTTTCCCTTTTTTCAAACGTGCACGTCTTTTTGATGATCTAATCATAATCAATTTTTTACAGGAAATGAATACCCCTACTTTATATTTCTTACCATTTCTTCACATCCTCGCTCCGCCGGCTTGCATCCTGTCATTTTCTGTTGCTATAATAGGTCTGTACCACAGAACGGTCAGATTGGGGAACGCCATGAAAAAAAAGATATCACTGAAGCATTTAGGAGTCCGCAAACGTCTCTTCATTATATTGTTTTTAATCGTCCTGCTGATGGCAGGCTGTTTTACCTATATCTTTATAACGCTTCGCAGGCAGACCTACGCCCGGCTGGACACCGCCGCCTATCAGACGGCTGCGACCCTGCTGGAACAGGCCTCCGGCAAGGTGGATACTCTGGATAAGGTGACTTCCTATCTTCTTCAGGAGCATTATCAGAATAATGGAAACGGTTCCATTTTCCCTTATTTATCGGATTATGCGACTTCAGAAGAGACGAGCGCCGCTCTCTCCAAGACATTTACCACTGCCACGAGAAAGCTCTTCTACCTATTTCCCTCCCTGGAAGGCCTCTATCTCTACACCAACGATGGTGATCCCATCATCTTCGACAGCAGGGACTTCACCCGCCTCACCGCGTCCTCTCTCACAGAGGCCCCCTGGCGGGAGCATGTCATAGACCGGAAGGGCAAACTTGTGCTGCTGAAATCGGACCAGATCCCCTCTGATTTCAATGAATCCGGGGAATATCCATCCGGCAGAGCCTCCCGGCACTACCTCTACGGCACCCGTGTCCTCATTAACCTGCGCAGCTCATTTGCCCCGCTATGCCTCGTCCTTGCCCAGTTGGATATCAATGACCTCCAGTCCTCCTTTACCCGCCTGCATTCCTACAAAGGCCAGTCCTATGCCCTCTTAGATGCAGATAATGGCTTGCTGTCGTCCTCTGACAGTTTTCCGCTGGAAACCATGTCCAGCCGGATGCCTGCCCCCGGAACCTCCGAGGCGTCGTCCGAAGCGCCTTATACTTATGTAAACTTCAAAGATAACATAAATTTCAAAGGAAACGGCTATTTCTTCCATATGGTGACCGATCATTCTACCGGCCTGTCCTGTGTGATATCCACTCCGGCCGCCGTAATCTCCTATATGCCGCTGGTAATGATCCTGGTGTCCCTGCTGCTTCTGCTCTTTCTGATCATCCTCTTCGTCCAGTACACCTTCCGCGGTATCTCGAAACCGATCGAGACCCTGGTGTCCGCCTGCGGAAAGATCGGACAGGGGAATTTCTCCGTCCGTGTCGGGATTCCTCCGGATGCGGAGCTGGGATATCTGACCAACTCTTTTAACCAGATGGCCGGACAGGTGGAGCATCTGATCAATACAGTTTACTTAAAGGATATTGCAGAACGCGATTTGGAGCTTCAGATGCTCCGTAATCAGATTAATCCTCATTTCCTTTACAATACGCTGGAAAGCATGCGTATGGCGGCCTACACGGAAGGCGCCCACGATATCTCCCAGATGTGCCTGCTGCTGGCCGATGTCCTGCGCTACGGGGTCTCCTCACCGACCGAGCTGGTGACTCTGAAGGAGGAAATTGAGCATTTAAAGGAATATATTACACTCCAGCAGTACCGCTTCCACTACGCCGTGAAGATCAATGTCATGGTGAGCCAGGACTTATATGAATTCCTGTCATTAAAACTCATGTTCCAGCCCCTCGTGGAAAATGCGCTGAATCACGGATTCGAGGGCTTTACAGGAAATGAACGGATCGGTATCTTCGGATATCAGAAAGAGGGAATCCTCTATTTTCAGGTAACGGACAACGGCGTGGGGATGGCGCCGGAACAGGTGGAGGCACTGAACGGCTATATCAGAGGTGAAAATGAGGCATTTACAAGCATTGGCTTAAAGAATGTGCACCGCCGGATCGAGCTATATTATGGAATCGGCTACGGGCTGACGATCGAGAGCCAGGAGGGACGCGGAACCTCAGTCTGCATTAAAATTCCGCTTACTTCTGCGAAGTGAGGCGTGCAGATGACAGGAATGAATTTTAAGACACGTTCCAGCAAGGAGGAGGAAAATCATGTATAAAATACTGGTGGTTGATGATGATCCCAACATCCGGATCGGACTGTCCCGGATGATTCAAAATGCTTATCCGGACACCGTTATTACGGACACCGCGGAAAATGGACGAATCGCCTACGATCAGGTGGTTAAGTTTCATTTTGATGCCGTCATCACCGACATCAAGATGCCTGTGTGGGGCGGTTTAGAGCTGCTCACTCATTTAAAGGAAGAATACGTCATCCCTCCGACACTGGTGCTGAGCGGATATGACGACTATAATCTGGTCCGCAGTTCCTTAAAGCTGGGAGCCATCGATTATCTGTTAAAACCGGTAAATGAGGGACTGCTCTTAAATGCCCTGGATTCTATCTTTAAATCGCTGGAGATCAATTCCTTAAATCCACCGGCCCTGGAGGCCGATTTAAAGAATCAGATTCTTCTGGAGGGCTTCTTCGGATCTGCCCCGGTAGACGAGGAGAAGGAAGCATTTTTGAGGCGCAGCCACATCACCCTGGATACGCCCTGCCGCGTTCTGTACGTCGATATGTCCCACGGCCTCTATTCCCGCAAAAAAATCATCCGCAATTTTATTGAGACCCGCTTCGAGTCCTGCTTTCCTCCTTCATCCTCCTACTGCCCGATATACGGTGAGATCGGCCAGTACTGGATTCTGCTGCTTTTTGAACTGGGAGAGACCGCCAGATGCGCGGCCCTTACAGCCGCATTTCTAAAGCAGCTGGAAGACGAGGGACTTTTCGTGAGCGCCAGCTTAAGCCCTCTGCCCCTGGCCGACTTATCCTTTTTAAAGGCGGAATGCCTGCGGGGCTTTGAGCGGTATTTCTTCGACCTGCCCTATACGGCTGATTCAAAGGAGTGGACCGGCTCAAAGGAAGGAGAGCAGACCGGCATGAAGCGGCATACAACGGCGGAGCAGGAGCTTTTAGACTTAACCACCGCCGCGCTGGCCGAATACGATTATGCCGGCGCCCTCGAACACCTTTCCCGGCTGTTCGCGTACTTTAACAGCCGCCGCCCCCCAGTCGCGCATCTGCGCAGGACCTTATCCAACGGTATTTATGACCTGATGGGACGCAACGCCAACTTCATCCCGGTCGTCAGTCAGTCCAGCCTGACAGACTATGACATTCTGGCGCAGATCGAGGATGCTTCCAGCTTAAAAGAGCTTCAGACCTCCATGTTTGCCACGCTGAACTTTTATGTGGAAAAGGCCATGGATTCCCTTAATAATAAAGAGGACTTCGTCATAAAAAAGGCTAGGGAATATATCCGGAATAATTACAGGGATACCATTACCCTGAACGATGTGTCCGCCTATGTATACTTAAACCCGAATTATTTCAGTACTCTGTTCAAAAGCAAGACAGGAATCACCTTCCGCCAGTACCTGCGGGATTTCCGCATCCAGACCTCCAAGGAGCTGATCCGCCAGGGAAACTTGAAAGTCTATGAGGTGGCCGACGCGGTGGGCTATCCCGAACCGGCGCATTTTGTGCGGGCATTTAAGGAGGTGGAGGGCATCAGTCCTACGGAGTATAAAAATTCATTGTGATTTGTATCAATTGCTATTTCTACGATTTACAAAATCAAAAAACCGGAAGCATGAAAGGATCGGTATCCCTTCCTGTCTTCCGGTTTTTAGTTATTTACGTTTGTCTCATAAGCAGTCTAATAGAAAACCTCAGAATCCTACACAACGCCCTGAGCCATCATAGCTTCCACAACCTTCTCAAATCCCGCGATATTGGCGCCGGCCACATAGTTGCCCTTTACGCCGTATCTCTCAGCCGCATCCGCTGCTTTCGCGTAGATGCCTACCATGATGCCGTGAAGCTTCTCATCCACTTCCTCAAATGACCAGGAAAGTCTTAAGCTGTTCTGGCTCATCTCCAGTGCGGAAGTCGCCACGCCGCCTGCGTTAGCTGCCTTGCCAGGCATAAACATCATGCCATTCTCCTGGAAGAAGTCCGTTGCTTCTCTTGTAGAAGGCATGTTAGCGCCCTCTGCCACTGCGAAGCATCCGTTTGCCTTTAAGGCCTTTGCATCGTCTAAATTCAGTTCGTTCTGCGTCGCACATGGAAGAGCGATGTCACATGGAATGCTCCAGATTCCCTTTCCTTCTGTATAAACAGCGGTAGGAACTGCATCCACGTACTCTTTGATACGTCCCCGGCGAACCTCTTTGATATCCTTGACAATATCAAGCTTAATGCCGTCTTTATCGTAAATGTATCCGTTGGAATCGCTTAATGCAACCACCCTGGCGCCCAGCTGCTGTGCCTTCTCTGTCGCGTAGATTGCCACGTTGCCGGATCCGGATACGACTACTGTCTTTCCAGCCAGTTCATTTCCGTTGTGCTTCAACATCTCATCTACAATGTATACGAGGCCATAGCCAGTCGCCTGTGTACGTGCCAGGGAACCGCCGTATGTTAAGCCCTTACCGGTCAGAACGCCTTCATATAAGCCGGTCAGTCTCTTATACTGTCCGTACATATAGCCGATCTCTCTAGCGCCTACGCCGATATCGCCGGCCGGAACATCCTGATCTGCACCAATGTACTTGTAAAGCTCTGTCATGAAGCTCTGGCAGAATGCCATAACCTCTCTGTCAGATTTACCCTTTGGATCAAAGTTGGAACCACCCTTGCCGCCGCCGATCGGAAGTCCTGTTAAAGAGTTTTTAAATACCTGCTCAAAACCTAAGAATTTTAAGATACCCTGGTTTACGGACGGATGAAGACGTAAGCCTCCCTTATACGGTCCGATTGCGCTGTTGAACTGCACGCGGTATCCCTTGTTGACCTGTACCTGCCCGTTGTCGTCAACCCACGGAATACGGAAGGAAATGACTCTCTCCGGCTCTACGAGACGCTCTAGGAGTGCCATCTTACGGTACTTCTCCTCATTAGCGTCAATGACCAGTCTCAAAGAATCCAGCACTTCCTTTACTGCCTGGTGGAATTCGGCTTCTCCCGGATTCTGTTTTACCACTCTCTCATAAACTTCATCAACATACGACATAGATTTTTCCTCCTTGTGATTTTCCACATTTACCATACGACTTCACATCAGTGAATATTGCTTCCAAAAGGGCAAAAAGGGGCCAGAACATACGTTCCGGCCCCTTTGCCTTTTGTAACTGATAGAAATTATAGCAAGTAAAGATTATAAAGTCAATAATTACCAAAACTTTATTTTATTAATTTCAGCTAAATTTAAACTGCTTATTATTATTCCCTTCCCACTTTTAATACCATGGCAAAATTGTTAACTATATATCATTTTTAGTTGACATCTTTTCATATGCATGATACAATTTTTTAATAAAATTCTTACCATAACTATAGATAAATTAGGAAGGGAGTTTCTATCATGATATTACCAAACACTACTCACACTGCCGCACCATCAAGACGCATTACCACGAGAGATTTAGTATTTGCGGGAATGATTGCAGCCATTCTTACTATTATATCACAGATATCAGTCCCCATGCCTACCGGAGTTCCCATAACAATTCAGGTATTTGGAATCACTTTAATTGGTGTCACATTTGGATGGAGACTGGGACTTTACGGCTCTCTGGTCTATATACTCCTTGGCGCTGCAGGTCTTCCTATCTTTGCAAACTTCCGCGGTGGTTTCTCCGTTCTGGTTGATTTCACAGGAGGATATATCTGGTCCTGGCCGATCATGGCTGCATTATGCGGCCTTCATATTAAATCAGAAAATAAGAAACTGGAATCTGCGTCTATTTTTCTTTTTTCATTTATTGGACTGGTTATTAATGAGACAGCCGGCGGGATGCAGTGGGCAGCTCTGGCCGGTGACATGTCTGCATGGGGAGTATTTACCTATTCTATGACAGCATTTGTACCAAAAGATATTGTACTTACCATTCTGGCAGTTATCTTTGGTATTCAGCTCCGTAAAACACTGAAACGTGCAGGTATAACCAGATAAGTAACAGTTCAGGCGATATCATCCATTGACTTTCCGCTCTGCATCTGCTATGATTTCCTGAATACAACCGTGATATAGTTCATGATTATAGATAGAAAGAAGGCTTTTCACGCATGATTCAGGAAATTGCACCCCACCGCTTCCGGAACGAATTTTATATTAAAACTCCATCTCCGGACAGTTATATTCTATATTTCCAGGATGGTTCCATCCTGCTAAATCATACTGATTCATTAAAGATCCCTAAATTTTCCGAACTTATGGCTGCGGATGGCGACTCCGTATCCGGCCACTGCGACTATCTCTTTTCCATCGATGATAAAGAATACTTTTTGATTGATGAAACCGCCATATCTCTGTCCGGAAACGAGACACTGGCGCTCTATCCCACTTCGGTAATCCGTGATTTAGAACCGCTGTGGATTTCATTTGCAGCTGCCAACGGCGCAGAACTCCACCGATTCTACCGCAATAACCGTTTTTGCGGCCGCTGCGGTACAGCAAACATGAAAAGTAAAAAAGAACGTTCCATGGTCTGCCCTTGCTGCGGCAATACCGTCTATCCCAAGATTGCACCGGCCGTCATTGTTGCTGTCACTGATGGTGATAAGCTTCTCCTCACCAAATACGCTGGCCGTGAATATACCCGCTATGCCCTGGTAGCCGGCTACACGGAATTCGGTGAAACACTGGAGGAAACCGTCCGGCGCGAGGTCATGGAAGAAGTCGGACTGAAAGTAACAAATATCCGCTATTATAAAAATCAGCCATGGGCTTTCAGTGACTCCATGCTGGTTGGTTTTTTCGCTGAGCTGGATGGTTCTCCACAAATTCATCTGGATGAAACAGAATTATCCACAGCAGTCTGGATGAAACGCGAAGATATCCCCGGAGACTACACGAATGTAAGTCTGACTCATGAGATGATTCTTTTATTTAAGAACGGGCTGGCTTAGCCCTTAATCTCCTCAACTTTTACTTTTCTGTCTTCCCGCAGGGAAAGTGTCGCTGCATCTGCTGTTGCAATCGCCGCCCGTGCAGCTTCTCCTGTCAATAACGGTTTATATTCCTCGGAAGCCTCCTCACCATGCATAATACCATTAAAAAACTTCATCTCTTTTTTCATGATGCTGTGCAGCCACATAGGAGGTTTCTTTCCCGGATGACCATACATAATAGCACCATCCATCTCCAGACCGTTGTATATCCGTGTTCTGTCATCATCCTCCTCTCTGCTTTCATGCACCAGAAAATACTCCTCTGTTCCGTCCGCATGCTTTAAGGTCATCTTCACATTTGCCATATCGATTCTGATCGCGCCTTCTGTTCCCTGAATCATCAGATAATGCTCCGGCCAGTGGAATGCAGAACCGTATTCCATAAAAGCATACGTATTATTTCCAAACTCCATGGAAATAAGAAGCATATCATCCTCATCCCCAAACCGAGGACCGCTATGTGCCACATTTCCTCCCGTCATCGTAACTTCCGTTGCAGGCCCCATTATGAATTGAATACAATCAAGTTCATGAATATGGTGATAGAGATGCCCCCCCGATTTTGCGCGGATCTTTTTCCAGCTGATGCTCTCCTGCGGCTCTTCCCAACCATTTCTGGCCGCATGACAGTACAGTACCCTGCCGATTTTTCCCTCGTGGATTAGCTGTTTCGCTTTATGTACACCATTGAAAAAATTCATTACATGACCGGCCATAAATACAATGCCGCTGTCCTGAGCCGCTTTTACCATCTGATCACAATCCTGATAAGACAGTGCAATCGGTTTCTCACAGAACACATTCTTTTTGTAGCGTGCCGCCATCAGAACCGGATCGCGGTGTAAATAATTGGGTGTTGCCACAATTAACGCATCCACATCAGGGCGTGCACACAGTTTTTCCAGGTCTGTTTCTACATCACACCCTAATTCCTCTGCTGTCTGTACTGCATTTTCAGGATCAAGTACTGCCGCAATCCTGGCTCCTTCCTGATCCTTCATAATTCTGGCCAGTTCCGCCCCAAAATATCCGGTACCTACAATTCCATATCCAATTGTATCCATAATTGTTACTTCCTCCATTCATTTATTTTAGTATCCCTGTAAACTTAACCCTACTTAATCGACCCTTGTGAAAGTCCGCCCGCAATTTTTTTCTGAATCAGCATAAAGAAAATAATGGATGGCACTACTACGAGAACAGAGGCTGCCATCATGGTTCCCCAATCCAGAATTTCCTGGCCTTCTAATGATTTTAAGGCTATGGAAACCGTCATTTTACTGGTACTGTTAGTCATAATCAAAGCATATAACAGCTCATTCCACGCATTAATAAACGTATAAATCGCCACAGCAACAAGTCCCGGTGCAACAATAGGAAGCGCTACATTGACAAATACCTGTATTTTATTTGCTCCATCCACCCTGGCTGCTTCCTCAATCTCTAACGGAACCGTTTGAAAAAAACCTACCAGAAGCCATATTGCATAGGGAACGGAAAATGACAAATATACGATTACAAGTCCAATACGCGTATTCATAAGTCCCGCTTTTCCCATAATAATAGAATACGGTACAGCCAGCAATATTGGGGGAAACATATAAGTTGTAATTAACACCCTTGTCATAAGCTTACCGAAACGAGGGTAGAACCTTACAATTCCATAAGCTCCCAAAGCAGAGATGGTAATGGTAATCAAAGTAGATGAAAATGCAATTATTATACTGTTTCCAATATTGTTTAAGAAACCAAGATTTATCAGCACATTCTTAAAATTATCAAGTGTAACGGCACTGGGAATCAGTTTGGTCGGATTGCTTAAAAGCTCTCCCTGTTTTTTAACAGAGCAAAGCACAATCCAAAGAAGTGGAAACACTGCCATCACAGAAAGAACCGACAGATAAAGATAACTTATTGTATCGCCAACCCATCCACTTTTTAAACGTTTGTGCTTTTCCATCATGCCCCCTCCTTATCCCATTTATCAAGCAGCTTAAAATATAAAAGGCAAATTACCAGAAGGAACATCAGAAGCAGTACTGTAACCGCCGATGAGCGTCCTAACTGCTTAAGCCCCCACCCCACATTATAGGCATAAATCGGAACCGTCTCTGTTAAGTTTGCAGGTCCGCCGCCTGTAATTAAAAATATTGTGTCAAAATTATTGAAAACCCATATCGTCCTGAGAACCACCAAAAGCCCTACAACTACACGGATGTGAGGAATCGTAATATGCAGAAAGGACTGCCAGGGCGCTGCACCGTCTATCTGTGCTGCTTCATATTGATCCCTGGGAACCGTTTGGAGGGCACTTAAGACATTTACCATAATAAGCGGTGCTCCAAACCAGATATTGATCATAACCAAAGTACCAAATACAAGGGATTCATTACTTAGAAACTGAGGCGTAGACTGACAGATTCCAATCTGTACCAAAAGATTGGGAAGAAAACCGTATACTCCGCTTAAAATCCATTTCCATGCAAGTGCAATAACAATAGAGGGGAATGCCCATGGAATAATAAGTGCTGTCCGGAACAGACCCTGACCCTTTTTTATCCGATTTAGAGCCAGCGCTGCTGTAAATCCCACTCCAATCTGTCCAAGCAGAGAAAACACCGTCCATTTAATTGATGTCAGGAATGCTCCTGTAAATTCTTTATCTGACAGAATTTTTATGTAATTATCAATTCCAACAAACTTGTAATTCTGCTTAATCAGATGCTTGCTGGTAAAGCTATAAAAAACACTTGATAAAACAGGATAGAGCAATAACCCTATAACGACTGCAAGAGCCGGCAGTAAAAACAGGAAACCGGATATCCGATTCCAGTTCAGCAACTTTTTTTTCTTCATGGCAACGCTCCTTTAAGATAAATCGGGGCGATGTATCCGCCCCGTTTCATCAACTTGTTAATCATTCCAATGTTTCAAAAAGCTCGTTCAGCTTATCTTCTGCCGCTTTAGCCGCTTCCTCCACAGGCGTTCCCTTCAGTATAATTTCCTGGAACATATTCTCAATTACACCCTGACTTGTAAGCAGACCTGCCTGCGGCTTAGGACCGTATTCCATTCCGATTGCAGTTCCGGTTCCAACCGCATCTGAGATTACCTTCATTTCATTAGAAAATTTCTGAATCATCGGATCAGAAAGAAACTCTTCATTTGATGCAATGTCCTTAAGTGCAGGCAGCATGCCTACAGGAACAGACTGAAGGAACGGAACGTAGTATTCCGGCTGATACAGAAACTTAATAAATGCTTCGCAAATCTCGGGATGCTTTGAATTTTTCCATATTACCATAGGAATATTAGAGGTTTCATATCCTCTCTGCTCATCACCCTTGTTTATTGTTGGCATTGGAGCGCACGCTACATAATCCAACAGCTCCGGTGCATTAGTATCAACACCGCCAATCTGGAAACCGGAATTAAAATCAAATGCATTTTTTCCAGTATAGTACAGTGTGGCATGATCCAAAACGTTATAGTTAATTGATTCAGCCGGCGAACATTCTTTATACATCTTAACCCAATAATTAATGCCGTCTATTGCTGCCTGGCTAGTTAAATTAGCGGTTCCATCCTCTTTAATAAGAGTTTCATTCGCGCTTCTAACATAAAAATTCAAATAACGCGTCGCCATCATATCATTGGTACCCAGAGGAACCGAACAGCCGTAGACCGATCCGTTTTCTCCGTCTGAAATGGTTTTCGCGGCTGTGTATAATTCATCCCAGGTAGTAGGCACCTCAAGATTATACTTATCAAGTATATTGGTAAAATACCACATTACCTGCGCATGAGAATAGATTGGAATCGCATAGCAACTGCCGTCCACCGTCATTTCCTTAATTGGTGCTTCATAAAAACGATCTCTACCTATCTTATCAATCAGATTATCCATCGGTAAAATGGCATCCGCATCAATCATTTCTACAACATGGTTCGGAAGAGCAGTACTCATATCCGGCACATTACCCGATGCAAGACCGGTTGTCCATTTTGTATAAAAATCCGGCCAGGAAAATGTCTCAATCGTGATTTTAACATCTGGATTTTCTTTCATAAAATCATTCGCGGCTGCCTGAATGGTATCCAGGCGTCCCCCCTGTGTAAAGGAATGCCAAAACGTAATCTCACCTTTTAAGGGTTCATCTCCTGGATCTTCTTTCACTGTTTCTGCTGTTTCCTCTTGTTTTGCGTTGTTTTCTGCCGTTGTCGCAGGTGTTGAGGTGTTGCTGCTGCAAGCTGCCAGACAGGCAATAATCGGGAGTGTCAAGAGCAACGATAATGACTTTTTCATAATTTTCTCCTTTTTTATTTATTTTTTTTGTGCATTTTTATGTATTTATCATAATCTATCTTGGCACCTGCATACAAGATGTAAATCGCTTAAAATTAGCATAAAACAATTAATATTTAAACGTATGTGGCTATTTTCTTTTAAATTCTACCGTACTGCCTTCTCTGGATACCTTACGATATTCCTGAGGAGAAATTCCGAAAACCGAATGAAACGTACGGGTAAAATAATTGGGATCATTATAACCCAGGTCATATGCAATATCTGATATTCTTCGTTCTGACGCCAAAAGTTCCCGGGATGCAGTCAGCATGCGGAGCTCTTTAATATAATCTCCAGGAGATTTTCCTGTTTGTATTTTAAAAAGACGACGCAGTGAAGATTCACTGACTTCCGCAATACTGCAGAGAAGCTTTAAATCCAGAGGATCCTTTGGATGTGCTACTATATAATCCTCTACAGCCTGTATTCTTGGATCCCTGCTGACATTACCAGACTTTCTTGCACGCTGCTGCAGTTTCTCAATTGTATATGCAGTTGAATTTAGTTCAAGTTGAGACTGCTGCCTTTTTTCCCCCCGCTCTGTCAGCCATGCAATAATCAGCTCTAGATATCCTCTAATTTTAAACATTTTCCCAATGCTTTTATTAAAGCTTGCAGTCTCATAAATCTCTCTGAAATAAGACAAAACCCTTTCATCTTCCGCCTCTGTCACATCCAACACATTAAAATAGTTCGATAAAAAATCATTATTCTTAAGTTGTATAGTCGTTACAAAACGGATACTCATAAATTTAAAATCATCGGTAAATGCTTTACAGTCAAGAGTTGTCCCCTGTGGGATATAAACTACCTGATTAGGTTTTACATTATGTCTTCGTCCATCCAGAACAAATTCACCTTCGCCTGCCAGAATATAACGAAGCAGCCCATATGGCAATACTGTTGTAGGGTAGATCCACATTCGTGTGAATGAATATACATCAACATAAATAAAGTTAAAACGAAGTGAATAGATAAGTGAATGATTCTCCTCCATTGTACCTCTCCTTAATAATTCGATTGAAATATAGTTGTTTTGTCTTGATTATAATCAAAATATTACTATCGGTAAAGTTATTTTATGACTATAATAGTTTAAAAGGAGGTGTGCTATCATGCCAAAAGAACTATTTTCAGAAGCTCAAGCCTTTTCTTGTTATCCATCATCACATGAAATTGACAAATGGGCCTCTGATTTACTAAAGAAAAGTCAGAATATGAAAACGGAAGTGTCCATTTTACCAAACTCACCAATCCGTATCGAGTTTGGTAACAACCCCTGTACTCTTCAGAATAAATTTATTCAATTTAAAACTGAAGAAAAACGACGTACTTTTTATGGTTACTGGCAGCCATCTATAAGCTCTCCTGCCCCGCTGCTAATAAACCTGCCGGGTTACGGAGGTTTCATAAACCTTCATCCACAGCTTGCAGACATGGGGTACCATATACTTCACATATCGCCTCAGGGTTATGTTAGTCCCTCCGGTCCAGATACTTCAAAGACAGCACCGGATGGAAACTGGCCTGTACTTCATAATACAATAACGGGCAAACCGGGAGGTTACGAAGACTGGCTTACAGACTGTTTACTGGCAATACGCTGGGCAGTCTTGCAGCCTGATGTCCTTCCTGACCGGCTCTCTGTCTTTGGAACCAGCCAGGGCGGAGGAACTGCCCTTTTACTGGCATCTATTTTGGGATCGGCAGTTCGATGTGTCTGCGCAGACATTCCTTTCCTGACTAATTTTCCGTCCTCCAGGCTGAAAGGAAACGCTTACGGCATATTAAGTCCATATCGTCAATCTGTACCCGAGGATATCTTCTGGAATCGGTTGGGATATATCGATACGCTTTCTCATGCCCATCGGCTGCATATACCGGTCATGCTTTCAGGAGGCGGTCAAGATGAAGTTTGTCCTCCCGATACGGTAGAAAGCCTGTTTACAAAACTATCATGTACCAAACAGTACACACGTCTCGAACATGGGGTTCATACTCATTCTCGGGAAAGTATGGTTTTATTTGGAGCTTGGCTTCGGTTATTTGCTTAATTTATATAACACAAAGGGCCGCCCCGCGAATCGGGTACGGCCCTTTGCCACCTATTTAAACTTATTTACCGTAGTAAGCCTTTAAATACATCTCTTTGAGCTCGCTCATCAGCGGATATCTCGGGTTAGCCCCGGTACACTGATCATCAAATGCCTGCTCTACCATAGCATCTAACGTATCTAAGAAGTACTTCTCATCTACACCATACTCTTTGATCGTCTTCTTAATTCCTACTGCCGCTTTTAATTCTTCAATCTTATCGATAAATTTCTTCAATACTTCAGCATCATTCTTTCCCTGAATTCCGCAGAAACGTCCGCATTCCGCGTATCTTGCAAGTGTATGCGGATATTCATACTGCGGGAAAGTGCCCATCTTGGTTGGTACTTCAGATGCATTGAATTCCATAACCAGAGTGATTAACAAAGCATTTGCAACACCGTGTGGAAGGTGATGGAATGCCCCCAGTTTATGAGCCATGGAGTGGCATACCCCCAGGAATGCGTTATTAAATGCCATACCAGCCATACAAGAAGCATCAGCCATCTTGCATCTTGCCTCAACATTAGATCCGTCATTATAAGCTGTCGGCAGGTATTCCAGTACATTCTTCATAGCCTTTAACGCAAGGCCGTCTGTATAATCAGAAGCCATAACAGATGCATAGGCTTCCAGAGCATGAGTCAGAACATCGACACCGGAAGCGCTTGTTAAGCCCTTCGGCTGGCTCATCATGTTATCTGCATCGACAATAGCCATCTTAGGCATTAATTCATAGTCAGCCAGCGGATATTTAACGCCTGTATCCTGGTCTGTAATAACTGCAAAGGAGGTAACCTCGGAACCAGTACCGGAAGAGGTCGGGATCGCGATGAAGTATGCTTTCTCACCCATCTTCGGGAAGGTGTAGACTCTCTTACGAATATCCATGAAACGCATAGCCATATCCTGGAAGTCTACTTCCGGATGCTCATACATAACCCACATGATCTTGGCTGCGTCCATAGCGGAACCGCCGCCCAGGGCAATGATGGTATCCGGCTGGAATGCTCTCATAGCCTTTGCACCTGCCTGTGCGTTGGCAAGCGTCGGGTCTGGCTGTACATCGGAGAATACCGTGTATACGATGCCCATTTCGTCTAATTTATCTGTAATCGGTTTTGTATAACCGTTCATGTAAAGGAAGGAGTCTGTTACAACGAATGCTCTCTTCTTGCCATATACATCCTTTAATTCGCTCAGTGCAACAGGCATACAGCCTTTTTTGAAGTAAACCTTTTCAGGATTTCTGAACCACAGCATGTTCTCTCTCCTCTCGGCAACGGTCTTGATATTTAACAGATGTTTTACACCTACGTTTTCAGATACGGAGTTTCCGCCCCAGGAACCACAGCCTAATGTCAGGGATGGAGTCATCTTGAAGTTGTAGATATCACCGATACCGCCATGAGAAGATGGAGTGTTGATCAGGATACGGCACGTCTTCATAGCCTCGGCATGCTTCATGATTTTCTCATGCTCGTTTACATTTACATAAAGGGATGCCGTATGTCCATAACCGCCGTCAGCAACCAGCTGAGCTGCTTTTGCAAGCGCCTCGTCGAAATCCTTTGCCTTATACATGGCAAGAACCGGAGACAGCTTCTCATGTGCAAATTCTTCATCTATATGAACGGAATCAACCTCGCCGATTAAGATCTTGGTCGCTTCCGGTACCTCGACACCTGCAAGCTTTGCAATTGTGTAAGCCGTCTGTCCAACAATCTTGGCATTTAAAGCGCCGTTGATGATGATGGTCTTACGAACCTTCTCAATCTCATCACCCTTTAAGAAGTAGCAGCCTCTTGCCGCAAATTCTTTTCTCGCTTCATCATATACCTTTTCCAGAACGGTAACGGACTGCTCGGAAGCACAGATCATACCGTTATCAAAGGTCTTGGAATGGATAATGGAGTTTACTGCCAGTTTAATATTAGCTGTATCGTCGATGATAACCGGTGTATTGCCTGCGCCTACGCCCAGTGCCGGTTTTCCTGAAGAGTAAGCAGCCTTAACCATTCCAGGGCCGCCTGTGGCCAGAATGATATCTGCGCTTCTCATAACTTCGTTTGTTAATTCCAGTGAAGGAACATCAATCCAGCTGATGATGCCTTCCGGAGCGCCGGCCTTAACAGCTGCCTCTAAAACTACCTTTGCTGCTGCAATAGTACAGTTCTTAGCACGCGGATGTGGGGAAATGATAATCGCGTTTCTTGTCTTTAAAGAAATCAGTGTCTTAAAGATCGCGGTTGAAGTCGGGTTTGTTGTAGGAATAACAGCCGCTACGATACCGATCGGCTCTGCCAGCTTCTTAATTCCGTATGCCTTATCTTCTTCAATAACACCGCAGGTCTTTGTATCTTTATAGGCATTGTAGATGTACTCGGCTGCGTAGTTGTTTTTGATAACCTTATCTTCCACAACACCCATGCCGGTTTCTTCCACTGCCATCTTGGCGAGAGGGAGTCTCATTTTATTGGCTGCACTAGCTGCTTCATAGAAGATCTTGTCCACCTGTTCCTGTGTGAAGGTTGCAAATTCTCTCTGAGCTTCTCTCATTGCTTCCATCTTTGCAACCAAAGCGTCTACATTGTCAATGATTTCCGGAACTTTTACCTGTTCTTCTTTCTTTGCCATCCTGACTTACCTCCAGTTTTTTTAATAAGTTTAATAGGTTTTTTTTATGTTCGATATTTTTTTAACGAACTTTGTAGTATCATTATATGATTTCGTTAAATAATTGTCAATAATATATTTGACAAAAAAATAACAATATCACCCCCGTTTTTATTCAAATCTAATAAATACTTTTATACTGATATATTTTCCAGATACAGCCAGCCGTTTTACCAGTGATTTGCCCCCTTTCTCAGCACAGCCAGCTCCGCAACGGCCTTGTTATACTGCTCTTTATCAAAGGTCAGCTTTCCTTTCGTGATCCCGATCATGCCGGTATCCTTTAACTTCTTAACAGTTCTGTTCAAGGTCTTAATATTGATTCCCAGTTCCTCCTCCAGCTGATTCCTGGTAAATGGAACTGTAATGCTCGTCTTATTTCCCGTCATATGCTTATCGGCGTACTGTACCAGATACTCCAGAAGCAGAAAGTTCGGCGGATAGAACAGCGTCGCCCCATTCTTCGACGAGGAACGGTACAGCTTAAACGCCACCTTGCTGGCTATTAAATAGAGAAGATCAATATCTTCCTTAATCCACCGCTCAAAATCCTTCCTCGGCATCTGGAGGAGAACACATTCCGTAATGGTCTCCAGGGTGACAGAGGTCCGCTCCTGCCCCGCCAGGATTGTTACCTCGCCCACAAAATCTATGGCCTCGTTCTTCTCAATCATATATACGTTACCGTTTTCAAATTCATTGATGGCCCGGTGATCTCCGCAGCAGACAAATGCAAAATAGTCCAGCTCGTAATTCTTCTGGTGGATAATCTGTCCCGGCGGTATCACCTTAATGACACTGCGGGCCTTGATATCCGGCGGCATATGTTTGATATACGCCTCAAGCTTTGGCGCTCGTTTCAGCAATTCCTCCCAATTCATGTTCCGGCTCCTTTTCCGATGTTTTTGCTTCTTTTATTATACAGCGCGAAAAAACAAATGTAAAATATTGATACCAAAAACAGAAATAAAATAATTTTCAGAATTGCTTGACAATTTTTTCGTACTATGATATCATAATAGAGTATTTTAATGAGATTTTGATTCACATATTTTTGTAAGTCATTATTTGTTAATAATGCTTTACAAAAATATGTGATTTTTAGTTTCAGAACAAATATAATAATATTATATTAGGAGGTACCTCATGAATAAGGGTACAGTAAAATGGTTTAACAGCTCAAAGGGTTATGGCTTCATCACAAACGACGAGACAGGAGAAGAAGTTTTCGTTCATTTTTCCGGAATTATGACAGATGGTTATAAGTCTCTGGAAGATGGCCAGAGAGTTACTTTTGATACCACTCAGGGCAACCGTGGAATCCAGGCTGTCAACGTATACGCAGCTTAATCAGTTTCAGATTCTGAACTGATTCAAAAAAGGTTTGTACAGAGCAACGGGTACTCCCCGTTATCTGTACAGACCTTTTTTTTATTGCCTGTTTATTCATCAAATCTCCTACAATTTAGTACTATCTTATAATTATAAAAACATTTTCCCCTATTTTTGTGCAAAATATCTCATTTGTCCTTTTTTATCTGCTTCTCTTCCGCTAGAATGAAGCTATCAAACATATTTGAAGCGAATGTTACCATTTTACCAAAAGGAGCGTAAGTGTATGAAAAAAGAAACCTTCCAGTATTCCTCCCTAAAGGAGCGGATCAAGACAGAGTACCGTGTGTACATCATAGCCTTTATCTTTATCCTGATTGCAGACAGCATCGGCCAGATTAAGATTCCTCTCGGCCCCGGAATGCTGATCCTGTTCCCGATCTTCTACTCTCTCTTCATGGGTATTTTATCAGGACCGCAGATATTAAAGGTCATGAAAGAAAAAGAAGTAACCGCAGCGTCAAAGCTGGTAATCGTGGCTATCTGCCCCTTTATCGCAAAGCTCGGCATCAATGCAGGCGCCAGCCTTTCAACGGTTATTCAGGCCGGTCCCGCTCTCTTACTGCAGGAAATCGGCAACCTGGGAACGATCTTCCTCGCTCTGCCATTTGCACTTCTCCTCGGCTTAAAGCGTGAGGCAATCGGAGCAACACATTCCATCAACCGGGAAACCAATCTGGCCCTGATCACAGATATGTACGGACCGGATTCACCGGAAGCCCGCGGCAGCCTATCCATTTACATAGTCGGCGGTATGATCGGAACCATTTATTTCGGATTTATGGCTACCATGGTAGCGGCTTTAAATATTTTCCACCCATACGCACTGGGAATGGCCTCCGGCGTCGGCGCCGGCATCATGATGGCGTCAGCTACGGCCAGCTTAACAGAGATTTACCCGGCTATGGCCGATAAGATTTCGGCGCTTGCCAGCACCAGTGAGACCCTTTCGGGAATCACCGGTATCTACGTTGCTATATTTATAGGAATTCCGCTTTGCAACAAGCTGTATGCGTTCCTGGAACCAAAGATTGCACGTCTGCGCGGAGAAAAATAAGGAGGACTGACGATTATGAGATATAAAGAATGGGGATTTTTACTGGTTATTGCCTGCCTTGGCATCATGACGGCAAACTTTGTTGGATTTAAGGTAGCATTTCTCGACTCTCTGCCGGGTGTATGCGTGCTCCTTGTCATCTCCTGCATCGGAGTTGTATTAAGCAAGATTATACCGTTAAAGCTTCCTATCGTGGCCTACTGCTCGATTGTGGGACTCTTAGCGGCATGTCCGATCTCACCGATCTCTTCCTTTGTAATTGAGTCCGCCAACAAGATCAATTTCACGGCTCCTCTGACCATGGTTGGCGCGTTTGCCGGTATTTCCATCGGAAATGAGATTAAGGCCTTCGCAAAACAGGGCTGGAAGATGATAATCATCGCTCTACTCGTCATGACAGGAACATTCTTCGGCTCCGCCCTGGTTTCTAACATTGTTCTGTCTCTGACTCACGCAATTTAGACGTTGTAGTTCACAGACCGGGAAGCAGAGACCGACCGGGCTGTGAACTGCAACATTTAATTTGTTACAACTCGTATGAATTTTGGAGATTATTATATGAAAGAACTCATCTATGATATATTGATTCAAAATACGCGCATCCTGACACCGGATATGACCATTCGCTCCGGTGTAGATGTCGCCATAAAAGACGGTATGATTTCCTCGATCTGCTGCTCTGGCTCCCTCTCCTGCCCGGAGGCGGAGCAGACTGTAGACGGGAGCCGCCTCCTCTGGATGCCTGGCCTGACAGACGGTCATATGCACACCTGTCAGCAGCTGCTTCGCGGAAAGATTCTGGATGCTCTGCCGATGATCTGGACACGGATTATGCTTCCCTTTGAAAGCACGCTGACTCCGGAGGCCGTATCCTTAAGCGCCGCTCTCTGCTCCCTGGAAATGATCCGCGGCGGTACTACCTCCTTCCTCGATGCGGGAGGAATTCATATGGATGAAGCAGCCAAAATTTACATAAAATCTGGTCTGCGAGGCGCACTTACGCTGTCTACCATGGATGATACGAAAGTTCCTGATTCCATGAGGGCTGACGCGGCAGAATCCATTTCCCGTTTAAATGAGTACTACAACACCTGGAACGGCTCCGGCGACGGAAGGCTGAGCGTTTACTACTCTCTCCGCTCCCTGATTTCCTGTTCCGAGGAACTGATTCGCGGTGTATTTGAGGCGGCCTCAGAGCGCAGCGCCATGGTGGAAGCTCATATGAACGAATATCCGAATGAGATCAACTACCACCTGGAGCGCTATCAGATGCGGCCTTTGGAGTATTTAGACAGCCTCGGAGTGCTTTCAGACCATTTTGTCAGTGCACACAGCCTCCTGCTGTCAGAGCACGAGATTGAGGTTATGGCTGCTAACGGAGTTAAGGCAGTCCACTGCCCGTTCAGCAACTGCGGAAAAGGTGTCCCCAACACCCCAAGACTTCTGGAAAGCGGAATATCCGTGGCATTTGGAACGGATGGAACCGCACACGGAGGCATGAGCCTTTTCCAGGAGATGAAGATATTCCGCTCTATCATGAACATCCGTTACGGTGTCCCGGAATCCAACCCGGTAATTATGCCTGCAGAGACGATTCTCTCCATGGCTCTGGAAGGCGGAAGCTGTGCGCTCGGTTTACATAAAAAATCAGGTCAGCTGAAAGAAGGCTTCTGTGCCGATTTAATTGCGGTTGATTTAGATCAGCCTCATCTTTACCCTACAAATAATCTGGTACACACCCTGGTAGAAAGTGTTTCATCTCAGGATGTAATCCATTCCATCGCCGCAGGGAAATTTCTGATGAAGAACAGAGAAATTCTCACGCTGGACGAAGAAAAAATACGCTTTGAAGCGCATTCCTGGCTTACGAAAAACCATCTTATGGAGGACGAATTATGTTACCGGTAATAGCTGTAATGAACCTGATTGTTGGCACCCTGGTAGGAGTCTCCGGCATCGCCGGATTCCTGCTTCCCATTGTATTCACTGGATATTTAGGCATGGATTTAAGCCTCTCTCTGGCCTTGAGTTTTATCTCCTTTCTCACCTCGGGAATCATCGGTTCCTACCGCTATCAGAGGCAGGGACAGATGGATCTAAAATTTGGTGTTCTGGTGGGAATCGGAAGTATCGCGGGGGCGGTGCTCGGCGTCAAGCTGAATTTTATGATTCCTCTGACTACCGCTAAGATGTTTCTTTACCTGGTGGTGCTGGCGTCCGGCCTCTCTATCCTGGTTAAGAAGGATAAACCGGAGGCTGCTTCCTCTGGTGATTCATCTGCTGTTTTACCGTCCGGCTCTCCAGTTTATACCGGATTACTTGGCAACAAGCCATTCGTACTGCTGTTTGGTTTTATCACAGGCGCCATCTGCGCTCTTTCCGGTGCAGGCGGGCCGATTCTCGTCATGCCTATACTGGTTACGCTTGGAATGCCGGTTCGGACTGCTGTGGGTGTCAGCCTGTTTGACTCCATTTTTATTGCTCTTCCTGCCTGCGTGGGATATCTCTCCAATTGCCCGAAGGAGGGACTTCTCGTTCTCTGTCTAATCAGCTTTGTATGCCAGGCCATCGGCGTTTTCTTCGGAGCAGGACAGGCGGGACGAATAAATGTAAGGGTTCTTAAGAAGGGCGTGGCTGTTTTTTCAATTGCTATCGCGGTTTATATGATTATTGGATTGATTTAAGAACTTTGCATTCCTGCTAATCTATGATATACTAGGGTCACTGTAATCAATCAAAGGAGATTCTTGACCATGGGAATTATCATAGGAATTGACATCGGAGGAAGCACCACCAAAATTGTTGGTTTTGAGAATAATAACCTGAAAATTCCAACATTCGTGAAAGCTAATAATCCTATCGCATCTCTTTTCGGCGCGTTTGGGAAATTTATTTATGACAATGCAATACAGTTAAGTGATATAGAAAAGATCATGATTACAGGAGTCGGAAGCGCTAATGTGGAACAGCCGCTTTATGGCATCCCTACTTTCAAGGTAGATGAGTTTACCTCCAATGGTCTGGGAGGCCGCTACTTTACCGGTATGAATGATTTAATTGTGGTCAGTATGGGTACCGGCACCTCTTTTGTCCAGGTAAACGGCGATAAGATCGTACATACCGGCGGTATCGGTATCGGCGGCGGAACTATCATCGGATTATCCAGTTTACTTTTAAAGACACAGGAGATCAGCAAGATCATGGAGCTGGCCAGCGGCGGCGATTTAAGCCACGTAGATTTACAGATCTGTGATATATCCAAGGAAGCGCTTCCTGGACTCCCACTCACCGCTACGGCCTCTAACTTTGGCAAGGTAAGGAGTCAGGTCAGCGAAGAGGATATTGCCATTGGCCTCATTAATATGGTACTTCAGGCAATCGGAAAATCCGCCATTCTCTCCTCTCTCAATAGTGCGATTAACAACTTTGTTATGATAGGAAACCTCGCTAAGTTTCCTCAATGTAAGGATATTTTCTGTTCACTGGAGACGATGTTCGATGTACATTTTATTATACCGGAACAGGCAGAGTATGGCACTGCGATCGGAGCCGCTTTGACAGAGTCGCATCATGCGAATATGTCTCAGATATTGTTATGATATATACAATTACAAAACCCCATTTCATTTGTGAGGAACAATCTCCTCCTAAATGAAATGGGGTTTTTGCTTTAATGATATCCCAGTGCCTGCTCCAAAGCGTCTTTCTCTTCACTTCCCAGCAGCACATCTGTTTCTCCCCGCTCTACTTCTTTGATATAGACGTAGCAGCCTTCTCTGCTGTGTACAGAGTTTAAGACGAATCCAGTGTTGGTATAATCGAGAAGTGCCATGGCAAAACTTAAATTTCCGCCCATACCTTTGAAAGCATTGTATTTCACGAGACCAAATTTCTGGAAAGCGCTTCTGTAATTCTTATTCGTATTGCGGATTGAGTCTTTATTCGCACGGTCTTCCGCCTTCAGCGCCTCGATATCTCCCATCTGTTCCATGATGATTTCCTCAAGGGTTTCCGCGTCTTTCCCTCTCATAAAATAATCGTATCTGCGGTAAAGCCTTCTCATCTGAATCAGGCAGATGATTACGATAATCAACAATATTAGTGTAAGTACAGCCAACCCCAGAATAATATAGCCCGGGTCGACCGGCCATAAATCCATCATACTGTTATCCATTTCTTTCGTCCTCACTTCCATTACTACTATCTTATGGATTCTATCAATTCTACTATTCTTTCCAATTCTGACTCAGAATAGTACTCAATTTCTACTCTTCCTTTATTTTTATCTTTTCTGTTGATGCTTACTTTGGTGCCCATTGCTGATTTCATCCGCTCTTCCAGATCACGGAAAATCAATGCCAGACTCTCATCTTCCACATTCTTTTCCTTCGGATTTTTCTTCTTAGACAGTGATTTGACGATCTTTTCTATCTCACGGACGCTTAAGTTTTCAGCAATAATCTTGCCTGCCAGCTTATATTGAAGCTCGCCATCCTCTACAGTTAAGAGTGCGCGCGCATGACCTCCGGTTATCTGATTCTGAATCAGCATTTCCTGTACACGTTCATCCAGCTTCAGCAATCTCATACTGTTCGTAATGGTAACGCGGCTCTTACCGACTCTGGCTGCGATCTCCTCCTGCTTCAGTTCAAACTCCTGGATCAATCGCTGGTATGCTTTCGCTTCTTCAATAGGATTTAAATCTTCACGCTGTACATTCTCAATGAGAGCAATCTCCATTGTCTGCTGTTTCGTATATTCGCGGATAACGACCGGAACTTCTTTGAGACCAGCCAGTTTAGCGGCTCTCCAGCGGCGTTCACCTGCGATTATCTCGTAATAATCACCCTTTTTCTGTACGAGCAGAGGCTGTAAAACTCCATATACTTTCATGGATTCGGCCAGTTCCCCCATTGCTTCCTCATTAAAGTCCTTTCTGGGCTGTTCACGATTCGGTTCTATGGATGTTACCTTCACCATTAATTCCCTGCCAATGTCGCTGTCTTCTTCTTTTTTCTCCGGTTCCTGAGCCTTTTTACTCTTTGCCTGATGTTTTGCTTCCTGCTCTTCTGCCGCAGATTCCATCACTTCATCTCCAAATATTGCTCCAAGACCCTTTCCTAATCCTGTTCTTTTCGCCATAGCTATATATCTTCCCCTCTGCTAATTACTTCGGCTGCCAACAGCCGGTAACTCTCCGCACCTGCCGATCTGGAATCGTATAAGTTAATCGGCATTCCATGGCTCGGCGCTTCTGCGAGTCTGACGTTCCTCGGTATAATTGTTTTGTAAATATTTTGATTCAGATTATTTTTCACGCTTTCCACGACTTCCAGTGACAGATTTGTCCTGGCATCATACATGGTAAATACGACTCCTTCCATCTCCAGAGAAGGATTTAACTTCTTCTTAACCAGGTTGACTGTTTTAAGTACCTGATTTAGCCCTTCCAATGCATAATATTCGCACTGAATGGGAACCAATACAGTATTGGCGGCCGTCAGGGCATTGATCGTTAATAAGTTTAATGATGGTGGACAGTCTATGATGATAAAATCATAGTTGTTCTGGATTTTAGAAAGATATGTCTTTAGAAGAGATTCTTTGTTCTCTATTTCTAACAGCTCTATTTCAGCTCCTGCAAGATCTACATTGGAGGGCAGTAGATCCAAATTTTCCTGCATATTAGAAATGAGACATTCCTCAATATCACACTCTCCAACCAGCAAATCATAAACTGTTTTATCTATTTCGCCCTTCTCTATTCCAAGGCCGCTAGTGGCATTTCCCTGCGGATCGAAATCAACAGTTAGTACTTTCTGTCCTGATTCTGCCAGACATGCGGACAGATTAATTGCGGTCGTCGTCTTACCGACACCGCCTTTTTGGTTTGCAATTGCAATAATTCTACCCATTTTTATATTTCCTCTCCCTGTAACAACCGGAAATTACGGTTCAAAATAGAGTATAGCACATTTCAATTCTTTTTCCTATGCTTTATACGAAAAAAATAGAGAAATAGGATAAAAATGTTTCACGTGAAACATTTTGCCTAAGATTAAGAATTTTTTAATATGTTCCCCGTTGTAACTGGGATTCTATTATATTATAATAGGAATATATCTGTGCGGACTGGTGCACTGAATGGAGGAAATCATGAAAGCAAAAAATAAATTACTCACACTGCTGACTCTGGCAGCCGGTGCTGCTACTGCTACTGCGGTGATAAATAAATGTATTAAAGTATCTGCCACCTCCAAAAATCTTCTGGCAGAATCAAAATCTCTTTGCTATAAATGGCGTTTTGGCAATATTCATTATACAAAAACCGGCACTGGAAAACCCATTTTATTGGTTCATGATTTGACTGCATTTTCCAGCGGCTACGAATGGACACAATTAGTTAACTATTTGAAGGATCAATATACGGTGTATACGATTGACTTACTTGGATGTGGACGCTCTGAGAAGCCAGATTTAACTTATACGAACTTCCTATACGTACAACTGCTATCGGATTTTATTAAGTCTGAGATCGGGCACCGGACTAATATTATCGCTACAGGTGCCTCCTCTGCTCTCGTGATTATGGCCTGTAATCAAGCTCCGGAACTGTTTGACCAGATCATGCTGATTAATCCGGACAGCCTTGTCACATGCAGCCAGATACCGAATAAGCATGCAAAGCTTTATAAGTTTATTCTCGATCTTCCGATTATTGGTACTTTGCTGTATCATATAGCCTCCAGTAAACAGGCGATTACGGAGGAATTTACAAGAGACTATTACTGTAACCCGTATTCGGTCAAGTCGTCTTATGTAGATGTCTATTATGAAGCCGCACACCTGGGTGAGTCTCCGAAATCGTTGTATGCAAGTGTGAAGTGTAATTATACGAAATGTAATATTGTAAATGCATTGAAAAAAATAGATAATAGTATTTATATTGTTGGTGGAACTGCGATGGACTCGATCAGGCAGTTAATTGGAGAGTATCATGAGTACAATCCGGCTATTGAGAGTTCATTGATTAGTGAATCGAAGTACTTACCACAATTAGAAAATCCGATGGAGCTGTATAAGACGATACAGATGTTTTTTGTTTGATGCATCTAAATCAAGATTAGAATATAGATATTGTTGAGTGGGTGAGGGCGAAAGGAAGAAAAGAGTAAATGGCTTCTTGCTTTAGTTTCTTTTTTGGAGTCAGGAACTAAAGCAGGAAGTCAGAAAAGTCTAAAACTTGTGCTTTTTTTTAACTTTTAAAATACACATCTTTTATGTTTGTTTAAATCAAGCTTTGATACAAGATTTCACTACTCTTCTTTCTTCTGTCCTGCTACATTTACTATGAACCGTGAAAAGAAAACGGTTTATTCTTCCGCTTTTCTCACAATATGTAGAATTACTGAGTTTTCTTTTTCTCTATTAAAATAAGCATTATTAGTTTTTTGATAAATAATTTATCTCCATATTCAATAGTATAGTTTTTATATAATTCTTAATGATTTAACTTTTTTGACAAAACCACCAATTAATAAAGATAAGATGGTTACCATATAGTAATCTTATTTTGCCAAATAACTAAATACTCAACTATTATTTTCGTGCTGTCTCTATACATATTATAAATCAAATATTCTACACTGCTTCCCAAACTCCAATATCATTACAAATTCGTCTAATATAATACGTTATAATACAACATAGAAAAAGAGATAGCACAGTTTTTTTATAACTATGCTATCTCTCTTCCCTCAAAAATAATCCTTTGCAATCCCTATCCAACCTACTACTTTTCATAGTAATCATTAATTCTTCAACTGATGCAGCAAATGATACGAAACACACAATACCTCCAGCAACATCCAACTGCAAAATCACATATAATACTGGAAACATAAATATCAACAATCCCGAAGCTTTATTAAAGTAAGTATGCAGTGAAGAAAACGTACGATATTTATAAAATCCTATACTATATGTAATAATACGAATCAGGAAAATCAAACTTATAAAGCACCAAAACCTTAATGGCAAAAATATACTTTTAAGTACTATTATAAATATTGAAACAGCAAAGACGAAATCTGCTATACTATCAATTTTTGCTCCTTTTTCACTTTGCTGATTTAAAGTTCTGGCAACGAATCCATCCAGAAGATCACTTAGGCCTCCCAGAAAATAACATATCCAGAAGGCTGTCGAAAATGGTTTTATATATAGAATTGCAATGGCAAAGACAATGCGTGAGGATGTTATAATATTAGCCAGGTTTTTAATGACTCTCTCTCCTTTCTATTTTCTGGATGGTTTAGTATATTAATAGCCGGATGTTTCACGTGAAACATCCGGCCATGGTTTGATTACTTTAAAGGTTCTTTAGCAGGTACCCCTGCTTTGCGTGGATATTTTTTTGATATTTCATTTACCTTCTCTATTTTAACTAAGGTACGCTCTGCGTCTGCTCCATCCAGTGTAAAGCTTTCAACGCCTGATACTTTACCACTTAAAAGAAAAATCGCATGTTTTGCCGATGTAAGTTCTTCTTCTATTTTTCCTGATTTGTATGAGATAAAGTAGCCGCCTGGTTTTACAAAAGGCATACAGTATTCCGAAAGCGTTGATAAATTCGCAACTGCTCTGGAAACTGAAAGATCGTATTTCTCACGATACTCTTTTTCTCTTCCCAGATCCTCCGCTCTGCTGTGAACTGCCTGAATCTGCTTTAGTTCTAATTTTTCAATAACCTCGTTTAAAAATTTAACCCTTTTATTCAGAGAATCCATCAGCGTTACTTTTAATTGTGGAAATGCAATTTTTAATGGAATTCCAGGGAAACCAGCTCCAGTGCCAATATCAATAATACGATAAGGATTAAGTGATATCTCTTCTACTGATTTTATTAAAGCAAGGCTATCGACAAAATGCTTTGTAATCACTTCATTCTGCTCTGTAATCGCTGTCAAATTCATTACCTTATTCCACTCAACTAATATTTCGTAATATTCGTAAAATTGAATTATTTGTGAATCTTCCAATTTTATTGAAAATTGATTTAATTCTTCATTTAATCTATCTTTAAATTCTACTGTCATCTGACACATCCTTCCCTGTCATCTCTTCTGTTCCCCTAGATGACGCCAGTCTCTCTGCCTTTCGATCAAGCTCTGGTTCTGGCTCTGACATGGAATCCATTTCCATTCGCTTCTGATAACGCAGCTGCTCTAAATGAACAAGAAGAACCGAGATATCGGCAGGGGATACTCCTGAGATTCTTGAAGCCTGTCCAATGGACATGGGTCTGTATAAATCCAGCTTTTGAGCGGCTTCTTTCCGCAGACTCTTTACACTGCTATAGTCAAAATTCGCGTCCAGCTTTTTATTTTCCAGCTTTTTATATTGGGCCACCTGTTGTTTTTGGCGGCGGATATAGCCGTCGTATTTTATATTTATGTCAACCTGTTCAATTACATCGGTTGGTAACTCTGGTCTTTTAGGATCCAAATCAGTTAACATAACATAGTTCAGCTCTGGTCTTCTGATCAGTTCAGCCAATGTAGTTCCTGTCTTTAAGAGTGTGCTCCCATTTCTCTCCAGAAAATCCTGAACTTCTTTAGAAGCTCCTATATTAGTGCCTTCCAGACGCTTTATCTCGGCTTCAATGGCGGCTTCCTTCTTCTGAAGCTTCTCGTACTGTTCGTCAGTGACAAGTCCTATTTCATGACCGATTCCCATCAGTCGCAAATCCGCATTATCCTGACGTAAAAGCAGACGGTACTCCGCACGGGAAGTCATCATGCGGTACGGCTCATGGCTTTCCTTCGTTACCAGATCATCAATTAAAACGCCGATATAAGCCTGGGACCGGTCCAGAACAAAGCTCTCTCTTCCCAATACCTTCATAGACGCGTTTACACCGGCCATAAAGCCCTGAACTGCCGCTTCCTCATAACCAGAACTGCCGTTGAACTGACCGCCGCTGAACAGGCCGCTGATGGCCTTAAATTCCAACGTAGCATTCAGCTGACGGGAATTAATACAGTCATACTCGATCGCATATGCATTTCTCACAATTTTTACATGCTCCAGTCCCGGTACAGTCCGGTACATGGCATGCTGCACATCCTCAGGAAGGGAACTCGACATACCGCCTAAGTACATTTCATTCGTATACAATCCTTCCGGCTCCACAAAGACCTGATGTCGGTTCTTATCCGGAAATTTTACCACCTTGTCCTCTATAGACGGACAGTATCTCGGTCCCGTCCCCTCAATCGCACCGGAAAACAGCGGTGAACGATCAAGATTGGCCCGGATAATCTCATGGGTCTTCTCGCTGGTATACGTAAGCCAGCAGGATACCTGCTCCTTCTGGATGGTTTCAGGATCCGTGGAAAAGGAGAACGGTACTATTTTCTTATCACCGAACTGCTCTTCCATCTTGGAAAAATCGATGCTCCGCTTATCCACTCTCGCCGGGGTTCCCGTTTTAAAGCGGTACATCTCAATCCCATGTGCCTTCAACGATTCCGTCAGATAATTCGCCGCCTGAAGACCATTAGGCCCTGTGGCATTGCTCACATCGCCGTAAATACATCTTGCCTTTAAATACGTACCTGTAGCCAGAACAGCCGCCTTACAGTGATATACCGCTCCGGAAAATGTCTTTACTCCTGTAAGCACTCCATTTTCCACAATAATATCAGAAACCTCTGCCTGGCGAATCGTAAGATGATCCGTATTCTCCAGTGTATTTCTCATCTCTCTGGAGTAATTCTGCTTGTCCGCCTGCGCACGCAGGGAATGGACGGCAGGCCCCTTCGATTCATTCAGCATTTTAGACTGAATAAAAGTTTTGTCAATATTTTTCCCCATCTCGCCGCCCAGAGCATCCAGCTCTCTCACCAGATGGCCCTTGGAGCTTCCTCCTATATTGGGATTACAGGGCATCAGCGCAATGCTGTCCACGCTGACTGTAAACATGATGGTCTCAAGGCCCAGTCTGGCTGCCGCCAGCGCCGCCTCGCAGCCGGCGTGCCCGGCTCCAACCACCACAATGTCATATGATTCTTCTAAATTTGGCATAACAACCTTCCTTCTCTCTATTTACCCATGCAGAATTTACTGAATATCTCATTGACCAGATCATCTTCCACCGCTTCTCCTATAATCAGGCCCAGCTGCTCATAAGCATCCATCAGATCGATGGAATAAAAGTCTTCCGGCATAGCGTTTTCGATGCTCTGCTCCACCATTTCCAGGCTTCTGTATGCCTGTTCCAAAGCATTCTTATGTCTGACATTTGTAATTGTAACTTCATCATTAAAATCAATCTCACCATGGTAAAACATGGCCTTAATCTCATCTTCCAGATTCTCAATCCCCACCCGCTCCTTCGCAGAGATGGCGATAACCCGGTGTGTCGTCCTGGATGCCAGCATTTCCGCGCTGATCTCCATCGTCAGATCCGATTTATTCAAGAGGACGACTGCCCTTCTCTCCCTGATAAAATCCAGAATTTCATCGTCATTTCCATCGAGAGGACAGGAACCATCCACCACATAGATGATTAAATCGGCGGCATCGGCGGCATTTCTGGCCTTCTCCACGCCGATTTTCTCCACAATATCGTCTGTGTCACGGATGCCTGCCGTATCGATCACATTCAGAGTGATGTCTTCCAGCCGGATGGTTTCCTCCAGCGTATCTCTCGTGGTTCCCGCCACATCCGTAACAATGGCGCGCTCTTCTCCCACGAGAACATTCATCAGGGAAGATTTCCCTGCATTTGGTTTTCCCAGAATGACTGTCTTGATTCCCTCCGTCATCACTCTGCCGTTATCAGCCGAGCGAATCAGCCTCCATAAGCCTTCTTTCATCCCCCTGATTGCGGATAAGAGTGACTCTCCATAACCATCCAGAGAGATGTGTTCCGGATCATCCAGCGCAGATTCAATAAATGCAATCTGAAAGATAATCTGCTCCCGAAGCGCCTTTACCGCCTTCGAGACCGCGCCATCCAGCTGGCTGACAGAAGCCTTTAACGCATAATCATTTTTGGAATTGATCACGTCGATGACCGCTTCCGCCTGGGCCAGATCCATCCGCCCGTTTAAGAACGCCCTCTTCGTAAATTCTCCAGGCTCCGCAGGCCGGGCTCCATATTTTAATACCGTTTCCAATATCTTTTTCGTAATCAAAACGCCGCCGTGACAGTCAATCTCAACCGTGTCCTCGGCCGTAAAACTCTTCGGTCCTCTCATTAACATGACCAGAACCTCATCGATGATCTCATCCCCATCGGCAATATATCCATAATGGATGGTATGGGAAGGTGCCTCCGATAATTTTCTGCTGTTTTTTCCTTTTCCTCTGTAAATCTTATCTATAATTGTAAATGCCTCGTCTCCACTTATCCTGACGATACCGATTCCCGAACTGCTCATGGCAGTGGCAATTGCTGCAATTGTATTCATCTTCATATTTTTCACCTGAAAAAGAAAAGGGGTGAGGTGCCTTCCGACAGCCCCAACCCCTCAATCGACGTTACTCTATTTATCTCTGTTATCCTGATAGCGTTCCTTCTTCGAATAATCCTTCTTTAAAGAAATGACTACGTGACGGAATGGCTCCTCGCCCTCGCTTCGTGTTACGACATACTTATCATTCTGAAGTGCAGAATGAATAATTCTTCTTTCATACGGATTCATAGGTTCCAACGATACGGAACGTCTCGTTCTCTTCACTTTATAAGCAATATTCTTAGCCAGTGTCTCAAGTGTCTCTTTTCTTCTCTCCCGATAATTCTCTGTATCCAGCTTCACCCGGATATAATCTTCGCTCTCCCGGTTTACGACAAGGCTTACGAGATACTGCAGAGAATCTAAGGTCTGACCGCGCTTTCCGATCAGGATTCCCATATCGTCGCCTTCCAGATTGATGGAAAGTTCTTTCTCCTCCTGATTAAAAGCGGTCTCGATATTCACCCCCATATCCATCGCGCCGAATACCTCTCCGAGAAATGCAATCGCTTTATCATCAATAGTCTCTTTCTTTCTTGCACGAATGATGGCCGGTTTGGAACCGATGAATCCCAGAATTCCACTGTTTCCTTTATCAACAATCTCATACTCCAGCTTGTCACTGGTTGTTTCCAATTCGATTAATGCCTTTGTAATTGCTTCATCTACGGTTTTAGCTGAAACTGTAATCATATCCATCCGGAACCCCTCCTATTTACTGTGCTTTTCGTTATATTTCTGAACCATGCGGGCCTTTGCAGAAATACTGTTAGGATTAGCTGCTCCGCTGCTGTAATAATCATTGGATGCCTTCATCTGCTCCTGTGTCTTCTCAATCTTTTCCTGTCTCTCAGTCTCTTCTCTCTCATTCGCTGCCTGGATGCTCTTTAAGTTGGCAGTTGCATTCTGAGAAACCTTCTGCGGAGGAAGTCCCTTTTTGGCACGTTTCTTGTTTGCCTTCTCAACGTTCTGCTTAACCATTTCATCTATATCAATTCTATCCATATAACGGTTCACCAATAACTGCTGGATTACCTGGAACACACTGGATGCAATCCAGTAGATACCAATACCGGAAGCAAAGGTGAAACAGAAGAATACGGACATAAGAGGCATCATGGTATTCATCATCTTCATGGACTGAGCCATGGAATTCCCATCATCATTACCGGCTGACGGCTGATTAACAGTCATTAATTTTGCACTTAACCACTGAGACAAACCTGCAAGAATCGGGATTAAAATCGCCAGGCTGAAGTTAAAGCCGCCTGTAAAGCCATTGGGGAACATGACACTGAACGGTGTGCTCGCCAGGTTAATGCCCAGGAAAGAGTTCATATGCTCTATCTTAGCAGCATTTTCCACGATTGTTCCCTGTATGCTTGGGAATAAGTCCTGAAGTGCAGCCCACTGAGTCGGGTTCAGCTGATAAAGAAAGTCAACAAGGCCATTATTAGTAGCTATGTCCTTTACCATCGCCATATTTACCTTATTATCTGTTGCAAACTGAGTCAGCATTCCCACATGATCCACACCGAGAGACGTAATCGATGTTACTACGTTCATGAATACATCCTTAACGCTGGATACATAGGCCGGAATATGGTAAATAACCTGATAGAGAGCAAACAGAATCGGCATCTGAATAACGAGCTGTAAACAGCCGCCTGTCATGGATGTGCCGTATTTTTCATATAAAGCCTGGATTTCCACATTTTGCTTCATCATGGAATCCTGGTCTTTTTTTCCTTTATACTTTGCCTGAATGGCGTTCAGTTCCGGCTGCATAATACTCATCAGCTTGGATGATTTCTGTTGTTTTAACGTCAGTGGGAACATAAGAAGTTTTGTAACGAGTGTAAATAAGATAATACATAAACCAATGTTCTGAATACCGAAAATACTGGTCAGCTTAAACAGCCAATCCATAATGATTCCCAGAACAGTTGCGAATGGCCCCAAAATGCCTCCGACTTTCGTGAGTACTAAAAATTCCAATGAACTACCTCCTCATTTTCCCCTGTGCGAATACGGTGGGGACTTTCCTGTCTGTTACGGAACTGGATCATAACCGCCTTTTGCAAAAGGATGACACCGAAGTATCCTCTTACAAGCCAAAAATGTACCTTTGAACACGCCGTACTTCTGCAGTGCCTCAATGGCGTATTGAGAACACGTAGGCGTGTATATGCAGTGAGTTCTTACTTTCAGCGGGGAAAGGAATATCTGATATCCCCGAATCAACAAAATCATGATTTTTTTTACCATAAGATCACTTCGATTCTTTTTTTAAAATGTTATGCAGTCCGCACAAGTGCAAATATGCACTCTCGATCGTTTTATAGCTTTCTTCTTTTGCTGCCGCTCTGGCGACAACCACGATGTCTAACCCGGTCTCTGTCATGTCTTCATGAAGCCTGAAGCTTTCTCTCAATAATCTGGTTATATGATGCCGGACCACACTGTTGCCAACTTTTTTGCTGACCGAAATCCCGATTCTGGTTTCCGGCCTGTCCGTCTTTTTCACATACATGACAAGTAACTTGTTTGCATAGGATTTCCCAGTCTGGTAAACATCCTGAAAATCCCGGTTTTTTTTAATCGAATTAAAATGTTTCATGAATTTCCTCACTCCTCGCTGCTCACGGAAATGAAGAAAAGAAAAGGCCACAATTACTTGCGGCCTGGTCCATCATTTCCCCTGAACGCATGTGAAGGGGCTTTCCATGATTCCCCTGTACAGATGCGAGGGGCTTTCTTTCCTTAAGCTGATAATTTCGCTCTACCTTTTGCTCTTCTGGAAGCTAAAACTTTTCTTCCGCCTGGAGTGCTCATTCTGGCTCTGAAACCATGAACTTTAGATCTCTGTCTATTCTTCGGCTGAAACGTCATCTTCATATCTACGGACACCTCCTCTTATTACAATAGCTTATCATAGCAATATGAATAAACATATTGAGACTATTTTAGTTAAACATCGTTTCAATTATATAGAAGAAATAAAGGTTCGTCAAGCTAAAAATGCGATTTTTTCTTATAAAATAAGGGTTATACCATAAAATGTAGCTACTCATAAATTCATTTACTACATTTTGTATCAAAAAAATGCAGGCGGCCTTTCTATTTGCTTCCGGCCGCCTGATTTTCTGGGATTTTATAATATTTTTTGTTTTATTTCGTTACGATCTCATGATTTCTTCCATCCGCTCCATAGATATATGCAGGATTTCGGCAGTCTCTTCCGGAGACTTCCCCTGCAAAAGGAGCTTTAATGCATCAACTTCCTCCTGCTTCTTCTTCATCTCTTTTTTATGTTCCAGCTCAATAATATCAATATCCAGAATCAATGCCTCTTCCACTGCCTCACTCACCCCTTCATCCGCTACTTCCTGATATTTGTCGTAGATATGATGATATAACTGCAGAGTCAGACTCTTTAATTTACGTCCGTCAGTCGGTGTAATATTACCTGCCTCCACATTCATTGCTATGGAATTAATTATATCATGTGTGACCAGGTATTTCAACGCCTTCAGGTTTTCCTCAGTTCTCTCTTTTTCAATTTCCTTCCTGAGTTTTAAGAGTTGGAACGGGATTAAAATAATCATATTTTTTTGATGCAGTTCTTCCTGAGACAGGGCAAGATACTTGATCACCGGAACCTTGTAATGATAGACACCTTGATTTCCGAACCGAATTTCCAGTGTCTTCTCTGCCGGCACTGCTTTCGCCTCATAGAGACAGATCAGAATCGGCTCCGGAAATTCCAGAACCGCCTCATCCTTCTGTTTTTTTATAGCATGATTAAATCCATATTCCAGAATTCGAAACGTAATACTTCCATCCTCCGACATCTGAAACTCCAGATGGTAACTGCTGATTCCCCCAATTGTAATTATTGTATCTGCCAGCGTCTTTCTCAAATCATCATCTTCATGTTCCGTCCAGTTATACGTTACTTCACTGTCCAGAGGATGGTTTACCTCGTAAATGCCATTGATAAACTGAATAATTGCACGGTTTGACAGCATCAAACACCGCTTAGCCATCCGGTCATACATGTCGTGATACTCATTCATCCGATCACTTTCCCCTTTCATCAATACTTCGCCTTTTTTGCAGCACAAAAAAACATCACCGCCACGCATTCATACGCATCCGCCGCCTTTCCCTTTACTGCCCGTATAAAATTAAAAATTTGCTGAGAATTTTCGGAGGAACCTCCATGGAATTCCCTGACAACCGGTTTTGACTAGCCTAACCGGCGATTTGATCAGATGTTCTTATGAAAGAACAGATTAACGTTAAAATTTCTCTGTAGTACTGCCTGATAATCATACCACATTCCGTCTTTATCGTAAACACAAAAAGCTTTATATTCCTGCACCCTTTCCAATCAGCCACTGTATGCTCCTGCTGGTTTAGAACGGAGTACGGAAATGTATCCCTTTTCATCTTCTTTCAATTATTATAAGATAAGAACATCATAAACTTAACAGGAAAGGGGAAAGCTGCAATGCAAAAGAAATACAGAGCCGCTCTGATCGGCTGCGGCGGCATGGGGGAGGCTCATATCCAGGAAAATTACTACAAAGACGTGGTACATTTTACATATGTATGCGACTGTGATATCCAGAGGGCCCTGCTGTTTCAGAAAAAGTACGGTGTTGACCATGTTACCGATGACTACCGGGAATGTGTATCTTCGAATGAAGTTGATATTGTTATAATTGCCACCAGGCCCAAAAGCCATTTGGAGATTCTGCAGGCCTGCATTCAATCAAAAAAACATGTACTCTGCGAAAAACCGATTTGTGATACCCTGGAATCCGGTCGTACCTTCATGGAACTTGTCAAAAAGCATCCAGAAATCAAAGTATTAATTGGCCATCTCCTGCGCTTCAACAAAACGTATCAGCATGCGGCAGAGATGATTCAAAATGGCGCCATTGGTTTTCCCATCATCTTCCGGATGGTTCAGAACCATCACACCATGAACTGGGAACGCTACTTATCCATGCTTCGTGAAGTATCTCCTCTCATAGACTGCGGCGTCCACTATGCAGATGTGATTCACTGGTTTACCGGCGCCAAAGTAACGGATATACAGGCTATCGGCACCCGGAGTGAACCGGATGTTCCGGAGGGCCAATATAATTACGGTCTCGTGACCCTGTGTATGTCGGACGGCTCCATCGGATATTATGAAGCAGGCTACAGCAACACCCTGTCCGCCCAGAATATCAAGGAATTTATGGGTCCAAAAGGAAGAATACGCCTGATCTTCTCCAAAGACAGGCACGAGCATCAGGAGGAAGGCGATTTCATCGAGTATTACCAGTACCCTCAGAAAAAATATGAAGTAATTAATGTCCCCTGCAAACGAAAGCCCACCGGAGAACAATTCGATTATCTGATCCGTATGATTGAAGAAGATCTGCCGCCTGTCCCCAGCATGGAGGAGGTAATGGATGCTTTTGAAACCATGCTTACTGCGGATTCCATGATAAAACAGCATTTATCATAGCATCTATATAAATGCTACGATTTCAAAAAAAGAACGCCGGCATCCGCCGGCGTTCCAACATAAATTATATCTTATCTTCCATTATTTCACTTATCTTTTCATCGCCTTAAACAGCGCCTGCGTAATGGCCACAGTCAAAACTCCCGCCACAATGGCCTCGGGAACGCCATTCATACAGATGATTCCCAGGATAACTGCATAGATTCCCTCAGACAGTCCTCTCGCCGCTGCTCCATACTCTTTTCCAAAACATAAGTAGATCAGATTCATTACCAGAAGTGTGTTGGTTAATGATCCGGCAACTGCCGCCGCAGCCAGAGCGATGCTTCTTCTTGCCTTGTTCGCTTTCAGGGTCCTCATAATACCTCTGAATACGTAATACGCCACGATTCCAATCAGAATTCTCGGCACCAGGCAGATCACCAGGCTCCAAAAATTCCCGCCGTACTCTCCGATCTTAATAAATGGAGAGAAGACAAACGATGTGGCATTCGGCATGTACGTGTTTTTCCACAGACTGGTCAATCCGAACACCAATCCTAAGAATCCGCCATATTTTGGTCCAAGTATAATGGCTCCAATTATGACCGGAACGTGAATGATGGTGGCATTCATGAATCCCAGCGGGATATACCCGAAAGGCGTAAATGCCATGATGATGATGATGGCCATAAAAACTGCGGCCAGTACCAGGTTGCGGGTTTTGTTCTCAATATTCATTTTTTTCCTCCTGTGCTACTGTTCTTTTCTCAAGATACAATGCAACGGTTACAAGCGCATTATACCGAGCGGAGGCCGCCGCGTCAATGGTCTTATGTGTACTTTTTCACATGCATTTTGTTAATTTACATAATGTTATCCCCAAAATGTGGATAAGTTGTTGATAACTCTCTGGATAAGCTCTGGATAACCTGTTTTTTGTTCACACCCCGCATTCAGAAGGCCTCTTAGATTCAAATCTTTCTGTCTGTGTATAAATGAACTTAGAAATATCCTCATTTTTGTGGACAACTCCCCTTCAAAATAATTATCAACACACCATAAACAACAAATTCACATGTCTTACACATACTTATCCACAAAAATTTTCTATTATCATTGAAAATTGTTCCGAAATAGTATAAAATGGTTTTAGATTGGGCTAATGCGCACTATTCCCCCAAACAGGTGTGAGGGGGACTTTCCGTTATTTGCATTTTGATAGATGTAGGAGACTTGAGATGTTAGAAAAGTTAAAAGAAAAATGGGACGAAATCTTACTGAATTTGAAGGAAGAGCACGAAATTACTGATGTTTCCTTCAAAACCTGGCTTCTCCCACTGAAAGTACATTCCATAAACGGAGACACCGTAACGGTTACCGTCCCGGACGTGGAATTTTTAGGGTATATCCGTAAAAAGTACGGTTTCCTTTTAAAAATTACCATTGAAGAGGTAACAGGATTTGAATGTAACGTGGACTTCGTTGTGGAAAACCAGGTTCCGCAGGAGGAAGTTCCAAAGGCCCAGACCGGGAATACGCTGATTAACAACGCGCTTAACACGGTCAGCCAGTCGGCCATCATAAACGCCAATTTAAATCCGAAATATACATTCGATACCTTTGTAGTCGGTGCCAACAACAATCTGGCCCATGCTGCATCTTTGGCGGTTGCCGAATCCCCGGGAGAAATCTACAACCCGCTTTTTATCTATGGAGGCGTGGGACTCGGAAAAACGCATCTGATGCATTCCATTGGTCATTTTATTTTGAAAAATAACCCGAATGCAAAGGTTCTTTATGTAACGAGTGAGAAATTCACCAACGAGCTGATTGATGCCATCCGTAATAAGAACAACTTCTCTCCTACTGAGTTCCGCGATAAGTACAGGACGAATGACGTTCTGCTGATCGATGATATTCAGTTCATTATCGGCAAGGAAAGTACACAGGAAGAATTCTTCCACACGTTCAATGCATTATATGAATCCAAAAAACAGATTATTATCTCCTCAGATAAACCGCCGAAAGAAATTGAGACGCTGGAAGAACGTCTCCGTTCCCGGTTCGAATGGGGCCTGACCGTAGACATCCAGTCTCCGGACTACGAGACGCGGATGGCCATCCTCCGGAAAAAGGAAGAGATGGAAGGCTACAATATCGATAACGAGGTAATCAAATACATTGCCACCAACATTAAGTCCAATATCCGTGAGCTGGAAGGCGCCCTGACGAAAATCGTTGCTCTTTCCAGACTGGACAACAAGGAAATCACCGTGGAGCTGGCAGAAGAAGCCTTAAAGGACATCATTTCCCCTAATGACAAGCGGGAAGTAACGCCGGAACTGGTCATCCAGGTAGTAGCGGACCATTACGGAATCACCCCCCTCGATATCTGTTCCCAGAAACGGAACAAGGAAATCGTCTATCCGCGCCAGATTGTCATGTACCTATGCCGCGAGATTGTTGGAACGCCGCTCCAGATGATCGGAAAGTATCTGGGAGGCCGCGACCATACGACTATTATCCATGGAATTGAAAAGATAAAGGCCGATATTGGCAAGAATGATTCCAATTTAATAAACACTCTTGATATCCTCAAGAAAAAACTCAGCCCACAGTAGCTTCATCCACAATTTCATGTGAATTGGATGTTGATTACCTGTGGATAACCAAGGGGTTCTTTTCCTTTCTCAGGCTCATGTGGATAACCTGAGAGTTTTCCTGAAGTATTGTGGACGTTATTCACACTCTTATTCACAGGGAAAAGCCTGTCCCCCTCGAAGGTTTTAAGGCTTTTACACAAACCCACAGCCCCTACTACTAATACGACGGAATTTATCTATATATCTATCTATAAAATTCGTGAATTTACTGAAAAGGAGTTATCAACAATTATGAAGCTGACATTTCAACAGGATGCCATTTTAAACGGCATCAACATCGTTTTAAAAGCAGTTCCATCCAAGACAACCATGTCGATCTTAGAATGCATCTTCATCGATGCCAGTGGATCAGAGATCAAACTGACAGCCAACGATATGGAACTCGGTATTGAAACTAAAGTAGAAGGAACCATCCATGAACGCGGAAAGATTGCTCTGGATGCCAAGCTGTTATCCGAAATCGTTAGAAAGCTTTCATCGGCAGGTGACTCTGTTGTTACCATTGAAAGCGATGAGAAATTTACCACCACGATTTCCTGCGAAAAATCCGTATTCCATATTCAGGGACGTGACGGAGAAGAATTCGCATACCTTCCCTATATAGAAAGAGATAATTACATCTGCCTTTCCCAGTTCACACTGAAGGAAGTCATCCGCCAGACCATTTTCTCCATTGCTCCCAACGACAGCAATAAGATGATGACCGGTGAATTATTCCAGGTATCGGGAAGCCAGTTAAAGGTCGTTTCTCTGGATGGCCACCGTATTTCCATCCGGAACGTGGAATTAAAAGATACGTACCATGATATAAAAGTCATCGTTCCTGGCAAGACTCTCAGTGAGGTCAGCAAGATTCTGGGCGGCGACAACGAAAAAGAAGTGCTGATATTCTTCAGCAGCAACCATATTTTATTCGAATTTGACGATACCATCGTGGTATCCCGACTGATCGAGGGCGAGTATTTCCGGATTGACCAGATGCTCTCCAGCGATTACGAGACTAAGATCACGGTCAATAAGCGGGAACTCTTAGACTCCATCGAGAGAGCGACCATCCTGATCCGTGAGAACGATAAGAAGCCCTTAATCATCAATGTGGTGGATCAGGAGCTGCAGCTTAAGATGAATTCCAGCTTCGGATCCATGAACGCCGAAGTGACGGCCCATAAGACAGGCAGCGACATCATGATCGGCTTTAATCCAAAGTTCCTGATTGATGCGCTCAGAATTATTGATGACGAAGAAGTAACTCTTTATATGCTGAATCCGAAATCCCCATGCTTTATCAGGGATGAAGAAGGAAAATATATCTATTTAATTCTTCCGGTCAACTTCAACGCCGCATCCGTTTAGGATTACGGAGTGAAAAAAAGGAGAAATAATGGAAATAATCAAGTTAAGAGATGAATACATCAAGCTTGGCCAGGCCCTGAAAGCAGCGGGTCTGGTCGGCTCCGGCGTGGATGCAAAATACGTAATAGAGGAAGCCTTAGTCAAAGTAAACGGCAGGACTGAGCTTCAGCGCGGCAAAAAACTGAGAGCCGGAGACATCGTCGAGTACGACGGAAAGACGATTAAAATCGAGGAATAAGAAAAGTCCATGATTATCGAGTCAATAGAGCTTAAAAATTACAGAAATTACGATAAACTACATATGGATTTCAGTCATGGGACCAACATCCTTTATGGAGATAATGCCCAGGGGAAAACCAATATCTTAGAAGCAATCTATGTCTGTGCTACGACAAAATCCCACAGGGGAAGCAAAGATAAGGAAATTATACAGTTTGACAGGGATGAGTCGCATATCAAATTAAACGTCAGAAAAAGAGATGTCCCATACAGGATCGATATGCATTTAAAGAAAAACAGAGCAAAAGGCGTGGCGGTCAACGGCGTTCCGATTAAGAAGGCCAGTGAGCTGTTTGGGATTGTCAATGTTGTATTTTTTTCTCCGGAAGACTTAAATCTCATAAAAAACGGCCCCGCCGAAAGAAGGCGGTTTATTGACTTGGAGTTATGTCAACTAAATAAACTGTATGTTCATTCTCTGGTACAGTACAATAAGATTGTGACTCAGAGAAACAAGCTGTTGAAGGACATCATGTTCCGGCCGGACTATGAGGAGACACTGGATATCTGGGATATGCAGCTGGTCCAGTACGGACGGGAGGTAATCCGGTGCCGGGAGTCCTTTGTAGGCCAGTTAAACGATTTGATCGGCGGCATCCACCGGCAGCTGTCAGGAGAAAAAGAATCTTTACATATCAGCTATGAGCCAAATGTCACAGTCGATATGTTTGAAGATACATTAAGAAAAAGCAGGCCTTCGGATTTAAAGCAGAGGACGACGCTGACTGGACCACATAGAGATGATTTAAGCTTTATCATCAATGATATTGATATCAGGCGGTTTGGTTCCCAGGGACAGCAGAGGACGGCTGCGTTATCTCTAAAGCTTGCAGAAATTGAACTCGTCAAAAAAATAGTAAATGATTATCCAATCCTTTTGCTGGATGATGTGTTATCTGAGCTGGATGGCAGCAGACAGAATCACTTGTTATCGGGAATTAATCATATACAGACCATGATCACCTGCACGGGGCTGGAGGATTTTGTCAATAACCGGTTCCGGATCGATAAGATATTCAAGGTTGTGAGTGGTGAAGTTTACAGTGAGAATTAGGAGGAAAATATGAGCGAAGAATATGGTGCAGATCAAATCCAGATATTAGAGGGGCTTGAGGCGGTCAGAAAGAGACCTGGTATGTACATTGGCAGTACTTCCGTAAGGGGACTCCATCACCTTGTATATGAGATTGTCGATAATGCGGTGGATGAGGCTCTGGCCGGCTACTGTGATACAATTTATGTAACCATTAATGAAGACAATTCCATTACAGTTGTCGATGACGGCCGGGGCATCCCTGTAGGCATCCAGAAAAAAGCCGGAATACCAGCGGTAGAGGTAGCATTTACCATCCTCCACGCGGGCGGTAAATTCGGCGGTGGGGGATACAAGGTGTCCGGCGGCCTTCACGGCGTTGGTGCATCCGTCGTAAACGCGCTGTCCAACTGGCTGGAAGTCGAGATCACTCAGGATGGAAAAACGTATAAGCAGCGTTATGAAAAGGGAAAAACCATGTATCCCTTAAAGGTCATCAGAGAGGCAGGACCGGATGAACATGGTACGAAGGTTACCTTCCTTCCGGATGAAACCATTTTCGAGGAAACCGTGTTTGATTATGATACTCTGAAGATTCGTCTGAGGGAGACCGCGTTCTTAACAAAGAACTTAAAGATTATATTGAGAGACAACCGGGAAGAGAAGCACGAGCATGTATTCCATTACGAAGGCGGTATCAAGGAGTTTGTCACTTATTTAAACCGTGGCAAGTCTGCGCTTTACGATCAGGTATTTTATTGTGAGGGATCCAAGGACGGTGTGTACGTGGAGATATCCATGCAGCACAACGACTCCTATACAGAGAATATCTACAGCTTTGTGAACAACATCAATACACCTGAGGGCGGAACCCATCTATCCGGATTTAAAAACGCCCTTACCAATACACTGAACGACTATGCGAGAAACAACAAGCTGCTGAAGGAGAGCGAGGCCAACCTTTCTGGTGAGGACATCCGGGAGGGATTAACCGCCATCATCAGCGTGAAGATCGAGGAACCTCAGTTTGAAGGCCAGACGAAGCAGAAGCTGGGCAACAGTGAGGCGAGAGGCGCCGTGGACAGTATTTTAAGGGAGCAGTTTACGTATTTCCTGGAGCAGAATCCGACTGTGGCCAAGACGATCTGTGACAAGTCTATCCTGGCTCAGCGTGCCCGTGCGGCCGCGAGAAAGGCCAGAGACTTGACGAGAAGAAAGACGGCACTCGAGGGCATGGCACTTCCGGGCAAGCTGGCAGACTGTTCTGACAAGAATCCGGAAAACTGCGAGATTTATATCGTCGAGGGAGATTCCGCCGGCGGTTCCGCAAAGACGGCCCGTTCCAGAGATACCCAGGCCATCCTTCCACTTCGAGGCAAGATTTTAAACGTGGAGAAGGCCAGACTGGACCGTATTTACTCCAATGCGGAAATTAAAGCAATGATTACAGCGTTCGGTACCGGAATTCATGAGGATTTCGACATCTCGAGGCTTCGCTATAACAAGATTATCATCATGACCGATGCCGATGTGGATGGAGCGCATATCAGTACGCTTCTTCTGACCTTCCTTTACCGTTTCATGCCGGAGTTAATCAAACAGGGCCATGTCTATCTGGCTCAGCCGCCGTTATACAAGGTGGAAAAGAACAAGAAGGTATGGTACGCGTACAGCGATGAAGAGTTAAATAACATCCTGAAAGAAATCGGACGTGACACCAATAATAAGATACAGCGTTATAAAGGTCTGGGAGAGATGGATGCCGAGCAGCTCTGGGAGACGACCATGGATCCTGAGCGCAGGATTCTGCTTCGTGTTGCCTTCGACGAGGAGACTGCATCGGAGATTGATCTGACATTTACGACACTGATGGGAGATCAGGTAGAGCCAAGACGTGAATTCATCGAGGCCAACGCCAAGTACGGCAATCTGGATATATAAAAAACAATTAATATTGCGTTATAAAGGAGAAGAAATATGGAACCAAATATCTTTGATAAGGTTCATGAGGTAGATTTGAAAAAGACCATGGAAAAGTCGTATATCGACTACGCCATGAGTGTTATCGCTGCCCGTGCGCTTCCTGATGTAAGGGATGGTTTGAAGCCGGTTCAGCGAAGAGTCTTATTCTCAATGATCGAACTGAATAACGGACCAGATAAACCCCATCGTAAATGTGCCCGTATCGTCGGTGATACCATGGGTAAATACCATCCGCACGGCGACAGCTCTATCTACGGAGCTTTGGTAAATATGGCGCAGGAGTGGTCCACCAGATATCCTCTGGTAGACGGCCATGGCAACTTTGGTTCTGTCGATGGTGACGGAGCGGCGGCCATGCGATACACGGAGGCGCGTCTGAGTAAGGTCTCCATGGAGATGCTGGCTGATATCGGCAAGAATACCGTTGATTTCACGCCGAACTTCGATGAGACCGAGAAGGAACCGGTTGTACTTCCGGCCAGATTCCCGAATCTTCTGGTCAACGGAACATCGGGTATCGCGGTAGGTATGGCGACTAACATCCCGCCTCATAACTTAAGAGAAGTGATCGGCGCTGTTGTTAAAGTTATTGATAATCAGGTAGAGGAAAACAGAGAGACCGAGATGGAAGAGGTCCTTGAGATCATCAAGGGGCCGGATTTCCCCACAGGTGCAACCATCCTGGGAAAGATGGGGATCGAAGAGGCTTACCGCACAGGACGCGGAAAGATAAGAGTCCGCGCCGTGACGGATATCGAGACGCTTCCCAACGGAAAGAGCCGTATTATCGTAACAGAACTTCCTTACATGGTGAATAAGGCCCGTCTGATCGAAAAGATGGCGGAGCTTGCAAAAGAGAAGAAAATCGATGGAATCACGGATTTACGAGATGAGTCTGACCGTACCGGTATGAGAATCGTCATTGAACTTCGCCGTGATGTCAATGCCAATGTTATTTTAAACCAGCTTTTAAAACATACCCAGTTACAGGATACATTCGGCGTCATTATGCTGGCGCTTGTCAATAACGAGCCTCGTGTCTTAAATCTGATGCAGATGCTCAAGCTGTATTTAGCGCACCAGAAGGAAGTCGTAACCAGAAGGACCCAGTACGATTTAAACAAGGCGGAAGAGCGCGCTCATATTTTACAGGGCTTGCTGATTGCTCTTGATAATATCGATGAAGTCATCAGGATTATCCGTAATTCGCAGAACGTTCAGATTGCGAAGGCAGAACTCATGGAGCGCTTTGGCTTAAGTGATGTTCAGTCCCAGGCGATCGTGGATATGCGTCTCCGTGCTCTTACAGGTCTGGAACGTGAGAAGCTGGAGAACGAATTTAAGGAACTGGAAGCGAAGATAGAGGAGTTGAGAGCCATTCTTGCAGATGAGAAGAAGCTTCTTGGCGTAATCCGGGAAGAGATTATGCTGATCTCCGATAAATACGGGGATGACAGAAGAACCTCCATCGGATTCGATGAATTTGACATGTCCATGGAAGACTTAATTCCGGATGAGAGCACCATTGTTGCCATGACAAAGCTGGGCTATATCAAGAGAATGTCCGTGGACAACTTTAGGAGCCAGAACAGAGGCGGTAAGGGAATCAAGGGAATGCAGACCATCGATCAGGATTATATCGAAGATCTGATTATGACCACCAACCACCACTATATTATGTTCTTTACCAATACAGGACGTGTATACAGGCTTAAGACGTATGCGATTCCGGAGGGAAGCAGGACGGCCAGAGGCACGGCGATTATCAATCTGCTTCAGCTGCTTCCGGGAGAGAGCATTACCGCCATCATCCCGATGAAGGAATACGACGACGACAAGTTCTTATTTATGGCGACAAAGAACGGTATGGTAAAGAAGACCCCGATGATGGAATACGCCAATGTCAGAAAGAACGGACTTCAGGCCATTGTACTCCGCGAGGATGACGAACTCATCGAGGTAAAGGCAACCGATAATTCAAAGGATATTTTCCTGATTACGAAGATGGGACAGTGTATCCGTTTCAATGAGACCGATGTCCGTGTAACGGGACGTGTATCCATGGGTGTAATCGGCATGAAGCTTAACGATGATGACGAGGTCGTAGGCATGCAGATGGATACGCAGGGTGAGAAGCTGTTAATCGTATCCGAAAACGGTATGGGCAAACGTACCCCGATCGACGAATTTACCCCGCAGAAGAGAGGCGGAAAGGGCGTACTCTGCTATAAGATCACAGAGAAGACCGGTATGATCGTGGGAGCGAAGCTGGTGCATGACGATCACGATATTATGATTATCACTAATGAGGGAATTGTAATCAGAATTACCGTGGAAGACATCTCCGTAATCGGGCGCAACACCTCCGGTGTGAAGCTTATGAATATCGATCAGGAATCCGATATCCGCGTGGCAAGTATTGCCAAGGTTCGTGATGACGGAAGCAAATCAGAGGGCGAAGGCATGGAAGATCTGGACCTGGAAGATGAAGAGAGCGCTCCGGAATCCGAAGAATAAAAGGCTGCAGCAGAAAACTTAACATTTTTTTAATAGAAATTTTTTGCTCTTTATATTATAATAATACTATCAATAAAGGGGAGTAGCCGGCATAACCTTATGGATTCCTGTGCGTCAGTACGATTAATGAACGCTTTAGCGTGGATTGAAAAACAAATAATCCGCTGGGAATTGAAATGGCAAGACTTTTATTGCAGTGTGGAATAATCCATGCTGTAATAAAAGTCTTTTTTTGTAAGAGGAAAGTGTTACTCTTACAAAAAAGCCCTCCGGGCAGGAGGCGCCCTCCGCGAGGGTCAAATACCCCGCCGCTCGCGGCGCTGCAAATTTGATACCCCGTTGCTTGCGGCGGGGGTTTTGACTTAGAGGAAAATGCCGGAATACCCAACCCAATTAAAGGAGGAATTAAGCTTGGACAGTGACCCAGGCGCGGCTGCGATAGCCGCACAGATTTTACTATTAATAGCCCTTACCATGATGAATGCATTTTTCGCAGGGGCAGAAATGGCAGTTGTATCTGTCAACAAAAACAGGATCCGGATGCTCGCCGACAATGGCAATAAAAAGGCGGCCCTGATTCAAAAACTATCAGAAAATTCCACAGGATTTCTGTCAACCATCCAGGTGGCAATCACATTTGCCGGATTCTTTTCCAGTGCATCTGCGGCGACTGGTATTTCACAGATACTGGGAAACCGCATGGCGCAGTCAGGAATTCCCTACAGCCAGAGCATAGCGATGGTGGTGGTTACGATCATCCTGTCTTATTTTAACCTGGTATTTGGTGAACTGGTTCCGAAAAGGGTTGCGCTGCAGAAGGCGGAGGCCTTCAGCCTGTTTGCCGTTAAGCCGATTTATATCATTTCTAAGATCATGGCCCCGTTTATCGCCCTGTTGTCCGCGTCCACCAACGGAATATTAAGGCTTCTGGGACTTAAGACGGAGAACCTGGAAGAGGAGGTTTCTGAAGAAGAGATCCGTTCCATGCTCCAGACCGGCCGGGAAAGCGGCGTGTTCAATGAAATTGAACAGGATATGATAACCTCCATCTTTTTATTTGACGATAAGAAGGCGAGAGAAATCATGACTCCGCGCCAGGACATGATTGCCGTGGATTTAAGTACGCCTCTGCTGTCCAGCATCGACGAAATACTAAGCAGCAGACACTCCAGAATCCCGGTTTATGAGGATGAGATTGACAATATAGTGGGAATCCTGTTTATGAAGGATTTTATCATAGAAGCGAATAAGAAGCCCGTCAGGGAAATCGATATTCGCGCCATCATGCAGAAACCGTATTTTATTCCTGAAAACAGGAAGACGGATAAATTATTTCAGGAGATGCAGAAGAACAAGCTAAAGATGGCTGTGCTCGTCGACGAGTACGGCGGCGTGTCGGGGATTGTGACCATGGAAGACTTAATCGAGGAGATTGTGGGCGATTTACACGACGAGTATGAAGACGTGGAGCCGGAGCTTGTGGAGGTGGAACCCCATGTGTACCAGGCGGCCGGAAGCATCCTCCTGTACGATTTAAATGAGGTCCTTCACGAGGAGATCGAGAGCTCCTGCGATACCCTGTCAGGCTATCTGATCGAATGTCTCGGATACATACCGAACGACAAACAGATGCCTATAGAGCTGTATGAGGATGGCATCCATTACACCATCCTTAAGATGAATGAAAAGGTTATAAAGGCAGTAAAAATAGAACTGAACCGGGAAAAAGAAAAGGGACACTAAAAATTAGGACAATAGAGAAAACAGGAGGATGAAAATGGAATTCTTATTAGAGGGAATTATGTCTGTTACTTGGCAGCAAATACTCATGTATCTGGTGGGAATTATCCTGATATGGCTTGCAATTAAAAAAGAGTATGAACCGGCACTGCTTCTGCCCATGGGATTCGGTGCAATTCTGGTGAATCTGCCGAATACAGGGGTTATTAATCAGGTGCTGGCCGGTGTCGGCGACACCAACGGAATTATAGAATGGCTGTTTCATGTGGGGATCGAAGCGTCTGAGGCGCTTCCCATCCTCCTGTTTATCGGAATCGGAGCCATGATTGATTTTGGCCCCTTGCTGTCCCAGCCGGTGATGTTCTTATTTGGTGCGGCCGCTCAGCTGGGAATCTTTATCGCGATCTGTGCGGCGGTACTGCTGGGATTTGATTTGAAAGACGCAGCATCCATCGGAATTATCGGCGCGGCAGACGGACCCACCTCCATCCTCGTGTCCCAGATTCTCCATTCTAAATATATTGGAGCCATAGCGGTGGCCGCCTACTCCTACATGGCCCTGGTGCCGATTGTACAGCCATTTGCCATCAGGCTGGTCACGACAAAGAAGGAAAGAACCATCCATATGGAGTATAAGCCTGCGGGCGTTTCGAAGGCCATGAGGATAGCATTTCCAATCGTTGTAACTATCATTGTAGGCATGATCGCCCCGATGTCGGTGGCTCTTGTGGGATTCTTAATGTTTGGCAACCTGTTGAGGGAATGCGGTGTTCTCGGCAATCTTTCCGACACGGCTCAGAACGGGCTCGCCAATTTAATCACCCTGCTACTGGGAATTACGATCTCCTTCAGCATGCGTGCGGATGCGTTTGTGAGAGTCGATACGCTGATGATCATGGGTATTGGCCTGATTGCCTTTGTATTTGACACCATTGGCGGCGTGCTGTTTGCCAAAATATTAAATCTGTTCCGTAAAGAGAAAATCAACCCGATGATCGGCGCAGCCGGAATCTCCGCGTTCCCCATGTCTGCCAGAGTAGTACAGAAGATGGCCCAGAAAGAGGAGCCGGGAAATATTATCCTGATGCACGCAGTCGGCGCCAATGTATCCGGCCAGATCGCCTCAGTCATAGCAGGCGGCCTTGTCATCAGCCTGGTGACAAGGTTCTTATAGGAGGGAAAGACGATGATGGAAAATTTCTTAATAGCTCTGGAAATCATGGGAAAAGGGATGGGCGGAATCTTTGTATCCATCCTGATCATTATGGGCTGTGTTGTAATCATGGGTAAAATATTAAAATAAATTTGTTTGAAAATTCTTTTGGTTTGGACTTGACAAAAAAAACTGTAACTGATAGTATTACGATATAAACTGAAACAATAATAATTACAGATTGAAGTTTCAGGGAAGAGTATGAATCAGACAGGGGGCGAATCACATGACAAGTGAATTTGCAATAGCGGTCCACGCCTTGGTATATTTGAATCACCGTCAGGAAACCATATCCAGCGAGGCGCTGGCTTCCAACGTATGCACCAATCCGGCCAGAGTGAGAAAGGTCATGGCCAAGTTAAAAAAGGCCGGGATCATTTCAACAAAAGAGGGGCTGGAAGGCGGATACCATTTTGAAAAAGACTCATCCTGCGTGAATTTAAGGCAGGTATGCGATGCTCTGGAGGTCGATTTTGTATCGGCTTCATGGAAATCAGGCGATAAGGAAATGGACTGCATGATCGCATCCGGTATGGCGGCCATCATGGATGGAATCTATGCGGATCTCGATGAATTATGCCGGAAGCGGCTGGAAAGCATTACGATCGCTTCGATTGAAGCGAAGATATTCAAGAAGGAATAACAAGGATTCAAAATATGGTTTGAAAGAAGAGCCAGGATTGAGAACGCCGGATATAAAAATAAAAAACGTGGTAATCCCGATAGGATCAACAGCCTTTAATCGGAATTACCACGTTTTTTATCTGTTCCTTGTTTTTTATCTGTTCCTTTCACCCGAAAGATATTACTCCAGATTAAGCTTCCTGGTAAAGATATAATCTGTTATTGCATAAAATCCCGCTGTGCAGGCCACGCAGAAGATGGTGGTGAACAGCATATAATTCTTAACCGTCTGAACGGCGTACTCCGAATTGCTGATTAGAGGAGAGGAGTAACCGCATATGGAGAAATACACGCTGCTGATAATCTGCATTACCACATAGATAACAAAGTAAGAAATTATAGCCCAGAGGACTCTGTGTTTCCGGAATAAGTGACCAAGCGCAATCGCCGCATACAGCATCAGAGGTCCGGAAATGAGACCGGCGATGCAGGTAATGGTGACTTCAATCAGGAAAATCGGCATATTTAAGTAATTTGATGCCTCCCGATAGAGAGTCCCAAAATCACGGAGCAGCTGCTGGAGATCAGTCAGATGCAGGTGTCCGGTGAAAAAAATGAAAATAGATAAGATAAACAGCACGCCGGCGATAATCTCCCACAGGACCGCTGACAAAAGCTTTGCATTGATCAGAGTGCTCATCTTCACAGGAAGTGTGTTGGTTAAGTATCCCTGATCACTCACCATGGTTTTATAAAAGTGCATGACGATAAAGACGGAAGTCATGACAAACAGGGCGATGATATAAATGAAGTACAGGACGAAAAAGATTGCTGTAATCGTTTCCATCAGCCGGCTGTTTCCCAAAAATGCGCTGTAGCTGCTTTCAAATGTAAATTTGCACAGAAGCGTAATGGCAATGAATCCGATCATCAACGGTAAAAATAATCGGGATGTGGATTTCATTTCATGTTTGAATACTTTACCTAGCATTTGAACACCTCCCTGAACAGAGCATCTACAGATTTACCGTTTTCTTCCCGGATTGCATCGACGGAACTGGTCAGAACAATCTTTCCATCCTTGATAAAGATGATGTCATCCAGAACTGGTTCAATATCGGAAATTAAATGGGTGGAAATAATAATGGAACCCTGTTCATTGTAATTCGATAATATGGTATTTAAAATATAGTCTCTGGCCGCCGGGTCGACACCGCCGATCGGTTCATCCAGAAGATAAAGATCGGCGTTTCGGCTCATGACCAGAATCAGCTGAACCTTTTCCTTCGTTCCTTTGGATAGCGTTTTCAGCCGGCTCTTCGGATCGATGTTCAGACGTTTTAACATCTCGTAAGCCTTGTTTAAATCAAAATTGTCGTAAAAATCGTGAAAATAGTCGAGAATCTGGTTGATTCTCAGCCCGTCATTTAAGTAATTCTTATCAGGCAGATAGGAGACTCTCCGTTTCGTCTCGACACTGACCGGAAGATCGCAGATGGTGATGGTTCCGGTTGTCGGCGTTAACAGGCCTGTGGCCAGCTTGATAAATGTAGACTTGCCGCTTCCGTTAGGACCCAGAAGCCCTACGATTCTGCCTGGTTCGATGGTGAAATTCACATCATCGAGAGCCGTTAAAGAGCCAAATTTTTTTGTAATATGGCTGCACTGTAGTATAGAATTCATTGACTCATCTCCTTTGCCGCTTTTTCTACTAATTTCAGTGTATCCCCCGGTTTCAGGCCAAGGCTGTTCATGACCTTAAAAAATTCTTTGATTTTTTCTTCTGCAATCTCTTCTTTTACATGTTCAATCATTGCCGTGTCCTCCGTGACGAAACGTCCCGATGTTCTTTGAGAATAGATAATACCGCTTTGTTCCAGCTCCGATAATGCCTTCTGCATCGTATTGGGATTCACAGAAGCGTCTGCCGCCAGTTCCCTGACAGATGGCAGGCGGCTGCCTGCCGCATAGATGCCTGATATAATCCGAAGACGTATCTGCTCCAAAAGCTGAGTATAGATTGGTCTGTCATTTTCAAAATGCCATGTCATTCGCTCACCTCCATTTGTATTACTGTACTAATTACTTAATACAATAATACACCACGATCCATCCATTGTCAAGAGTAATTACAAAAGAAATAACACATGATTATACTTGATTTCAACGGATCAATCCCTTATAGTTAGTAAAAGAGAGTGATGGATTTCATCATTTATATGGAGGAATCGTATGATAAGAACCATTCAGGCCGAAGAGATAACAAGAAATATTAAAGAAATGTGTATAGAAGCAAACCATGTTCTGTCAGACGACATGAAGAATGTATTCTGCGATGCGGTAAGACGGGAGAGGTCGCCGCTGGGAAGGCAGATATTAGAGCAGCTGGAGGAAAATTTAAAAATTGCGGGGGAAGACAGGATTCCCATCTGCCAGGATACTGGTATGGCTGTCATCTTCCTGAAAATAGGACAGGACGTACATATAGAAGGAGGCAGCCTGGCCGACGCGGTGAATCAGGGCGTGCACGACGGATATGTGGAAGGTTATCTTCGTAAATCCGTGGTAGAGCCAGTAGACCGGATCAACACAAAGGACAACACTCCGGCTGTCATCCATTATGAGATCATGGATGGAGACCAGATTGATATCACCGTAGCTCCTAAAGGCTTTGGAAGTGAAAACATGAGCCGTATTTTTATGTTAAAGCCGGCGGATGGAATCGAAGGGATTAAGGAAGCCGTACTTACGGCAGTCCGTGATGCAGGTCCCAATGCCTGTCCCCCTATGGTAATCGGAGTGGGAATCGGCGGAACCTTCGAAAAATGTGCGGAGATGGCAAAGCATGCCCTGACCAGAAACCTGGAGGAGGAGCCTCCGGCGGGCTATGCAGGAGAGCTTGAGAAGGAACTGCTCGAAAAGGTCAACCGCCTTGGAATTGGGCCGGGCGGACTCGGCGGAAGCGTCACAGCTCTGGCGGTAAACATCGAGACGTACCCCACCCATATAGCGGGCCTGCCTGTGGCGGTCAATATCTGTTGCCATGTAAACCGCCATGCGCACCGGATTATATAAGAGTACTCTAAGAAAGAGAAGGAGGGTTTACCACAGTATGGACCGTTATATGAAAGCACCAATTACCAAAGACGACGCAGCCGGCCTTTTAGCGGGCGATTACGTTTATTTAACAGGAACCATCTATACGGCCAGGGATGCGGCACATAAGAGGATGCAGGAGACACTGGACCGGGGCCAGGAACTGCCGTTTGAAATCAGCGGCAGCATGATCTATTACATGGGTCCATCCCCTGCAAGAGAAGGAAGACCCATCGGATCGGCAGGTCCTACGACAGCCAGCCGCATGGACCGGTATACGCCTCAGCTTCTCGATATGGGGCTTGGCGGCATGATTGGAAAGGGAAAGAGAAGTAAAGAGGTGGTGGATGCCATTGTCAGAAATGGTTCCGTCTATTTTGCTGCAGTAGGAGGGGCGGGAGCGCTTCTGTCTAAGCGGATTCTTTCCTCAGAGGTGATCGCTTACGATGACCTGGGCACAGAAGCGATCCGCCGTCTGGAGATAGAAGATTTCCCTGTGATAGTCGTTATCGACAGCAAAGGAAACAATCTATATGAGACAGCGATAAAAGAATACAGGGAAGAATAGTTTTTCTGTCCAATTACAATACAGAGAAACGCAGGAGGAAATCATGAACCGTATTGCATATATGGTGCTTCGGAATTTTTTTCGGGCTCCAATATGGTTTTATCATATATGGAAGCTGGGGAGATCAGGGGACACCCACACAGAACAGCAGCGATATGATTATATTAGGAATGTAGTGAAAACGGTAAACCGCACAGGCCGTGTGGAAGTAGAAGTCCACGGAATTCAAAATCTGCCAGAAAAAAACGGTTTTATCCTGTTTCCCAATCACCAGGGCCTGTTTGATGTTCTGGCCATTATGGAGAGTTGTCCCAATCCGCTGGGGATTGTCGTCAAGAAAGAGGCCTCTAATATTATATTAATCAAGCAGGTCATTGCGGCCATGCACGGCATGTCCATAGACCGCCAGGACGTAAAAGCATCCTTAAAGGTCATCACAAAGATGACGGAGGATGTGAAGCAGGGAAGAAATTACGTGATATTCGCCGAGGGGACCCGGAGCAGGGAAGGAAATCATCTTCTCTCTTTTAAAGGAGGAACCTTCAAGAGTGCGGTAAATGCCAGGTGTCCAATTGTGCCGGTTGCACTGATTGACTGCTTCAAACCTTTCGATGTTAATTCTATAAAGAAGCAAAAGGTCCAGGTACGCTTCCTGGAACCGCTGCAGCCGGAACAATATGTTGGGTTAAGGACAATTCAAATAGCAGATATAGTACACGACAAAATTCAACAGGAAATAAATGAAAATATGTGTTGACAATCGAAATATTCTCTAGTATAATTGTCAATGCGTCTGGGAACAATCTTGTTGCAGGACGAATCATATGGAGACTATGAACTACGGAGAAATACTCAAGAGGCCGAAGAGGCGCCCCTGCTAAGGGTGTAGGTCGGGTAACCGGCGCGAGGGTTCAAATCCCTCTTTCTCCGCTCTTTTCCAAATGATTATTTTTTTGCCCTTTCGTGGAGAAAAAAGTAAAATTATGGTTGACAGAGATAAGCCGTTGTGCTATACTGTAACTCCACCGCGAAAAACGGTGAAAAAGCAAGAAAAAAGAAATTAAAAAAGTTGTTGACAAAACAGAAACGATGTGATAGAATATACGAGTTGCTGTTGAGAACATAACAACACAAAGCACTTTGAAAACAGAAGATTGAACAGTATGTAAAACCCTGAAAATTCTAATAAAATAAGCCATTGTTTGATGGCTTTGAATGAGAAAATTCAGAACGAATACAATTATTGT
>NZ_JACOPB010000022.1:0-97365 GCF_014288005.1 Hungatella hominis
AATTCAGATTCTTTGCCCTTACATAAACCGGATATCCGCCTTCTTTATATTCCGTAAACTGCGGGATTGTTCCGCTCCAGGTTCTGCCGTTAGTGGAATACTCAATGGTCGTTCCCTTTATGTCACTTGCTTCGGCCGCTTTGATTCCATGGCCTGCTCCGTCATATACATGGCTTAGGCTTTCCGCATCTACCTTGATTTTAAGGTCATCTCTCTTATTAATTATCAACAGTCCCGTTTCAAGACTTACTACATAGTTCTCCGTTACATTAGTTTCTCCTGACAGTATCCTTACGCTGTCCTCTGCTACTCTTACCACCTGCTCTCCGGCTTCAGTTCTCTTATTATTTTCCAGAACTGCACTTACCTTATGATCCTTTAAAGCTCCGGCTGTATTTTCTTCATTCGATACAGTATAAGTAATTTTTGTTACTTCTTTCTCACTTCCGTCATAATCTTCTGTCAGCGATCCCGCATAAACAGTAATTGGGCGTTTTAAAATAACTGCCCTGATTACAGTTTGCGTTTCTTTAAACTTATCCTTTTTAGCCTTAATTCTAACGGAATATTCTCCTGCCTCAATTTCCGATGGATTTTTTGTGACCTTATAACTTCCAATTATATTATTTGTAATCTTAGCTACTTCATAAGTATAATTAGGAGTTATTTCTATTCCACTCCCATTGATTTGAGTAGTCAGACTCTCAATTAAATTTTGTGGTTCTCCATTATAAATGCGGGTAGCGCCTGTTGCATTAATACTCATCGTTGAATCCAAATAAATCTGATATCTTGTCTCGTATCCTGCACACAGCTTTACATTTTCCAGTGATTCATCACTACCAGATGTATATAGAGTCTTCCAGCCTTTTTTTCCATTTGGTAAATCTATTTCTTGAACTATGTTAAAGGATTTATAAGATAAATTGTCCCAACCTGTGTTATCTCTATATATTCCTAGTATTTGATTCGCCAGTTCTTCTATATCATTTACACTATAGGGAACCGACTTATTATTGCTATCCATGCCATTCCATGATAATCTGGTAATCCATTCATCACCACTCATTTGATAATTTTCCTGATTCTGATCATTGATCAAATCAGTAATTTGAATTCCATTAAACCAAACGGTATAGGCAGCCCTTTTTGTGTAAGTCACATAGATAATATCCATGTTTTCCTTAAACACTTTAGGATTATTTTTGTCTATTACAAGACTCAGGTCATAATCTTGAATACTTTTTTCTGGTATATTATATATAGTTCCAAAAGTACCTGTCAATTTCTCGGATTTTGCCAGCTCCTCAGCAGCACTATAATCAGCATCATCAGATACATACTCTACATATTTTACCTCTACAGACAAATTTGTCTTTCTATCATAATAAAGCTTAATGATAAGACTTCCATCTCCAGCAATAATCGGAGAATCCTGTGGTTGTGATGATTTTCCGACAAAGTACTCATCTTTATCATTCTGATACTCAAAACCATCAAAACTCTCAGCATTTATCTGTACTCTATCTCCTGTTTTTCCTTTTCCACTCTCCTCTTTAACTTTTGTATATCGAACTTCTGCTCCCGGCAAATTCTCCTGGTAATGTTCTATCTTATAATTTGCATCTTCACTCTTTGTCTTTACATATACATCAATATTTTCTTTGACATTTGACATCGCATAACTCGTAGCATCAGATGCTACTTTTACGGGTACACGATTAACTGTAACTTCTGATATACTATAACCTTCATCTATAATCCAGCTTCCTGTGGCATTACTACCCCAATCAACATATATAGGTGAGTCACTGGTTATATTTACATGATCATCTCCTGTTATTGCTATCGTATACTGTAATTTAAAGTATACCTTTAATACCAGCTTTCCATCGCCGCTTATCGTTCCCTGCCAACTTTTTATCTGTGAATTATCCAGTATATAACCAGCTTTTTCCGCGATTTTGTCATCTTTGTCTATTTCAACTAATGTCCCGGTAACTCCTGTACGTGTATCATCACGCAGCCTTGTATCTTCTACAAATTTACCATTATCTGAATTCTGATAATAATATGCAACACTATATTTTGTATTCTTATCAGGTGTCCACTGTGCATACAGAATATTATCTCCTGCTAACAATTTATACTGTGAACCTGGAGTATAATAAGTTCCGGTACCCTCTCGCTCAGTATTCCACCCGGAAAAAGAATAGCCAACTCTTGTAAAAGCATTGGAGGCAACGGTTACATTTCTATTAACACTGCCTTTCGTTGGTGTCATTACACCTGTACCGCCATTTGCATCATATGCAAGCTGTCCTGGCTTTAATACTTGAACATATCGGCCATAAAAAGTAGTATTTTCTGTAATACGACCTTCTGTAAACGACGCTTTAATCGTACACTCTCTATCTTTATACCAACCATCAAATTTATATTGATCACCGTCCACAGTTTTATCCGCTACTACAGGTACATTTAAATCCTTTATATTTGTATTCTTTTTTATATTTATTGGATACGATTCAACTGGTCTAAAGTTCTCATCTCCAACCTCTTGAACATCAAAGCTCACCGTACAATTTGTCTCTTCTACTAAGACGGCATAGCCATCAACGTGATAACAAGGTCCTATTTTGTGCTCTTCTGTACCTATGTTATAACCATCACTGCGTATTATATAGGACCAATTAACCGTATATGTGCCTTCACCGCCATCTTCATCATATACGTAAGACTTACCCGCTTTTGTAATAACAGGATATGATTTTGGAAACAGTTTTATATTGCTAACATCAAATTTTGTATTACCCGCTACATTATTGGGGTTGGGTATGTTTATAACGGTACCTGTATTTGAATATTCCCATGTAACTGTATATTTTTGATCTTCAGTACTATCTGGTCTCCAAATATAAAAATACGCTGTTGTATCGTTTGTAACTATAACTTTAAATGTTTCCTGAGTCCCCCTTTTAATAGTAGCCTCACCCTTGTTCACTCCAGAAATAACAACTGAATTCCCCCTATTACTTCCACTAATCTTTGCTATATTAGAATTGCTTGTTGTCCATGTTCCAGAGTTTAATTCGGAATTTAGTGTAATGGACTCTGCCTTGTTGATAGTTACTTCTTTATATACCTTCTTGGCAGCTATTATTGCATATATAGAAAAATGGCTTGCATCGAAAGATATATCTGATACGCTCTTATCTCCCGAAATATCAACAGCTTCAGAGACAGTTTCTACCCCCTGTACCTGATCCGCTTCTACTACCTTAATACTTCTTTCTGTAACATCAAGAGAACCTGTATCTACGTGTACAATCTCTAAACTTTCAGCTTCCGCACTCTTCTCTTCAATTGCCTTACCTGCAAATGTAACTTCTACATATCCATTTTCACTCCAGCTATTATCCAGAGCCTCCAGTTCGCCTGCTTCATTATCCACAAATAGCTTAATATCATAAGCCAGAACCGTATTTGCTGAAGTATCTTCACCAGTCTCCTCTGCCGTCTTTTCCTTAACAGCCTCCTCAACCTTCTCCGTAACTTCCGTCACCTTCGCCACAGTTCCTGCCGGCAGAATTCCTTCTTCTGCATGAAGGCTCACGACTACATCGCCCAGAGTCTTGCTGAAATTAAATTCCGGATGCTCCCCGGTCTCCGCCATCACCACAACGATTTCCTGTTCTTCCTCAATCTCCGGAACAACAAACCGTTTTACGCCTGTATCTGCATTAGAAACAGTAGCTTCGTCATCTTCTACAGCTTCAAGGCTTTCTCCATTTGCAGTTACATGGTCAATAACATAGCCAACCTGTGGTTTTACGGCAAATGTTAAATCTTTTCCTTCTTCTACATTCTTAGCGCCCTTTACAGCAGCCGTACCAACTGGTGTAACCGCATAAGTAACGGCATAGCCTTCTTTAGACACGTCGATATGCAGCTTATCCAAAGTAGTAACATAGGCCTTTGCATAATAGGACTCATCCAATACTACCTGGCCATAGGTCTTGCCGCTGGTGGTTCCTGTTTTCGATACTTCTTCTTTTTCGTCAGCTTCAGGATCCACTACCAGAGAATCGTTCTTCTTTCCGTCTTCTCCGTTAGCAGCATGATCCTTTCCATCAACTGTTGTATCGTCTGCCTTATTATCTTCCGCAGCATTTTTGTCTGCATTATCCTTATCAGAATTATCATCAATTACAGCATCGCCCTGGCCGTCGTCCGGTTTGGATACTTCGCCCTGGTCATCTGCCTTAGCATCAGAAGAATCCTGGTATTCTCCATTGTCAGGAGTCACAGCATCTGCCTTATTGTCCTCACCAGCGCTGTTCCCTTCTTCTCCATCAGGAGTCACTACTGCATCTTTATCAGCATTGCCGCCGTTGCTGCCGTCTTCTGTATTTGTATTGCTATTAACATCTTCGCTATCATGCTTATCGCTGGTATCTGTGTTATCAGCTTTATCGGTTTTATCAGCGGCATCAACTTCATCTTCCTTACCTTCATCAGAAGATACCTTGTCGCTCTCCTTACTTCCCGCATCACCATTGACTGCAGTTGTAAGAATATGAGTATAATGACGGTTCAAGGTCGCTGCCGATACCAGAGAGTCCCCCTGATCGGAACCGCTGTCAGAAGAGCCGCTGTCAGACGCCCCACTATTCGAAGCCCCGCCATCAGATGCCGCCCCACCATTGGAAGCTCCACTCTCAGAATTCCCCGCTTCGGCCTTTCCGCCGTCTTCGGTCTTGTTCGTATCGCTATTCTGCGCGCCGCCGTTCGTTCCGGTATGGTCTTCCGGCTTCTGAACTTGTTCTTCTTTTCCTGTATTCGTATTGGAATGATCGGTATTTTCCCCATCTGCGTTTGCATCCGGGTTCTGAACCGTTCCGTCATTTATTCCGTTTCCATCACTTACATTAGCATCTGGATTCTGAACGCCATCTGCTGCATTTCCATTTTCTCCGTCTAAGCCTGCATCCGGATTCTGAACCTCACCGTTTGCCGCGCCTTCTCCGTCCACATTCGCATCCGGGTTCTGTACTTCGCCGCTTGTGGTACCATTTCCATCAGCCGCATTGCTGTCCGGATTCTCTACGCTTCCATCAGCCGCATTTCCGTCCGGATTCTGCACGCTTCCGTCAACCGTTCCGTTTTCCCCGCCTGCATTCTCATCCGGGTTCTGTACTTCGCCGCCAGCCGCGCCGTTCGTACCCGCACCGCCAGCGCCTCCGTTACCGTTTCCTTCACCGCCAACCGGTGCAGTCGGTGCTTCCGCATCCAGTAAAGTAGAATTCCCCTTTACCGTTACCTTCTGAGTCGTATATCCGTCAATTCTGGAACGGAATGTCACTCTCGCATCAGAATCGTTGATATACAGGAAAATGATATCCTCATCGCCTGTAATCTGATATCCTTCGGGATCGCCGTTAATACGGATAAACATACGAAGCTCTGCTCCGTCTGCATATTCCTCTTCGTCCATATCGTAAGCCGGTGCAAACTCAAATACAGAACCTGTTTCAAACAGCCTCTGATATTCCTTTGCAAGGCTTCGGTCGGATGTATCCACGCCGAGGTCCTCAAAATTAAATTCATCGCCATTATCAATGGCTGCCTGTGCAGAGTCTCTCAAATCCTCTCCGCTCATCACAAATGTAGCATTCTCTTTCTCAAAAGCAGCGGCCACATCCGCCCATGACACCATGTTAAAAGAAGTCATGGTAAGAACAAATGACAGGAATCCCGCCAAACCTCTTTTTAACTTTTTCTTTAATCCCTTCATAGCTTCCCCTCTCTTACCCTTCCATTAGGGCACTCTCTCTATTTTTATGCACATATCTGTCTTCATATAAAATCCATCCGTCACTGCTCTCCAGTGCGGAGGTCATCAGGAGCACCAGCTCCATGAAACTTCGGAAGGCCTGTTTTTCACCGGTTTCCCTCCAGCGTATAACGCCCTGCCAGGTCGAATGTTCCCGGAACAGGATCTTGATCAGAAAGGTGGCTTCTTTCCCGCCTTCCCTGTAAACGGACCACATCTTATCCGATATAATCCTGATGTCTTCGTTCTGTACTCCGGAATCGTCTTCCCTCAGGTTGCCAAGTCCGATAAAGTGCCCCATGGCATCAGCCAGGGCTATGGTTCCTGTAAAATCTTCCAGATAATTGAGGAAGGCGTTCTGAACACTTCCAGCCAGCAGACCGCCCTCGAAGGAGTCTACGGCGATCTGGCAGACATTTGAGGTCTTTTGTGACTGCCTCCGCTCGCCCGGTCCGTTCAGCACCCGTTCTATCCAGTAGGTCATCTGCAGAAAACTCTCAAATTCCTGTTTTTCCTGCCCTTCCAGCCAGGAGATCTCTCCCTGCCAGCTCGTGTTGTATCTGAACTTTACGTTGAGTTTAAATGTGGCCAGCGTACCATCTTCCAGCTGATCATATTCCTGTACGGGAGGTTCAGGAAGCTTCGTTCCGCCAAATCTCCGGTAATCCATCGTTCTCTTCGGATTCGCCAACTCGTCGAATATCCGGTTCATGTGAAGCATCATCTCCAGGTAATTCTCAAACCGGATCCCCGGCGCCGTGCCTGCGTGATATATGATGCCGCTCATACAGCCATTCTCAAATCCATTTACCGATATTTTGAAGTAGCGGGAAGAGTTGCGGTTCATACTCATCTTTGCTATCGTCATAAATTTTTCCTTCTCCCTCTGTTCAGAGCTTTAGTTTATCTATTTTCATTACATTATCTTCAATTAAATATAGTTTTACCCAGTGTCTGTAACCAGTATATACCATATCGGTTACAAATTGGTTACATTTTAAGTTTTTTTGAAAATAAATTAAAATTATTTGTAATGCGTAACCGTAACCTTGTAAACCGCATGAAATCGATGTCTAAACACGCAAAAAAGCGCTGAAAATTTTGTGAGATTACATCTCCTCACGTATTTCCGGCGCTCATTTGAAAGCTTTTATTCAGTTTTGTTCTCATGGACGGTTACAAACCCTGGCGCATCACTTCTATTTCAATTCCTGAAGTATTGATTTTCCAATCGTTCCTTCCGGCATTGTGACCCCAAAATTGTCTGTGATGGTAGCTCCGATTACGGCAAAGGTATCTTCTGACGGGATTCTTCCACTTCCACTCATAGAAGGAGAATATGCCAGAAATGGAACTTTCTCTTTCGTATGATCCGTACCGGTATAGGTCGGATCATTGCCGTGATCAGCCGTTAAGATCAGTAAATCATCTTCTTTTAACTTGCTCAGAACGATCTGCAGCTTCTCATCAAACCGCTCAATCTCTTTTCCGTAACCGATCGGGTCGCGGCGGTGTCCCCACAGCGCGTCAAAATCCACCAGATTTACGAAGCACAGGCCGTGAAAATCCTTATCCATGACTTCAATGGTCTGCTCCATTCCATGAACGCTGCTCTGTGACTTATAAGCCTCCGTAATTCCCTCTCCATCAAAGATATCCTTAATCTTGCCAATGCTTATCACATCGTACCCCGCTGTCTTTAAGGCATCCAGCGCAGTTGGTCCGTAGGGCTTTAACGCATAGTCATGGCGGTTAGGAGTCCGTTTGAACTCGCCCTTCTTCCTGCCCACATACGGTCTGGCAATCACGCGGCCCACCTTCCACTCGTCTCTCATCGTCAGCTCCCTGGCAATCTCACAGCAGCGGTACAGCTCGTCAAGTCCGAAGGTCTCCTCGTTTCCGCAGATCTGAAGTACAGAATCGGCAGAGGTGTAGACGATCATGTCTCCGGTCGCGATCTCATGCTCGCCATACTCGTCTAGAATCTCTGTTCCGCTGGCCGATTTATTGCCCACGATCTTATGTCCCGTGCGTTTTTCCAACTCCTCGATCAGTTCCTTCGGAAATCCGTGCTCGGTAAATGTCTGAAATGGCTTCGTAATATGAAGTCCCATCATCTCCCAGTGTCCGGTCATCGTGTCCTTGCCGGTACTGGCTTCATTCAGTTCTGTGTAATAGGCCAGCGGCTTCTCTGCCGGCTCTGCATGAATTAAGGGATGCAGGTTTGCAATTCCCATTTTTGCAAGATTCGGTATGTGAAAGCTCTCCATCCGCTCATCGATATGTCCCAGCGTATCCGTCCCCACGTCGCCATAGTCCGCCGCATTATCCATCGCTCCGATTCCCAGGGAATCCAGCACAATGGTAAAAATTCTGCGATATTTTTCCATATTGTATCATTCTCCTTCTGTCTGCAACACTATTTATATTGGTTGATATTGGTATTATACTCCATAAAAATCATTTTATAAAAGGACAAATGTCTTAATGAATTATTTTTTCTAATTATGATTGGGAAAAGATAAGCCGTGAGAGCTCTCGCTGAGCAGGCAGACATCTTGTATACAGCGCGCTGCCTCTGTTACAGTTCACTCCCCACCAGGGGCACCGCAGTTCTGTTCGGCCGGGCAGGCTTCCTCAGCCTTTCCAGTGACTTTGCAGGGTATTAGAAGTTCTTAACACGCAAAATTTTTCGTTCAGGTGAAATTCCCACTTGTCTGAGCGCAGCGAGTTTGGGAATTTTACCTGGTTTTTAGAAAGATTCTGCACGTTTAGAACTTCTTATGCCCGAAACCGGAACTGGAAAGGCTGAGGAAGCCTGCCCGGCCGAACAGAACTGCGGTGCCCCTGGTGGGGAGTGAACTGTAACCTGCCTCTTGATTTCTCTGCTTTTTTGGTGACAATTCTGTTTACTTTTATCCAGAATATGGTATATTTGTAATTAGAAAGATTACATTTTAGGCAGACATAAATTGTATAACAAAAAGGAGACGAGGCCCAGGCCTCCAAACGTTATTTATGAAAGATATCATGGATTTACACACCCATACCACCGCAAGCGGTCATGCATACAACACACTTTATGAGATGGCACGCTCTGCCTCAGAGAAAGGTCTCACGCTTTTCGGTTCGACAGATCATGCACCGAAGATGCCGGGAACCTGTCACGAATTTTATTTTATTAATTTTAAAGTCATACCGCGCACCCTGTTCGGCGTAAAGATACTGATGGGGTCTGAACTAAACATTCTGGATTATACCGGCCGTATTGATTTAAGGGAAGGCATACTGGAACGTCTCGATTACACTATCGCCAGCATCCACGAACCCTGCTACAAATGCGGTACCGTTGCGGAAAATACAAATGCCTATTTAGGGGCCATCAAAAATCCTTATGTTAAAATCATCGGCCACCCGGATGACGGACGGTTTCCTATTGATTACGACACGGTCGTAGCCGCAGCCGCGGAACACCACACGCTGCTGGAGCTTAACAGCAGCTCACTGCATTCGACAAGCATGCGGCTCCACGCAAAAGAAAACTACCGGATCATGCTGGATTTATGTAAACACTATAAAGCGTCTGTCATCATTGACAGCGACGCCCACATCGAGGCTGATGTGGGAAATCATAAACTTGCCTGGGAGCTCATTAAAGAGACCGGCTTCCCGGAAGAGCTGATTGTAAACGGTTCTCTGGACCGTCTGCTTCCGTATATCCCCAGGCTAAAGGAGTGCTTATGATAAACTTTCTGAATCTGGAATATTTTCTGGCAGCGGCCGAGGAACTGAACATCACCCGGGCAGCTAAACGCCTATATATATCCCAGCAGTCATTAAGCAATCATATTTCCAATCTGGAAAAGGAGTTTGACGTCCAGCTTTTCAACCGGACGACACCACTGACACTCACCTATGCCGGAAGAGCGCTGAAGCTGCGCGCCAAACAGCTGCTGGAACTAAAGGATGAGACTTACCGCCAGCTGGCCGATATTAAGGATTTTACCACCGGACAGATATCCATCGGAGTTTCTCACACACGGGGACGTTTTCTCCTTCCCGCTATCCTGCCGGTCTACCGTGAAAAGTTTCCGAACATCGAGCTTCACCTGGTAGAAGGCAATTCATCGGAGTTAAGTACTTCCCTGATCCGGGGAGACATCGACCTGATTATCGACCTGCTTCCATTTAAAGCGGAAAATGTGGAGACCGTCACGATCTGTGAAGAAGAGATTCTTCTCATCGTTCCCGATCAGATCCTGGACAGCTTTTTCCCCGGCCGCCAGGAGGAAATTAAGAGTCAGCTGGAAGAAAATGCGGACGTGCGTTTGTTAAAAGATTGTCCATATCTTCTTATTAATAAAGGAAACCGCGTCCGGACCATTGCCGACGAAATTTTTGAGGATGCACAGATCACGCCCTCCATCGTTCTTGAAACGGAAAATATTGAAACCGTACTGGCTTTGGCAGGCAAAGGGATGGGAATCACATTTTATCCCAAGATGTTCATGTCAGGAACCGGGCTTATGACCGATCTGCCAAAGAATAAAAAGGGACTCAATTTCTATTCCCTTCCCAAAGGGCGCACACACGGAATTCTGGCCTTTGGCTACCATAAAGGCCGCTATCTGTCCCAGGCTACGGAAGAATTTATCCGTATCGCCAGGGAAAACATATAAAAACTAATTTAACATAGGAAAAACTACGTTTTTACCTGTATTTTCGACCTTCACAGCATTGACAATCACCATTTGGTAGTGTATTATTAAATAGTAACCATTATCAGTATTATTACTATTTTAATGCAAAGGAGCTGCTATGAAGACATTGAAGTATAGCCGTCAGCGGGAATCCATCAAATCTTGTTTGATGGCCAGGCATGACCATCCGACTGCCGACGCCCTATACACATCAATCCGCGAAGAATATCCAAACATCAGCCTTGGGACTGTCTACCGCAATTTAAACCTGCTGGTGGAGTTGGGGGAAATTCAGAAGCTGACATGTGGAGATGGGGCAGATCATTTTGATGCAGACACATCACCGCACTATCATTTCGTATGCAGGGACTGCGGCCAGGTCTACGACCTGCCTTTAAAAACCCTGGATAACATCAATCAACTGGCTCAGGAATATGCGGCCGGCCATGTTGACAGCCATACAATCTTTTTCTACGGTACCTGCAAAAATTGTTTGAAAAAAAATTTACAATAAGTATTGACAGAAGCAGAAAGATGTGCTAAATTAATATCAGTAATCATTACTGTTATTGATTACAACAAAACAAGTTCAATAAAAACAAATATATAAAAATGAAAAGGAGACATGAATTATGAAGAAATGGGTTTGTACAGTATGCGGTTATGTTCACGAAGGAGAGACTGCTCCGGAATTTTGTCCAGTATGTAAGGTACCGGCAGAGAAGTTCAAATTACAGGAAGAGGATATGTCATGGGCAGCTGAGCATGAATTAGGAGTAGCTCAGGGCGTTCGTGAAGATATCATCAAAGATTTAAGAGCAAACTTCGAGGGTGAATGTTCTGAAGTTGGTATGTATTTAGCTATGTCCAGAGTCGCTTTCAGAGAAGGCTATCCGGAAGTTGGTATGTACTACAAGCAGGCTGCTTACGAAGAGGCTGATCACGCTTCCAGATTCGCCGAATTACTTGGCGAGTGTGTAACTGCAAGCACAAAGAAAAACCTTGAATTAAGAGTTGCTGCTGAGAACGGCGCTACTGCTGGTAAAGTTGACTTAGCAAAGCGTGCTAAAGAGTTAAACCTTGATGCAATTCATGATACCGTACATGAGATGGCAAGAGACGAAGCTCGCCATGGCAAAGCATTCAAGGGTCTGCTTGACAGATACTTTGGCTAATTCATAAATATTCACTTCACCATTTTCAGGGAACGGCATAGCTTGATTATACCGTTCCCTGGTTTTCCATCGGAAGATCCGGATTGGGAACGAATTCACTCATTGAACAGTCGGGTTCATTGGATACCAAAGAAAAAGTAATCAGGAGGGTTTATCACATGTCTAAATATGCAGGAACAAAAACAGAAAAGAACTTAATGGACGCTTTCGCAGGCGAGTCTCAGGCAAGAAATAAATATACATATTATGCTTCTGTAGCGAAAAAAGCTGGCTACGAGCAGATGGCTGCTTTATACTTAGAGACAGCAGATCAGGAAAAAGAGCACGCTAAAATGTGGTTCAAAGAATTCCATGGCATCGGCAGCGTTGAAGAGAACCTTGCAGACGCAGCCGAAGGTGAAAACTACGAGTGGACCGATATGTACAAGAGAATGGCTGATGAAGCCAGAGAAGAAGGCTTCGAAGAGTTAGCCATCAAATTTGAGTTTGTTGGAAAAGTGGAAGCTGCTCATGAGAAACGTTACTTAAAGCTTCTTGACAGCTTAAAGAACGATAAGACCTTCAAGGGCGACGCTCCTCTTGGCTGGAAGTGCCGCAACTGCGGATACGTACATGAAGGACCGGAAGCTCCTGAAGTATGCCCGACATGTGCACATCCGAAGGCTTATTTTGAAAGAAAAGTTGAGAATTATTAATTCTTAATCCATAAAAGCGACTGCGGAATCCGCTGTGCAGGCAGCGGAATAGCCAGTATCTTTGGAGAATAACTCCCTGTGGGAAAGGATCGCAATAGACGGATCCATTTCCACAGGGAGTTATTTTTTTGCCTGCAATAAGGCCCGTCCTGTCTGATTCTGCATTCTATTCCTGATCTGAACCGCATAATCTGTCAGGAGGTGATCCATATGCAATCCTGTGAATTAGTAATCTCCATATCGAGTCTGGCCTGCTGCATTGCCGAAGGAAAAAGTGCCGATGAAATAGCACTTCTCGCGTCTATCCTCTCACAGCTGGGCGATACGCTTGCCACGATTTCCGCGCATCAGGCTTTATGCTGTCCTTCGGAGGATACAAAAAAGTAAAAGTATGCTACAATAGAAGTATCCAAAGCAGTATATCGAATATATTCTGACTTCACCATTTAACGTATATTCTAAAGAGAAAGACTGAGGAGCTGCCAAATGCATAAGCAGGGTAACAAAAGAAAACGCATAATCCTGATTTTACTCCCGCTGTTTCTGCTCATTTTACTGCTGCTTTATTACACAGCAGGTAATCATAAAGCCCCCATCCGTCCAGTTGTTCTTGACAGCAATCCGGTCGGTATGATCTGGCCGGACAGCGGCAATGGGAATCGAAACACTGCCCAGGCAGCCTTTTCCATTAAAAACCCCTCTTCTAAGTCCCAAAGCGTAACGTTTCAGATTACTTATGAGCTTCTCCTGTCTGAAAAACATTTCACATTTGATATAGAGCACCTGTATGTTGAAGATGAGGAGGGAACTTTTCGCGAACTTCCGGGTACCGTAATGGAGATTCCGGGCAATACCACCCTGTCCGTAAGAATCACGGCAGTGGATCACGAAAGCTCGATGGAGCTGACTACGAGAGGTGCTCCAGAGGTCAGGATCATTTCCCCGAATACAGAGAATTCCGGGGAATTACCAAAGGATTATACCACCGATACGAGAAGCACTGTTTTTCAAGACAGAGATAAGAAGCTGGCCTTCCTCTCCAGATATCTGGAAATGCCCTCTGAGATGATCGATGCAGCCTATCACATTGTTTATCAGGATAATTCCAATGGGAGAGTCCCGGGTCCTTCCGATTACGATATCAGGGCGGCCTTCACAGTGGAGGCGGACGATCTCTCCCTCTGGACAAAGGACATGAAGAAAATTCTGCCGGAGCAGGTTGATCCGGGCTGGTGGGAGGACTTAAAGACCTCCGTTTTTACATGGGACATCCCCTCAGACGCCGAGTATTACAAACGGCCTGGCTCTGAAAGCTATATAGTCATCTGCCCTGACCTTCATCTGATCCTGAAAATAGTTTCGTCGCTGTCTCTTCCCCTTTCGCTTGAAGATTCCGCATCCCGGAAGGAATTCCCCGAAGAGCTCCCCGGTTACGATCAGTTCAAGACGCTGGCTGCGGATGCTCTGGGATACGATCATTCTGCCGTGCCTTACATAAGAACTGCGATGACCGAAAAGGTGTACGCAGCAGACGGAACGGAGCTTACACTTATATGTTACCGTGCCATGTTTTGCAATAGCCCATTATATGGGATTCCTGTCCTTGTCATCATTGGAAATGGCGGCACCTCCTGTACGGTTCTCTGTGACGGTTCCTATGGAGATGAGTGGTATCTGGCGGATATTGACGGAGACGGTCAGGACGAGCTTCTGATGCATCATTTAATCAGTATCACCGGAGGGGCCGGCGCCTATGAGAGCGACATCTATCAGATATCCGACGGCAGTCCGGCCAAAATATTCGGCAGCCCTGAGTGGGATGGCGATAATTATTTCGATACATATTTTACCCTTCATCTGTCGGAAGGATATACCCATACGGTACAAAACGGTTATACAGGTTTTTACACTACTTTCACACGCAAAGGCCCGGAAGGAAATCCCTACTTTGACGCGGACGGGAATCTCACCGACGAGGGCAGGGAGAACAATGAAACGGACTGGCTGAGTGCGGATCCTTATTTCTATCTCTTCACACCTGTGGACGCAGACGGCGACGGTGTCTATGAAATCATGACTGCCCAGTACACGTATCTCTATGGACGCTCCGATGGGCTGGGAGCCGCGTATACCCTTCTCAAATGGGACAGCGGCACGGATCAAATGTATATCATGAAAGCCGGCTTCTGGCCCTATGAGGATCACGAGGAGGACGATCAGGACTATTCTGAGCGATGGGAAGAATATGAAAACACCTGGTATAGTAAGGACGTGCCGGAACCGGGCGATTTACTCGATTCCAGGGCGCTTATCAAAGCAGCCAGCGACCAGATCCGCGCGATAGATTTTCGCGTCAGGCAGTTCCCCATCAACGATTCTCTGTACGACACGGAGACAGATAAAATCTACAGGGAGGCCTTTTATAAGGCTGTGACCAACCAGAAACCGGTGCTTTGCAGGGCGTACCGGTCTCTGGATTACGAAGAAGATACGTATCAGAATATTCTTCGAAGCGATCATCTAAGTGATCAGGAGTTTCTAAGACAGGAGCTGAAACAGGACTCCAGCTACTATTATACGGACTATGACGGCGATGGTCTGCCGGAACTGATCGTTCGGAATATGGGACTCTACGGGTTAAAATACGATCCGGAACAGGACCAGGTCTATCTGTTTCTGTCGGTCTACAGCAGTTATTGCTACTTCATGGGGGCCGGACAAATATTCTGGCACAATCCCTGTCTCGCCAGCAAGGATATGTATAGCTACGAGTCAGAGGACAGGAATGGCAACCGGGTTTTTGCGGGATTTAAGACAGTCTTCCACTGGGATGATGATGTTGGGAGCAGTGAGTCCTACTATATATCTACAATGGACTATTCCGATGTGGAGGTAAGTCAAAAGCTGTGGGAGGAACTATTCAGCCTGCTGCAGGAAGCCCGCAGCGAAACGCCCGAGCCTGAGACTTATGAGGAATTTTTCAAAGATTACTATAAGGAATAGCAGAGGGGGACGAATGATGAGCGTAAAATACTGGTTTATTAAGGCGACGACTGAAGCTCAATTGGCAGCGAAAAGGGAAACGCAGACATGTGTCTTGCCTGCGTTTCCCTCCTGCAAATTCTTTATAGAATTCTTATTACTCTCTTCTATTCTTATTTCTTTTTCTTTCTCGCCTTCCCCTTCCTCGGTGCTTTCTCTTTTTCCGGTTCGATCTCGCGTTCGATATCGTAGTCTTCTTCCTGATCTTCGACGCCCGCCTCCAGTTCCTTAATCTGCTCTAAAAGCTCATGCTGCAGGAGTTCCTCGTCTGACATTTCTTTTTTTTTGCGAGTTTCCGTATTTTTTCGGCCTTTTCCATTTCCAGTCTTTTTTCCGTTACTGTCACCACTCGGCTGGTCAGTCATTTTATGCAGGTCTGCTTTGGAATTATCCTCTTCCCCATACTCCTTTTTTCTTTTTGGCGATTTCTTTGAGCTGCATTCTATGCCGTCTTTACTGGATCTGCCATCTCCATTACAGTTCCCGTCTTCCTCCTCCATTTCGCCTCTTTCATTTACATCAGATTCGAGTTTTCCAACCGTATCACGTTCTCCGTCACTCTCATCTTCACTCTCATCTTCACTCCCATCTTCACTTCCATCTTCCCAACTCCCATCGTCTTCCTCATGTTCCTCATTTTCCGATGCGATCAGGTTCTCCTCGTGAATCTCATCCTCCCTCTCCTTTGCCACTTCCTTCATTTTCTCCGTGGTAATGCTGCCGGAGAGGAACAGGGACATCTTGGCGCAGACCGGCCCTACCATCTCATAGAGGACGGAAGAAGAGAGAATAATGGTCAGAAGCAGTTTCCCCATCTCCTCGGGAAGCAGCCTCTGTCCCAGAAACGCCAGACCGATGGCGACACCGGCCTGAGGGATCAGTGCCAGGCCCATATAATTTCGAATTTCCCTGCTGGTTCCCGTAATCAGGCAGCTGATATACGTTCCCAGATACTTCCCGATAATCCTCACGATAAAGTATGCCAGACCCACCGTGCCCACAGTGGTCAGCGCAGACAGATCCAGATTCATGCCCGACATGATAAAGAATATGGACATGACTGGAGGCGTAAAGTTATTAATCTGCCGGTACAGCTTCTTATCGCTGGTAAGATTGATATACGACGCGCCGAAGATCATGCAGGACAGCAGCGGCGAAATATCGAGTGACGCGCAGATACCAGATATCCCCAGAAGCATGGCAATAGCCAGAATCAGCCTGTTGTCCTTGCTTCTGGCCGGTATCAAAAGCCTGCTCAAGAAGTAACCACAGAAAAATCCCAGTCCCAAAGCCAGGATATTATAGACCACCGGCATCAGGACCGTGGACATGGTCAGCTCTTCATTTCCCGTTCGTCCGGCAATGCCTGCCACAATACTGAACGCCAGCAGGCAGACCACATCATCCAGGGCCACGATCTGTAGCAGCGTATTGACAAATTCTCCCTTTGCCTTATACTGGTTAATTGTCATCATCGTGCTGGCCGGTGCTGTCGCCGTCGCGATTGCGCCCAGAATCAACGCAAAATTCCACTCCATCTTGAAGACGCCCACACAGAACAGCGTTACCAGCACGCCGGCCAGCAGGGCCTCGAAAAGCGTAATGATGATAATCCGGCTTCCCGTCTTTAACAGCACTTCCTTCTTAAAAAACTTTCCGACCCCGAATGCAATAAACGCCAGCGCCAGATCGCTGACAAACCCCATGTGGCCGATAATCTCTACCGGTATTAGATTTAACCCGCATGGCCCGATTAAGATTCCTGCCATAATGTAACCGCTGACCTTTGGCAAATTCAGCGTATTGGTCAGCCGCGTCATAATAAAACCGGCAAACAGGATCACTGACAGAATCAGCAATACCCTGGTGCCTTCACTTACCCCTGCTAAATATCCCTGCATTTTTTTGCCCCCTGTTCCCATTTATAGTAACTGTTCCCCCGTGACCGCCAGCACGCGTATTGCTGCACGGAAACGTCAAAAAGAGCAAGGAAATAAAACGAAATTCATTCGTTTCTATCCCTTACTCTTTCTCTCAAAGGTTTTTATTCTATTCTTTTTTAGACACGCTCTAATCTACTCAGAAACCGTATTCTTGATAGAACCGATCCCATCGATCACACACTCCACCACATCACCGGCCTTTAAAAACTTCGGCGGCGTAAAGCCCATTCCGACTCCGGATGGCGTTCCTGTGGAAATGATGGTACCCGCCTTCAGCGTCATTCCCATGGATAACTCACTTACAATATGATCGATATCAAAAATCATCCGCTCTGTATTGCTCTCCTGCCGCACCTCACCATTTACGAGGGATCGAATCGGGAACTTCGGCGGGTATTCCACGCTGTCCGCGGTCAGAATACACGGTCCCATCGGTGTAAAACCGTCCAGACTCTTTCCAAAATACCACTGCTTGTGGGCGTTCTGCACATTGCGCGCGCTCACATCGTTAATAATTGTGTATCCAAAGATATGGTCCCTGACCTGCTCCTTCGGAACCCGGTAAGCCTCCTTTCCGATGATTACGCCAAGCTCCGCCTCATAATCGAGACTGTCCACGATATCGCTGTGACTGGAAATCTCCCCATCCGGGCCAACCGTCCGGTTTACCCTCTTGGAGAAATAGACCGCTTCCTTCCGCACTCCGTCAAATGCTTCCTTCTTAAATCTGGCAGATTCTTCCGCATGCTCCATGTAGTTAAGCCCAAGACAGATAATATCCTGTTCCGGCGCCTCGATCGGAGCCAGAATCCTCACCTCAGAGCGCATAGCCGCCCCTGTGATGCCGTACGGTTCCAAACCGGATACGTGCTCCAGCAGATCCTTTTCCGACTGGCTGAACCCCTTTACGACTTCCATCATACTCGTATATTCCATGCCGAATGCCCGAAGCGGATATACCCACATCTCATCCTTGCTCATAACCCCGATATCTTTTCTTCTGTCAACTTCATATGTCAGTAACTTCAACGTACTTCCTCCCTTACATGAACCACGGTTTTCCCGTATACGGCGAAACCGCGTCCGCGGCGCATCCGAAGACGGCCGGAAATTTTTTCCCAACTTCTTATACTTTAGCAATCCTTTTCCACAGAGTCAAGTAAGAATCCGAATTTTTGTCATTTCTGTGAAAATTGCCTGCACAAAAAGCCCTGTACTTCCATACCGCGTTTCATATAAAGTCCCTTTCTCATATCAAATAAGGATTTAAAACGGTTAAATCGTCTTAAATCCTTATTTCTTTTATTTTTTAACCGGCAGCTTCCGGTCTCTGCAGTCAGCCTTTATGATCCAGCCAGCTCTTGCAGATCTCCGGGTAGTTCGTAAAGATTCCGCTGCAGCCCCACTCGTAAGTGTTCTCCAGGCTTTCCATGTCGTTGATGGTCCAGACATTTACACCGATTCCATGGTCCCTGCAGTTTCTGACGGTCTCCTCCGTAAGTCCCCTGATCCCCGGGTGGTAACAGGCATAACCGCAGCGGCTGCAGTAATACCCCGCATTTCCTAAACCGGCATGCTCCAGTAAGGCTCCGCGCGGAATATCCGGCGCCAGCTCCTTCATCCGCTCCAGAGACAGGTGGTTGAAGGACGAGAACATGACTCTGTCCTCTAAATGGTACTTCTTAATAATCTCCAGGGTCTTTTCCTCAATATCTTCATAATAGTACACCCCGGTCTTAATCTCCACATTTGTCACAAACCCGTACTGGCTGGCCCATTCACAGTACTCCTCAAAGGAGGGAACCGGGCAGAAGCCGTATCGGCCTCCCTTAATTGTTCCTGCGTCCAGCTTTCTTAACTCCTCAAAGGTATAATCCTTCACCAGGCCCGTTCCATCTGTCGTCCGGTCAACGGCTTCGTCATGGATCACCACCACGGTACCGTCCCTGGTCAGCTGCACATCCAGCTCGATTCCGTCGCATCCGGTCTCTGCCGCCTTCTGAAACGACAGCATGGTGTTCTCCGGATATCTTCCGCTGTAACCTCTGTGTGCGTATACTTTCATGTTGATTCCCCCGGTTTCTTATTTCATGGCTGCCTTGGAGTATCCGGTCAGCATGTATTTCTGGAAAATGAAGAACAGGATGATGACAGGTACAACCGCCATCACCGCGCCGGCCATGATCTCATGGTTGTTCATGGATTCAGCACCGGCAAAGGTATTCTTTAAATAGGCAAGTCCGACTGTAAGCACACGGCGCTTCTCACCCTTGGCGATGATCTTCGGCCAGAAGTAAGCGTTCCAGCCATTGGTGAAGGTCACCAGTGTAACCGTAAATAACGTGGAGCGGCACATGGGAGCCAAAATCTTCGTGATAATCCCCACACGGCCCAGCCCGTCGATTCTGGCCGCCTCGATATAGCTGTCGTCAATTGCCATAAAGGTCTGGCGCAGCATGAAGATGTAATACGGCGACACGGCTTCCGGAAGAATCAGACCTAAGAAGGTATCTGACATTCCCCAGTTTGCCATCATGATATAGATCGGAATAAACGTAACCTGAAGCGGAATCATCAGGGCGCCCAGAACGATGATAAAGCAGAAATTCTGGCCTTTAAATCTGCCCTTGGAAAATCCGTAGCCCGCGAAGATACCGGTCACGACCTGTCCGATCAGGATACCGGCCGTCATGACAGCCGTATTGAAATAGTATCTGGCGAAATTGCCTTTTTTTAATACATTGATATAGTTCTCGAAGTGGAATTCCTTCGGCCATAAGGTCGGTACCGGAAGCAGAATCTCCTCCTGGGATTTCACGGAGGATACCAGCATCCAGTAGATCGGGAACACGATGATAATCAGGACGATGATGGCAAGACCCCACTGGACTGCCGTAATCGTCGCCTTTTTTCTCCTGGCGGTACGGTTAATATCCCGTCCGTCCTTCATTGTATGTTTCTCCATGTTGTCCCCCCTATGAATCGTACGTCACGTTGCCGTTAGATACCTTCATGGTAGCCACCGTCACCACCAGCAGAAGCAGGAAGAAGAAGATCGCCACTGTGGAAGCGCGGTCCATCCGGAAGTCTTCCATCGCATAACGGTAAATGTTATACACGAACACTTCAGTCGAACGGTACGGGCCGCCCTGTGTCAGGATATCTACAGACTGGAACACCTTCATGGAAGAAAGGAAGGTGGTGACAAATAAAAACAGCGTGGTCGGCGACAGCATCGGAATCGTAATCTTAAAGAACCGCTGTATCGCATTGGCCCCATCCAGGGAGGCCGCTTCGTAATAGTCCGTGGAAATACCCATCATGGCAGACAAATACACCATCATTCCATATCCCACGCACCGCCATCCGGTCAGCATCAGGACCGAGAGCAGAGCGGTGTGGCGGTTGCCCAGCCAGTCCACTTTACTGATTCCAACCAGGGATAAGAGGTAGTTTAAGATACCGCCGTCCGTATTTAAAATCCATAAGAACACAACGGCTGCGGAGGACATCGCCACGTATTTCGGCATAAAGACGATGGCTCTCATGGCGGAGAACCCCTTCGTCATACGGTTAAAGATCAGGGCGAAGATCATGCCCCCCACCAGCGTGATGAAGATCTCGCCGGCCGAATAGAGAATCGTGACCTTCAGGGAGTTCCAGAGATACTTGGTTCCGGAACCCCCGAACAGCCATTTCCAGTTCTTAAAGCCTACATAATGCCACGTATCATTTAACATGTTCCAGTCGGTAAAGCTGATCCGGAACAGCTCCGCGATCGGATAGTAGGTAAATACCGCCAGGAAAATCAATACCGGAAGTACACAGGCAAAATCCTTCATTGCGGATACTTTTCTTGGATTGATATGTTTTTTCTCTTTCATATGATACCCCCGCCTGACTGCATCAGGAATCTCCTAATACGTCATCAATTTCCTCGGCCATCTTTTCCATGGATTCCTGCGCGTCTCCGCCCTCCAGCATGAGCTGTGCCATGTCGTTCTTCCAGATATTAGCCATCTGGGACCATGCCTTGTGCTGGATTCTCGGCTGAATCAGGTCCAGATTATCGAAAATACACTGGAATGCCGGCTTCTCCTCTAAGAATGCCTTGCCTTCATCGGTTGTGAGTACGGACTTCCTGGTCGGGATATATCCGGTTCCTCTTGCCCATGTTAAGTTTACTTCCTTGCTGCATAAGTACTGCATAAACTGCCATGCCGCGTTCTTCGTCGCCTGATCGTTCTTGGATGGGATTAACAGCACGCAGCCGCCGATCTCCTGGTTCTTCGTCTCGCCTCCCGGAAGCCATGCCATACCGATCTCGAAATTACACTGGCTCAAATAGTTCGTATACAGGGAGCTTGTATGTACAACGGAAAATGCCTCGCCGTCGATAAAGTGCTGACGCATGATGGAGGACGCGTCATCCGCGGTCCCTGTCCAGTATGTATAGCCCTTATCGCACCATTCTTTAATCTTGGCCGCGATCTCCACCGCCTTCTCATCGCCTAAGTCCGTGGTTACCTGGTCATCATTGATGATCTTCACACCCTGATTTAAGTAGAAGGTCTCGTAATACCACTGATCCCACCCCGGCATAATGGTTCCGTATACCGCCGTCGTTCCGTCCGCATTGACCTTGGAGGTCTTCTCAAGGAACGCATCCATGTCATCCCACTTTTCCGGAATATCAATGCCCAGCTCATCCGCCATATCTTTGTTGTAGTAAACGATCTGCGTAGAGATCAGGAAGGGAAGGGATACCTGCTTGCCGTTGTAGCTGGAAGCCGTTATCATGCCTTCGCCGAAGTCCTTTAAATCATAGCCGCTGGCCTGGATATAGGGTGTTAAGTCCTCAGTCAGACCGCCTGCACCATATTCCGCCACGTAAGGAGTATTGGCAACCGTAATTGCCGGAAGATCGGTCCCCGCCGCATGGGCCGCTACCAGAGCCTCATTTAATTTCTTGTAGCTTCCGATGTACTCAGCTTCCACTGTGATCATATCCTGTGATTTGTTGAAGTCGTCCACGACCTTCTGCACGGTCTCGGAATACTGTTCCTCCAGCGCGTGCCACCACTTGATGGTGATCGGCTCCGTCACCTCATACAGGGACGGATCTACCTCCGCCACGGTCTGTGCCTCTGTCTGCGCGCCTGCTAAAGCCTTGCCGGTGGAACCTCCGCCGCTGCAACCACTCAGTGTTCCTGCCATCATTGCAGCCACCATTAATAATGCGATACCCCTTTTTTTCATGTCTTTTACGACTCCCTTCCGTTGCCCTCTGAGACCCTTCCGCCCAAAGGTTACGACTCCTCCCGGCGAAAAAACAGCAATAAAAAAGAGATTGTGCATGCGCCGAAAGCATATTGCTCATATGCATCCTACACTTGCTCCGATCTCAGTCTCTCTCAAGCAACCCATATTCTTTTCTGATAGAACTATGGTATCATAGATTATTCCATTATGCAAGTAATTATTTATCTATTTTGCATAATTTTTTTATTTTTTCTTTTCACTTTTTATTTTGTTTTCATAAAAATTGACTTTTTTTTAACAATTTTTACCACTTACACTTCGTCATCTTTTATGTATTTATAGAAAATAAAACGATAAAAAAATGATGCCACATAGCTGCCAAGGGCAAACCAGAACATAAAAAGCATGGGGAAGAAATACGTTACAACTGCTGTAATTCCATATATCACAAGGATTGTTACAGAAACGTGAAGATTTCCGACGGACATGACGAAAGAATCCCTTATCACCTTTCTGGTATCGACATGAAAGAAAGCGAGCAGGGGAAACAGATAAATCATTGTTAATAAATAGACAAAAATAGCGCCGATCAACAGGAAAAATGCAAAGAAGCGAACCGGCCCCAGCGGGGCGAGAAACTGGCAGCACCATAAATCAAACACCAGAAATGCCCCCACGAGGACTGCGCCGATCCAGAGAATGGTGGCCTGGCCAAAATTCTTCTTAAAGCCCTCCCGGAAGGTCTTCCAGACGTATCCCTCCTCGTCCGCCGTCAGACGAAGCGTATACTGAAACAGGGCGGTGGTCGCCGCGCCCGCAGTCACCACCGGGATGCTGAAAAGGAACCAGAAGAAACAGAGAACACAGATATCCGTCACCCTCTCCATAAATGCCCAGAACCGGTTCTCCGGATTAAAAAATCTGTTGATATTCCATCTCATATGTCTTCTGATTCCTTTCTGCTTAAGGTCTTTTATGCAATTACTGCCTCCACGTTCTTCGTCGCCACGATGGATACTCCCGTTCCGGCGCAGTCCGCTATCACCACATCACCGATCTTCACAGGGGCCGGAATCGTCACCTTACGTATCTCATCCATGCATTCGAAGATCTTACCCTTCGGTATATCATGTTCCGTCTTAACGGATACCATCTCGATGGTTCCGCCATCCACGTGAACGGAAGAGGTAACGATCCTGGTGGGGCTTAATACTTCCTTCTTTGCGTAATCGGCGCCTCTCACACACGTATTGCCGGAGACCTCCACCTCGCCTCCTTCCAGACGAACCGTCAGTGGACAGCCAAGCGGGCAGCCGATACAGATTAACTCTCTAACCTCCATTTTACTCCACCTCCGTACAAATCACAATATTTTTTAAGTCGGAGCAGCCGGAAAAGCTGTCTTTCTTTAACACGACCTGCTCCATCTCACCTGGCGCGAGGACTTTTTTCTTCTTTTTCGACACGCGCACACCGTCGTAATAGACGCTGATAAAGCGGTCCTTATAGACATCGGCCACACGGAATCTCACCGTAACCTTGTCATTCATATGATCGATATCAATCGCCTGGGGAACCGTGTAACGAACCCCGTTTTCCGCTTTCAGGTGAACGATATGACCCGTCTGCTTTTCACTTCCCGCTCCCACATACGCTGCGGCATTGGAGCCGGCCAGAGTCGCCTCCTCGGAAACGTAATCAACCAGATCATGTACATGAAGCACGTTGCCGCAGGCAAACACGCCGCTGGTATCAGTCTCCAGCTGATCATTGACATTCGGCCCCTGAGTCACCCGGTTCATGGATGCGCCGATGCCCTTGGTAAGCTCATTTTCCGGGATCAGTCCCACGGAGAGAAGAAGGGTATCGCAGCTATAGTATTCCTCTGTCCCCGGAATCGGTTTCCGGTTCTCGTCTACCTTTGCCAGGGTAATTCCGGTTACCCGCTCTTTTCCCTGGATATCAATCACGGTGTGGCTGAGCTTCAGCGGGATGCCGTAGTCGTCGAGACACTGAACGATATTTCTCTTTAAACCGCCGGAATAAGGCATCAGCTCCGCAACGACCTTCACCTTTGCACCTTCCAGCGTCATTCTTCTTGCCATAATGAGTCCGATATCGCCGGAACCCAGAATCACGACCTCACGGCCCACGCTGAAGCCCTCGATGTTCATGAGGCGCTGCGCCGTGCCCGCCGAATAGATTCCCGCCGGACGGTAACCCGGGATGTTTAAGGCGCCGCGCGGACGTTCCCGGCAGCCCATGGCCAGGATGATGGCCTTAGCCTTGATTACATGCAATCCGTCTTCCCGGTTGATGACAGTGATTTCCTTCTCTTTATTGATATCAATGACCATGGTATTTAATTTGTAGGGGATCTTCTCCTCTTTTACCATGTCAATATAGCGTGCCGCATACTCCGGTCCGGTCAGCTCTTCCTTAAACGTGTGAAGTCCGAATCCGTTGTGGATACACTGGTTTAAGATACCTCCCAGGCAGCTGTCCCTCTCCAGAATCAGGATATCTTCCGCTCCTGCCCGTTTTGCGGCAACCGCTGCCGCCAGCCCGGCCGGGCCGCCTCCGATGATTACGATATCATGTTGTGTCATATCATTCTCCCCCTTATTTCTGACCGGTCAGCATATTGGATCCGGGCGCATTTTTGCAGACTTCTTCCATTGTAATTCCAAGCTCTCGGGACAGGATCTCCATGGTCCTCGGCGTACAAAAGCCGGCCTGGCATCTTCCCATGCCCTGTCTGACCCTGCGCTTCACGCCGTCCAGCGACACCGCTCCCAGCGTTCTTCTTATGGAATCAATGATCTCACCTTCACTGACCCCTTCACAGCGGCAGATGATCGTGCCGTATTCCGGTCTCTGACGGATCAGCTCCGCCCTCTCTTCCACGCTCATCTTCTCCGGACGGACAATGCCCCTGCGCTCCCGCTTCCAGTCCTTCTTCTGAACGGCTCCCGCCTTGCCGGCTACAAGCTCTGCCAGATAGACGCCGATGGCCGGTGCACTGGTAAGACCCGGAGATTCGATGCCTGCCGCGTCGAAGAACCCCGGTGCATCCTCCGCTTCACCGATAATAAAATCATCGCCATCCTCATGGGCCCGGAGACCGGAGAAAGATGTAATGACCTGACGGAACGGAACGTTCTTTACGCCGATGGAAGACTTCTCTATGACAAATGCCAGCTCTTCCGCCGTTGTGGCGCTGCCTTCCTTATCCTCGATATCCACAGCGGTCGGTCCGGTAAGCAGGTTGCCATGAACCGTCGGTGATACCAGAACGCCCTTTCCCAATTTACCCGGAAGCTGGAAAATGGTATGGCTCACATGGCCGCCCGCTTCTTTGTCCAGCAGGCAGTAGTCGCCCTTACGCGGGGTAATATGTATCTTATTTCCGCTGACCATGTTGTGGAAGCGGTCCGCGTAAACGCCTGCGGCATTGATAATATATTTCGTCGTTATGGCTCCCTTTCCTGTCTCCAGGATGTAGCCTTCTCCGTCTTTCTTAATCTCATTTACTTCAGTCAGAAATTTGAATTCCACTCCGTTGTCCGCTGCGTTTTCGGCCAGCGCGATGGTAAGGCCAAAGGGGCAGACAATTCCTCCGGTCGGTGCGTAGAGTGCCGCCACCACGGTATCTGTCACGTTAGGTTCCATCTTTCTGACTTCATCGCCGGAGATAATCTCCAGTCCCTGGACCCCATTGCGTTTTCCCTTTTCCAGGAGCTCTTTAAGCGCCGGGAGATCGTCGTTTGAGAAGCAGAGAACGAGAGAACCATTTCTCACGTAGTCAAAATCCAGTTCCTTCGAGAGCGGTTCCATCATCTGGCTTCCCTGTACATTGAATTTCGCCTTTAAGGAGCCTGGCGTGGCATCATGCCCGGCGTGAGCGATGGCGCTGTTGGCTTTCGACGTTCCCGAGCACACATCCTCTTCCTTTTCCAGTACACAGACCGACAGCTCGTAGCGGGACAGTTCCCTGGCTACCGCGCATCCGGTTACCCCGCCGCCAATGATGACCGCATCGTAATTCAAACTTTCCATTTTCATTCCTCCTGATTGATCCTCTCGTTCCTGTGAAACGAAGCGTTTTGCGGAGTAAGAACCTTTTCCTTCTACGCAAAAAGAGTAAGGGAAACAAACGGATTACCTCCGTCTATCTACCTTACTCTGTCGTCTCAAGGTTTCATATTTAGTTTCATGCTATCACACCCGGTGACCGGTGTCAAGTACAAATGCTTCTTACTTTACTCTTCCTCTGCCCAGCACAGCGCACACTTGATCGCCCGCTTCCAGCCCTTTACGAGGCGGCGGCGCTGTTCCTCCTCCATGCCGCTCTCAAACGCCCTGGACACCTTCCAGTTCTTTCTGATCTCTTCCTTGTCCTTCCAGTAACCCACGGCAAGACCCGCCAGATAGGCAGCTCCCAGCGCGGTGGTCTCGATACAGTCCGGACGGATAATGGCGGTATTTAAAAGGTCTGCCTGGAACTGCATCAGGAAGTTATTGGCGCAGGCGCCGCCGTCTACCCGAAGCTGTCTTAAGCAGATACCGGAATCCTGCTGCATGGCCTCGATTAAGTCGTACACCTGGTATGCCATGGATTCCACGGTGGCACGGATAAACTGCTCCTTGCTGGTACCGCGGGTCACCCCTACGATGGTCCCCCTGGCATACTGGTCCCAATAGGGCGCTCCCAGACCGGCAAAAGCAGGCACCACATAGACGCCGCCCGTATCGGCTACCGCAGTACAGTATTCCTCCGTCTGCGGCGCGCTTCTCACCATACGCATCTCGTCTCTCAGCCACTGTACCGCGGCTCCCGCCACGAAGACACTGCCCTCCAGCGCGTAACGCACCTCGTTCCCGTCGCTGGCCGCAATGGTGGTAAGAAGGCCATTCTGTGAGTGGACTGCTTTTTCCCCTGTATTCATAAGCAGGAAGCATCCGGTTCCATATGTATTCTTCACTTCGCCCTCGTCAAAACAGCACTGGCCGAACAGCGCCGCCTGCTGATCTCCGGCCGCTCCGGCGATCGGAATCTTTCCGCCCATCACATCGGAGGATGTATAGCCATAAACGCAGCTGGAAGGCTTCACATCCGGAAGCATGCACCTGGGAATTCCGAAATACTCCAGAATCTCGTCATCCCAGCATCTCCTGTGAATGTCAAACAGCATGGTTCTCGATGCGTTCGTATAATCGGTCACATGGATACAGCCCTTGGTCAGGTTCCAGATCAGCCACGTATCCACGGTTCCAAACAGCAGCTCTCCCCGCTCTGCCCGTTCCCTGGCGCCTTCCACGTGATCTAAGATCCATTCGATCTTGCTTCCCGAAAAATAGGCATCCGGAATCAGGCCGGTCTTCTCCCGAATCCGGTTCGCAAGCTCGTCTTTTTTCAATTCTTCAATGCGGTCCGCCGTCCTGCGGCACTGCCACACGATGGCGTTGTAAACCGGTTCTCCGGTCTCCTTATCCCATACGATGGTCGTCTCACGCTGATTCGTGATGCCGATGGCTGCAATGTCGCTGTAATGCGCCCCTATTTTCCCCATCGCCTCCATGGTTACGGACAACTGGGATGACCAGATCTCCATCGGATTATGCTCCACCCAGCCCGGCTGCGGAAAGATCTGTGTAAACTCCTTCTGCGCCACGCTGCAGATCGTTCCCTGCTCATCAAACAGGATACATCTGGAGCTTGTCGTCCCCTGGTCCAATGCAATGACATACTTCCCCATGTTTCTTCTCCCTTCTGGTAACGCGCCCCCGCACACTCTGCGCACAGGTTGCTGTAATAATAAATGGCAGCCGTCACGGCCGTTTCTGAGATGACCGCCCGGTCCCCCGTATAACGGACAGCCATATCCCCGCGGCTTTTCCCGTTTAAGGAGCATGCAGCACCCAAACAGCGTGCAGCACCTGATAAACAAGGAAAGAGCCGGCAAAACAACGGGGTTTACGGCCCCGTGTGTTTAACCTGCTCTGTCATCTCTAAGGTTTCTATATAAACTATGATTATAGTACCACCGGGTTAGGGCTTATGTCAAGAAAAACCTTCATTCAGCGGAAAGTGACACGCCACACTATGGCCGCTGCCCATATCTCTTAATACCGGAACCTCTTCCCGGCACCGGTTTGTCGCATAGGGACAGCGGGTGTGGAACTTACAACCGGAAGGCGGATTATAGGCGCTGGGAACGTCTCCCTCCAATATAATGCGGTTGCGCTTTCTGTTGGCGTCCGGAATGGGTATGGCGGAGAGCAGCGCCCTGGTATAGGGATGGAGCGGCGCTCCGTATAAATCCTGCTTGTCAGCGATCTCAACCACACTTCCCAGATACATAACCGCCACACGGTCGCTGACGTGGCGAACCACGCTCAAATCGTGGGATATAAATAAATAGGTGAGATTCCTCTTCTGCTGCATCTTTTTCATCAGGTTCAGCACCTGCGCCCGCACAGACACGTCGAGGGCCGATACCGCCTCGTCGCAGACCACGAACTCCGGATTCAGGATCAGAGCCCTGGCTATGCCGATTCTCTGACGCTGGCCTCCTGAGAATTCATGAGGAAAACGGTTCAAATACTGTTTGTCCAGTCCCACATCGTTTAAGATGGATATGACCATCTCCTTCCTCTCTGCGGCGCTTCCGATCCCGTAGACCTCCAGAGGGGCGCTGACCAGATCATACACCGTCATTCGCGGATTCAGCGAGCTGTAGGGATCCTGGAAGATGATCTGCATCCGCTTGCGCATCTCCCACATCTGCTTCTTGTCATAGGCGGCAATGTCTTCCCCGTTGTAAATCACCTGACCGGAGGTCATGGGAATCAGCTTCAAAATCGTTCTGCCGAGAGTGGATTTTCCGCAGCCGGATTCACCGACCAGGCCCAGCGTCTCGCCTTTGTGAATCGTCAGGTTGATATCGTCGACCGCCTTTACCACCGGGGGATTCAAGTTAAACAGCCCCTTTTTCCCGCTAAAATATTTTCTCAAATCTTTCGTTTCCAGTAAAACCTGATTCTCACTTCTCATAGTTATCACCCTCATATCTAAAGCAGCTCACCTTCGCACCGCCTGCCTCATAGATTCCCGGCTGTTCCTTCACACACCGCTCATCCGCATAAGGGCATCTTGGGCTGAAACGGCAGCCGACCGGCATCTGTCCTGGCCCGGGCACCGTTCCCTCTATGGTGTTCAGTTCCTCCACATCCTCTTCCAAAGGCGGTATGGAGCTTAAAAGCCCCTTTGTATACGGATGCTTAGGTGTATTGAATATCTCTTTCACCGATCCGTATTCCACAACCTTGCCCGCGTAAAGAACCAGGATATTATCCGCTGTCTCAGCCACTACGCCCATGTCATGGGTGATGAGAATGACCGCCGTATCCATCTTCTGCCTTAAATCCAGCATGAGCTCCAGAATCTGAGCCTGAATCGTCACGTCAAGCGCCGTGGTCGGCTCGTCCGCGATCAGAAGCTTGGGCGCACAGGACACGGCCATGGCGATCATGACCCTCTGGCGCATACCGCCGGAGAGCTGGTGAGGATACTCCTTCAGCCGCTTTTCCGGCGCCGAGATTCCTACTTTTTTCAGAACCTCGACCGCCTCCTTTCTGGCGTCCTTCTTGTTGAAGCCCTGGTGAATCACCAGAGGCTCGATCAGCTGGTCGCCGATGGTCAGAGTCGGATTGAGCGCCGTCATCGGGTCCTGGAAAATCATGGCAATCTCATTGCCCCGGATCTTACACATATCATCTTCAGACAGGGAGAGCAGTTCCCTGCCTTCCAGCTTAACACTTCCCTGGGATATCCGGGCGTTCGTTCCTAAAAGCCGCAGGATCGACAAACTGGTTACGCTCTTACCGCAGCCCGATTCTCCCACGATTCCCAGTATCTCGCCTTTTCCAACCGAAAAGCTGATGCCGTCAACCGCTGTATTAATTCCTTTTTTTGTATTAAACTGGACTGATAAATTGTCCACCGTAAGCAATGAATCCATAAATTTTCCCTCTTAACTTTTATTCTGCGGTTTTTTTACTGTATATCCCAGTTCCAGGCCGACCAGTTCAGGGAATCGAAATTCTCTGCGTTGATGCCTGTGATTCTCTTGTTATGAACAGTTAATGTATTCTTTGTATACAGATAAGCCATAGCGGAACGCTCTTTAACCATCACCTGATACTCATCGAAGTATGGTTTTCTGGCTTCGAAGGTCAGCTCTGCATTGCCCTTGTCAATCAAGTCAGTCATCTCGGTATCTCTTAACTGGCAGAAGTTGACGGAACTTTCCGGATGAATCATCTCACGGCTCTCGCTCGGGTCTAAGGTACCGCCGGAACCAATGGTTCCCATATCGTGCTTGCCGTCTAACATGTTGCTCATAAGGGTCGGGAAGTCCACCTGTTCAATCTGAACCTTAACTCCAACCTTCTGTAAATCCTGTACGATCAGGGCCGCTGTACGCTCGGTAATACTATTGCCTGCCGCAATATAGAAAGTCAGCGTCTGATCAAAGGGGAACTTCGCTTCTTCCAGCATGGTCTTTGCCTTGTCAGGATCGTACCATACAGTCACATCCTTGTTGTAATACGGACTCATCGGCGCAATCGGAGTTACAATCTGCTCGCCCTGGCCCTGTAACAGAGCGTCCACAAGAACCTGTCGGTTAATCGCCATACTCAGGGCCTGGCGTACTTCCTGTGTCAGATACGGCTTCTGGGTATTAAAGATCAACGTGGTATAGGAGGTCGTCGGTATGGACTCCGCAACCAGGTTTTCCTGTTCATTGGCCAGATCCCAGTCATCGATCAAAATGGAGCCATAGCCAATTAAATCTAAGTCTCCATTGATCAGACCTGCCAGCATGGATGCAGAATCCGTCACACGGATTACGAGGCGGTCAATCTTAGGTGCACCTAAGTGGTAGTTTGGATTCTTTACAAATTCCATTCTTTCCCCGTTGATCTCGCTGTCATAGATAAATGGACCGGAGCCTACAGGCTTTGCCCATAAATCAGGGGAGTTAATCTCCTGTGCGGTCTTGCCTTCAAAAATATGCTTCGGAATAATGAATACCGTATCAATGTCCTGAAGGAATGTATCCACGAACATGGAACTCTTTAAATTAAAGGTCACTTCATGATCACCATTGGCGGTTACTTCAATGGAATCCTCGGAAAGCTCCGCACCGGAATCGTCAACACCGGCAATATACTGCAGGTGGTAACGGCTCTTGGCATCCACGCTGGGATCGGAATACATCTGATAGCTGAAGACTACATCCGCCGCTGTAACAGGTTCTCCATCCGACCACACGGCATTATCATATAATTCAAAGGTTACTGCGCTGGAATCATCATTCACCGTCCAGGATTTTGCCAGACGTCCCTCATACGTTCCATCTGCCCTGGACTGTGTCAGACGGTCATAGATCTGGTCACAGATCATACGGGTATAATTGCTGGTAGTGTTCATGGGCATCATGGTATCCCATGCGGTGCTGACCGCAGCCGTGATCACCTTCTCACCCGCTGCCGCACCTGTTGACCCCTGTGCTGCGGTGGTTTCTCCCGCCGCCTGAGTGGTTCCGGAATTTCCTGCTGCCGTTGTACCGTTGTCAGCACTCTTGCCGCCGCAGGCGCTCAGCCCCAATACCATGGCCCCCGCCATGACGATGGCTGTCAATCTTGTTATTTTACTCTTACTCTTTCTCATAGAGTCCTCCTTTTATGTGTAGATATAACATTATTACCTTTTTTAAATTTTGATCTTCGGATCCAGAGCATCCCGGATTCCGTCTCCCAGGAAATTGATGCTGAGTACCGTAATAAGCAGCGCAATTCCCGGCGGCATCCAGATCCAGAGCCGTTTGGAAAGAACCGTAATCGACTGGGCGTCATAAAGCATATTGCCCCAGCTGGCTCCCGGCGGCTGTACGCCCATTCCAAGGAAGCTTAAAGATGATTCCATTAAGATCGCGCTGGCCATCTGAAAGGTGATGGCGATCAGAATCGGAGCAAAGGAGTTCGGCAAAATGTACTTCGTAATAATCTTATAATTGGAAGTACCGATCGCCCTCGCAGACTCCACATATTCCTTTTCCGAGACGGAAAGCACATTGGCATAGATCAGCCTGGCAAACTGGGTCCAGCCCAGCACGCCGATTACGATGGTAACCGACCAGATGGACGGTCCGATCACCGCCACCAGCACCAGGATCAAGACAATTGATGGGAAGGACATGAAGATATCTGCCACACGCATAATGGCGATCTCCGCCTTGCCCCTGAAGTAACCTGCGATCAGTCCCAGCGGGACGCCGATGGCGCAGCTGATAATGGTGGACAATAAGCCTACCAGAAGGGAGGTTCTGCCTCCGTAAACCAGTCTGGCAAAGATATCGCGCCCGATGGCATCCGTGCCGAGAATATGGAGACCGCTCGGCGCCGCGGAAAATGCCGTATAATCCGAATCGTAAGGATTTAAATGCATGATAAACGGAAGCACCACCACAAGAATAATCTCCAGAGTGATGACAAAAAGTCCAACCATGGCCATCTTGTGCTCCGTCAGTTTGCTAAGTACCTCGGAAAGGTAGCTTTCATTCTCTCTTTTTTTCATTCGTCTACCCTCCTATTTATAGCTGATACGCGGATCTAAAAGCCCGTAGGCCACATCGGTTAAGATATTGGCGATCAGAACCGCCGCCGCAATCATGACGGTGATTCCCATAATAACCGGATAATCCCGGCCATTAATGGCGGTAACCATCAAAGACCCGACACCTGGCCATCCGAATACCTGCTCCGTAATTACGGCGCCGCCGACCAGCGATGGGATGGACATACCCACCACCGTGATTACCGGAATCAATGCATTTTTCAATCCATGTTTGTAGATAACGCCCCATTTTTTCAGACCCTTAGATCGAGCGGTCCTGATATAGTCCTCCTGCATGACCTCCAGCATACTGCTGCGCATGTGGCGGACCCACCCGCCGATCTGCTGGAAGGACAACACAAGACAGGGCATGATCATATGGCGCATCAGTGCCGCTCCTGATTTCACTCCCGCCGAATCGTACATTCCTCCTGAGGGAAGAATCTTGAATACGATGGCAAACAGATAGATAAACACCAGACCCACAAAGAAGTTCGGAGTCGCCATCATTAAGAGCGAAATACCGCCCGAAACGTAATCTCTCTTTGAATTCGGTTTGGATGCCGCGTAAATTCCCAGGGGAATCGCTACAATCAGAGACAGCAGAATCGATGCTCCTGCCAGACATGCCGTAGCCGGAAGACGCTCTCCGATCATGGCTGCCACCGGTCTCTGGGTGCTGTAGGAGAAGCCCAAGTCCCCATGAAGCAGCAGATTCAGCCAGCTGAAATACTGGATGACCACAGGCTTGTCAAGCCCGAGGGCGATCCGTTTTCGTTCCAGTTCCGCAGGAGATATCTTGGGATCCGCAAGAAGTGCGTCCAGAGGTGATCCGGGGGCCAGATTCAGAATAAAATAGGCCAGCACCGTAATCCCTAAAAAAGTAGGTATGGCAATCAGAAGCCGTTTTGCTATGTATTTCCACTTCATCTTCTCTTGTCCTTTCGTAATCCTGTCACGAAATCTTCATTTTACCGGGACCACCGCGCATAACGGCCCCTTCTCCTCCCCCGGACTGTCCGTTCCTGAAGGTTGAATAACCACGTTACAGAATAAAACTATAATAGTATTATCGTATCGCATTTTGTGTTTTTTCTCAAGTAGTTTCTAATATTTACAGTTATCTCCCGAAAAAGGGTGATATGAGCATTTCTGGCATTGGAAACCAGCGGATTTTGGTACTACTTTGCCGCAGAAAGGCGTTCCGAAACCAATTTCCGGAACGCCTGTTATTTTTTAAAGCACAGCCGCTTAATAAGTATACATCAGATTCCCGACTTTACCGCATACTCTCCCGCACCGTCTTAAACGCCTGGATCACCAGTGTCGGCACCACCGCAAATATAACAATGGTGAGCAGCTGTCTCACCGATAGATCAGCTACGGAGAACAGGGTCTGAAGCCCAGGCACAAACAGAACCGCGGCCAGAAGCACCACCCCCGCCTCAAACGCCATGATACTGTATAAATTGCTCATCAGGCCAATCTTAAAGATGGAGTGAGAGCTGCGGCAGTTGAAGCCATGGAACAGTCTCGCCAGGGTCAGGGTGGAAAACGCCATGGTACTGGCCGCCGCCTCGCTGCCCGTGGCCAGGCCGGTATGATAGGCGGTCATCGTGCAGACTGCTATGAGCGCCCCCTGGAGGAGAATCTGAAGGATGAACCGTTTCGTCAGAATTCCTTCCTTCGGATTTCTCGGTTTTTTCGTCAGAAGCCCCGGTTCCGCTTTCTCCATACCGATGGCAATGGCCGGAAGGGAATCCGTCACCAGATTGATAAACAGGAGGTGCACCGGCGCAAATGGTGTCGGCAGCGCCATCAGGGATGTATACAAGACGCTTAAAATCCCCGCCATGTTGCCGGACAGCAGGAATTTGATTGCATTTCGGATATTGCGGTATACATTTCGGCCGTTGGCTACGGCCTTGATAATAGTAGCAAAATTATCATCCGTCAGGATCATGGAAGCCGCGTCTTTTGAGACCTCCGTTCCCATCTTTCCCATGGCCACGCCGATATCGGCCTTCTTAAGAGCGGGTGCGTCATTGACGCCGTCTCCCGTCATGGCCACAATATGGCCCTTTCGCTGCCATGCGCTGACGATTCTGATCTTATGCTCCGGGGATACCCGGGCGTACACGTTGATCCGTTCCAGATTCCGGTCCAGCTCCTCATCCGCCATGTCGTCCAGCTCAGGACCGCTCACGGCGATTCCGCCTTCGTTTAATATTCCGATCTTCTCCGCAATGGCCGCCGCCGTGATCTTATGATCCCCCGTAATCATGACCGGCCTGATTCCGGCACGTCTGGCATTTAAGACTGCATTTTTCGATTCCGGTCTAGGCGGGTCCATCATCGCTGTCATTCCTAAAAATATGTATCCGGATTCCGACTTCTCCGTCAGAATCTCCTTTTCTCCCATTTTTTTGTATACAAAGGTGAGAACACGCAGCCCCTGCCGCGAAAAATCGAGATTTTGCGCAGTAATCCGCTGGCGGTCATTTTCCCGCATCACGCGGACGCCTTCTCCTGTCAGGATCGATTCACAGCGGGGAAGCAGAATATCCAGGGCTCCCTTGGTAAACATCACCCGCACGCCGTCAATGCGGTGCACGGTAGTCATCAGCTTCCGGTCAGAGTCAAACGGAAGTTCTCCGATTCTCGGCATGGAATGCCTCAGCTCTGTTTCCTGGATTCCGAGTTTCCGCCCCATAACGACGAGGGCCGCTTCCGTTGGATCACCCAGCATTTTCCCGTCCGCGCAGGAAGCATCATTCGTCAGGACCGCATCATAAAGCAGATACCGCTGAACCAGATTTTCCAGGCTGAGATTTTCTGGCGGATAGAGGCGGTTGTTTACATAAACTTCCTCCACCGTCATTCTGTTCTGTGTCAGGGTTCCCGTCTTGTCGGAGCAGATAACCGAGACGCATCCCAGGCTCTCCACGGCCTTTAAGTCCTTGATAATCGCGTGTTCCTTCGCCATTTTCTGCGTTCCCATGGCCTGCACGATGGTGACAATGGAGCTGAGCGCCTCCGGTATGGCCGCCACCGCCAGCGCCACCGCAAACATCAGCGAATCCAGCACCGGCATCTTCCGGTAAATGCTGAGTCCGAATACAAGAGCGCAGATGATCAGGATTCCCGCCGCCAGATGGCTGCCGAACTGATCCAGACTGATCTGAAGCGGCGTCTTTTTCTCCCCTGTGCTGTTCATCAGCGCGGCGATTCTTCCGATCTCTGTGTTCATGCCGGTGCCGGTAACCAGAACGGTGCCGCGCCCCGCTGCCACCAGAGAGCCGGAAAATACCATATTGTGCTGTTCTGCCAGCGCTACCTTTTCAGTCCTGATCTTTCCTGTCTTCTTTTCCACATTGATGGATTCTCCCGTCAGGGAACTCTCGTTCACTAACAGGGAATACGTCTCCAGGAGACGCCCGTCTGCCGCCACCATATCCCCGGCCTCCAACAGGAGAATATCTCCCGGCACCACGTCGGAGGACAGAATCTCCTGCCTCCGGCCGTCACGAAGGACCCCCGCCATGGGCGCGGAGAGGGATTTTAAACTGTCTAAAGACTTTTCTGCTTTCTGGTGTTCTACGGTGCCCAGAACCGCATTTAAAAGGAGCACCGCGAATATGACTGCGGTGCTCTCCACATCTCCCGATATCATGGAGATGACTGCCGCTATGATTAAAATGATGACCAGAAGATCCTTAAACTGGTCCAGAAATACCTGGAGGGCACTCCGTTTTTCCCCCGCCCGAAGGGCATTCGGCCCAAATTCCTCCTTCCGCACTGCTGCTTCCCGGGAAGAAAGCCCGGATCTCGCCGCCTCTAAGCGCCCCAGTGCTTCTTCTTCTGATAAATGAAACCATTCTTCCATGCTGACGCTCCTTCCCCATCTCTCCTACTATGGTATGAGTTAAAAATTGCTTTTCATGCATGAAATTTGTTAAAAGCGGACAGCTGCCCTTCCATTTCCCGTTTCCATCCGTTATACTGATACAGGCAAGTATTTATGAACTGCTGAAAGGAGACGTTTTATGGATAAAATAACGAGCTTTACCATCAATCATTTAAAACTTCTTCCGGGCATCTATGTCTCGAGGAAAGATACCGTCGGCGGCCATACCGTCACGACCTTTGATTTACGTATGACCCAGCCGAATTATGAGCCGGTTATCAATACCGCTGAAATTCATACCATAGAACATTTGGGCGCAACATTTTTAAGGAATCACGCGGAGTACAGCTCCCGTGTCCTCTATTTCGGCCCCATGGGCTGCCGCACCGGTTTCTACCTGCTCCTGTCCGGGGATTATGAGTCAAAGGACATCGTCCCGCTCATGACAGAGCTTTTCGAGTTCATCCGCGATTTTGAAGGCGAGGTCCCCGGGGCCGCTGCCAGAGACTGCGGAAACTACCTCGATATGAATCTGGGGATGGCGAAGTATATCGCGGGTAAATACCTGGATCAGGTTTTATATGGCATTGATGAGAAGCATCTTGTGTATCCGGAAGACTAAAAAAGTCAGAAAGAAGAGCAGGCTGAGATCCTGACAGATTGATATCTGTCCAGACTTAAGCCTGCTCTTCTTTGTTAAGCGTTTACCGCTATCATCTACCCACAAACACCACAATCGTCCTGGGCGGAACCTCAAACTGCCTGGTCTCCATCACCGGCATTCCACCGTCCAGCTCACCGCCATCCGCAGACACTGAAACCTCCGAGTACATTCCATTGCTGTCTTTTTCGTCGGTATTAAACACAATATGCCATTTCTGCTTCTTAGGCAGATTGGGCAAATCAAACGCATGGGGCTCCCAGTGCATATTATATGCGACAAAGAAACTGTCATCCGCGGTCCCATCCGGTTTCTTTCCATATTCTCCGCAGTACATAATGCCGATCTGCCTCCGGAAATTCTCAAACTCCGGCCGCCACGCCTTTACGCCATGGTAGGAAACATCCGGCCTGCCGCAGGATAAGTAATCCATAACCTTCGGCTCTGTGGCCATATGGAATACCGGATGGCATTTCCGGAAAGCGATCACCGCCTTCGTAAATTCAAAGATATCCCGGTTGGTTTTCAGAAGATTCCAGTTCAGCCACGAGACCTCATTGTCCTGGCAGTAGGAATTGTTGTTGCCGTCCTTGGAATTGCCGAACTCGTCTCCGGCCAGCAGAAGCGGCGTTCCCTGGCTTAAGAACAGCATCAGGAGTGCATTCCTGATCTGCTTCTTCCGCAGCTCCACAATCTTTTTTCGCCTTGTGTGCCCTTCCACACCGCAGTTCCAGGAGTAATTATAGGGATTGCCGTCCTGATTGCCCTCGCCGTTAGCCTCATTATGCTTTGTATCATACGACACCATGTCCATCAGCGTAAATCCGTTGGTATTGGCCATATAATTGACCACACCGAACTCCGCAGGATTGCGCCTGCTTCGGAAGATCAGATGATTCATCTCATCCTCATCGCCCTTTAAGGCCCGGCGCATGTCTACCAGAAAACCATCGTTATACTCTGCCAGATGCTTCTCATGCCCGCCCGGAACACCGAGCCAGGAGGTGGCAAACAGCTTTGTGCCGCTTAAATACGGGTCGCGTCCGATCAGATCATTGGGAGTAAATCCCACCAGATGAACCCCATCCACATGAAATTCCTCCGTCCAGTAACGGACCGCATCGAGGACAAACGCAGGATTTTCCTTCCCAGTAAAGTAAAGCTCTATAATCAGTTCCAGGCCCTCTTTATGAAACGTCTTCACAAGGTTTTTGAACTCCGTTACCGGGTGTTTTTCCTTTCCTGAACAATAGGAAGCCTTCGGTGCGAAATAATAACCGGTGGTATATCCCCAATAATTCAATTTTCCAGTGGGTTTATCCACAGCGTAAGGATTTCCATCCACATGCTCCGGCATCATCAGCTCCGAAAATTCATTTACAGGGAGAAGCTCCAGACTCGTAACTCCCAGCTCTTTTAGATACGGAATCTTTTCAATCAACCCGCGGAAAGTCCCCTTGTCTTTCACTCTGGATACAGGATTTTTAGTAAATCCCCTCACATGCGCCCGGTAAAGAATCATCTCTTCATATGGAATCTTTAAAGGCTTATCTCCCTCCCAGTCGAAGTCCTCCGCAACGACCGGCGATCTCATGGGACGCTCTGCCGCAGATAAATCACCCCAGACCTCTCTTCCGGTAAACTGTTTTCCGTAAGGGTCGGCAAGCAGCTTTCCGTCAAGCTCAAAACAGTACTCCAGCCCTGAAAAATCGCCGAAAACGGTCATGTTCCAGACATCCCCGCGCTTTGCCTCCTGCGGAAAATGCAGCCGTGCATATTCTGTCTCCTCCCCGCTGTGGTATAATAGAAGATCACACACCTCTCCCTGTGCGGCTACACACACATGAATCCCGCCATCAACTCCGGTAAGTCCCATGGAATAAATTCTGTTGTCCTGCTTAGCAATTCTATATCCTTCCATACCGCTTATCTCCTCTATCTGCCGGTGGTTTCATTTCTCGTTCCGGCGGTCCGCCATAAGACGAGTTACTGCTTCTCGATCTGTTCCGCCAGATCGTTAAGAATCATCCAGCGTTCCATCTTTTCTTCGAGAAGCTGTTCCTGTATTCTCTTTTCTTCCATCAATTCATTCAATTTCGTATAATTGCTAACACTTTTTTCAATCTGTGCGTCCAGATCGGCGATCTTTTCTTCCACAGCTGCTATGGTATCCTCTATTGTGTCCCATTCTCTCTGTTCTTTAAATGAGAACCGGAGTTTTTTCTCCCCCTTGGGCTTTTCGGTGGTCTTCTTCCCCTCTTTTCCATCGGAAGACTTCTTGCCGGTCCCCATTCCCGCTGACTGCATCCCCTCCGGATACTTCTCCGCAAAAGCCGCCTGATAATCCGTGTAACCGCCCTCATACTGAGTCACCCGGCCCTCGCCCTCAAATGCAAAGATCCGCCGTACTACACGGTCCAGGAAATACCGGTCATGGGAGACCGTGATAACAATTCCCTGAAAGCTGTCCAAATAATCCTCAAGAATCGTCAGCGTCTGAATGTCCAGGTCATTGGTCGGCTCGTCCAGAAGCAGGACGTTGGGCGCTTCCATCAGGATGCGAAGCAGATATAACCGCCGTTTCTCTCCTCCCGAAAGTTTGTCGATCACCGTATACTGCACACTGGAGGGGAAGAGAAAGCGCTCCAGCATCTGAGACGCGCTGATGCTGCCGTCCTTTGTCTTCACATACTCTGCGGCACCGCGAATATAGTCGATTACCTTGACGCTTCCGTCCATAGCTTCATTTTCCTGGGAGAAATATCCCATCTTGACGGTCTGTCCGACGGTCACATTACCCGCGTCCGGCTCCAGCCATCCGGCTATAATCTTCATCAGCGTGGATTTTCCGCTTCCATTGGGACCGATGATGCCGATGCGGTCATTTTTCAGGAAAATATAGGTGAAATCTTTCATCAGAACCTTGTCGCCATAGGCCTTGCTGATGTCCTCCAGCTCCACTGTCGTGCGGCCCAGCCGGCTGGAAACGGAGTCCAGCTCCACGTTCTGATCCGCCTCCGGCCCCTTCTGATCCCTCAGTGTTTCAAACCGTTCAATATGGGCCTTCTGCTTGGTTGATCTGGCCCGTGCGCCGCGCTGCATCCATTCCAGCTCCACCCTTAAGAGGGACTGGCGTTTGCGTTCCGTGGCCTGTTCCATATCGAGGCGCTGGGCCTTCAGTTCCAGATAGCCCTCGTAATTGGCCTGATAGCTGTATAATTTTCCCTTGTCCAGCTCCACGATCCGGTTCGTCACACTGTCCAGGAAATACCGGTCATGAGTTACCATTAAGAGCGCTCCGTTAAACCGGCGCAGATACGTCTCCAGCCAGTCCGCCATGGCGCTGTCCAGATGGTTGGTTGGTTCGTCCAATACCAGTAAATCCGCCGTGGAAAGAAGGACGCTTACCAGCGCCACCCGTTTTCTCTGGCCTCCCGAAAGGGTCTCCACGCGGTCGTCAAAATCCGTGAATCCCAGCTTTGTGAGCATCGTCTTTGCCTGGCTCTCTAAGTCCCACACATGAGCGTGTCCCTCATTTTCACGGACAATGCTTTCCAGGATCGTATCGCCGTCATGAAACTTCGGATTTTGAGATAAAAACCGGATATCCAGATTACGTCCGCGCACCACGCTTCCGTCGTCCGGTTCCTCCAGCCCTGCCACAATCTTCAAAAGCGTCGATTTCCCCGTTCCATTGATTCCGATAAGGCCGATCTTCTCTCCCTCATTGATGCTGAAGCTGGTATCGTCAAAGAGCAGCCGCTCGGTGTATGATTTTGTCAAATGTTCTATCGTTAATAAATTCATCTTTGTAATTCGTCTCTCCGTTCCTTATTCATCGCCCCATAGAATCCACGCTTCTATTCAATCACCAGTTCCACCGGGCAATGGTCGGAGCCGAGTATCTCCGTATGGATATCCGCACTGACCAGCCTGTCCTTTAACGATTCTGATACGCAGAAATAGTCAATTCTCCAGCCTGCGTTCTTGGATCTGGCGCTGAACCGGTAGGACCACCAGGAGTAAATCTCCTCTCTGTCCGGATAGAACCAGCGGAAGGTGTCGATAAATCCGGCCTCCAGAAGATCTGTAAACTTGCCGCGCTCTTCGTCTGTGAAGCCCGCATTCTTCCGGTTTGTCTTCGGATTCTTCAAGTCGATCTCCTTATGTGCCACATTTAAATCACCGCAGAAAATAACCGGTTTCTTCTCTTCCAGCCCTTTTAGATACTGAAGAAATGCATCCTCCCACGTCATACGGTATGGCAGGCGCGCCAGCCCGTCCTTGGAATTGGGGGTGTAGCAGGTGACAACGTAATAATCAGGAAATTCCGCCGTTATTACACGGCCCTCATGATCATGTTCCTCTATTCCGATGCCGTACGCAACAGATAGCGGCGCCTCCTTCGTAAACATGGCAGTTCCCGAATAGCCTTTCTTCTCCGCGTAATTCCAGTACTGATGGTAGCCCGGCAGATCCAGTTCAATCTGTCCCTCTGAAAGCTTGCTCTCCTGTATGCAGAAAATATCCGCCTTAACTTCGTGAAAATAATCTAAAAAACCTTTACCTACGCAGGCGCGCAGGCCATTAACATTCCATGATATCAATTTTTTCATTTAACAGTCTCTCCTTAGACAATAGATAATGTTAGTATAGCATTTTCCAGGACAATAGAAAAGATTAATCTTGGTGGAAATTTTCAGATGAAAAATCCATTAGATCTGATCCATAAGAATCATTCTCAAGTTGATTCTGCTCTGTCGGAATGATATACTGCCACTGAATACATGAAAAGGAGGGCTTATCTATATGAAGCATTTAATCAGGCTGGCCGCACTCGCGCTGTCAGTATCCATGGGTATTTCCGGCTGCGCGTTTGCACCGGCGTCATCCGCTTCTTCCGAGACAGTCTCTTCTACATATGAAAAAGATACGGATAACGGAGAAACCTTCTCCGCCGAATCAGCAGATAGCGAGGAAACTTCAATTGATGATATCGAGGAAGCTTCCCTTTCGCCTTCGGAGCAGTCCATTGAAACGGAGGAAGAAAACGCTTCAGAAACAGAATCCGGGAGAGCGGCCGCATTTGCTTTAAAAATAAAAAAGGCGGTTGCATCGTCTGATCTGGAAGGTTTTGCAGATCTCTGCGGCTATCCGGTCTACATATCCCTGGAATCAGGGGATGGCCGCGAGCTTGAGACACGGGATGACCTGATCGCCCTCGGCTCAGATACTCTGTTTACCCAGAAGATGAAGGACACCATCGCGGCAGTACAGGAATCGCAGCTTGACTCCTACGGCGCTGGCGTAATGATGGGCGAAAACGGGGCGGTTGTGTTCAATGATGTAAATGGAACGATGATGATTACGGGAATCAATTTATCTGACTGATCTGAGGAGGAACAGAGCGGGGGCACGCTGTCCCCCGGAGTTTATTTCATTCATAGGACAAACTTTCCTATGGATGAAAAAATGGGTGCTCAGATAACCGGCACCCATAACTGAATATCACTTTCCCCCTTTTCGTCCAACCGTTCCCCATACCTTGCAAAATCATACCGTCTGCCGTCGTCAAACCGACAGGTGGATTCAGGAAACCACTCCCCATAGATGTATTCCACCGCCGGCTGAAGGCTGTCCTCATTCCTTCCGCGGAAGGAAAACACAGCATAACGGCCGGCTGGGAGTGTAAATTCCTGCATTCCCCTGGGAACCGTGTGTTCTTCGGCGACCTCTGCTCCCGCAATATACCGGAACACCTTATCCATTCCCTGGCAGGGATAATAAGAGTAGTCATTTACCCCAATCAGAAATTCCTCGTCCGTGCGGCCGGAGATCCGGTCCTTTTTCGCATGAAGCCGCCTCCAGCACCTACCGATTACAGAGAAACCGCCCTTTGTGGAACCGCAGCAGCCGACGATGGATATCGTCTTTGCCTCCGTCATGGCCACCTCAAGTATCCTGTCCCCCCGCAGTTTTTCCCGGCGGGAGGCATCGTATTTCAGCTGCAGCGGGAAGAAATCACCCTTCTTCCGGTATTGGGATGGACTGTGTTTAAAATACTTCTGAAACGCCCTTGAAAACGAGCGCTGCGTTTCGTATCCGGAAGCCAGCGCAATTTCCAGAACAGGCAGTTCCGAAAACACCAGCATCCGGGCCGCCTCAGTCAGCCTGCGCCTCATAAGATAGGTATGCATGGGAAAACCGGTAACAGATGCAAACATGCGGTGCAAATGGTATCTGGAATAGTTGAAAGCCGCAGCAATACTTTCTAAATCCAGCCGATACTCCATCAGATGTTCTTCGATATAGTCAATGACTGCAGCTATTTCTTCTATATTAGTTGGTGTGTGATTCATCTTGTCACTCCATTTGTCACCCATTCTGCTCCCCATCTTACCATTCCTGTCGGCCGCCTTATCGTAATTCGCAGCCTCCAATTCACTCGCCATAATCCCCGCCTCCTGTCTTTTCTCTATCATACCAGAAAACAAGAACATTTTTGTCACATTTCTTGCTGCCTGCATACTTTCCGACAGTCCAGTTTTTTCCATTCTACTTCCTTTTATCTCCCGTTCACGCCTTCTGGCTGTCAGGCTTGCAGCCGGAGGCCAAAAATAAGCCGGGAAATTCTATCAGAAGGAATTTCCCGGCTCTATAAAACTGCTTGTTTTATTTATTTTCTTTTTTTGTCATCCATTTCTTCCGCTCTACGAAACGTCCCATGACAAAGGCCATGATGCCGACGCCGATTCCAGTCTGAATGCAGAACAGCAGGCTTTCCACCTCGCCCGGGAGTTCGCCCTGAATCAGGGTTTCCATTACCGGGGTGAACCACGGCTCATACTCTTCTCCACGGATCTCCGCCACCATCTGGCTTCCCGCATCGTCGGATCCGCCGAATTCTGCGCCTTTTAACGCGAATAGCGGAATAATTGCGATCAGGCAGGCAATGGCCAGTAAAACGGTTACAATCATTTTTTTATTCTTATCCATCTTATTTTGCCTCCTTTGCAAATCCGATACTGGAAAGCTCCGGTCCGGCGTAGGATTCCAGCGCTATGATGATAACAGTGGTGAGAAGTCCCTCAATGATGGCCAGCGGCAGCTGTGTCGGCGCAAACACGCCTAAAAACTTCGCCGCAGACAGAGCCACACCGCCCTGCTCTGCAGGATAGGCCAGCGCCAGCTGAAGGCTGGTAACGCAGTATGTAAACAGATCGCCAAGGGCAGCCGCAAGAAATACGGATACGTAGCGGTTTACCTTTAACTTTCCGCATAATTTATAGATCCCAAAAGCCACGAACGGACCAGCAACCGCCATAGAGAAGGTATTGGCACCCAGCGTGGTGAGTCCCCCGTGTGCCAGTAAAACCGCCTGGAAAATCAATACGATAATTCCAAGGATGCTCACTGCCGACGGCCCAAACAGGATCGCCCCGAGACCGGTTCCGGTCATATGGGAGCAGCTGCCCGTAACAGATGGAATCTTCAGGGACGAAATCACAAAAATAAACGCCCCGGCCATGGCAAGCACGGTGATGTTCTTTCTGTTTTCACCCAGTGTACGGCGGATGGAAAAAAATCCGGCGGCCAGGAACGGCACACAGACAGCTCCCCATACCAGGCAGTAGCCCAAAGGCAGATACCCCTCCATAATGTGCATCGCATACGAGACAGGCAAAACGCCGAACGTAAATGCAAATGCGACTGCAAGTGTCATGATTCTTTTTTCTTTCTTCGTCATCTCTATTCTCCCTTCAAAAAAAATAAGCACCTCATCCGATGATTCCCACTCATCAGACCGGTACTTTGACGACAGCCTCTTCTTCGCTCTTATCCCCTGTCTTCACAGAGATCTCCGGTTTTCCGGACGCAAAAAAAGGCTTCGGCCTCCGGTCATCGCTCGTAACCGGACGCATCGTATCGCAACAGGCAGGTCTTCTGACTCAAGGTTCATCACAGCAGCTCATCTTCCCGGTTACCCAGTGATTTATCGAGCCCTGCTCCTCTTTTACAGCGGCGGGACCGTAAGGGATTTTCACCCTTTTCCCTATTATCCTGCGGAGAATTTCACAGGCACCTCTTGCGTAATTCTATTGTACACGAAAACGGCTCCGGCTGTCAAATACATTTAACGCCGTCGGCTCTCATTTTCAAACTGCCTGCTTCCTGCTGCCGGCACAGCAGCCGTTCCAGTTCCTCTGCATCTTTTGCATATGAACCGTCAGGCACAAGCCCATGGGCCGCCAGCCGGCTGCACACATCCATCAGGACCGGCTTTCTTAAGTTCGCCTGCGATACCACGCTTTCATCCTGGAAAATGCGGCGCGGCGAGTCATCCGCAATCAGACGGCCTCCGGCAAATACCAACGCCCGGTCCGCCCATCTCCAGACAAAATCCACATCATGGGTTGAAATCAAAAGAGTTTTCCCCATATTCCACAGCTTATCCAGAACCGCCTCGAATATTGCCGTATTCAGAGGGTCCAGCGAAGCCGTCGGCTCATCAAACAGGAAGAGTTCCGACTCCATTGCGACAATATCTGCGATACAGACCCGTTTCTTCTCACCGCCGCTGAGATAGTGAGGCGGCCTGTCTTTCATCTCTACTAAGTTCATACAAGCAAGGGCCTCATCCACTCGCCGTTTCACCTCCGCGGCCGGAAGCTTTAAATTCATGGGCCCAAATGAAACCTCCGCGGCCACTGTTGATGCGATAATCTGATTATCCGCTTCCTGAAACACAATTCCAACGTGCTTTCGCAGCTCATTCCGGTTCTTTTTTGTGATTTCGGTACCCCGGTATAAGATTTTCCCGGAATCCGGTGACAGCACGCCGTTCAAATTCAGAAAACACGTGGATTTTCCTGCTCCGTTGGAACCCAGTACCGCGATCCGCTCACCCTTTCTGACCGATAAGTTCACATCCTGCAGGGCCGTTTTCCTGCTGTCATAGGAATAGCAGAGATGCTCTGTCTCCAGAATCACATCTCCTTTGTTCTCGTCCACATACTCACCACCTTTTCTCTCATTTTCTCTGTATTACTCCGATGTCGGACTACAGAAAAATCCACACAGCTGCAATCAGCAGTAAGTATCCTGCTGCCGCTGCCGCCTGGCTTCCCCTGATCCGCTTCTCTTCCTCCAGGAAACAGAGATCCCCGTCGTAGCACCGGGATAATAGAGAGTCATAATACGTGTCCGCCCTTTTTAACGATGCCACCAGCAGATTGCCGGCGGTGCTTCCGAAGGTACGGCAGGATGTCCTAAAATCGCAGGTTCCCAGCCGGGAAACAGCGGCCTGTTTCATCTGACTGTGGGTGTCGCTCAAAACGAAAATAAAGCGGTAAATCAGATACATCAGTTCCACAATCATTTTCGGTACGTGTATGCGCTTTAAGACTCCGATCATCTCACTGGCCGGCGTGGCAAGCGTCATCATGTACATGGCACTGACCGCCCCCAGCGCTCTGGCAAACAGCAGCACAGCCTGCAAAAGCCCGGCCTTCGTCACGTAGAGCGAAAACCATGGAACGCTTATATACCAGTCGCCGCAGGGCTTACGCGAAATACCTATGGCAATCGCTACGGTCCCCATAAAAAGAAAGGCGAGAGGAATCGTAAGCAGCTTTAAATACCGTGCAGGCGATAAGCCTCCCGCCATAACCGTAATGCAGGCCATGGTAAAGATTACAAATACCGACACCGACAGCTTGTCCGCCGCGATGCACAGACAGAGCGCCGCCATCCCCACCGCCATCTTAAGCCCCGCATTCCAGCTTCTGAGCCGCGACTCACAGGCATAGAAATCAATCGAATGCGCCGCATCGTGTTTATGACCTCTGTGAATTGGTTTCACCTCCCTTGATCTATTTACCGGCATTGGCCGATATGACCCATTATATAACGGGAGGAGGCGTATGGCAAATAAAATGGTAATTTATCCCTTCTTCCCTTCACGCTTCCGATACCATCCATACCACACCGTAAAGAACACAATCCCATACACCGAAGCCAGCGGCACCGCCAGTCCGATATCAAACAGGCTGGCCCCTTCCTTCAGGCTGAACACATACGACAGCGGCACCCTCACGAGAAACGACGCCGTTATTCCCTGCAGCATAACGGGAAGCGACATGCCGTGGCCGTTAAAGTAGCCGATATAACTGAATACAATACAGGTAAGTATGGCCTCCGGGCTGAATCCCTTTAAGTACTCCGCGCCCCGCACAATATAAGCCTCATTGGAGGTAAACAGCGACGCCGGGATATCCCCTCTGAAAAACGTAACCGCAAAGATAAACACGCCGACGCAGACGCCGAGGCCCATTCCCGTGAGCATCGCCTTCCTGGCCCGTTCCTCTTTGCCGGCCCCCACATTCTGAGCCACAAAGGCCGACATGGACTGCATCAGCGCAGAAGGGATCAGCATGACAAAGGAAATGACCTTCTGGGCGATTCCATACCCGGAGGACGCCTCAAGACCGATTCCATTTACAATCGCGCAGAGAATTAAAAATGATATATTTGTCAGCATTTCCTGAAGCGCCAGCGGTATTCCCAGCTTTAAAAACACCAGAATCTCACGGTTAAAGCGGATATCACTTTTCTTAATGGTAAAAGGCAGCTTCTGCCTGCGGATGATAAGCAGAGACAGGACCACGCTGACCGCCTGGGCCAGAATCGTAGCCAGTGCAGCGCCCGCCACATTCATGTGAAAGACTGCCACGAAAAGCAGATCTCCAATAACATTTACAATACAGGCAATCAGGACAAAAATCAGCGGCAGCTTCGAATTTCCCAGTCCTCGGAAAATGCCGCTTATCACATTATAAGCTACCACGAATACAATCCCCACACCGCAGATTCTCACATACTGCACCGTCAGGTCGTAGGCCTGTTCCGGGGCATTGAGCAGCGATGCAAAGACAGGAGCCAGAAACAGAAGCAGGGCCATGATGACCGCAGTAAAAATCACAAAAAAGCAGACCGTCCCTCCAATTACGCCGCCGATCCGTTCGTTCCGCTTCTCTCCGAGGTAACGGCTGATTAAAACCGTCACGCCCATCACAAGAGCGGTAATCACAAATGTAACCAGATTGATGATGTTGCTCCCCGTCGCCACCGCCGAGATACCCGCATCGGTTCCAAACTGCCCCACGACGAGTAAATCCACCGCCCCGTACATCGCCTGCAGGATCAACGCTCCCAGCACCGGTACCATAAATTTGACAAGCTTCCCCACGATACTTCCCTGAGTAAAATCGTCCGATAATGTGTTATTCTTTGACATACGTCTCTCCTTCCTAACGTTCCAGGTTCTCCAGCATTTTCTCTGCAACCTTCATAAATGTATTTAAATCTTCCCGGGAAATTCCCTCAATGAGCACTCCCTCCGTCTTCTGGATCTCCTGCTGCAGCGCCAACCGGATGTCCTCCGCCGCCTCCGTAAACTGAATTTTCTTATATCTCCCATCCTCTTCACTGCTGACCCGCTGTATCATCTTTCTGCTCTCCAGCGTCTTCAAAAGCTCCGTAGCTGTCGATGGCCGCAGTCCGAACTCTTTCTCAATGTCTTTCTGATACAGCGGCCGGTCTTTGCCGTCAACCAGGATAAAATCCAGAATCCGCCCCTGAACCTCTGTAATCCCGAGATTTTTCCCCATCTTTTCCGATCTGCGCCTTAGGCGTATGGAAATTTTATTGATCAGTTTTCCTGTATCCATTGTGCTTCCCCCTGTGCTTGGCTGAATGTGGAATCTATATAGTTCGGTTCCTAACTATTAGGTTATAACACATTTTCGGTAAATGTCAAGTGCAAGATTGATTCATCAAGATGCTAATGAAAGACCTGTCAGAACTAAAAAAAGAGCTGTCGCAGCTATGATTTTTCAATCACCGGGGGCGACAGCTCCAATTTCTGTGTATAAATATGTTTTCTTCCATTGCATACACGCTTTCTGCCATTTCATACCCGACAGTCAAACGGCGTGTTTATCAGCAGTTACATGTATATGGTCTTAAATGCCATATCACAGCGTTTCTTATTATGGGCAAGTCCTACACAAACGACTTCTCCCTTTAAGCCACTGTAATACTTTTGCTCCAGAATCTGCTCCAGGGCTTCCTTTTTTAACTGTTCCAGATTTTCACCTTGTTTAAATTCTACGATAACATTAACGTGATTGGCCGAAAGCGGAATCAGCGTTATATCGCTTCGCCCGTACCCGGCTTCTATATTACTTGTTACTTTATAGGTACCGCGTAATGTAATGCACATGCCGAGGAACAACATATGGTAAGCATTTTCTTTTCCATCCATATAACTGGTACAGGACATAACTATATCTTGATATATCATAAAAAAATCAGCCATATCTTTGTTCATCAAACAGGAAAACATGCGGATTAAATCCTGCCCGTTAATTCCGGAAATTTCTGTAATCAGCACCTGGAATTCGCTCATCACCTCGTCATTTGGTATTTTGACAACTGCTGAATTACCATCAATCCACGCTGTCACGGTTATATAACCGGCATTTACCAGAAGCCCCCATAGACTATAGTTACTCTCTCTTTCAATGTATGAGGTATCCAGAGTCAGCCATACTGTGGCTTCACTGCCGTTTGCAAGTAAATCAAAGCTATCCCAAAAATTTTTATCAGCATCGGACATCGCCTTGCGGATTAAAAAATTTGTCGATGTTTTTATCCAGTAATTCTCCAGCCGGCCGCGTTTCGCATAATTTAATATCGACCAGGGATTATACATTTCTATACCGCCAATGTGGTATCCATCATACATTTTTTTTACTTCTTCTGTGAGTTCCAGGCCACAGTAGTCTAACAGCTCGCTTACTTCTTCTGTATTAAGGCCGAAATACGGTGCATAGTCCTGGTCAATCACAGTATAAATCTGAGGATTATTCAGCTGGGAGAATATACTTTCCTTTGCCACTCTTTGAATCCCGGTAAGAAGTGCCTGTTCCAAAAAGGGATTTCCTTTAAGCGCCGTTCCGTAAAAATTTGCGAAAAACGTTGCCGTCTCACCATGATAACCATATTCATAACTGCTCATGATGGGCTGATCGTACTCATCAATTAATAAAATGGGCGCAACTTTGTAATGGGATTTCACCACACTCGTCAGATCCTTTAACGCAGTAACAAACTGAATATATGTTGAAGTATCATCCCTTAGAATATCAATCATCTGGTAAAAATCCTGTTTCTTGTAGGGATTCAGAGTATCCCAGTCATTTCGCAGGATTTCTTCATAGCGGAGATATTCATTATATAACTCTTTTTTCAGCAGGGAAAACATTTCCCGGCTTGTAATGCCCTTACAATCTTTAAATGTCAGGAATATAACTGGCCGGGAGTTCATTTGTTCTGCATATTCCGTATCCATAATTGCAAGCCCGGAAAATAAAGATTCACTCTCCTTCGTTATATCAAAAAAGTCACGAATCATAGTCATATTAAGGGTTTTTCCAAATCTGCGCGGCCTTGCAATAAGCGCTACTTTATCCTTCATTCGCAAAAAATCCCTGATCATGAGGGTTTTATCCACATAGTAGAAGCAATTTTCCCGAATTTCTGTGAAGTCGTCATTTCCAATTGGCAGTGCCTTCTTCATTATTACTCCCCTTTCAATATTCAAACGAACCAGTGATGATAAAAGTATAACTTTTTTTCCTTCCAATTACAAGGCTTCTGTACGGAGGACTTTTGTATAATAGATGCACCTTTTTACCAAACAGAAAGCGCCTCTCCCGCGAGTCAGGCCCGCGCCGGAGAGGCGCACACAATGCGAAGCACCTAAGCATTTAAATTCTTCACAGTTTCCCGTATTATCAGTCTGTTTTCCAGATAGACCCGCCGGTTATCGATAATTCCGTCCTCCAGACGGCGCAGCAGAATCCGCGTCCCTTCCCGGGCGATCTCGCCCATGTTCCGCTCCACGGTAGTCAGTTTCATATTCGCATAGCCCGACAGATCCCAGTTGTCGAAGCCCACCAGCGACACGTCGTCCGGCACCTTTAGGCCGACCTCGGTGACTGCCTCCCGGGCGCCGAATGCCATCTCATCGTTAAAGCTTAAAATTGCCGTAAGATCCTGTTCCAGAAGCCGCTTGGCCGCCTGATATCCGCTGGCATAGCGGTATGTACCGTGTTCCACCGGCAGACTGTCGGGATCCAGACCGTGTTTTGTCATGGAGGCGCGCCAGCCGCGGTGACGCAGCCTGGTGGAATCCAGATTCGAATTCCCTTCGATAATGCCGATTCTCCGATGCCCGTTTTCCAGAAGGCAATCCATGGCTTTTTCCATGGCTCCGGCCTCATCGGTGGTAACGTTAGGCACATCCAGAAATACCGTCCGGCAGATGGCTACCATGGGAATCCCCTTATTCAGGACTTCATCCATGAATTCCAGATCGTCGTCCTTCTGCGTAAGCACAATAATTCCATCCAAAAAGGAGGGATTCAGCGTTCCCGGCTCATGCATATCAATACCTTTGACAATGACATTATATTTGCTCCCCACCACGCTGTAGACCCCGGTCAGCACATCGTGCAGAACGAAGGGGGAACTCATCTTGCTGATGGTGGAGAAGTAAAGACCAATCACGTAGGACCGTGACATCTTCAGCTGAATCGCCGCCTGATTCGGCACGTATCCCATCTCTTCCGCGATTTTCAAAATACGTTTCTTTTTATCGGACTTGTCCGCATTCGGATCATTTAAGGCTCTGGATACCGTAGAGTAAGACACTCCCGCTTTTTTTGCCACATCCTTGATCGTAACTGCCATATCCCACACTCCCTGCCACAAATACGTAATAGATTTAGTATACCTTTGACGTCCGAAGATTGCAACACCTTAATTCTCTGAGTTTTACTTTAAAGGGAGGCAGAGGTTACAGCCGGGGCGACCGGGAAGCAGAGACCGACCAGGCTGTGAACTGCACCAAACAAAAAAGGACGGAGGTACAGCAGCCTCCGCCCATTCACTTAACCCTTTACGCCGCCTGCCGCAATACCGTCGATAAACTGATCCTGAGCCAGCAGGAACACGATCAGAGACGGAATAATGGAAATCAGGGACATGGCCAGCACACGGTTCCACTCAAAGCCGGTATCTGCGTCCATGGACATCTTAACAAAGATGGATGCCGGGTAGCGGGCCGGTGTGTTGACATAAAGCAATGGTCCCATAAAGTCATTGGAAGACCACATAAACTGAAATAATGCACACGATACAATTGATGGCTTTAGCATCGGCACGATCACATACCATAAGGTCTTGACAGAACCGCAGCCGTCGATGGTAGCCGCTTCCTCCAGCTCCTTGGGAATATTTCTTAAGAACTGAATCAGCATGAATACGAAATAGGTATCCGTCGCAAACATTGTCGGTACGATCAGCGCCAGATAAATCGGGGAATCGATCCAGCCAAACTTATTGAACAGGACGAACTGCGGCACATTTAACACGACCTGGGGAAGGAACAGTGTGGACATCAGAACTGCAAAGAGCAGCTTTTTTCCCCTGAATTCAAACCTGGCAAAGCCGTATGCCGTTATGGTGGCGGATACAATCGTGAATACCACCTTCGGCAAAACGATGGAATACGTATTAATCATGGCTTTAAAGATATCAATATCACCGCCATAGCTTTTCAGCGCGTTCTTATAACCATCCAGCGTCGGATTCTTCGGTATGAAACCAATCCCGCTGAATATCTCATTATTCGTTTTAAAGGTAGCCCCAACCATCCAGATCAGCGGATAAATCATGATGAAGCCCACTACGATCAGCACTATGTAGCGCACGATCGTATTGACAGTCTTTCTTGTCTCTCTCGTCATCTTTTTTTACCTCCCGTCCTCATCTGAATAGTAGACCCAGTGCTTCTGGCTGAAGAATGCAATGGCTGTAAACGTCATAACAATCAGGAACAGCAGCCATGCCTGAGCGCTGGCCAGACCCATCTCGTAGCTCTTGAACGCATTGTTATAAATCAGCATGGAGATCAGCATAGTCGAATTACGCGGTCCGCCCTGGGTAATGATGAACGGTCCGTTGAATTCCTGGAACGCCTGACACAGCTGGGTAACCAGGTTGTAGAAAATAACCGGGGTAATAAGCGGAACCGTAATGCTGAAGAACTGTCTCCATTTCCCGGCGCCATCGATGGCTGCCGCCTCATATAAATCCTCCGAAACACCCTTTAAGGCCGCCAGGAAAATCACCATGGCAGAACCAAACTGCCAGACTCTCAGCAGGCAGATTACAAACAGCGCGTGAGACGGGCTGGCCAGCCAGTTCGGTCCCTCGATGCCCATGTAACTCAGCAGCATGTTGATAATACCGTCATCCTTAAATACTGCTTTCCACAGCACGGCGATCGCGATGGAGCCGCCCAGAATCGACGGAATATAGTAAGCCGTACGGAAGAGATTGACTCCCTTTAGCTTAAAGTTCAGAATATATGCAATAAATAGCGCAAAAACCAGTTTAAGCGGTACGGTCATGAAAGCGTATTTCATCGTAACCACAAAGGCTTTTACAATCTTCTTAGTATGGATAATCTCGTCATAGTTCATCAGGCCAACTTTGGAAACTCCGTCAAACAAATGATAGTCCGTAAAACTGTATACAAGTGATGATCCAAACGGATATACCTTAAAGATAAGAAATCCAATCAGCCATGGCAGTATGAAGAAAAAGCCTTTGTTTTCTTTTACGATCTTTTTAAAGCTCCTTCTTTCTGCGGTTGTACTCTGAGCCGCTGGTTGCTTCATACCGTTACCTCCTCTTTCTTACGCAGCGGCCCCCGTTGCCGGCGGCCGCTGATTGTCACTCACTATTTGCTTAAAACTTTATTAACACCGTCAATCAGTACTTCGGTTGCTTCATCAAGATCGTAATCGCCGTAGCTTAAGCCTGCCATTACATCCCAGTAAACGCCCTCGTTTGTTGCCTTTAACGCACTCGCCTCAAATTTTGGATCCAGTGGGAAAGAGACATAGCTTAAAACCTTGGAGTTTGCTTCTGCCACTAATTCATTTAACAGACCGTTGTCTTCACAGATCTTAAGTCCTTCTGCGGAGCACGGAATTCCTCTCTCGGAACCGAGTATCTTGACGCCCTCTTCCTCATTTAACAGGAAGTTCACTAAAGCCGCACATTCAGCCGGATGCTTTGTGTTTTCAGAAATACCAAAGCACATGGAAACCTTCGCAAAACCGCCCTTATAGTCGCCCATGTCGGCAAATTCCTCGCCTACTACGAATTCCTGGCCTTCATTTAACGCGCCCTGCTGCTTGGTAGCTGCGGAATCCCATTCGAAGATGCCTGCGTATTTACCTTCCATCCACTTCGGATTCTTGTCGAAGGAAGCCGCGCCGTCGCCTGCGATGGTGGCGATGGACGGAATTACATGATCCGCTTCCAGAGACTGGATAAATTCCAGACCGTCCTTGATCTCATCTTCAGAGTACTGAAGCTCATTATTCTCTACCCAGGCTTTTCCGTACTTGGACTCTAAGTAGTAAACCATGAAGATTGTTCTGTCATACTCGTTCATAGCCAGCGGATAGTAATCGCCGCCAAGCTTTTCCTGGAATACCTTTCCTGCTGCTCTTAAGTCGGCTAAGGTCTTCGGTGTCTCGATTCCGGCCTGATCGTATGTAGTCTTGTTCCAGTAGAAGATTCTGCCTGTCATGGAGATCGGAACGCCCTGCAGTTTGTCTGCTACCGTACACTGTGCCAGGTAATCTTCCGAGAACTGGGACAGATCGAGAATATCAGATAGCTTATTCAGATCATAAAACGCACTTCCGTCTGAGCTGAAGGAAGTAATCCAGTTCCAGTTAATCTGGTTTACATCGGGTGCTGTGCCTGTGGCAAACTGTGAGGACATCTTATCTTCCCAGCCATCCCATGCGGAATAAGAAGTCTTTACCGTAATATTCGGATACTTCTTCATAAACGCATCGACTGCAGCCAGAGTGGCTTCGTGCCTTGAATCGCCGCCCCACCAGCTGAAGGAAATCTCAATGGGATCTGTGGTGTTCACTGTCAGGCCTTCCGCCTCCGCCGGTTCCGCCGTAGTCTCCGCCTCCGTTTTTGCAGCTTCTGTTTTTGCAGCCTCTGTCTGAGCAGCGGTTGTCTCCTCTGCCTGCTTTGCTCCGTTGCCGCAGCCTGCCAGTCCTGCTGCCATCGCAGCCGCCATTACCAGTGTTAAAGCTTTTTTCCAGTTCTTTCTCATAAGACAGTCTCCCTTTCTTTCTTAGGCGCTTTTCTCATTGCTTTGATTTTGCAAAGGTTTGCAACCTGTTTCTTAAAAATATGCATATCTGCTACATTCCAGCCCCTCGTTTGTGTCTTTTTGCCAGCAAATATACATTGTCTCGTTGATGTTTTTATCTTATCACCATTCTTTTCCCATGTCAATTGTGTATTATGCATATCATTTTATCAACTTTTTATATATATTTACTAATTTTATTTTTTAAAATATATGATATTATAATAGAAACTGCAAACGTTTGAATTTTCAATCTTTTATTTTTCTCATATACAGAAAAGGAGTATTCAATATGGAAATACTGGACCGCTATATTCATCAATTATTAGATCAGAGTACCCCTGAATCACCGATCTGGTATAAGGAAGAGAGCGATGCATCGGCTCCGGCCAAATGGAACTATATGGATGGCTGCATGATCAAGGCCATTCTCGAACTCTACCACATTACTGAAAACAGCAGATACTTAGAATTCGCCGATCACTTCATCGATCACTTCGTCCGCGGGGACGGCTCCATTGTTTCCTACGACCCGGAAGAATATAATCTGGACAATGTAAATGCAGGCAAGACCCTGTTCGATTTATATAAGCTGACCGGAAAAGAGAAATACCGGAAGGGAATTGACACCGTGCACAGCCAGATCCTCGGCCAGCCCCGCACCTCTACCGGCAACTTCTGGCACAAGCTGATCTACCCCAACCAGATCTGGCTGGACGGGCTCTACATGGCGCTTCCCTTCTATATGCAGTATGAAGTGGAATACAATGGCTGCAAAAACTGCATGGACATTATCAATCAGTTTAAAAATGTCCGGCAGCTGATGCGGGAACCGCTGAATGGTCTTTACTACCACGCCTATGACGATTCCCGGAAGATGTTCTGGTGCGACAGGGTAACCGGACTCTCCGATAACTTCTGGCTCCGCGCGCTGGGCTGGTTCTCCATGGCGCTCATCGACACCATGGAAATCATGCCGGATTCCTTAATGGAACAGCGCACCGAATTAAACACCATATACCGGGAACTGATTGACGCCATGCTACCTTACCAGGACGAAGCGACCGGCATGTGGTATCAGGTCGTGAACCGCGGCGGCATCAGCCCCAATTACTTAGAGACCTCCGGTTCCGCCATCTTCGCATACGCCATCATGAAGAGCGTCCGCCTGGGCTATCTGCCGGACACGTATCTTCCATTTGGCGAGAAGGCATTTCAGGGCATCTGTGACAAGTATCTCTCCGAAGAAAACGGCGAATTACAGCTGGATGGCATCTGCCTCGTAGCCGGCCTCGGCAACACCGAGAACCGGGAAGGCACCTTTGAATATTATATGCGGGAGCCTATTGTAAAAAACGAAGCGAAGGGCATCGCACCGCTCATTCTTGCTTATATTGAAATCTTGATGCGGAAGTAGGTTACAGGTTTCATTTCCCTTGCAACGGTATGGGGCTTATGGTATCATATGCCATAAGCCCCATACTTTGGTTTGCGGAAAGGATCTGTACATATGAATGAAGCACTTTTTCAACTGCTCTCTTATTTTTTCATCTATTCATTTCTGGGCTGGTGCATGGAAATTGCCTATGCGGCTCTGAAAAAGAAGCATTTCTATAACCGCGGCGTCTTAAATGGCCCTCTCTGCCCGGTTTACGGCATCGGCATGATTCTGATTCTGACCTTTTTCAGTTCTCTGAGAGAAAGTCTCGTCTTCCTGGCCATCGGAAGCGCCGTCATCGCCACGATCCTGGAGTTCTTCACCGGGGCGCTGATGGAAAAGCTGTTTAAGAAGCGGTGGTGGGACTATTCTGATTATAAATACAATCTGGGCGGTTACGTCTGTATCCCGTTTTCAGCCCTTTGGGGCGTGGGAGCGGCGCTTACTCTCCGTTTTATTCATCCACTGATCCATATGGTCATCAGCCGGGTTCCAGCGCTGGCCGGACAGATTATCCTCATCGCAGGTCTCGTCATCCTGGCCATGGATTTTATCAGCGTACTCGGTGTGGTCTTCCAGGTGCAGAAATACAACACCCGCGTGGAAGAGCTGGCTGAGGGAATGCAGCAGATTTCCAACAGACTGGCGCGCGCCATTTTTACCCGGATCGAACGACGTATGGCTAAGGCCCATCCCGGAGCGGCGCCGGAAAGCACTGCGGCTGAGACCGACTCCGCCTCCCGCGCAAAAACACGTTCCTGCGAGGCAGCTCCAGCCGTCTTCGCCGACGGCTGTTCGTTCCATAAGCTCGTATGGCTGTTCTTTATCGGAGCTTTCCTGGGAGATATCACTGAGACGATCTTCTGCTACGTCACCTCCGGAATCCTGATGAGCCGAAGCAGTGTGGTCTATGGACCCTTCAGCGTCGTGTGGGGGCTGGGCGTTGTGGTCCTCACCATGATGCTTCACAAGTATAAGGACCGTGACGACCGGTATATTTTCCTGTTCGGTACTGTGGTAGGCGGCGCCTATGAGTACATCTGCAGCGTGTTCACGGAGATCGCCTTCGGTACCGTATTCTGGGATTACAGCAAACTGCCCTTCAACCTGGGAGGAAGAATCAACCTGCTGTACTGCTTCTTCTGGGGCCTGGCGGCCGTCATCTGGATCAAGATTCTTTATCCGCGCATCTCTGGTCTCATTGAACGGGTTCCGGTCAAGGCGGGGAAATTATTAAGCTGGTGCATGATCGTCTTCATGACGGTAAACATCGTGATTTCAGCCATGGCACTGGCTCGCTACTCGGACCGGCAGACAGGCCGGGAAGCCGCCAACTCCATCGATTACTTCCTGGATGATCATTTTCCGGATAAGAGGATGGAGTGGATCTACCCGAACGCCATTGTCAGGGAATAGTTACTGCTTGCAGACCAGACGGCGGATGCGGACAGCGGGCTGCAAGCAGTAACAAGGAATAGCATTCAAACGGACGAATCGCCCGGAGAGATAATCCCCAGGCGATTCTTTACTTTATGGCAAGTCTTACTTTATTCATTCTCCTGCATCTGCTCATCGGTCAGTGTAAATACCTGTCTCTTACGCGCCATCTCATCGCTGGCCAGGTACTCGTCGTACGTGGTGATCTTATCGATCAGCTGGCCGTTCACGATCTCCATGATACGGTTAGCGGTCGTCTCCACGATCTGATGGTCACGTGAGGAGAAGAGCAGCACGCCCTGGAACTTCACCAGGCCGTTGTTTAACGCCGTGATGGACTCCATGTCCAGATGGTCGGTCGGCTCGTCGAGCATCAGCACGTTGGCGCCGGAGATCATCAGCTTGGAAAGCATACAGCGGACCTTTTCACCACCGGATAAGACACGGACCTTCTTCACGCCATCCTCTCCCGCAAACAACATACGTCCCAGGAATCCGCGGACATAGGTCGCTTCCTTTTCAGGGGAGTACTGTGTCAGCCAATCCACAATGGTGTCATCATTGTTGAATTCCGCGCTGTTGTCCTTCGGGAAATAGCACTGGCTTGTGGTCAGTCCCCACTTATAATCGCCTTCATCCGGTTCCATCTCGCCGGAAAGAATCTTGAACAGAACCGTCTTCGCCTGCTCGTTGGGGCCAACCAGGGCTACCTTATCTTCTCTGTTTAAGATAAAGGAGATATTGTCGAGCACTTTCACGCCGTCAATGGTCTTAGATAAATTCTGTACGGTCAGCACTTCGTTTCCGATCTCACGGGCCGGGCGGAAATCAATATACGGATATTTACGGCTTGATGGCTTGATATCATCCAGTTCGATCTTTTCAAGAGCACGTTTTCTGGAGGTCGCCTGCTTGGACTTGGAAGCATTGGCGGAGAAACGCTGGATAAATTCCTGCAGCTCCTTGATCTTCTCTTCCTTCTTCCGGTTCGCCTCTTTCATCTGCTTCACCATCAGCTGGCTGGACTCATACCAGAAATCATAGTTACCGGCATACAGCTGAATCTTGCCGTAGTCGATATCCGCGATCTGAGTGCAGACTTTATTTAAGAAATAACGGTCATGGGATACCACAATTACCGTATTTTCAAAGTTAATCAGGAACTCCTCCAGCCATGCGATGGCATCGAGGTCCAAATGGTTCGTCGGCTCGTCGAGAAGCAGGATATCCGGGTTACCGAATAACGCCTGGGCAAGCAGTACCTTTACCTTCTGGGCGCCGTTTAATTCCTTCATATATTTGTAGTGAAACTCTGTCTCGATTCCAAGGCCGTTTAATAAGTTGGCCGCGTCGGACTCCGCTTCCCAGCCGTCCATGGAGGCAAACTCGCCTTCCAGCTCAGCCGCCTTGATGCCGTCTTCATCTGTAAATTCTTCCTTCATATAGATGGCATCTTTTTCTTTCATAATCTCATACAGTCTGGCATTTCCCATGATAACAGTGTCCAGAACCTGGTACTCGTCATATTTAAAATGGTCCTGCTGGAGGAAGGAAAGACGCTGGCCAGGTGTCATCACGATGTCGCCGCTCGTCGGCTCCAGCTGTCCTGATAAAATTCTTAAAAACGTTGATTTTCCTGCACCATTGGCACCGATCATGCCGTAGCAGTTGCCTTCCGTAAATTTAATATTTACATCTTCAAACAATGCCTTCTTGCCAATACGTAAGGTTACATTATTCGCACTAATCATTCCCAATAAATTCCTTTCTTATAACCGCCGCTCGCTCTGTCATTATTTCCAGTGAGCAGGCACCCGCTGCGGGAGTTTCCGCTCACACAAAACAGGGCTCATAAGGCCCCGTCTCTCATCTCTCTTATTTTACATGAAAATCCCGAATTTGCAAGCCTTTTATCAAAAAAGCCTGTAAATCCGGTGATTTTCAGCTGTATCTATTAAAATCTATTTGGCGGACTCTACTTTAAGCGGGAAATTGGACTCGCTGCCCGCATCGTAGGTCACTGTCACATACGTTACTTTTACCATGGCGCCGCTGCCGTTGCTGTCATCTGTGGCCTGGCCGAGAACACCGGTATTAAGGCCCTCGCAGTTATCTTTTAAGAAGCCTGTTTCTTCCCCCTTATCGTCCCGGATCGTAAAGCTGCTCATGGCCTGATCCGTTACGCTTCCGGTCATGGTCTTCACTTCCATGTTCTCCTGGGCATCCAGTACCAGCACAATCTTTGCATTGGCGGCGTCGTCTCCGGATATCTCTCCCTTGTAAATGATAGAGACAGGGGTTCCCTCCTTCAGCTCATAGGTGGTCTCGATCACCACGCCGTTTAAGTTAAATTTCACTTCCGTATCGCCGTTTTTGACCGTCATGTCCTCCAGCGTATCCGATACCGATTCCACGTTGCACGTCAAAATCTTAAACTCCGCGGTGTTGCCCGGCGCCTCCAGCGTCGCGGCCGGTGTCGTCGCCGGTTCCTTCGTCTCCGGTTCCGCTGTAGTGGGTGCCGGTGTCGTCTCTGTATTACTGGAAGATTTTCCGCAGGCCGTAAAAGCAAGGGCCGCGCAGAGCGCCATTATCACAATCAGTATTCGTTTCATTCGCATCCTCTTCTTTCTGCTATATACCATAAGTAGCTTTATCAAGTGCTCATAGTATATCATCCGATTGTGAAAATTGCTTTGCTTTTTTCTTAATTTTTGAGAGAACCGTAACCATCCCCGTACCGGCCCAGAAAGTTCTGCGTGCGCTCATTATTGGAGGCAAAAACCTCCTCCGGCGTCCCCTCCTCCACGATCAGTCCATCTGCCATGAAGATGACGCGGTCCGAGATGTCTCTGGCAAATGCCATCTCATGAGTCACTATTACCATGGTGATCTGTAAATCGGCCAGAGAACGGATCACCTTCAGCACCTCACCCGTAAGCTCCGGGTCCAGCGCAGAGGTGGGCTCGTCAAAGAACAGGATCTTGGGGTTTAAGGCGAGAGCCCTTGCAATGGCAACACGCTGGCACTGGCCGCCGGAGAGCTGGCAGGGGTATGCCTCCGCCTTGTCCTCCAGTCCCATCTTGCGAAGCAGGTCGTACGCCTCGCGGATTACCTCCTCTGATTTTCGCTTCTGCACATGGATCGGCGCGTCGATGATATTTTTCAGCACATTGTAATGGGGAAATAAGTTAAAATTCTGGAAAACGAGGCCGTAATTCCCCTGGATTTCCTTTTGTTTTTCCTTTCCTGCATAGACGGCGGTTCCATCGGGGCCGTTCCAGGCTGCCTTTTCACCCAGGTACAGCAGCTCGCCGCTGTCCATCCGCTCCAGCATCGTCGCACAGCGAAGCAGCGTGGACTTGCCCGATCCGGACGGACCGATGATGGAGACAATCTCGCCTTCCGCTACCGCTAAGGAGATGTCTTTCAGTACGCCCTGGCCGTCAAATGATTTCTTGATATGGTTCATTTCCAGCAGATACATATGGTTTCTCCTCCCCTTATTGATAGTAATTCAGCCGCTTTTCCACGGTTTCCATGATGACAGCCACCAGCAGATTAAATATGTAGTAGAACAGGCCCGCCGCCACAAACGGAATCAGGCTTGTCTGGGAGGACGCCAGCGCCTTTGCCACCGCAAACATCTCCAGGACGCTGATGGTAAATGCCAGGGATGTGTCCTTAACCAGCGTGATGACCTCGTTCGTTACCGAGGGGAGAATCCGTTTCATCACCTGTGGAAATATAATCCGAAAAAACGTCTGCGTCTTCGAATACCCCAGCAGCTTCGCCGCCTCATACTGGCCAACCGGCATGGACTGGATCCCGCTCCGGTATATCTCCGCAAAATATGCCGCGTAATTGATAACAAAGCCGATAAAAGCCGCCCAGAGGCGGTAATTATTCCCCACTTTGATCTTAAACAGATAGTATGGGCCAAAATAAACCACCATCAGCTGCAGCATCAGAGGGGTTCCTCTCATGACTGAAATATAAAATTTTACAATGGTTCTGATTACAGGATTTTTCGACATCCTGCCAAAGGATATGAAAAGTCCCAGAGGCAGGGAAAAAATAAGCGTCACAAAAAATATCTGAATGCTGATCCACATGCCTCCTGCCAGCTGTGAAAAAATCTTTGATAAAGTCATGGTATTCCCCTCTTATCCACTCTCTGTCTCTATTTACCAATCGTTGTGATATCTTTATCAAACCACTTCTCGGATATCTTCGCCAGGGTGCCATCTGCCGCCAGTGCTTCCAGCTGTTCCTGAACCTGATCCTTTAAGGTGTCATTTCCCTTCTTGAATCCAACCGCATAGTTTTCTGCGGCAAGCGTCTCATCCAATACGATAAAATCAACCTGTCTCTGCTCGATCTGGAAACGGGCCACTACCTCGTCCATGGCGATGGCATCGACCGCTCCCATCTGTAAATCCATAAAGGCCGTATTATAGTCCGGTGTCGTCTGAAGCGTTCCAAATGTTCCCGTCAGATCCGGATCATCTTTTAATGCCGCTTCCGCGGAGGACTCCGCCTGAACCTCCACTACCTTTCCGGCCAATTCCGCCAGAGTCTTGATGCCAGACTCCGCTGTCACCACAAATACCTGCTGATTCGCCATATAAGCTTCCGTCCATGTATAATCGTCCTCACGGCCTGTCATGGTAAATCCGTTCCAGATACAGTCAATATTACCGGACTCCAGCTCCATATCCTTTGCCGCCCAGTCAACCGGCTGAGGAACAAACTCCAGTCCGAGACGTTTGGCGACCTCCTTTGCCACCTCCAGGTCAAAACCGGTGTACTCTCCATCATCTCCCACAAACCCCATAGGCGGAAATTCCTGATCAAATCCTACTGTAAATGTACCGCCTGCGGTTCCTGCTAAAGAAGCCTCCGTCTCGGGTGCCTTCGTATCCGCACTGGTATCCGCATCAGCCTCCGCTGCAGTCGTATTCGCCGCTTTCCCAGTCGTTTCTGCAGTCTCCGCCGCCGTATTACCGGCCGCCTGTCCGGAACACCCGGATACCATTGCCATCAGCCCCAGGGCTGCCGCCATTACCATAACTCTCTTTTTCATAATTGTTGTTTCCTCCTCTGTATTTTCATGTGCTACCATGGTAGCATACTAAAGTATTTCTGTAAAGAAGATTTTTTATAATTTCTTTGATTTGGAACGCAGCCTGTAAACAGCGAAAAACCGGAGGCTGTCACTGCCCCCGGTTTTCCGGCGTACCATCTTTATGCATTTGCCCTTTCATCCAGATACTCCAGGATCTCCTGTGCATTCGTATCCGGTTTTACTTTCTCAAAGACCTTTTCGATCACACCGTTCTCATCGATCACAAAGGTGCTTCTGACAACGCCCATGGACACTTTTCCATAAAGCTTTTTCTCCTGCCAGACGTCATACGCCTTTATGGCCTCCAGCTCCGGATCGGAAACCAGAATGAAGGGCAGTTCATGTTTCTGGGCAAAGCTGCTGTGGCTCTTTACGCTGTCCTTGCTCACTCCGATGACTTCCACGCCCCTCTGCTGATATCCCGCATATGCGCCGGCAAAGGCACACGCCTCACGGGTACAGCCCGGTGTGTTATCCCTCGGATAAAAATAGAGAACCACCTTCTTCCCCAGAAAAGAGGAGAGTGTAACGGGATTGCCGTCCTTATCGTTCAATGTAAAATCTGGTGCTTTTGTTCCTGCCTGCAGCATATTTTGTACCTCCTTATTTGCTCATAAAGTTGATTCATTTCACTCGTTACCTTTTTCCACCACAATAAACGGAACCTTCATCTCCCGTTCCGTAAATCCCGAGTGATTGGACTTCCATTTACTGTCGCTGTCTTCGTAATTGATCCCCATGCCGCTTACCGCCACCGCCAGATAGTCGCCCATAAGCTCCGGCAATCTCGGATGGGGAACACCGCCTCCGAATATATTCTGCCCCAGAACCGCTTCTTTGGACAGCAGCAAAAACTGATCCCCAAAGAGCCGTTTAAACAGATCCGGAAACTGCGCCAGGTATTCCTGTTTCACATAGAAGGACGCCGCCCTGGCTTCTATCACCGGCGGGCGCTCCAGCATCCGGTCCAGTTCGGGATAATCCCGGATCAGGAAATATCCGGTATCACCGTGACCGTGATCGGCCGTCACGATGAGAAGCGTATCCTCGAGGTCACGGCAGAGCCGTTCAACGCGCTGATCAATGTCCCTGATGATTTCAGTAATCGACTCATGACAGCATCCGACGTCATGCATCGTATAATCCGGTTCACCCCAGTAGGCATAAATATAATTTCTTTCTTCTTTCCGGCACAGGCCTTTTACTGTGTCAAACAGCTCCTCATATTTGGTAATTCTGGCGGAGCCGTACAGAGAGACGACATATGCTTTTGCATTCCCCGTCTCCTCTATTTTCTCATAGACCGTTCGGTAGCGCAGATACTGTCTCGCCGCATGGAACTTTGCGGCCTGCTCCTGCGTACCTCTCCGGGTGTTGGGAAAGAGCGAAACGATATCGCCCAGTTCAGGAAAATACAGATTCCAGCCGAGCCATCCGTGTTCCGCCGGCGTTAATCCACTCTCGATGGAAGTCGTCGCGGCCGTGGTGGTCGGCGGAAAGACCGAGGACAGTTCCCCAAGCGCGTGGCTCCTTAAAAAACTGTTTTCAGGCAGATGGCGGCGGAGCGCGTCCATCCCCAGGCCATCAAACAGCATAATCACCACATGCTTGTATGGGTGCTGAAGAAGCTCATCCATCGGTTCGAACGTCTTATGGAGGTATTCTGCCCCATAATGCTTCAGTATCGAACAGCTCAGACTCACAATGCTGTGGTCATAATCCACAAACATTCCGTTTTCACCTCCATTTATCCCCATGCACGCCCTCCCTTTACACAAATCAGACATTCTATCGGGCAGTTCCGCCTGCTGACTACAAAAATTCCTTCAGCTCCTTAAGCGACCGGATCTCCCGGTCAACCTTGACACCGGCGGTAAGAACAGCCCCCTGCGGATTAAACCAGCAGGTGTCAATTCCCGCTGTATTTCCACCTTTTATATCCGAGTTTAAGGAGTCTCCCACGATCAGGGTCCGTTCTCTCTCCGCTCCCGGCATGGCCTCAAAGCAGCGGTCAAAATACTCTTTCTGCGGCTTCTGATACCCGACTTCCTCGGAAATAAAGGATTTCTTAAAGTACCGGTCCAGACCGGAATCCGCCATCCGCATCTTCTGAGTCTCCGTAAAACCGTTTGTCACCACATACAGGTCATACCGGTCCCGCAAATACTCCAGCACCTCCACGGCCTCCGGCATGACAATCGCCGTATGATTCAGGATTTCCCTGTAATTGTGCTCGGTCTGTATCCCGTCGGCAGTAATGCCGTGGGCCTCAAATACGGCGCCGAATCTGGTATCCGTAATATAGTCCTTCGTGATGAGACCTTTCTCATAGGCGTCCCACAGATCGCGGTTCACCCTGCGGTACGTCCCGATTAAATCCGCTGTCCGGTATGCTCCGCTTTCTTCGTACTCTTTGAACACACTGGCAAGCCCATTTTCCTCCGCGGAATCGAAATCGAGAAGCGTTCCGTCCACATCGAAAAGGATAGTCGTATATTTATTCATCAAATCTTCCCCCTCCGGCTTTATTCTCCGTCCCGATATACGATTTTCCCGCCGCAGATCGTGAATTTTACTTTTCCGTACAGTCTGCTTCCGGTAAACGGGGAATTAGAGGATTTCGACGCAAATTCCCCTACGGTCCACTCTTCCTCCGGATCAAACAGCACCAGGTCCGCCGCCTTTCCTTCTTCCACGGAACCGGAATCCAGATGGTAGAGCTTCGCCGGATTCAGGCTCATCTTCTCCATCAGCTCAAGCAGGCTTAAATGGCCCGGGCGAACCAGATTCGTGACTGCCAGCCCCAGCGCCGTCTCAAGCCCGATGATCCCGCTGGGCGCCTGCGTCAGCGGTTTGGCCTTCTCTTCCGCACTGTGCGGGGCGTGGTCCGTGGCAATCATATCGATGCTGCCGTTCTTTAATCCCTCTATAATGGCCTGGCGGTCCCTTTCCGTCCGGAGAGGCGGATTCATCTTCGCCAGAGTCCCATGCTCCAGAACCGCGTTTTCCGTCAGTGTAAAATGGTGCGGCGTAACCTCCGCGTATACCCGCGCTCCCAGCTCCTTCGCCAGCTTCACCATCCGCACGGCTCCCTCGGAGCTGATATGCTGAATGTCCACCGCGGCCCCTGTGTGCAGGGCGATCATGCAGTCGCGGGCTACCAGAGAATCCTCCGCCAGTGCCGGTGAGCCATAGATCCCCAGCTCGTCCGAGACAGCGCCGTGGTTAATTCCATTGTTGACAATAAACGCCGGGTCTTCCTCATGGAAGCTTAGAGGAAGATCCAGACGCGCCGCCTCCTCCATGGCTGTCTTTAAAAGCTTCTCATCCATGATCGGTATCCCGTCGTCAGTAAAGCCTGCCGCCCCATGGGCCTTCAGCGCCTCCATGTCGGTCAGTTCCTTCCCGGCGAGTCCCACTGTCACCGCGGCGGCTGAAAGCACATGAATCCCGGTCTTCTTTCCCTCCTCGAGAACGTACCGGAGCGTCTCCACATTATCCACCGGCGGCTTCGTATTCGCCATGCAGACAACCGTCGTGAAACCGCCTTTTGCCGCAGCGGCAGCGCCGGTATGAATATCTTCTTTATACGTAAGCCCCGGATCCCGGAAATGCACGTGTACATCCACGAGTCCCGGCGCCGCGACGAGCCCTTTGCCGTCGATGACCGTGTCAAATTCACCGTCCGTCTCCGCGCAGTCTCCCACGCGAAGAATGGTTCCGTCCGAAATTACGATAGAACCCGTTCTGTCGAGTCCATTTCCCGGACTCACAATCCGGATATTTTTAATCAGCATCCTCATGCCGTACCTCCTTATGATGAGCACTCCGCCGGGCCTGTTACCGGCTTCGCGGATTGCCCTGTTTCTCTTCTTTCTTCGAAAACACCCTGAATATCCCCTGCGGCAGTTCAAACACAAACACGATCCCCAGGACGATAGCCACCGCCACCTTAAGGGCCATATAACCGGTCTGGGACGCCTTGTCCAGCTCATTTGTCACGATATAATAGGCGGTCCAGTACACCCCCGCGCCGGGTACCAGCGGAAAGAGGCCGGAAATCAGAAATATGGTAACCGGACACCGTTCCCTGACCGCAAAGAGCCGCGACAGCAGAATCACCACGATCGTGGCAAAGAGCGCAGCACCCGGCGCGGTGCTGCTCTGAATCAAAATGGAGTAAACGGCCCATCCGGCTCCGCCGATCAGTCCACAGTATGGATAATACTTTGTGGGAACCCCGAACAGGAGGGAAAATGATACCGTCCCCCCGACGGCAGCCGCCACAGAAATAAGCAGTGTCACAGCATCACACCTCCCGTCAGCCCACGGAACAGGCTGAACACAAGTCCAACGCCCATGGCAATACAGAAAAATACCAGCAGAGCATCCAGCATCCGCACGGATCCGGAGATGTAGTCCCCATCTGCGATATCCCGTATGGCGTTGGTAAACGCTACTCCCGGCACCAGAGGCATGATGGAACCGATAATCATGAAATTCAAGTGCTGCCCTACGGAAAGCAGATACATCACGGAACAGAGAAAGGTCACCAGTGCACCGCCTCCGATATTTCCCACAATCTTCGATAAATGCGGGCCGCTGATATACAGCACGTAAAAATACAGGAGCACGCCCGACACAAAAGCCGCCGCGCTGTCCATGAAATTGCCCCCGAACAGCATGCAGAAGCATGCGCTTCCCACACCGGAGGCCAGGATCTGCATGGTCTTCGTCTTTCCGGGCATGACACGGATCTCATCAAGCCGTTCCCTCACTTCGCCTATGGTATACCGCCCCTCCACGATCTCCCTGGACAGCTGGTTCACCGCGGCCACCCGGTTTAGATGGACTCCGCTCACCGGGATATGCTGGACCTTTGCAAAGATCTCTTCCCTCTCATTTCCCGAGGTAATAAAAATCCCATTGCTCAACACAAATGCGTTCCCCGACTCGATTCCGTAATAGTGGCAAATTCTGTCGATCGTCTCCTCCACCCGGAAAATCTCGGCTCCATTTTCCAGCAGAATGTGGCCCGCCTGCATGGCGGCGTCCAGGATCTCCCGCTGTTCCTCCCCGCTTAACTCACACGAAACGTTCATCTTCCTCTGTAAAGACCTCCCCATCCCCAGTAATCTCTTCAATCCTGTCTCTGTAACCGGCCGAACAGCTGAGTGCCCGGATCTTCCCTATCACAGAATAATCTCCCCAGCAATGCATGGGAAATACATGTTTCACATCCACTTTATGCAGGAATTCGTCCATTCCCAGATAAAAATCGTCCTCCTGCCTCGGATCCAGCGGCAAAAAAGCCACATCCAGGTGCATTCCGGCCATTTTATCAATCTGAGCACTGTATTTTTTAGCCATGGAGTCGTTCCAGTTATCCGGTTCGCCCTCCCATCTCCAGTTATTTAAGTCTCCCGCATGATAGATGGTTTTGCCTTCCGCCTCAATCAGAAACGCCACACCTTCATCCGTCGATTTATAAGTATGTATGGTCAAACAGGTGTCAGATATAACTCCATCTTCTATCTGATTCTCCGAAGCTCCCGTGAGCTGCCGGATTATGCCGTTCTCCAGCCTGTACTTCACCGTCTCCCCATGCTTTAGGGAATCCGTAAGCGGCAGCACCTCCTCCGGCAGGCGCTTCCTCCAGATATCGTTGGACAGGACAAACCTGACGTTTCCATGTTCCTTTATCAAATCAAAAATCACAGGCGAATAGTGGTCTCCATGCCTGTGGCTTGCCAATACCAGAAGTGGTTTTTCCCGCTTCATCCCTGGAATCGTTCCCTCCGTATAATCAAACAGCAGATAAACCGATTCCAGCTCCACTAAAAAAGAGCTGTGATGGATATAAGTAATCTTCATGTGACGCCTCCTTTCCCGTTATCCCTATTCTGTTATAACGGAAAGCGTTTGTCAACTTTTTTCTTCTTTTATAATCAGAAAGGGCGGAGACACTCGTCTCCGCCCAAATAAATTGCTTTTTTGCTGTAACAGCTTATGTCAGTTCTGATTAGTTCGCTGCTGTTGTAGCTTCTTCTGTTACTGCTTCTGCGTCTTCAAGAGATGCAGCTTCAACTTCTTCAGAAGACTCTTCTGCGGAAGCATCCTCAGAATCTACTGCTTCTGTAGACTCTGCGTCTGCAGCTTCTCCTTCAGTAGTCTCATCTGCAGCTTCTTCTGTTGTAACTGCTTCTGTTGTTGCTTCTGTTGTAACTTCAGCTTCTGTTGCTGCAGTTGTCTCAGCAGTTGTACCGCTGCCACATGCAGAGATTGATGCCATAGTTAATACCGCGATGCCTGTAAGTACGAGTTTCTTTGCTGTCAGTTTCATAATTGTTCTCCTCCTTGCGACTACATAGGTGTCTTTTTGTTATGTCTTAGAATTGTGTCATGACTTTCGGTTGTCCTATGCCCTCAAGTCGAGAGTCAGTTTATCACTCCAAACGTTTAAAGTCAATGTTCTTTCTGTGATTTTTTTCTTAATTAAAAGTCACCCGATTTCTTAAAATTTATTACAATTGACAAAAGAGGTTCTAAACTGAAAACTATGAAAATATACTCTTGTAACCATACTGTACTTTTTTAGGCGTTCTTTATTTCATGTCATTATGCACTATTATACAGTGCTATGGCGCTGCATTTTTTGTGTATTTTTTTGTTATTTTTCTGTGTTTTTGTGTTTTTACCATGTTTGCGGCGCTTTTCAGCCCATTTTCCATTATCTACCGTTTGCAGTAGCTTTCTATCGCCCGGCTCATAAATTCGGCTGTGTGTTCGCCAAATTGGTCGATATTTTCTTTAAAACGTCCGTCCCCCACGTACATTTTTCCCAGTCCCTCCAGGATTTCCAGGGTGCATTCGTAGTAGTTTTCGGTGATATGGCTTCTCCACCGCTCCACTAATCCGGCCGCACGGCTGCCCTCAGGCGTCTCACCAGCCTGGGCGCACTCCGCAAATTCCCGGAAAATATCACTCATTTCTCCGTTTAAAGCCTTCCACTTTTCCTCTCCGTAGCCGGAAGTCTTCTTTTCACTTTCGCGGTACGCCTCCGTGTCACCCCAGCGTTCCTTCGCTTCTTTCGCGTACTTTTTCTTTGCTTCTTCTATCTCGTGCATATCAAATTCCTGAAAACTCATGGTGTTTTCTCCTCTCATCATACTGTCCACCAGTCCGGTCAGCCGGCGCAGCCGCTCGATCTTCAGCAAGAGCAGCGACTTATGGGCCGCAAGTGCTTCCTGGCGGTCATAGTCAGGCTTCGACAACATGTCTTTGATTTCCTTCAGAGGAAAATCCAGCTCCCGGTACAGCAAGATCTGCTGCAGCACTGCCAGCGCCTCCTCGTCGTAATAACGGTACCCCGCCTCCGTCGTGTCGGTTGGTTTGAGCAGCCCTATTTCATCATAGTAATGGAGTGTGCGCACACTGATATTTGTTAATTTTGCTGTCTCGCTTACTGTCAGTCTCATAGTTATCACCGCCTTCATTTTTTACTATAACGTATGACGCAGCGTGAGAGTCAAGAGATATTTTTAAGAAATATAAATGTTCAATTTTTTTTGATCGCCCAGGACTGAACCTTTAAAATCTTAACCATACCGCCTATTCCGCGTATTTTAATACGGTCTGCATTTTCTGGAACATAAACTGTATTTGTCATACAGGTCATATAGTCATCGGTAAACAACTCCACCGATGCGGAATCAATAAACACATGAATACGGCAGGCCGCTTCACTGACCGAGCGGAAAGAGCAGCGTCTTTTACTCTTCAAATGGTCAAAGGTATGGGAACGGTCAAATTCTATTTCTCCAAGCTTCAGGTTTAAGTTTACAAGAACCTTCTCCTTTTCATTGCTCTTAACCTCCAACTGGATGATTTCAGCCGTCGTCTTCTTCAAGTTAAAATCAATTATCATTTCACAATGGGAATTATCTGCCGTTTCTATGGAGATCCCCTCTTCGCCTGCAGTTTCGGAAACCATTTCTGCCGGTTCAGTCCGATAATTCTTTAGCTCCTGTACAGGCTCAAAATGCAGCCGTCCCAGTTCATCCAGACGCAGTTCTCTGGGCAGTGCCATTCCACCGCACCAGCCCATTTTCGATGTATAATAGGTGCCGTCACACCACGGCATCCAGTTCCAGCTGTTCATCCAGCCAATCATAATACAGCGGCCGTTTCCGTCTTTAATTACCTGCGGTGCATAGTAATCCATTCCCCAGTCAATTTCCCCATACGTATCCCAGAAAAACTTTCCGGCCGGATAATCGAAGTTCCCGGTTAAATATACCGACTTTCTTAGATTCAACCCGTGCGGCGAAATAAACAGGATATGTTTTCCCCCAATTTCAAAGAAATTAGGGCACTCACATACAGACCCCAATTCTCCCAGACTCTCGGCCATTGTATTGATAAAACGCCAGTTTTTTAAGTCATTTGAGCGGTAAAGGAGTGCTTGTGCAAAATGATCCTTTGTAGATCCCAGAATCATATTCCACTCCCCGTTCTGACGCCAAATGTAAGGGTCTCTGAAGTCCTTCTTATCTGCTTCGCAAAGAGTATCAGCCAAAATAGGACTGTCCTCTGTCTTTGTAAAATGTATCCCATCATCGCTGACAGCCATACACTGCCCCTGCTGCATACCATTCCGGGCATCGAGTCCCGTATACATTAAATATACCTTCTGATCAAGTTCCAGCGCACAGCCAGACCAGCAGCCTCCCCCATCACATTCGTCAACAGGTGCCAATGCTACCGGAAGGTCTTCCCAGTCTACCAGATTCTCACTGACTGCATGCCCCCAATACATCTTATAATCACCTGGTTCTGATACATATGGCATATGCTGGTAAAACAAATGGTATTTTCCACCCAGGATGGAAAAACCATTAGGATCGTTGCACCAGCCAGCCGGAACCTCAAAATGATACTTTTGTCTCAGCGGGTTATTCTTAATTTCCTCATGCCGCTCCATAACATAGGCTGTCGCCCTCGCAGCTTCTTCTATATTCTTATTTACATTGCCCATTTTTATTCTGTAATCCTTTCCTATCCTTTTATCCCCGACTGGGCGATACCCTGTACATAATACTTCTGGAAGAAAATAAACATGACTACTACCGGAAGCGTGCTTAATGTCAACGCCGCAAAAATTGGTCCATAGTGAACTGGAGGGGCCGTAAACAACGTCTGAAGTCCCAGCTGCACGGTCTTTGTCCTGTCGTCGGTCACCAAAACCGGCCATAAAAAGTCTCCCCAGTGTTCGATAAACTGCAGAATCAACACGGTCGCGTACACCGGGAACGACAAAGGAAGCACAATCTTAAAAAATGCCTTTAAAGGAGATGCTCCATCAATATATGCTGCCTCCAGAAGTGAATCCGGAATATCCACGAAAAACTGACGAAACAGAAAGATACTGAAGCAGTTGGCCGTAAACGGCGCTATAAGTGCAGAAAAAGTGTTCAGCATCTTGAACTTAAAGATCATAAAGTACAACGGCAGTATAATGCTTTCCAACGGAATAATAATAAGTGCTACAATCAAGCTGAACAAAAAATCACGCCCCCTGAATTGAAGCTTTGCAAGAGCAAAACCGCACATGGAATTAACGATTAATCCTAATCCGATCATAATCGTAACGTAATAAAGGCTGTTAAGCATTGTTCTCACGATCTCCCCCTTCTCCAGGATAGACCGGTAATTATCGAGGCTCCCGCTAATGGGCAGAAATGCCCTCACGGAAGTCATATCTGCAAATATGTTGACCTCAGGTTTTACTGATGATACCACCATCCATACAAGCGGAGCCAGGAACACGACGGCAAGAAAAATGTTGAGTGTATACATCAGTATTCGGTTAAGCAGTCTGCTTTTTTTAATTCCCACTCTCGTTCCTCCTCTCAGTCCCGTTCAATTAAAAGACGTTTAAGCGCCATGGACACCAATACCACAATCAGGAAAAAGACTACTGCCATGGCAGATGCGTAGCCAGCCTTCTTATATTGAAAGCCCTGCTGGTAAATATAGTATACCAACGTCCTGGTGCTGTTCTGAGGCCCTCCGAAGGTCATAATATAAGGCTGTGTAAATACCTTAAATGCCTGAATCGTTACGTAAACCACAATAAATGAGATCACATTTCTTAATCCTGGAAGTGTAATATAGAAGAACTTCTTCACGGAATTCGCCCCGTCGATGGCCGCCGCCTCATAAAGTTCCTGTGATATTCCATTTAATCCTGCAATAAAGATGATCATCTGATAGCCGACTCCCTGCCAGATTGACATGACCAGAATAGAATTCATTGCCTGGTCAGCGCTTCGTAAAAAGCGCTGACCAGGCAGCCCGACCATGTTTAAAATTGCGTTAAACAAACCGTCATTCGGGTTGTATAAACATACCCACAAAATGGATACGACGGTTAATGATGAAATCACAGGAGCAAAATAGGCGGTTCTGAAAAATGTCCGTCCAACAATCTTTCGATTTACTAAAATAGCCAGACCCATGGCGATTACTGCTTCAACCGGCACAATTACTACTGTAAAATAAAAAGTATTTCGTAAACATTTAAAAAACAGTTCATCCGAGAGCAATGAAGCGTAATTATCCACTCCCACCATCTCCATACGGTCTGGTGCCAGGACGTAAAAGTCTGTAAAGCTAAACCCCAAAGCCATAAATGCAGGTATAATAAGGAATAGCAAGAGTAATATTAACGCCGGTGCTACAAAAATATAGGCTGTATTTCTCTGTCTCCTGGAATAGCTGGATTTCATTTTTCTAAAATTTGCCTCACCCATTTCACCAGGCTTCCTCCCTTCTCATATTGTTTACTTTGCATACGTTGCTTCCCACTCTTTATCGAAGGAGTTTGCAATATCATCAAGAGAAGTCTTCACATCAGCACCTAACAGAATGTCGTAAAACGCTTCTGAGAATTTCTGTGTAAAGATTGGATAGTTTGGTGTGGCCGGACGTGCATGACCTTCTTCAAATAAAGTTTCCTTTATGATCTTATTCGGTCCATCATCATAAATATCGAGTAAATCATACGCAGAATACCGCACTGGCGGGTAAGCCGGTCCGTCTACGGTAAAGCTTGCACAGGCCTCAGGACTGGATAAGTAATGAATAAATTCCATGGCTGCATCTGCATTCTGGCAGTTTGGCGTAACGCCTACTGTCCAGCCGCCTGATGTACTTCCCGCATAAGCCTCTTTCTGCGGAATATACGTTACCCCCCAATTAAAATCAGCCTGTTCAAGCGTTGGTATAATCCATGCTCCCGCCAGCTTGGTTGCACATTTGCCTTCCTGAAACTCTGTCGCTGTAGGATCGACATTGATCAGCCCCTCATCTGCAAACTTCTGGAGATAGATCCCCGTCTGGATGGCCTTCTCTGAATTTATATACCCCTCCGCTTTGCTGCCATCGTCGGAAAGCAGCTGCGCCCCATTCGCAACTAAAAATGGCTGGAATGCCACAATAATCCATTCACCGCTCTTCTCTTGAATAAAATTCCCCCCATAGATACCATCTTTGGTCAACTTTTTGCAGACATCATAATACTCGTCCCATGTCCATGCGTCCTCAATCTTTTCAGGAGCTGTAATACCGGCTGCATCCAGCATATCCTTATTATAATAAATATTAATAATTCCCTCCCCCATACCTACTGCATAGAAATGGCCGTCATACGTTCCCTGAGCGATTGTCGATGGAAGAAAATCTTTCATTTCCTCTTCCGTAAAATAATCTTCTATCGGAATAAACATATTGGAGTATGCGTAGCTCGCCACATTTGGTCCATCTGCCATCAGAATATCCGGAAGGCTGTTCGTTGCAGCTGCAGCGCTGACTTTATCCTCATAAGCAAAGGACTCTCCCCGTGTATTGGCAGTTTCAAGTATCTTTATCTTACCCGCATACTCTTCATTAAATTTCTGAACCATCATTGCATACCAGTTGGCCTCTGATTCCTGGCTAATTGGATACCAGAAGGACAGTTCTACCTCCGTGCCGCCTGCTAAAACCTCCGAGTCCTTAGCCGCATCGGTATTTCCTTCTGTTTTTTCTGTCTCTGCAACAGCCTGTTCCGTCTTTGTAGTTTCCCCCTGTTTCGTACTACAGCCTCCTAGAAGGGTCGTTATCATTGCCACTGCCAGTAAACTGATCACCATTCTTTTTTTCATAGATCATCTTCTCCTTTTAGTCATATGTTTTATAATGTATACGTTTACATTTTTTGCAAAAAAAATAATTTGCCCCTCCTTTCATCGCTCATTTTAATAATTCTCAAAATGTAAACGTATACAACTTTTCTAAAAAAAATAGACTTTTCAATATTTTTTTGTTTTTTTCTTTACTAAAAAGCCAATTAATAGTATAATTTATATTCAGATAATATCATTTCGGACATCTTTTGTCAATATATTTTGTGCATATTGTCTCAAAAGTATTTATGTGCATGTTTTACTTCTGATAATTTAACTAAGGTGGTGTAAATTTGGTAACCAGTAGAGATGTTGCAAAATTGGCCGGCGTTTCCGTAGCGACGGTATCCAGAGTGTATTCCGACAGCAATGCCGTGACAGATATCACTGCAAGAAAGGTCCTTGATGCCGCAAGGCAGTTGGGGTATATCCCCAATACAGTTGCCCGCAGCTTAAAATCTAACCGTTCCCGTACCGTTGGTCTCGTCATTACCAACATTTTTAATCCTGTTTTCTACCAGGTTGCTGCCGTAATCACGACAGAGTTGGAAAAGTTCAACTATAAGGTCATTCTGTCATTTAACAGCACTTACGAACGCAGCCTTTTAAAAAATCTGCAAACGCTTCTTGCCGCACGTGTAGAGGCCATTGCCTTCACCCCGCTGTTTGAAGATTCCGATGTACTTGAATTACTGAATTCTTCAAAAGTCTATTCCCTTCAGGTTCTCGGGAATGCCTATCGGCAATTCGACTCTATCATGTGTAATGATTACGCCGCTACAAGCAAACTGACACAATATCTGATTGACAGAGGCCATCAGAATATTATGCTTATCTGCCCTACAGAAGACAGAAAAGAGGGGTTACTGCATACTTTGGCAGTTAATAGAATTGATTCGTATGAAGGTAATTATATATCGCCTCTTCCATTGGAAAACTCCGCTTCCATCATTGAAGATGCCATTACAAAATATCGGCCCACCGCAATCATTGCCGTTACTCAGGATGTTCTTACGGCCCTTATGATTGTCTTAAAGAAACTGCATTATAAAATTCCTGATGATATAAGTGTTATCGCCTACGATGAAAATCCGCTGTCACAATATGAAAACATCACAACAATCGGACATAACATTCAGTACATTGGCACTGAAATAAGCCGTTTCCTATTGGATCATCTGCTCGAAAAGAATGCTCCTGGAGACGCCCCCCGTCACATATTTCTGGACACCACTTTTATTGAACGCTCTTCTGTTAAGGATCTGACTGTGGGCATAAATTAACGGATTTAAAAAGCGATGATACAGGGTCTGCCTGCCTCATCGCTTTTCCATTGTCAGATCAAAGCTCTCGCCAATCATTCTTTTTATATCCGGATCCGGGACCGTACCATCCAGTAAAATCGTATTCCAGTACTTCTTATTAAGATGGTAACCAGGCAGAACGCCCGGAAATGCATTTCTCCAGAATTCAGTCCATTCGGGATCACATTTTACATTCACACAGGTCTTTTCCTCACGCGTATAGATCCATGCAAATACCTTTTTATTCTTTCTGTGCCGGATCACAGCCCATTCCGTATCGTGAAACGGATAGTCCTCGTAAACATCCGGATAAGTCAGACAGTATTTAATTAAATCTTTCTTCGTTTTAAATGCCATAGCAGATACCCGTCTTTCCTTGATTCCAAAACTGTGTCGGAACAGTTTCGGGGGATTTACCGGCGCTGTGTGTTATCGGTGCAGATGAGCCGGGCGTATTAATTATACTGTATTTCCGGCGGTTCTACAATGATATTATGGCCGGAATCTGCTGTACACCTTTCCCGGCTGGATACCGCCTCTGTAGCTGGCCAGCTCGCTCACTGTCACCAGCTGGAATCCCATTTCCTTCAGCTTTGGAATGATAACCTCTGCGGCGTCCGCGGTTGTTCCGTACAAATCGTGCATCAGCACGATATCTCCGTCTTTTACATGACCGATGACCGCATCGATGGTCTTCTGCTTATTTTTCGTCTTCCAGTCCAGGGTGTCGATGGACCACAGCACCGCAGACATCCCCATGGAACCGACGGTCTTCATGGCCGCGTCGCTCTTCGCTCCGCCCGGCGGCCGCATGAGTACAGGGGATACACCGCCTGCCAGACGTATGCTGTCATTGGCTCGTGCCAGCTGTGACTTAATTCCCTCTGCTCCCAATTTTGTGATTGCTTTATGCTCATACGTATGATTGGCTACTTCACATCCCAGTGCGGCCATCCTCGCTACCGCCGCCTTATTTGCCTTTCCTGTTACACGATTTCCCACCATGAAGAAGGTGGCACGTCCTCCGTTCGCTTCCAGGCTGTCCAGAATCCGGTTGGTAACAGGTGCGTGAGGGCCGTCGTCGAATGTCAGCGCTATCATAGGACGGTTTGGGTCAATGCCCTGTACGGCTGCTTTTTCTCCAGGTATCGCCGCGCCCTTTGTGACAATCGTCATGCGTATTCCCGTTATTTTAAGTCCGCTTCCCTCCTGACCGGCTGTTCCCTCGTCGTTTCTCACCCAGGGCGTCCACGCTCCATTCTGCTGGACCGTATAGCAGACGTCATACAGACTGCTCAGTCCGTCGGTCAGCCTCGCCCGGAATGCAGTAACCGGAGCATCTCCCTCTGTACGGCCGGCCATGACACTTCCCGCCGTCCATTCAGTCCAGCCGGTGCCGCCCACCTCCACCTGATACGCCAGACCTCCGGCGATGTTCTGCGGCTGATTCAGTAATTCAGCCTGAAATCCGGTCATGTAGGTTCCCTCCGGAGCTGTATACAGCGAATCGTCTGCCTGCTTATCACTCCATGCAGTAGGGTTATTAAACGCCTGATAGCTTATTTTCACAGGCTCTTCCGCCCGGGCAATTATCGCCTGCACCGGAGCCGGGAGGGTGCCTGAAAACACCAGAAGCGCCAGCATCAGCGCCTTAATTTTCATATGTACTCTTTTCATTCGATTACCTCTTGTCTTTTTTCTTATATCTATCCTTTAGACGTGCCAGCATTCAAAAAAGTTTCAACTACATGAAACTTTTTAAATATTCTTAATATTCAAACGTATTATACCACTGAAAATAGTAAATCAGATAGAGGAATCTATTGGAAGTCCGGACAGCTTTTTGTATGATAGAGACGCTTTTCAATTACAAAAAAGACTTCCCGCTGGCCGGGAAGCCCCTTTTTATCTTTATTGCTTGAAGCCGAAATAACAGCTTAAAAGCTCTTGCCCTGTTTTATAAGACCCCCCGTAAACATGCATGAAACCTGGATTGTTGCATATCCGCTAATTTTATTCCCATAGCGCTTTACAAGGTAGTGGTACTTATCCTCTAAAACAGACGCATACGCTCCATCTGGCAGTCTAAATACCGCTCTTAGACCAGCGTCCGCCCCGTAAAAGGGGCGTTCATACGAGGATTGGGGGCACCTCCAACAAGCCGATTTTCACAATTTGAGTTGTATATAAATTATGAAAAGAGTACGAGTGTGTACACTCCTCCCCTTCTTGCCACTATTGAATCGCCCGTTGCCGATGTCTTTTATAATACATTAGAACAGTTACTATTGAGGCAAAAATAATCGCAGTATTTGCAGTGATTGTGCCAGTCCAGTTCATCGTTATCGTTACAAAAACAGCAGATGCCGCATTAAACATCGTGTGAAACAACACACACATGAATATACGGCTTTTGCCTGATACTTTGTAGACTGCTCCAAAGAAAAAACGGAAAGCCAAACATTGAACAGCAAACATCCCGAAGTTAATCAGCCCATCTCCATGATTCGTTCCCGGAATATAAAAAAGAGGGATATGCCAACAAATCCAAATTATTCCAGTAAATAAAGATGAGAGAAGATACCCGTACTTTTTATCAAGTATTGGTTGTAATATATACATCCATCCTGATTCCTCTAAACCGCCGATAATAAGGTTGCCAGGCAAAGATAGCAGAAACACATACAGAGGAAATTCTGTTAATGCGTGTCCCGAAACAGCAAGGTGTATGCCAAAATATATCACCAATCCGAACATAACAAATAAATAGGGATAAATATTGCTTTTTACATAAAATACGTTTTTCAGCCATCCTCTGAGGCTGGTGATTTGCTTGTTTTTCTTTAGTACAAAGTAAGATGCAATCCCCGGCGACAAAATATATATGGCAAAAGGGATGTTTGAAACAAATTGTCCAAATGTATTTGTAAAATTATAGACTCTATAACCAAACTGCCCCAAAAAAATAAGCGCACCTGCCGTTGCATAAGCAATGATGAATGTGACTACTGTAAATTGAATTGCAATCTTTTTATCTGTCATAAATTCACTCCTAATCTTAACAATTTGATGCACATATTCATATTGCATTTAACAAAGCATAAAGCCGCCCCAGCAAGGGGCGTCAATCCCAATGTATAAGTCAGCAGCACCAAGAACCAGTTTTGCACTCCACTTTATTTTTCCTCCGGCTCTTATTAAAGCTTCGTTCCGCATTTCGGGCAGTATTCAAAGTCCTCTTCGGTCTCATACCCGCAGTTTTCACACCGTTTCCGTTTCCATCCGGACACTCTGCGCCCAGTCTGCACAAGCGTTAAATCCTTTTCGGTTATATCCGGCTGTTCTCCATGGGCCAGACGCCTTCCCACCTCCTGATCCAGTTCATAGACGGTACTGCAGCATGACATCTGAACGTAATAATGCCGGTTCCATTTTATGATGGGAATGAAAAAGAGGCTGAAATAAGAGTAGGTCATAAAAACCTGATATCTCCCATAACCGCCGCACTGAGCGCAGATAACGGTCTTCGCGTATTCCAGCGCCTTCTTTCCCTGACTGATTCCAAAGACGAAAAACATAAAGAATCTCCTTCTCAAGTAAATTTATTTTATTATACCATATTTTATCTATTCTGCTATTAATCTTTACAGAAGACCGCCTTGAACTTTTACAGACAAACCATTTATAATAGGCGTAAATCATCACAGTCTGACATTTACAGGCCGTAAGAGGAGGAATTTGTCTTGAAAAAAATGATACTGGTAACCTCACCGCCGGCATGCGGGAAAACCTACATCTCGAAACAACTGGCAAAAAATCTGAAGCACGTCGTCTATCTGGACAAAGATACCCTGATCGTCCTGTCTAACCGCATTTTCGATGTGGCAGGTGTGGAACGCAACCGGAGTTCCGACTTTTTTGAATCCAATATTCGCAATTATGAATATGAGGCTATCATTAATATTGCCATGGAGGCGTTGGATTATGACGATATTGTCCTGATTAACGCGCCGTTTACCCGCGAAATACGGAACCCGGAATATATGGATCAGTTCCGGAAGCGGCTGGCAATGAAGAACGCCCGCCTGGAGATTATCTGGGTCGTCACGGCCCCCGAGATCTGCCATCAGCGCATGATACACCGAAACTCCAGCCGGGACACATGGAAGCTGGAAAACTGGGATAAATATATCAGTGGTGTGGATTTTTCGATTCCTTCAGCCATTGACCGGCCGGACAGTTCTGACGACGATCTTCTTTTATTCTATAACTCAACCGATCAGGAATACCAGGAATCTATGAAGAGAATTGTTGGAATACTGGAAGGGAATGGCTAAACAGAATAAACTGCCGGACAGACCCGCTGGATACAAGGAATCTCATCTCCATTCCTGTATCCGGCAGTCTGTCCGGCAGTTCATGCATCGAATCAATAGAATCCCGATGGATTTTCAGACAGATTAATCATAATGTTCTTCATCTGGGTATAATGCTCCAGAATAACCTTATGGGTCTCGCGGCCGATCCCCGACTTCTTGTAGCCGCCAAACGGCGCTCCGGCCGGAATCGCGTTATACGTATTCACCCACATACGGCCTGTTTCGATTGCACGGCAGACACGGACAGCCCGGTTGATATCCCGGGTCCACACAGCGCCGCCCAGACCGTACTCACTCTCATTGGCCATACGGATCACATCTTCCTCATCCTTGAATTTCATCACAACCGCCACCGGTCCAAAGATCTCTTCCTGCGCCACCCGCATATTATTTGTCACGTCTACAAGCAGCGTCGGCTTTAAGAAGCAGCCCTTTGCCAGTTCTCCATCCGTGATTCGTTCACCGCCGCAGGCTACCCTGGCTCCCTCCTTCTTTCCAATCTCTATGTAGTCCAGAATCTTATTCAAATGAGCCTCGTAGATCTGAGATCCCATCATCGTGTCCGCCTCCCACGGAAGGCCAACCTTCACGCTGTTAAACTTCGCCACAGCCTCTTCCACGAATCTGTCATAAATGTCTTCATGCACAAATACACGGGATCCGGCACAGCATACCTGCCCCTGGTTGAACAGGATTCCCAGCTGCAGTCCGTCCATCGCCATTTCCCATTTGCAGTCCGGGAAGAAAATATTTGCCGATTTGCCGCCCAGCTCCAGCGTGGACGGTATCAGTTTCTCCGAAGCCGCGCATCCTACCTGGCAGCCCACCTCGGATGATCCTGTAAATGCCAGCTTCCGGAAACCCGGATGCTCCAGCATATACTGCCCCGACTTTGAACCTCTTCCTGTCACAATATTAAAGACACCAGGAGGCAGAATTCCGTCGATCAGCTTCGCCAGCTCCAGCACGCTTAAGGAAGTATAGCTGGAAGGCTTAAATACCGTACAGCACCCTGCTGCCAGCACTGGCGCAAGCTTCCAAGCCGCCATCAGAAATGGGAAATTCCACGGTACGATCTGGCCCACAACACCGATCGGTTCCCTTAAGATCAGGCTCAGCGTATTCTCATCCAGCATGGACGCTTCCCCCTCTTCCGTCCTCACCGCTCCGGCAAAATAACGGAAATGATCGGATGCATACGGAATATCGATCGTCATGGTCTCTCTGATCGGTTTTCCATTGTCCAGCGTCTCCAAAAGAGCCAGTCTCTCCTTATTCTGATCAATCACATCTGCAATCTTTAACAGTGCATCCGCCCTCTCTGCAGGCGTCGTCTTCTTCCAGCTCTCCCACGCGGCCCATGCGGCATCTACCGCGGCATCTACATCCTCTCTCGTAGCTTCCGCGCATGTGGACAGATATTCCCCATTCGCCGGACAGTAAGATTTAAATGTACCGCCATCGGATGCGTCGACCCATTGGCCGTTGATGTACAGGTTATAGCTCTCTCTTGCTGCATTTTCCATATAACGTCTCCTTTCTAATAAAAAATTTGATGCAGAGCATTCTTCGCGGCCCTGCCGCACTCTTTTGTTCTGTCTCCAGTATAACAGCTTTGAAAAATAATGGCAACAATAGATATTTTATTCACAACTAATCGAATTATTTTTGTGTATAATATACATTTTCTGACAAAATTGTGTTTTGATCGTTAATTAACTATCAAAATATTTTTTAGACAAAAACTCTTATTACTGTATAAAGAGTCCGGCTCGCAGGACTCCCGTACTGGGGTGTGGTCGCTTCAGCGGCCATATTTCCATAGCGCGGAGTGCGCCTCCTGCCCGGAGGGCTTTTTGTGTAACAGGAGCACGTTTCTGCTGCACAAAAAGCAGGAGAATCGCCGAAGCCTCAAAGGCCCGGGCGATTCTCCCGCCATTTTCCTGTTACTATCTTTCTGTACTTACTTCTGAGCGACCATAAAAGGTGAGCAGGTATAATCCGCAGATTCCGACCAGCGCATACACGATTCTGGATATCCAGGACATGCTGCCGAAAAGGAATGACACCAGATTAAAATTGAAGAAGCCTACCAGACCCCAGTTTACCGCGCCGATAATGGCGATGGTAAGGGCTGTATAGTCCAATGCTTTGTTACCCATGGCACTACCTCCTTGTTGTGAGCACCCGGCGGCTGTTTTTCCCCGCCTGCGTGCGATAACTGCCGCCTCTCAGAGGAGAAAATGATTTCCTTTCTCATTGAAGTGGCTTTCTTTTTTTATTATGGGGAAGTTTTTGGGTTTTTATACACTTTGTACTAAATTAACAGACAATCCGCACCATCTGTCATTTTCCCAGATGGTCAATCCGTTCCTTTATTTCATCCTCTCGGCGGTTAAACAGAAGGCGTTCGTTATACTGGTAATATCTCTGACACTCATATTCCTGAAGGAATTTTATGCTGTAGTAATTCGTATTCAGTTCGGTGATAAACACCGCTATCTCCTGGCTGTCGCCAAAGGATATTTCCATAAAATCAAAGGCGTGTTCCAGCATGGCTCCGCTCTCGTCGAACCGTTTTTCATACTGCTCCCGCTCACGGCCAAAGTAAGATTTTACCGTCTCCCACGCCGCCTCCGAATTCGGTGCTCCCGCGAAACGAAGCTCTTTTTCATACTGCTCCAGAATCCGTTCCACATCCCGGTGCAGGTAATCACTCTGACGGTTTAAAAGTCCGGCTTCCCGCTTCTTTTCCCAGACCTGTTTAAATTCCTTTTGCACCACGAGGAGTCGTTCCTCCATATCTCCGTCCAGACTTCCTTCATGCAGCTTTTTTAACTCCGCCATTAAAATTTCCAGCTTTTCCGCATCTTTTACCACCTGCTTAAATCCGCTGTTCAGCTTCGAGAGCAGGAGGCCGATTACGCTCAGTTTCTCGTCAAACTGGGCACGTTTTAGCTTATTGCAGAGATTCTCCCGGATCGAGCCAGCTAAAATTTCATCGATCTGGTAATCATCCTGATATTTATAATAGAGTTCCAGGTAATTGGAGAAATCCTTGGCTATCTTCGGGTACTGGAGATACTGTCCAATCACCTCCCGATCCGCCTTTTTTCCAAGTTTTTCATATACTTCAATAAATCGTGATAAATCTTCCCAGCCGCGCGGAGTAGCAAACAGACGGCCATCCACCGTTGTCTCAATCCTGCAAAATGATTCCGGCCTCGCGTTCAGATAGGAGATTATGGCGGGATGGATCGACTGTTCATACGCATACTGCTTCCAAACCTCGTAGTCCGGCTCCACGTGAATCATTTTAATCCGGTCCAGGGTCACCACGTCAAAATCCCTTACGGATTTGTTGTATTCGGGCGGATTACCGGCCGCTGCAATGATCCAGCCTTCCGGAATCTGATGGTTTCCAAATGTCTTACACTGTAAAAACTGCAGCATGGCAGGCGCAAGCGTCTCCGAAACGCAGTTAATCTCATCGATAAACAGAATTCCCTCCGAAAGACCGGTCTGTTCGATTTTATTGTAAATGGATGCCACAATCTCACTCATGGTGTACTCCGTCACACTGTACGGCTTACCGCCATACTCTTTCTTAACGATAAACGGAAGTCCAATCGCACTCTGACGGGTGTGATGGGTAATGGTATAGGCCACCAGCCCAATTCCGCATTCCCGCGAGATCTGCTCCATAATCTGCGTTTTGCCCACACCCGGCGGTCCGATTAACAGAACCGGACGCTGACGGACAGATGGGATTTCATAGGCGCCGTACTCGTCCTTCAGCAGATACGCCTCAATCGTATCCTTTATCTCTTCCTTGGCTCGTTTTATATTCATAATTGATTTATTTCCTCCTCTGTCAGGATAATTTTCATCGCCCACGCGGGGACGGATACATCTTCATACTGCCCTTCCACAAAGACAAAAGCCGTGTCATAAGCGGGCATTCGGACAGGGTATATTCCCTTTCCGTCGGTAAAGTATAAAAGCCCCTTGAGTTTCTTAAATTTCCCCTGATTCATCAGTCCATTCACGTATTCAAAGGCCGGCCGGAAATCAGTTCCGCCCAGTCCCGATATAGTAAAGTTCTCCATATAGGCCTTCATTTCGTCCTGGCTGGTAATCGTCTCATCAGACCGGATCATCTCATCGCACTGTATGATGTGGATATTGATTTTCCGGAAATAGCTCTCGGATTCACAGAGCACGGAATACGTCTCCTCCAGGAACCGCCGCACCAGCTCCCCGGAGCAGGACATCGAAGTATCCACCACGATCACAAAGTCTTCAATGCGGTGAACCTCCTTCGATTCCAGCGGTTCAATCAGCGGCATATTGCCGTATAGCTCCATTCCATACGTATAAAACACGTAGTCGAAGGAATCCTGGTCTACCTCGTTCTCCTCACGAAGTACGGAAAACCTGCGCAGAAACTGCTTATAATCATACCGCTCCCGGTTTTCAACCCGCACAGCCTCCAACAGGCTTCTGGAATCCTCCGCGTCCTTCTCGCCGAAGGATTCCATCTCCGTCTGCATCTTCTCTCTGTTATTCTGCCACTTATTCTGGCGCTCCTGGCGGATCCTGGGATCTTCTTCCCTCTCCCAATGGTCATGGCTATCCACGTAAAACTCTGCCGCCATGCGCTCGTATTCCTCTTCGGTTAAATCCATGTCCTGAAGCGACTTATAGATGCCCTCCGCCGTCAGAACCCGGAGCTTTTCCTTCAGCTTCGCGTATACTTCTCTCCGGTAAACCGACTGATGGCGGTAAACGTTCTTTACATAAAATTCATCGATGATGGATTCTATGGCAATGTCACAGGCCAGATTCCAGTACGGGACCGCCCGTTTTCCCCGCGTTTCCATATGGCCCAGCAGGCAGTGGAATACCATGTGAAGAAAGGCCCGGTTAATCAGGACCCTTCCCCGTTTATACATACTCATCAAATGCTCCGGCTGGTAATAGATGAGAAATCCATCCGTTGCCACTCCGCGCCCTGCGCGGTCCGCCAGAAATCCAAGGCTGCTTAAGGCCACGTCCAGATAGCGAAAATTTAAATACAGTTCATTTCTGGAATTTGTCAGAATATCGTGGCATATCTGTACTTCTTCAAGTTCGTCGAGCTGCTGCTGCCGCAAAGGATCTATCATATGGCTTCACCTGCCTTTCTTTTTATTGATTTATTGCTTTATTGTTTTGTTGCTTTATTGTTTTCTTTCTGTCATTTCCCTGCTTTACATGCCTACAGCGAAAATGTCCGTTTTTTTGCCGGGAAACGCCGGTGGCGCAGATCCATCAGGCCGCTCAGTACCTCCGTCTCACCTTCCCGGCCGGCCAGTTCAATCATCTCATCCAGCGTTTCCTTCCGGTCCGCATAATGGACCGCCAGCCAGGAATAAGTTTCCGTGTCTCCCGCTGCCAGTGCACATTCCGCGGCCCCACCCATGTGTTCCCTCAGATACTCCTCATACGCCCCTCGATGCGGTTCCATCAATTCCAAAGGATACTTAAGCCGCCCCATAACAAGGGAGCAGACGACCCGCTCCGGCTCCTGAACTTTGATATGGGGAAACAGCGCATCGTATTTAGAAAAACGGAATTCTGTCTGCTCGAAACAGTAGCGGTACATGTGGCCGCATCCATGCATTTCCCGCATGATGATGCGGGCGGGTGTATTTTCCACGGATTCCTCAAACATTTCCGGGAATACCAGTTTTGCCTGGAGAGCTGATTTTGCAGGTGGTGAGTTTAATTCCGATTCTGTATAATAGTTTACATAAAGTTCCTGTCTCAATTCTGATATCAGTTCCTTAAAACAGGAACGGCGGCCCGGAACAATGTGAATATCCATACGTCTGATGCTGGCACTACCGGTAAACAGGCCGGACCCTACATCTTCGATCGTACTATAGCACCGGATCGTATTCAGTTCAAAACAGTTATAGAATGCGTAGTTGCCGATTTTTTTAATCGTCCGCGGAAGAATGATTTCCTTTAAGTGGCCGCAGCATGCCACCGGCGGCAGCTCGACAGCCTCGGGACTGGAGGCATTCCTCCCCGCATCCATTCCGTTTTGTGCATTCCCTTCGGCGTCGGCCAGCAGAATCTTTCCCGCTGCCTTTAACATTTCCCGCCGTCCCCATCCCTCGGAAAATGCGTATGCCGCCAGCTCTGTCACCGGTTTTCCATCTATTGTCTCAGGAATCTCGACCAGGCCGTCATAGCTTCTGCAGCCGAGTATTGCGATTGCTTCGTTCTTTATCTGATATAAAAACATGAACAGACGTCCTGCCTTTCTGTTATACGGATCTATTGTATAACAGATGAATATAACAGAAACGAATCAAAATTGCAATGGATAAATTTTCTCTTGACAAACAAAAAAGAAAGGTATAACCTAAGAATCATAAGAGCAAATCGAACTGCAATGACGGAACCAGTACCCATTCTTAGAGCGTGTTTGAAAATTGCTTTCTGTCAGATGTACATCGCATTTTGTGGGAGCTCTGTTCCGAATGAACGCGGCGTAGTGGGCTACGTTAAGTGAATTCGGGGCAGATCTCCCGCGAAATGAGGCGTGCAGATGGCAGGAATGAATTTTCAAACACACTCTGATGCGAGACAGAGAAAAACGGCATACCTGCTGAAAGCCGTTTTCCGTACAGAATGGCGAACACCACTCCCGAGCACCGTCAAACCAATGGCGGCGTATCTTCTGCGTTAAGGAAGCAGTGTCTCACGTTTGGACACGAGTGAAAAATCAAGGTGGAACCGTGCATCCGACATTCATGCACCCTTGGACAGGATTATTCTGTCCAGGGGTGTTTTTTGTTCTTTTCAACAGTCAAAAACCCCGCCGCAGTCGCCAAATGGACGCGCCAGCGTGTCCGTTTGGCTCGTTGCCCGCGGGAATAAACAAATGTGGATTGAAACAATCACGTCTCACGAAAAAGCATCATAACTCTCAGAGTATAAGGAGGATCATCATGAAAGTAACTTTAAAAAATGGAGAAGTAAAAGAATTTGACAGCCCGCTGTCCGTCTATGAGATTGCGGCATCCTTAAGCGCCGGCCTGGCAAAAAAGGCGTGCGCCGCGGAGATCAATGGAACCCCGGCGGATCTGCGTACCATTGTATCCGGAGACTGCGGGCTTACGATCCTGACCTTTGAAGACGAAGGCGGCAGGGCGGCCTTCCACCATACCACTTCCCACATTCTGGCACAGGCCGTCAAAAGGCTGTTTCCGGAGACTAAGCTGGCCATCGGGCCGTCTATCGCCGACGGATTTTACTATGACTTCGACCGCCCGGAACCATTTTCTCCGGAGGACTTAGAAGCTTTGGAAGCGGAAATGAAGAAGATTGTCAAAGAAGACTTAAAACTGGAGTATTTTACGCTTCCGCGTGAGGAAGCCATCGCCCTCATGAAGGAGAAGGATGAGCCTTACAAGGTTGAGCTTATCGAGGATCTTCCGGAAGAAGAAACCATCAGCTTTTACCGTCAGGGCGAATATACCGACCTCTGTGCGGGGCCGCATTTAATGACTACTGGTCCTGTGAAGGCATTTAAGCTGACATCCATCGCCGGCGCTTACTGGCGCGGTGACGAGCACAATAAGATGCTGACCAGAATCTATGGCACATCGTTCCCCAAGGCCTCCGATTTAGAGGCATATTTAACCAGAATTGAGGAAGCGAAAAAACGTGATCACCGGAAACTGGGAAAAGAACTGGGTCTGTTTACAATCATGGACGAAGGCCCGGGATTTCCATTTTTCCTGCCGAAGGGCATGGTGTTAAAAAATGCGCTGACAAACTTCTGGCGTGAGATCCATGAGCGCGAGGGATACGTGGAAATCGCTACTCCCATCATGTTAAACCGCTCTCTGTGGGAGACTTCCGGCCATTGGGATCATTACAAAGAAAACATGTATACTACAACCATTGACGATACGGAATTTGCAATCAAACCCATGAACTGCCCAGGCAGTATGCTGGTTTACAAATCCCAGCCGCGTTCCTACCGTGATCTGCCGCTGCGCATGGGAGAACTCGGTCTGGTACACCGCCACGAAAAATCCGGCGCGCTCCACGGCCTTATGCGGGTTCGCTGCTTCACACAGGACGACGCCCATATCTACATGACACCGGATCAGATCACCGATGAAATCAAAGGCGTGGTACGCCTCATCGACGAGGTCTACAATATGTTTGGCTTTAAATACAACGTCGAACTTTCCACCCGCCCGGAAGACAGTATGGGCAGCGACGAGGATTGGGAGATGGCGACAAACAGCTTAAGAGAAGCGCTGGATGAGATGGGATACGACTATATCATCAACGAAGGCGACGGCGCCTTCTACGGTCCGAAGATCGACTTCCACTTAGAGGACTCCTTAGGCCGCACCTGGCAGTGCGGTACCATACAGCTTGATTTCCAGCTTCCACTGCGGTTTGAGGCAGAATATACAGGTGCGGATGGCGAGAAACACCGCCCAATCATGATTCACAGAGTACTGCTGGGCTCCATTGAGCGTTTCATCGGCATTCTGATCGAACATTATGCAGGAAAATTCCCGGCATGGCTGGCTCCTGTTCAGGTAAAGGTGCTCCCAATCTCCGACAAGAATGCGGCATATGCAAAAAATGTATACGATGCCTTAAAGAAGAACCACATCCGCTGTGAGATCGATGAACGCCCTGAAAAGATCGGCTACAAAATCCGCGAGGCACAGCTTGAGAAGGTTCCGTATATGCTGGTGGCAGGAGCGAAGGAGGAGGAGAATCATACGGTGGCAGTCCGTTACCGCGATTCCGGTGAAAATGTCACCATGACACTGGATGAATTTACAGAAATGCTGAAGAAAGAGATTGAAGAAAGAGATTAAGAACGAAAGTAAATAGGCAGGGAAAACGGGGCTGATATCATCGCCTCGTTCTCCCTGTTTTCTTAATCGCTCAATGTCGGATCATAGTACGCCCCTGTATCGTCCAGTTCATACCCGTCAGGCGTGACAGTATTGGTCATCATGGCCCCATCCGGTCCGGCGTAATACCAGCAGAACCAGCCTTTCAGCCACTGATTTACAGCCATAACACCGTCTTCTCCAAAATAATAACGTTTTCCCTTATCCATCAGCCAGGCACTGCTTACAAAGCTTCCATCGCCCTTCTTATATTTCCACTGGTCATTTTCCTGTATCCATCCTCCGTCTATGGTCCCATCTTCCCTGGCGTCCATAACATAAAAGGTTCCCATGTTCACGGCGGCTCCGCTGGGTACTACAACAATTAACTGGGCCTTTCCGGCGTTTTTTGCATGGTACCGAATTGTATTGAGCCCTTCCTCATTCAGAACAATCTCCGCTGTTATGACGTTCATGTCGGTGGTTCTGATCGTGGCACGGCGCACCCAGCCACTCTCAGATTTAGTTAGAATCATTTCCCCGTCAGTCCCCGCCATGACAGTCGTCCCATCGTATAAGAAGGCTCCCGCCTCCTCTGAACTGATCTCAAAATACTCCCCCGTTGTCTCAATACCGTACGCGTTTACCGGTGCCATTGCTATTACTGCCGTGAGCAGCAATACCGCAATGCATTTTCCTTTTTTCATCATAAAATCCCTCCTAAACAGATATGAAAATAAACGTTACACTCATTACTCTGCCATAATTATACCACGATTCAGGAGTTATTGAAGATGATAACAGAAAATAGTTATTTTTTTACTTTATTTATCTCAAACATATCGGCGAGCAGCAGCCAGTTTGCCCGGAAAAAGTTCATTATCTGCCAGTAGCCGGCGCCTGATAAGTCAAATTCTTTTATCAGATCAAATTTGGCCTTCAGGCTTCGAACGTCTTCAAACCATACTTCATGCTGAACGCCAGACTGCCAGTACCGGAAATACGGCGTCATTGCCGTCTCATCAAACTGTATAGGCACACCGTGATCAATGGCAATTTCAACGGCCTGTAGGTTATTGATTGTCTCCGCCTTTGTCACCCCACGCTCGTAGGGAAGCGGCCAGTCATAGCCGTAGTTGGGAATTCCCAGGCTGATCTTTTCCGCTGGTATTTCCGTCAGGGCGTACTCTACTACACGTCTGACCATATTGATCGGGGCCACGGCCATGGGCGGGCCATATGTATAAGCGCCAACAATCCTATGGTATCAAATTATAAAGGAAAGAAGGGGGAAAATGGACAGAACAAATGAACTATGTTTCGAGATAATTGAGAGATATCAGCGACATGCCCAGGCTGCCAGAAATGCAAAGTATCAGGAGACCCGCGATATGGCCGAGATACTCCTCAACATGGATATTTCTGCCATGTGGTTCTTAACACAGCGCACACCAGACACCAGAAGCCGACTGGTATAACGTTGTACGATGCACATATAAAAGTCGTCCAGGTATGGGGATTGGGATATACCTAGACGACCTAAGAGAAGGGTTGACAAAAGAATTATATCACTATATACAAATAAATCAACACCATTTTATACTTTATTGCAATTTTACACAAAATGCGGCCGCCAATACAGCTAAGCCGCAAGTTAGAAAAGCAAAAACGCAATTATTATAGCGCGCGTATATCATTTTGTAAAGAAGAAATTTATTGTATCACATTTTCTATATGCAACATATAATGATAGTGGAGATGGAGATGTGATGTATACCTTAATTTAATTTTTCAACAACGGTGGTAGGCTGTGCTAACTGTCATTTTATGATTTTTATCCTTTGTAAAATTCACCGCATTAAGCCGATTGGATGTGTATAACAATCTGATATAGCCCCGGAGCAATCTGGGGCTTTATTGTCTTGCCTTTCTTCTATCATATCATTTTAGGTGTCTCTACTACTGATCACCTATACATGAATTACACACAAAAACCGCTCAGTGTATGGGGATACTGAGCGGTTTTACATGAATACTCTTCTGATACGCCAGAAAAATATATGAAATAATACGAGCGAATTTATTATATCATTTCTGTGACCTTCTGGCAAGAGGTGTGTTTTAAAAATCGACGGTCGTGAAGCACCATTAGAAGTAAGGAGGCCCAAGCGGACCACCTATATTATGCCGAGGAGGCAGGGCGGAACCATGGGGTAGCTGCCGCCCGTTATTGTTCATCACAAGCCTTCAAAAATATTTTTATTAATTCTAAGGCATATTTTTTCTTATGAATACTGCATTTGCTCAAAGCATCGATAAGCGCTTGTTGCTCTTCTTCACCATTAAAGGTGGGGAAAATTTTCTCATTATTTCCGAAGATTAAATAGTCTATAGATATATGAAGACATTCTGCAATACTAAGTATTGTATTAATCGACATTCCACATGTCCCTCGCTCGATATCTTGATAGTACTTATATGACCGTTCAATCTTCTCAGCCACTTCTTCCTGGGTCAATCCCATTATTATCCGTTGTCTCCTAATTCTTTTTCCCACCATCATCGGATCATATCTTTTCAACTATTTTCCCTCTTTTACAGTAAAGCATAAAATACTGATTACAATTTATATATCAAAGCACAGTAGTAGTATGGCTTCAATTACAAATTTTATAACATACAGATCATGTTTTCAGGCGGCCCAAGCGGACCGCCCTTTTCTTACCACTCAAACTGGCAGCGGAATTTTCTGCCGTGAGATTCCTACAGCGCTTCGATAAACTTTTTCACGCCCTGATATATCTCCTTGTACGGCAGCCCCTCCGCCATCAGCGTAGCCAGATGCAGCTCCACCACCGTTTCCAGTGATTTTAAGTGCATCAGCGTCCTCTGGTATGCCTTGTCCCTCCCGCCGCTCTCTATGCCTAATCTGCGGTTTATGAGCTTGGTCAGTGACACATAATACCGATCTGCGTGCTGGCTCCCCTGTGCCCTTGCGTACTCTACAAAGAGTTTAATCTGATCTGTCTCAGCCTTGCGTACTTCTTTAGTCTCCTGACGGATTCCCAGCCACTTTGCATCTTTTTCAGTGGCGATGTAGTAGCCGTTCTTTTTGATGGACTGAATAACATCATAAACCCAATCATAAAAATCCCCAGCAACCTTTTGCCTGGAATACCTACAGATTTCGTATATTCCTTTTTCGGGATACATATAGGCTCTTTCGCCATTCCTGTAATGTGGATTTGACCCCTGCAAACTGAGGGGGTCAACTTTTACGCTCATGGTGTCAAGTCGGTCATGGTGTCTGTTATGTATGTCTTCTATACCTTTGCTCGGATTTTTATACTTCAAGGCATAACCAATCTGCGTTCTACTCATGAAAATATTTCCCTCTTTGTCAGTATAAAAATCACATTTAGTCCCTAAAAAATCGCCCTGTTTAACAAGTCTTAGTTTCATAAAATATACCTTCCTTTCAATTTAAAAAGCCCCGGGATTCCTCCCAGAGCTTCAGTCATATCATTATTCTGTTGTTTGCTATTCCACCCACTGCACCTCAAGATTGCCCTGTGCACGGTTATTCGTTACCATCAGCGCCCCATATGTCTCCATATCAGCCTTTGACGGGTTAAGCATGTACGCAAGACTGCCAATCACAGCGTATCCAGTAACCATATTTCCGGCATCGTCTACATAGAACCACTTATTCTTATACTTAATCCACCGCGCTTTCTGCAACTCCCCGTTAATTGTAAAATGCCAGTTACCGGCGCCGTCCTCGAAGCTCTTCACCTCGTCCACCTGTCCGTGAATCCTCAGGCAGAAGTCCGTCCATAACTCTGGGCTGTCCATCATCTTACGAGGGCACCACTTCCGCTTCGCATCGTAGTGCCGGATTACCCGATCAGCAGGGATCCCCGTCTCCTGGATCAGATGTCTCACCAGATCCACGCAGTTAAGCCGCGCCTTGTCATAATCGCTGTCCGGATTAACACATATCTCGATATTGATCGTGTTGTTGTTATTGACTCCGGCCACCAGCGGCGTACCGTACTGCTTGCCGACAGCCCATGCTCCGTCTGTATGGTTGAGTGTCTGGTAGATTGCTACATCGTCAACGTAGTAATGAACCGATGTAGCCAGATTGCCATTATTATGCGCCCTGGAATGAGCGGCAGCCCCGGCGCCACGGTTAAAATTATCAGTCTCATGGATTACGATGTACTTTGGGTGATTCTGGCTTGCATAGCAATTGATCTGCTTGATCTGTTTCGTAATAGGTATCATAAATCCTCCTTAAAGAAAAGGGCCCAGAATCCCAGGCCCTAAAAAGTTGTGATATTGCAACCGTTGCGATCTAGCAACAGCTCCAGCGCTCACCCTGCCGGCCGGGAGATAAGCGGATCACCTCCTTAAGCGGCTCCACTGTCCAATTCCGGCAATCCTGCTACCGAGGTAAGCAACGACAGCACCCCGGCCAGTACCGACGCACTGATTACCATAGGGACATTTACATCACCAAGCGCAGCAGCTGTGCCGATCGTTGCGACTGCGGTCTGCGCCATGGTCTTGACTGCCCTAATTCCTGCGGCCTTAATCCATCTCTTTGTTTTCTCACTCATATCAAAATCCTCCTCTACTTAATAAATACAAAATACCAGCCGCCACCCCTGTTCCGATGGAGCTGGTAATTGATGTAAAAAATGTTTTTTTAGTATTCGACCATTGCTTTGCCGGTTCTTTTTCCAAAATTTCTACTTTGTCTTTTAATTCTGACACATTCTCATTTGTATATTTCACCTCACCAATCAACTCCACCATAGTCTTAGACATTGTATGGATCTCATTGATAACCGGCTTCAGATCATCTATCTGGTGAGTATTACTCTTTGATCGCTCTTCGACTTTTGTCAAACGCTCAATGAACTCCGTTTCAATCACATATGGCACCGTCCTTTCAAAATAATTTATATCGCGGCCTCTCCTCACCCCACCACCAGTACCGCAGCCAGTCGTCCAGGACGATTCCAGCCAAGCTTACCGGCAGCCACAGAAGGCAATACTGCGGGCAGATCTGGCCAAGTATATTACCAGACAGCCCGCTGTAATCCCAGATATTCCAGCCCAACCACAGGTTGACTATGCAGCCGGTCAGGAACTCCAGAACGGTTATGGTGGCCATGCCGATCAGGATCTGCTTCCACAGCGCCATGCTCCATGGCAGGATCTCATTGATCAGCCCCAGGCAGATAAAGCAAGTCCCACCCAGAAGAAACATGGTCCAGTGGCTCCGACCACGCCAGACAAGCTCCAGAGCCACATACAACAGACCGCCGGTAGCCATCAACACCAGGTACTTACGCAGGATCAGCGCCATCTGCATTACCTCCCGCAATTGCAGCGATCTGCGTCAAGTATGACTGCAGCACCTCTGACTGGTATGCCGGCGGGACATCTGCACCGTAAAAAATGGCCTGGACCTCTTCCACAGTCTGACAGCCGGAGATCCACATATTAATCGCGTTACAGTAGGTCGTATGGTAACTTACGTGCCACATGGCTGCAGTAATGATAGCCTGCATATCTTCCGCGCTGTAAAAACGGCACGGCTGGCCGTCTGCATGATACTCAATTTGAGCAGCACCAGAGGTTACCTGAATCTGCTTACCAAAGAGATTAAGCTGGTCTTCGATCGTCAGCGCGAAATGATCGGTACTGCCATCTGATAGTGGAACATTCACGCCCTGATAGATAATCTGCTGGCAGGCTACGGATATCTCCCGGCGTTTTGCGGCCTGCAGCTCCTCCAGTGTTGGAATATATGGCTCCGGCGGTTCTCCCGGTCCCTCTGGCGTCTCTGGTGCTGTGTAGACGCTTCCATCGTTAGACAGGTACACAGTATGGCCCTCATCACGATACACTGTTTCATAACCTGTCAGGGTAGTTGCTTCCGTGCCGTCGTCTGTATAGATGGTGATATTCCCCCATACAGATGGCATGGTATCTGGAAATACAAGCTGCATGACATTTTCCGATACCGGACGGATCGATTCGATCTCAAAAAGAGTCTCCTGATTTCCAATTCTGATTTTTTCCATAATTTTTACTTCCTTTCTTGATTTTTTGTATATAAAAAGGCCCTTTTCGGGCCAGAATTTTCATTTTTATGGTGTTGACTAAATGATATAGTGATTTAGCTGGTAAGGCTGATATCAACACACTGCCAAAGACGGTACATACCTCAATTACTGGTACTGGATCTGATTATTATGATATATCTTGTCCTGGCATTAAATACGGTGCC
>NZ_JACOPB010000023.1:0-93902 GCF_014288005.1 Hungatella hominis
AATTGGACATCTAATTTTAAAATCTCCATGTAGCTAGGCTTATTTAAGTTACCCTTTTTTAGGATAATAAAAATATCAACTTTTTTCACATCACCTCTTGACATTTCTTAGCTGGACTTCTTTTATAAACCCGCAGCTGTCTTTTATGCTGCTTACGTACCATTTCTGCCGTTTCACAGGTTTAAACGCAGTGGTTTTCATACCTTTTGTCTTTTCTTACATAATTTTTACTTATCATGATAAATAATTGGTAATTATTATTGCAAATGTATTTTATCATGATTTTATCTTTTGTTAAAGGATTATATATGAGAACGATTGCACCTTTTCCAGTCTGTATATATCTTATATTTATCAATTGTTTATCTTTTATATACCCCTGCGTTATCAATGCGTTAATTATTCCTGTATATAAAGCAAATGCATTTCATCAGAAAAATAAGGAAGGCAGCAAATACTGATTTTATCAGTGTTCACTGCCTTCCGGCGATTCTAACTATCCTTACATTTGTATTTATATTTTTCGTTCTCTCACCGGCACGAACTTTGCCCGGTTCATCAGCGGATGCTCCAGTCTGACAGCCCCTTTTACCGGACAGGCCATGACGCAGGCGCCGCAGTAGTAGCATTCTCCCGGATACATAACAATGGGCGGTTTTCCCTTCGTTTCTGATGGAAGCAGGATATCGCACTGGCAGACCGATGCACACCGGTTGCATCCGATACAGAGGCTTTCATCGTAAATGATCGGCCTGGCGCTGCTTGCAACCGGCCTCACTGTAAATTCAGGCTTTTTCATGGCTGACCTCCCCCATATAATCCTGGTTGCGCCGTTCGTACTCCTCCTGAAGATTTCCGAAGAAATCGAGAGGAACGCTTCGCTCCCTTACCTGGCCGTCCTCCTGGCGGATGACGATATGACGCCGTTCCCCTTCCGGGTCCATCTGCGGATAATCACTTCTTTGAAAGCACAGCGGCTGCGAACTGGACCGCCGCCGCAGGCAGGCGTGAAGCACCAGCTGGGCCACGGTCAGAATATCCAGGACCTCATGGGTTCTCATGAGGTCGTGAGGGTTGGCGCACGACAGAGTTGGAACCACCTCCCGCTCATAGCTCTCCAGGAGGTCCAGCCCCTCTTTTAGAAGTTCCTCACATTTCACGCCGCCGCAGTAGTTCTGCATTGCCTTGGATATCGCCATGTTCAGTTCTTTCCAGTTGGTTCCATCCTTCACGTAAAGAGGCGCGTACAGCCTCTCTTTTTCCCGATCGGCCTCTTCCCTGCTAAAATCCTCAAACTCATGATCCGATGCGCAGTCTGCTGCCTTTCTTCCCGCGTAATATCCCGTGGCACAGGCAAATCCCGCGCAGTCAGAGGCATACAGCTGGTCTCCGGCCGCATAGACGCCATCGATGTTCGTCATTAAGTCCCAGTCGTGCATGATTCCGCCCGGCGCTCCAAAGAACTGGCGCTCCTGGTCCAGAAAGCTGGCGGACTGCCAGCCGGTGCCGTAGCTCTGGAGCATGTCCTTTTCCGGATCAAATCCCCGTTCGGTATAATTTTCCAGAATCGGAATTCTGGTCTTCGCCTCCTCGCCGACCATCATTCCCCAGATAACGCGGCGTTCATCCTCCGGCATACGGCTCAAATCCGCATAGAACGGGAGCTGGTATCCCCGGCGGATCAGTTCCTCGAAGTCCAGAGTTTCCGGCCCCCGGTATTCATACTTTGGATTGTCGATGACTCCGCCTTTTAGGAAGAATTTCTGGCCCCGGGCCGGATAGTACCGCTCGGATACGGTTTTCAGTTCCTTTCCGTCACGGTCCACGTATGGAATCTCCACGCCTCTGGCATCCACCATGGTGGCCGCGTACCAGGTATTGTGGTTATTGCCGGTTCCGTATGGGGGAAAACTTCTTCCTGCACCCGAAAATTCCGCGCGCACCGATTTCTCCATCATGGTAAATTCCACTCCGGCCCGCCAGCCCATGGCATGGCCGCTTCCGATGCTCTGCATGGGACGAAATTCGCATAAGCCCACCAGATCCGGATTAAACAGCCAGACTCTGGCCGGCCTGGACATGGTGAGAATCGTGGCCTTCGACCGGAAGATATAGAATTTTCCCGTATGGACATCCATTCCGCAGGCCCCGGCTCCCTTCTTCTTTCCGTCCTTTACCGCGGTAAGCAGGGCCGTGGCCTCCGTCCTCTCATACACCTTCACGCCCAGTCTCTTCAGTTCCCGCGCCAGGGCAGGCTTAAAGGTGGTCCCCCAGACGCGCAGGGTGAATTTGTTTTTATAGTCATAGGCAAACATCAGCTTCGTCTTCTCATCCCGAAACTCTGCGCCCTTAAATTCATCTCCGGTATCCCTCACCTTTCCGCCGAAAGACTCCAGGTCCAGGAGCCGGTCGTATCCCTCGCGGCATTCGATGTAGTGGGCGATTCCATTGCTGTACCAGTCCTGTTCATGGACGTAGGCCTCTGCGATCTCTTCGGGCGTCACCCCGGAACAGGGGTTGGTACAGGCTGATTCCCAGTGGTCAAAACCCGTTCCTGCAGAACCGCTTCGTTCCACGGCCCCCTTTTCCACCAGCACCACGGATTTTCCTTTTCTGGCCGCGGCTATGGCGGCAAAGCAGCCTGCCAGACCGCCGCCCAGGACCAGGACATCGCTGGTTACGGTCTCCTCATCCCCAATCTCATTGGCATAGGGCCAGCTGTATGTTTCTGCACTCATTTTACTCCTCCATTCTGTCCACGCATCCCGGACATGCCGCAAAGTGTCCCGGGCTGACTTCTTCAAGCATAATCTCACCGGTCCTGCATTCCTCTTTCACAAACGGACATCGTGCCGCAAACCGGCATCCCGGCTCCGGATTCACCGGACTGGCCACCTCTCCCTGGAGAAGACTCCTCTTCTTGTTCCTCGATTCCGGGCTGGGATCGGGGATCGCCGCCAGAAGGGCTCTCGTATACGGATGGAGCGGCTTCCGGAAAAGCTCGGCCGACGATGCCTGTTCCACGCATTTCCCCCGGTACATGACCATGATCTCATCGGATATGTGTTTGACCACAGACAGATCGTGTGTAATAAACAGATACGTCAAGTTCATGCTGTCCTGAAGGTCCATCAGGAGATTTAAAATCTGAGCCTGAATCGACACGTCGAGGGCCGACACCGGCTCGTCGCATACGACAAAGGCCGGTTCCATAATCAGCGCCCGGCCGATTCCGATTCTCTGGCGCCGTCCTCCGTCCAGCTCGTGCGGATAGGCGCCCGCAAGGCGTCTGGCCAGGCCGACGGTCTCCATCATGGCATCCACCCGCGCCTCGATCTCCTTCTTATCCTTACAGACCTTATTGACGATCAGGGGTTCCGCAATCAGCTGCCGGACATTCATGCGCCCGTTTAAGCTGGAGTAGGGATCCTGAAAAATCATCTGCATTCTGGGGCGTATCCGTTTGAATTCCTTCTTTCCCACACTCTGAAGGTTCGTTCCCTCAAACAGGATCTCGCCGCCCGTGGGCTCGTCAAGGTATAAAAGCGTGGAACCCAGCGTGGATTTTCCGCAGCCGGATTCTCCCACGACTCCCAGCGTCGTTCCCCGCTTAACGGAAAAGCTCACATCATCCACTGCGTGAAGCAGACCGGAGGGCGTGTCAAAATATTTCTTTAAATGTTTTACATCCAACAGCAGATCTTCCATCACTCCTGCCCTCCTTTGTTATCGCGGTACAGATGGCAGCGGATCAGATGGCCGTTTTCCTCATATACGGCCGGTGCTGTCAGACTGCACGGCTCCATACACTTCGTACACCGGGGCGAGAATTTGCAGCCCCTCGGCAGGTTCGTCGGATCCGGCAGAATTCCCTCGATGGGATGAAGGCGCTTCGCCTCCTCCGTAAGGCTGGGAATGGATCCAAACAACCCTTCCGTATAGGGATGGTGCCTGCCGCCGTTAAAGATATCGCTCAGCGTTCCGTACTCCACAATCTCCCCGGCATAGACGATGGCCACCTTATCACACGTCTCCGCAACCACCCCCAAATCATGGGTAATCATGATTACGCTGGTTTCGTATTTTCTCTGAAGGTCACAGATCATCGTCAGTATCTGCGCCTGTATGGTAACGTCAAGGGCGGTCGTCGGTTCATCCGCGATTAAAAGCTCCGGACTCAGAATCAGGGCCATGGCGATCACCACGCGCTGACGCATGCCGCCGGAGAACTGATGGGGATAATTGGCCTTCCGCTCTTTGGGAATACCCACCATTTCCAGAGTTTCCTCCACCCGCTTTTCAATCTCTTTCTTTGACAGACCGTCGGTGTTGTGAAGCTCTAAGGCCTCGGCGATCTGGCTGCCCACTGTGAGGACCGGATTTAAGGCCGACATAGGATCCTGAAATATCATGGATATTCTGGCTCCCCGGATTTTCTCCATCTCATGGGCGCTCAGTTTCCCAAGCTCCGTCCCCTCAAACCGGATGGCACCTCCCGTAATCTTTCCTGTCCGTTCCGGCAAAAGACCCAGGATTGTCAGTGCCGTCGTCGTCTTTCCGGCCCCCGTCTCTCCCACCAGCCCCAGAGTCTCCCCTTTTCCCAGGGAGAAGCTGATTCCGTTTACGGCATGCACCGTCTCCATATCCGTCTCGTATACCACGGACAGATTCTCGATCTCCAGTATCGTTTCACTCATTGCGCCACCTCCTTAGTCCTTCAGTTTGGGATCCAGGGCGTCGGTAAGTCCGTCCCCCACCAGATTAAACGCCAGGGAAGCGAGCAGAATAAAGACACCCGGGAAAAACAGCAGATACGGTGAAGTAAACATATACTTCTGAGCACCTGAGAGCAGCGCGCCCCATTCCGGAGACGGCGGCTGGATTCCCATGCCGATAAAGCTCAAGCCTGCGGCCGATAAGATCATGCCGGAAATGCTCATTGTCGTGTTTACAATGATCGGCCCCATGGCGTTGGGCAGCACGTATCTGAAAATAATGCGCGCATTGGAGGTCCCGTAGGACTTTGCCGCCCGGATGTAATCCTGTTCGGCCACAGTCATGACCACCGACCGGATCAGTCTGACATTCCCCGGAATACACGATATGGTAATTGCGATAATCAGATTCTTTAAGTTCGTTCCCAGCGCCGCCACCACGGCCAGAGACATGAGAATCGGCGGCACGCAGATAAACACGTCCATGATGCGGCAGATGGTATTGTCGATCACTCCGCCGAAATATCCCGCGCTGGCTCCCAGCACGGCGCCGATCACCAGCGCCATTAAGCTGGTGGACACGCCGATGAAGAGAGAATACCTGGAACCGTGAACCACACGGGCAAATAAGTCCCGGCCGTATTCGTCCGTCCCGAAGAAATGCGCGGCTCCCGGCATCAGAAGTCTTGCACCCCCGTCCTGTTCGATGCATTTGGAATAGGGGACAATGAGGTCGGCAAACACGGCGATGGCGACGATCAGCACCAGGATAACGAGGCCGAGCATGGCCGCCTTATTCTTCTTAAACCGGTACCAGACTTCGTTCCGGATGGTGTTCTTGCGTTTCTTACCCTTAGCCACGGCTCTTCCCTCCCTCCTGGTATTTGGCCTTGATTCTCGGATCGATGAAGGCGTACAGGACATCGACCAGAAGAATGATAAGGCTGAATAAAAATGCCAGAAACAGGGTGGAGCCCATGACCACGGGAATATCCTTCTGCCGGATAGCCGTCGTGATTAAGGTTCCCATCCCCGGCATGGCAAACACGGTCTCCGCAATGATCGCGCCGCCTAAGGAGGCCCCGAAGCTGGTTCCCAGCGTTGTGACGACCGGCAGGAGGGCATTTCTCAGCGCATGGCGCATGATAATCCGTTTCTCGCCCGCTCCCTTGGCCCGGGCCGTCCGGATATACTCCTGCCTCACCGTCTCAAGCATGGCGGATCTGGTGAGGCGGAGCAGGCTGGCGGCCGACCCTAAGGATATGGTTATGGTAGGCAGAATAAAATGCTTCAGAGTGCCTGCGCCGTAGGATGGCAGCAGCCCCAGATGCAGGGAAAATACCAGCATAAGCATGAGCCCCAGCCAGAAGCCCGGTATGGAGGCAAACACCAGCGCCACAATCACGCACGTATGGTCCAGCACGGAATACTGCCTCACCGCAGAGACAATCCCAAGCAGTATTCCGATAAAAGCGGAAAGGGACATGGAAAATACGGTCAGAAGCAGTGTGTTCGGAAATCTGGCAACAATATCCTGTATGACCGGCTGCCGACTCTGGTAGGATACTCCCAGATTAAAATGGAATACGATATCCCCGATGTAGTTAAAAAAGCGGATCAGAAACGGCTTGTCATACCCGAATTCCGCGTTCAGAGCCGCGATATCCTCTTTCGACGCCGTGATTCCGAGGATAATGGAACCGGGATCTCCCGGCGTCATAGATAAGATGGAAAATACTAAAAATGCGACTCCGAGCAAAACAGGAATCATGTACAGAAGCCGCTTGGCCACGTATTTGGTCATGGAGAATGTCCTCCCTTCCACGGATTAAAGCCTTACCAGGCAAAATCATAGATGTAATACACTGCCTCGTACGGAATTTCCGGGCATTTCAGTGAAGAGCTGTATGCGAACAGCGTAAGCGGATTGGCCAGCGGAACGTAGATGGCTTCCTCCTGCGCTTTCGTAAAGATCTGGTTAAAGAGCTCCGCGCGCTCTTCCTTGTCGTTAGAAACCCGTGTCTTATCAAACAGCGCATCCATCTCCGCGTCCGAATATCTGGCATTGTTGGCAGTTCCGATGTAATCGCTGGCGAAGGCCATCTCCATCATCTGGGTATCTCCCTCCAGCGTCATATTCAGCGCGCTGATGGTATAGCTGCCGCTGGTCAGATCTCCAATATAGGAATTAAATTCCTTTACGGAAATCGTCGTCTCCAGTCCGACTGCCTTTAAATCATTCTGAATTACGGTGGCGAGATTGGAATACTTTTCGGCCACCAGCATTTCTCCCAGCTGATACGGCGTCGTGATCCCTGCCTCGGCCAGAAGGGATTTGGCCTTCTCCGGATCGTACTCGTATTTCGGCTGTTCCTCGGAATAGCCGAACCGGTTGGCGGAACATAAGTTGGAGTTTACCGTGGCCTCTCCGTCATAGCAGATCTGCACCAGATTCTCGCGGTTAATGGCATAGTTTAACGCCTGGCGCACTCTAACGTCATCAAATGGTGCCTTATCCAGGTTCATGCATACATAGGAGAAGCTGGAAGTTGGAATCTCAGCGATGGTGACATTCTTATCCGCCTTCAGCTGCGGAAGGCTGGCCGAGTCGATTTCCGCAAAATCCACCTCGCCTGTCTGAATGGCGATCGCCATGGTAGACTGGTCCGGAATGACCTCGAAGGTCACTTTTTTAATCGCCGCATCCCCGCGGTAGTAGCCGTCATACGCTTCCAGCGTTACACTGCTTCCCTTGCTTCTTCCCGTAAATTTGTACGGGCCGCTGCCCACCGGCTTATTGACAAAGTCGTCGGCCGATTTTTCATAATACGCCTCGGAAGCGATATGGACGGAACAGGCCCCCAGCAGGAACGGGGAGTACGGATTATCCAGGTGGCAGACCACGGTGTGGTCATCTGCAGCTTCCGCGCTCGCCAGTCCCGTCACCTGGGAATTCTGGTACTGGGAATCCTTATACAGATTCAGGGAAAATACCGCATCCTTTGCCGTAACCGGCGTGCCGTCGTGGAAGGTGGCGTCCTCCCGCAGATGGAAGGTGTAGGTCTTTCCATCCTCACTCACCTCGTATGATTCCGCGAGACGCGGCTCCGGATCGTGTTCGCCATCCGGATTCATATACATCATCGTGTCATAGAGCTGGTTTAAAACCGTAAGTTCTGCGGTAGTAGAGTAATCCGACGGATGAAGCGTATCAATATCGGCGCCCATGGCCACCACCATATCGGTATTTCCGGAGCTGGACACACCCGCGCCCGTCTCCGATGATTGACTCTGTGTATCGTTCTGTGTATTGCCTGCGGTTCCTGAACCGCCGCAGGCGGTAAGCGACAGCGCCGTCACCGCCGCCAGAATAACTGCCATACCCTTTTTCATAATCTTGCTCCTCTCTCTTTACCAATGGATAAATTCGATCTCTTCTTTCTTCAGGAAACCCGCCTCACTGCCGTAGGCCCTGATGGTCTCCTCATCGTATAAATTCGTACCCTGGAATACCATGCTGACTTTTCTCACATTTCCAATATCGGCCAGTGGATTCCCAGCCAATACCACGATATCGGCATCCATGCCTTCACGGATACTTCCCTTCTTCTCTTCCAGGCCAATATGCGCGGCCGGATTGACCGTGGCCGCCTTCAGAGCCTCGAAAGTCGTGCATCCGTAGAGCTCTACCAGCTTCTCCAGCTCATCTGCCATGGAAAAGCCCGGGATAATTCCCGGATAAGCGCAGTCTGTACCGGCCATGAACCGGTCTGAATATTCCAGAAAGGTTCGTCCTCTGCTGATCACCACACGGATATCGGGGCGAACGCCCTGGCTGCGGTAGCTCTCGATGATTTTCCGGTTTCTGCTCTCCCAGCTCTCCCGCTCACATTCCGGGAGATCTTTAAAATGCTTCAGCTCCGGCAGCATTTTACCGTTCCAGACATAGTCCGGCAGCGTTTCGCATACGGCCTGTGTGGGAGTAAACCACATCCCGGCTTCGGCCAGATAGCGGATATCGGCCTTGTGGGACGGAAGGGAGCTGCTGTGCTCACAGCAGTAATAGCCGGCGTCTGCCAGCACCTTATCATCCAGCTTCTTGCTCATATGGCCGCATACGGGAAGCCCCTGCTGTCTCGCTCGTTTCAGCAGATACCGGTAAAGCTCCGGCTCAATGGACGGATACGTCTTAAGCCATAAGAACCCATTCCGGATCGTATACTCGATCGCCTGCTCCACGTCCGCCTCCGTGCGGATGATTTCATTGGAATTGTCCGGTATACTCGGATCTTCTCCGTCATAGATGGGACCGCTGGAATAGATATAGGGGCCTGTCCGCTTTCCCGCCAGCGTCTCCGCGGCATATTCAGCGTGGCGTTTGTACCCCCGCATGTTTCTGACGGAAGTAACGCCGCACGCCAGGAACATCTTTCCCATATAATCGGCGTCGTAGTGGCAGTGGCTGTCGATCAGCCCGGGGATCACGTACCGGCCGCTTATATCGAGGAACTTTGTTTCACCGTTTAATATATCTGCCTCGCATCTCCAGGCATCCGCTTCACCGTTTAATCCATTCACGAGTCCCGCCGCTTCCTGAGCTGCAAATGCAGTCAGATTCCGGCCGATTTTCTGTATTTTCCCGTCCCTGATCAGGATATCCGTATCGTATTTTATGGTGCGGTCCCTCATCGTCAGGAGGTTTCCATGTGTCAATATGTACTGTTTCACCCGACGCCTCCCATCCCACTCAGAAGCGGAATTCATGCTTTGAAATTGCCGTACATAATCTCGCTCCCGCCTCGATGTCATCCTTTGAGGCTACACAGCTCTGGCAGTGGGGATATCTGGTCACGACGGCGATTCCGCCCGCCCTGGCTCCGACACCGGACATATTCATGCTGGACGCATCCGTTCCGCCCTTGTCGATGACTTCGGGCTGCCATGCAATTCGTTCGCATTCACAGCATTCCTCCATGGCTGCAACCACTTCCTCGTCGCAGATTACCGACGGATCCGCGTATTTGATCGCAACGCCCTTTCCTACGGTATTGCTGCCTTCCAAATCGCAGGGATAATCGTGGGCCGGCGTGATGTCCACCGCAATGCCGATATCAGGACGAATCCGCTCTGCCGTCGGCTTGGAACCTCTGCATCCCACTTCTTCCTGCACAGTAAATACATAATAAATATCGTTTGGATACGTGCCGTCATTCTCCTTCAGCGCCTCCAGAAGCTGGTAACAGCCGATCCGGTCATCCAGGGATTTGGAACACACCAGATTGTTCTGCAGATCCACGTATTCTCCGTAATAGCCGCAGACGGAGCCGACTTTAACGTATTTTAATGCGTCCTCCTTAGATTTTGCTCCGATATCGATATAGAGCTTGCCCACATCGTTATGGGTATCCTCGATGGCTCCCATACAGCCAAAAACGCCGGTTACGCCGTTGCGGAACCGCACTCTGGCGTTGTAAGCCGAGGCCGCCCAGTTCCATCCCACGTTGCAGACACGAAGACGGCCGTCCTCCTCGATCTTCTTCACCATGAAACCGATTTCGTCCATATGGGCCGCAAACATGATCTTCTTCGACTGCGGGCCTCCATGTCCTTTCTTAATTACTATCAGATTACCGATCACATCCGTTATCATATCGTCCGCATAGGCTGCGGCTTCCTTCTCAATCAGCTCTCTCACTTCTTTTTCATAGCCGGCGATTCCCTGGGCCTGGGTCAGCCGTTTCAGTAATTCCTCATTTCTCATATGTCCTTCTCCCGTTCTCTGCTTTTTCGCTTTAACGCGTCACATAATTATTGTTTTAAGAATTGTACCATCTATGATTACATTTTGCAATATGCATTTTGCAAAATGTAAAATTATAAGGTTGACCAACTATTTTTTCTGTTGTAATATGAATATAAATGATGGATATGAGTTTTTTAATGAGGAAGGATACGGCATGGATTTAAATAAAACCACTCTCTCCGGGCAAATCTACGATATTCTCCGTCAGGACATTCTGACACAGAGAATCCGGCTTGGTGAGAAATTAACGCTAAAACACTTACAGGAACGCTTCGGAGTCAGCTCCACCCCGATCCGCGAGGCTCTGACCCGGCTTGCGGAGGAAGAACTGGTCGTCTCCTACTCCAACATCGGCGTCAATGTCATAAGTATCGGGGAACAGGACTTGAAAGAGCTCTATGAATTCATGGGGGATTTAGATGCCCTGGCCATTCTCTATACCTCTCACTATCCTGATCAGGAAAAGGTACAGAAGGCACTGGCGGAAAACATACATTATACGGAAAAGGTTTTAGAGACAGAAAGTCTCACGGAAGAGGAAATCAGGACATGGACAGGCTATTCCGATCATTTTCATCTGATCTTCTACGATTTCTGCGCCAACAGCCGCCTGGCCCGCGCCGCCGGGAAACAGAGGAGCCAGCTGACGATCTTCTCCAACATGTATGAGACGTCTCTGCAGCACCAACGGGAAATAGAACGGGGACATTTAAAGATTTACGGGGCGTATTTACAGAAGGATTACCAGCTGGCCGCTTCACTGATGAAGGAACATCTGAATACTTCCCTGTCTTATGCGATGGAATATTTATTTCAATGCCACTGCCTATAATTTTCGACGACGCCTCTCCCAACCTCAACAGGTGGGAGAGGCGTCGTTATTCTTTGCAGAAAAAGACTGCTCTATTATCTCTTTAAATTCCTGGATATCTTCGTCCTCACCGCTTCCGTCATGGGCAGTCCGGTATCGTAGTCCAGCTGTCTTGGCTCATACTCTTCATTTTCCCGCTGTCTGGTATAGCCATCGTTGCTCCAGGTCGGCTCCTTGTCCGTGCGCCAGCTTCTGCAGGCCCACTGATATCCACGATAAGGGTCGCGGGTCCGGTTCATCTGCTCCAGGATTTTGTCATGCAGGGAATTGCGAATTTCGGAATAGTCTTCATCCTGGATCCGGTTGCAGATCTCTGCCGGATCCTTTTCCATATCGTACAGCTCATCACTGTCCAGAAGATGGATCACCAGCTTATACCGGTCTGAAATGACGGCACGCATCATCTGCAGTCCGCCGAATCCGTCGTGGTCCGCTTCATACCGGGTGAATTCTGTATAGACCTCATCATTGATCCGGATATCGGTGCAGTTGATCTGAGGCAGCATACTTTTCCCCTCCAACATCTTGGGAATGGGAATGCCCATGTAATCCAGAATCGTGGGAGCCAGATCAATGTGGGAAGCCGGGTAATCCACCACCTTGCCGGCCTCGCCGCCTTTGATGATCAGCGGGATGTTGGCGACCTCTTTGTAGCAGGCAGCATTTTTAGAAGTAAGCCGGTGATTTCCCAGCATGTCTCCATGGTCGGAGGTATAGATAACCATAGCGTCAGGAGCCGTCTCCCGGATTTTGTCAAGGACTTTCCCGATTTCGTAATCTACAAACGAGTTGCATCCTAAAAACAGGGACAATTTTCCGGAAGGACAGTTGATTTCCTCCCTGGTTTTATGTAAGTTCTCCCCTGCCCATAAGCGCTGCATCAGTGGCTTTTGACTTAAATCGTCCTCATAGTTGGGACTGTCCTCAAAGCAGAATCCGTCATACATGGTGTTGTACGGTGCCGGACAGAGCGAAGGGCCGTGAGGCTCATCATAAGAAACGGCCAGGAAAAAGTCCTCATCTTTATACTGTTCCAGAAAGTCTGCCGCCCTTTTGGAACAGCGGTGAGCATATGTAAACTCCTCTGTCATATCTTCATCAAAGGAGGTGGTGGATTTTCTGGATTTCAGCCGTTCCTCCTCCGTCAGTTCTTCCAGGTACCGGCGCATATCATACCAGTATGCCTCATCCCATCCCTCCGGGCAGATGCCATTGCCAAAATAGTCACCGCCGTCTAAATGCCATTTGCCGATATAACCGCAGTGAATACCGTTGTCCGTCAGACGCTGGCCTACGGTTTTTATATTATCTCCCATGGCTACACAGTTCGTCACCTCCCCATTAGTATGCGGAAAGGTTCCGGTAAATATGGCGGACCGGGCCGGACCGCAGACCGGCTGGCACGTATAGGCATTCTCGTACCGGATGCCTTCGGCGGACAGCCGGTCCAGATTCGGTGTGATCATTTTAGGATTTCCATAGCAGCCCAGCATATCTTTGCGTGTGGTGTCTGTCATTATAAGGATGATTTGTCTTTTCATATGCTATTCTCCTTTTCCGTTTTATGAAAGAACGGGCGGATAGGGGCGTCCAGGCACCAGTCTCCCATTTTCCACAAAACCTTCCCTGCGGTTTTCCAGGGATTCTATAAGATGTCCGCGAAGCTCCTGAATCCGTATCTTACAGGAATCTTCCTCAATCAGATCCGTGAGTTCATGGGGATCTTTTTCCAGATGGAAGTACTGCTCCTGACCGGTCTGTGAATGCCAGATGTATTTGTCTGTTTCGGTGACGATCCAGTGGTTGGAATACTCATCAAAGGAATGCTCTCCGTGTAGCCAGGGACGCACAGCCCGCGCCGGATCTTCAAGCAGAGGAAGGAGCGATTTGCCGTCCACTGTATCCGGAACAGGGGCGTCTGCCAAATCGAGCAGCGTGGGCATAATATCCCGAAGCTCCACTACACTGCTGCACCGGGAGGAACCGGCCCCTTTCGGCAGAAACTTCTTTCCTCCCGAGATGATAAGCGGGATGTGGCAGCTTCCCTCGTAAGGTCTGGCTTTGCGGAACATGTGGTGGTCACAGAGTTCCTCCCCGTGGTCTGAGGTAAAGATAATAATGGAATTATCGTAAAGCTCCTGCTCCTTCAGAGCCAGAATCAGCCGCCCTATCTGATGGTCTAAATGGGTGATGCAGGCGTAATATCCCACCTGGGCCTGGCGTATCAGCTCTGCATCAATGGGACCCGTCTTCGAATCATAGATCCGTCCGTCCCTTTTTAACAATTCGTCCGTCTCCCAGGTGCCTACATACGGTGGGCGCAGCTCCTGATCCCGGTATAAATCGAAGTAATGCCGGGGTGCGTCAAAAGGGGGATGGGGCCTGAGATAAGAAGCCATAAGGAAAAAAGGCTTCCCAGGATCACGCCGTCTCAAAAAGTCTATGCTTCTCTCAGTAACCCAGTTGGTGGGATGGTATTTCTCCTCATGCATCCAGGGCCTCGCCACATAACTGTTGCATTCAATCCCCGTATCTGTCACATCGGCGGAAATTCCCAGCTCATTTTTCAGCCAGTAGAAATAATCGTCGGCTACCAGCTGGGACTCGCGGTAGGGAATCGTTGCCCGCCTGGAATATCCCAGATATCCGTCATGAAGCTCCACATGATGAAAGCCCAGATAATTTCTTAAAGGATGGACATGCATCTTGCCGACGCACTGAGTGTAATAGCCGGCCTGGCCTAATTCCCCGGCCAGCGTATGCTCATATTCCCAGGGGACGCCATCCAGATAGCCTACACGGCCGTGATGATTCTGCCCCATCCCTGTATGGATGGCGGCTCTGGAAGCGATGCAGCTCGGGCAGGCGCTGTAGGCGCGGTCAAAGGCTGTACCGGTGGAGGCCAGTGTATCAAGATATGGTGTTTTTACATCAGGATGACCTGCATATCCCAGACAGTCCCCGCGAAGCTGGTCGGTCATAAGAAATATAATATTGGGACGGCTCATAAGAAAACTCCTTTGTTTTTTTATCATCATAATATAATAAAAATTAAAAAGCAAGAGTCCGCACGAAAAATTGTAGTGCAAACTGTTGATAAAAGACGGCAAATGTAGTTTTTTATTATAAATATGCCACAAAAAATAGCAAAAAACATAAAAAACAAAACAATATACTGATAGCTAATGAACGCTGGATCAGTATATAATTTACTTATGAATTTAAGATATTTCAAATGGGCAGTGCCCAACAAAAAGGAGGATTTATCTATGAAGAAAAAACCGATTAGCGTTCTGCTGGCTGCTGCCATGACGGCAGGTCTTTTAGCAGGCTGTGGAAGCAACAATGCAAAACCAGCAGAGACACCAGCCGAAACTCCGGCAGCAACAACTGCCAAAGCCGAGACCGGCGAAACAACTGCAGCACCAGCCGCGGCTGAGGGAGACAAGAAGTACGAAGGTGTTGAACTTACATACTGGTCCATGTGGACAAACAATGAGCCTCAGGGACAGGCACTTCAGCAGGCGGCAGAGGCTTTCGAGGCTGAAACCGGAGCCAAGATTAAGTTCGAGTGGAAAGGCCGTGAAACCAAGAACATCCTCTCTTCCGCACTGGAAGCTCAGGAAAAGTTTGATATGTTTGAAGACGACTACACCAGAATCTCCAAGAACTATGTCAATTATGTTGCTGATTTGACAGATATGGCAAAGGAAGCCGGATACGCTGACAAGAGCTACGCTGTATTCAACAATCAGGCGACTGAATGGGCCGGATTCCTTCCATGTGTTACCGAGCAGCCATCTGTAGGCGGCGTGTTCTACAATAAAGATATCTTTGATGACTGCGGCATCACTGCTCCGGCAACATGGGACGAGTTCATGACTGCCTGCCAGACCATGAAGGACAAGGGTTATCAGCCTCTGGCTCTCGACAGTACTTATGCCCCATTCCTGTTTGGTTACCATCTGTCAAGACATATTGGACAGGCGGCTGTTGAAGATCTGGCAACTAACGGCGGCTGGAGCGGCAATCCTGGCGTAGTAAAAGCAGGCCAGGAAATGATCGACTTCGTAAAAGCAGGCTATCTGGCAGACGGCGCTCCTGATGAGTATCCGGCAAGCCAGAACAAGATCGGTCTTACACAGAAAATCGCCATGGTAGTATGTGCAAACTACATCACTGCAGAAGTTAACGCCAATACAGGCACAGAACTCAATTGGGGGCTGTTCGCTTATCCGGCCGTAGAAGGCGGCGTGGACAATACCAGCACATTTGCAGGAGCGAACTCCATCGGTATCACCAAATACAGTGAGAATCCTCAGGCGGCATTTGATTTTGCTGTATTCTTAACCAGCGGCAAGCAGAGCCAAAACATGGCTGATTTGTCCAATAATATCCCAGCGGATCCAAGCAATACTCCACCTGCTGTTCAGAGCGGAACTAACGAGGTATTGATGAATACTACAGCTCCTCTTTCCTGGAATATGGGTCTGAACGCTAACGCAGACAAGATTTCCGTTATTCAGGAAGTAATTGTAAAACTGTATGAAGGAAGCTATGCAACAGGCGAAGATTTTGCAAAGGCTCTGGACGCTTTATATTAAAGAATGCTGGAAAACCGGAGGTGGCGCTTATAGCGTCACCTCATTTGGTCAGAAAGGTGAAATAAGAAATGAAAAAAAACAAATTGTTTATCGTTGGTTTTATAACACCTTGTATACTTGCTTTAATTGTCATGTATTTATACCCGGTTGTCAGAACCGTAATCATGAGTTTTTTTAAGATTGAAAGCGTGACCTCCAGTGCATCTGAATGGAGTTTTAACGGTCTGGCTAATTATGCAAAGGTATTTTCCAGTCCCACCTTTCAGAGAGCGGCGACAAACATTCTGATTATCTGGTTACTGGGAGGCATTATTATCCTCAGTTTTTCACTGCTGTTTTCTGTTATCATCACCAGTGGAATCCGGTTTAAAAAATTTTTCCGTGCAGCGATTTATCTTCCCAATATTATCAGCGCCGTGGCTCTGGCTACCATGTGGATTCAGTATATCTACAATCAGGATTACGGTCTCATTAACCAGATTTTAAGGACGATGGGGCTGGAGGGGAAGAACTGGCTGGGAACCGACATGAAATTCTGGGCCATGCTGGCTGCCTTCACTTTTGGCGCGGTAGGCTACTATATGCTGATTTTCATCAACGGCATCGAACAGATTCCCTCAGATATCTATGAAGCTGCCACAATTGACGGGGCTAACAAAGTTCAGCAGTTTGGCAGGATTACCATGCCTTTGCTCCGCGGCATTTTTAAAACTAACATCACATTCTGGAGTGTAAACTGTGTTACCTTTTACTTATGGTCCAAGATGTTCTCACCGGTCAGCACAGAAGCTTCCACAATTACACCGGTGGTATACTTATATGACACGGTATTTGGTACAGTCGGCAATGTTCAGCGAGATGCAGGCGCCGGTGCTACCATCGGCGTTGTCATGGCAATCTTTATTGGAATTGTTTATTTCATTATGAACAGGCTGCTTAAAGATGATGATCTTGAATATTAATGTGTGAGAAACGTGGCGCAAGAAAGATACTTATCTGACATGTCCACAGAATGGAGTGAAAAATGAGAAAAAGGAACAAAGAAAACGTGTTTAGGAGCAAGGTGAACTGGAGAAAAGAGCTGACCCTTCTTCCGGGATATCTCATTCTGACCATTTGGGTTGCCTTTACAGCGGCCTTCCTGATCTGGATTCTGGGTGCCAGCCTTTCCACCTCCAGAGAAATCTTCACCGGCACGGTATTTAAGTTTGAATCAGGAGTTCACTTTGAGAACTATGCCAGCGCGTGGAAGGGCAACAATGTTTCTGTTTATTTTGCAAACTCTCTGCTTTATGCGGTATCTTCCTGTATCGTGGTTATATTGATCTCTGCTCCGGCCGCGTATGTGCTTTCGCGCTTTACATTCCTTGGAAATAAAGGAGTCAAGACAGGTTTAATCCTGGCCATGAGTATCCCGGAGGTTATGATTATCATGCCGATCTATTCACTGACGGCCCAGTATCACATCCGGGGAAGAATTTTACTGATTATTCTTTATATCCTTTTACGTGTACCCTTTACCACCACTTACCTGCTGAACTTCTTTGCCAGTTTGTCAAGAAGTTATGAAGAAGCAGCAGCGATTGACGGCTGTACACCCGCCAAGACCTTTTGGAAGATCATGTTCCCACTGATCCAGCCGGCTATCGTTACGGTTACCATCTTTAACTTTATGAGCGTTTGGAACGAGTTCTTCATGGCTCTTATCTTTGCAACGTCTACGGAGACCACTCCTGTCGGCGTAGGACTGCTCCAAATTGTAAATGCTATGAAGTACACCGGAGATTACGGCGGATTGTTTGCGGCAGTAATTATCGTCTTCCTGCCCACCTTCCTGTTGTATGTCATCCTCTCCGAAAAGATTATTGCCGGTGTTACAGGCGGCGGTGTGAAAGGCTAAAAATATTAACTTGACAGCAAAGGAGAACGAAAATGAAAAAGGATTTTATTGGAAGAGTTACAATACCCACAGACGTGGACGTAGTTCCGGAGACGCTGGAACTGCTGAAACGCTGGGGCGCCGACGCCATTCGGGACTGTGATGGTACCGATTATCCGGATGAATTAAAGAATGTGGATGCCAAAGTCTATTCCACCTACTACACCACCAGGAAGGACAATGCCTGGGCTAAGGCCAATCCCGACGAGATTCAGCAGATGTATATTATGACACCGTTCTATACAGCAGTAAAGGATGAGCTGTCTATTCATCTTATGAACCATTTACATACAGATTTATTGAAAGTGAACGACAGGGACGATATCAGGCGTTGGTGGGAAGTCATAGACAGAACCACCGGTCAGCCTGTTCCGGTATCTTCCTGGGAGTACAGCAGCCAGACCGGGGATGTGATTATCCACGAAGCAAAAGAATTCCATGACTATACAGTAAGCTTCCTGGCTTACATCATGTGGGATCCGGTGCACATGTACAATGCAGTCACCAACGGCTGGACTGATTTTGAAAAACAGATCACCTTTGATGTACGTCAGCCTAAGACACACAAGTTTTCCATGGACAGGCTCAGGAAGTATCTGGAGGCCAATCCTCACGTGGATGTAATCCGCTATACCACATTCTTCCATCAGTTCACTCTGATCTTCGATGAACTGGCAAGAGAAAAATACGTAGACTGGTACGGCTATTCGGCATCGGTAAGTCCCTATATCTTAGAACAGTTCGAGAAGGAGGCCGGCTATCCGTTCCGCCCTGAGTTCATCATCGACCAGGGATATATGAACAACAACTACCGGATTCCTTCCAAAGAGTTCCTGGATTTCCAGGCTTTCCAGAGACGTGAGGTAGCCAAGCTGGCTAAGGAAATGGTTGATATCACTCACGAATACGGCAAAGAAGCCATGATGTTTCTCGGTGATCATTGGATCGGGACAGAGCCTTTCATGGATGAGTTTAAGACCATTGGTCTGGATGCCGTGGTCGGCAGCGTAGGAAACGGCTGCACGCTCCGTCTTATCAGCGATATCGAAGGAGTTGACTACACCGAAGGACGCTTACTCCCCTATTTCTTCCCAGACACCTTCCATGAGGGCGGAGATCCTGTGAAGGAAGCAAAGATTAACTGGGTAACTGCCAGAAGGGCCATCTTAAGAAAGCCCATTGACCGGATCGGCTATGGCGGCTATTTAAAGCTGGCCTTACAGTTCCCGGAATTTATCAGCTATGTGGAGGACGTATGCAACGAATTCCGCACCCTGTATGACAATATCAAAGGCACGACCCCTTACTGCATAAAGACAGTAGCCGTGCTGAACTGCTGGGGCAAGGCCCGTGCATGGGGCAATCACATGGTTCATCATGCCATCTATCATAAGCAAAACTATTCCTATGCAGGGATTATCGAGGCTCTGAGCGGAGCGCCATTTGATGTGAAGTTCATTAGCTTTGACGATATCCGGGAGAACCCTGAGATTTTAAATGACATCGACGTGATCCTCAATGTGGGCGATGGCGACACCGCTTACACTGGCGGAGACAATTGGACGGATGAGACCATTATAACCGCAGTAAAAAGATTCATCTACAACGGCGGAGGATTTATCGGAGTCGGTGAACCGGCTGCTCATCAGCATGAGGGCCATTTCTTCCAGCTGGCTACGGTTATGGGCGTGGAAAAGGAAACCGGCTTTACGCTTAACGTGGACAAATACAATTGGGAACAGCATGACCACTTTATCAAAGAGGACTGTACCAGAGACATTGATTTTGGTGAAGGCAAGAAAAACATCTATGCCCTTGACGGAACCCGGATTCTGGTACAGAGAGACAAGGAAGTACAGATGGCAGTGAATGAGTTCGGACAGGGACGATGCGTCTACTTAAGCGGACTTCCCTACAGCTTTGAAAACAGCCGCATTCTGTATCGCTCCATCATCTGGTCCTCCCACGATGAAGACAACCTTTACCGCTGGTTCAGTTCCAACTTTAACGCAGAGGTACACGCCTACGTTAAAAATGGAAAATACTGTGTTGTCAATAACACCTATGAACCGCAGCATACCACGATATATAAAGGTGACGGTTCCAGCTTCGAACTGGACCTGGATGCCAATGAAATTATCTGGTATGAGATCTAACCGTCTGGATCAGACGAAATACGCAGCTTATTTAAGCGAACGAGACCCTCCGGAGCCGGTGCTCTGGGGGGTCTTGTTCTCTTATGATTTGTGATTTATATCTTCTCACGCTCTCCATAAATTGACACATATTCTTTTTTAGAGGTACTGAGATAGGCAGTTACCTTTTCTTTATCCAGGGAAAAATATCTCTGTAGTTTCTGAATAATGATATCCTCCGGAACCTGTTTTTCCAAATTATCCATGATCAATGCTCGTATTCCTTCTTCGCGGCCTTTTAAAAGTCCCTCTTCCCTGCTGATCTCCTTCTCGCTGGCTATATGCATCTCTTCACCATATTCTGTAAGTATCACTTCACACACCTCCGCTCTGTGAGACGATAAGAATTCCGCCAGTATATCGTTCCTGATACAGTAATCCACCGCAAGCTCTACCGCCGCCTCAAAAGAAGAACCAGGAATTATTTTCGGACATTCAATATGTGTCAATACCATGGTATTCTCTAAACCACGCCCTTTTGCAGCAGAATATTCGCATATAACGCCTTCTCTCCCGTAGCGATAACCGCATAGGCCTTCTTCGCTTCCTCATAAAATGCAAAACGCTCGATATGGCCTATTGCACTGCCCTCCAGTCCGCTGCGCCGCTTCACGATTTCCTCATACGTATCCCATATGGGAGTTTCAACCGTATCTCCGCTCATAACTTCCATCAGACTGACCGGCTGGCTGACATAGGAGTCCAATGGGAAGAGCTCCAATACAGCCTCCAGCACTTCCGGGGCGGAGTGTCCATCCATGCGGATCACGATCCCGCCCCTTCCTATGGATTCCGACGGGAAATTACTGTCAGCGATCACGAGGGTGTCACTGTGCCCCATCTCGCATAATACTTTGAGCAGCTGCGGGGACAGGATTGCAGGTATTCCTTTCAGCATAGTTCTACTCTCCTCACTTTCCGTATTTCCTGTAGCCGGGATGTCTTCCAGTCACCTGATAGCCTTCCCGCATGGAAATCAGGCAGTCAATATTCTCCCTTGAAATCTCTTTTGCCCCTCCCAGCAGATAGGCGTTGAGACTGATTTTCGCAAACAGCTCCAGCGTCTCCATCCGGTAATACGCCGTGATTAAGTCCGCTCCGACAGTCAGCGCTCCGTGGTTCTGCAGGAGAAGGGCGTCATGTTCTCCCAGATACGGCGCAATCCGGTCGGGTACTTCGTAGGTAGAAGGCGTTCCGTAAGGCGTCACGGGTATGGAGCCAAGCGCAATTACTGTTTCAATCATGGAATATTCGTCCAGAGGCTTATTGGCTACGGCATACCCGGTTGCAACGGGCGGGTGAGCGTGAAGAACAGCTCCCACATCCTCCCTCTCTTTATAACAGCGCAGATGCATTTTGATCTCCGAGGACGGTTTCAGCCCGGCTGGCGCATCCAGGACCTGACCGTCCTGATCGATGTGTACCAGTTTTTCCGGCGTGATAAAGCTCTTGCTCATCCCGGTCGGTGTTGCCAGAAATGTTCCATCCGGCAGTTTTACCGACACATTGCCGTCATTGGCCGCTACCCAGCCCAGCTGCCACATTTTATGGCAGATATCGCAGATATGTTCTCTCAATTCCATATACGTTAATTCCATGTTCTTACCTCCGGATTTTTAGTTACAATTCACGGCTGCTTTGTCCGTCCCCGCCGTCCGGTCCGGACAAAGCAGCCGTGAATTGTAACGATTTTAAAGTATTTCCCTGTATCTTTCATAGGCCTCTTCCCAGATTTCCCGGTCGCACGGCTCGTAGACAACGGTATGCAGAGTATCCGCCAGCGCGCATCTCGCCTGAGTGAGGCCGTTTAACTCTCCCAGTGCCATGAACTGAGCCATGGTATTTCCATAGACGGTCGCCTCCACCGGTCCTGCCACTACAGGCAGGCCGCAGGCATTGGCAGTCATCTGACACAGCAGGCCGCTCTGGGCGCCGCCGCCGATAAGATGAATGACCGGGTACTGCTTTCCCGTACATGCTCTGATCTCGTCCATGGCTTTCCGGTACGCAAGCGCGAGGCTCTGATCGATGCAGCAGACGGTTTCCCCCTCAGACTGTGGAACCGGCTGCCTTGTTTTCCGACAGAACTGCCGGATTCGTTCAGGTATATCACCGGATGGGACAAATTCCGGTGCGTCCGGATTAATCAGGCTTTTTAAAGGTTCCGTGCAGGCGGCCTTCGTCTCCAGTTCTCCAAATCCGTATTCCTTTCCTTCCCGTATCCACTGTCTTCTGCTCTCCTGAATCAGCCACAGACCGATGATATTCTTTAAGAATGCGTATTTGCCTTCCAGTCCGGCCTCGTTGGTGATATTAAACTTCTTTGACATTCCGCTGATGACCGGCTCCGGAAGCTCCGTTCCGAACAGCCCCCACGTTCCACAGCTGATAAACAGGAAATCCTCTTCCCGGGCCGGAATTGCCGCCATGGCGCTCTGGGTATCATGGCCAGCCACAGCGATCACCTCCATGGCCGGCACCCCCAGTTCTTTTTGGATTTCCGGACGCAGGCTTCCCGTTCTGACTGCTCCGGGGAGTATGTCACACATCATTCCTGCCTGGAGTCCAAGGGATTCCAGCAATCCGAAGGCCCACTTTCCCTGCCTCATATCCATCATCTGGGTGGTAGAGGCAATGGATTTTTCACTGATTTTCGCTCCGGATAAGAAATACTGGAACAGGTCCGGCATCAGAAGGAGGGCGTCTGCCCTCTCGAGAGGCTCCGGCCTCCGTTCCTTTACAGCCATCAGCTGAAAGAGCGTGTTGATCTCCATCAACTGATTCCCGGTCAGTTCATAGAGAGGGTCTCTGCCGACCATTTTCAGCGTCTTTTCCATCATTCCGTCTGTCCGCCCATCCCGGTAGTGAACCGGATTATCCAGAAGCCTTCCCTCACGGTCCAGCAGACCGAAATCAACGCCCCAGGTATCCACGCCGATACCGGAAATCTCTCCGTAAGCCTTTGACTTTACGATTCCCTGTTTCATCTCGAAGAAGAGACGGAGCACATCCCAGAACATGGTATCTCCCAGTTTCACCGGATCATTGGGGAAACGGTGGAGCTCGGAAATGGTAAAGGAAGCCCCGTCAAACCCGCCCAGCATCACACGGCCGCTGGAAGCTCCATAATCAACTGCCAGTACCTGTTTTTCACTCATACTGCCACCGCCTTACCGGTACACAGGCCCGAACGCGGCGCAAGCGCGGTAATCCTGGCCCTCCGGATCCATGCCAAAGGCATTCCATGCGGCCGGACGGAAGATCTTCTCCTCTGGTACATTGTGCATGCTCACAGGTATTCTGAGCATGGAACACATCGTGATCAAATCGGCGCCTATATGGCCGTAGCTGATGGCGCCGTGATTGGCCCCCCAGTGATTCATCACGTCGTATGCGGTGGCAAATGCTCCCTTTCCGGTCACTCTCGGTGCGAACCAGGTACACGGCCACGTATAATCGGTTCGTTTCCAGAGCGTATCACTCACTTCTTCCGGCAGCTTTACGGTCCAGCCCTCTGCGATTTGAAGGACAGGTCCCAGCCCCTTCACAAGATTTAAACGAATCATGGTTACCGGCATCTCACAGTCGGTCAAATATCTGGATGAAAATCCGCCTCCCCGGAAATATCCGAAATCTGCTTCATTCCAGGTCGTGGCTGCCATGATGGCCTTCTGATCCTCTTCCGTCACCTCATACCACGGCTTCATCACAGAATTTCCGTCAGCGTCCTTCGCGCCTCCATTGGCATCGAGGCACGCCGCGCCGGAATTAATCAGATGAAGAAACCCATCCGCCTCCTTCGCCCGTCCTTCCAGCTCGTAGCCCGCCGCCCGTTTTACCGCGTCGCCGCTCCAGTAGGTCCGGACATCGGCAAATATCTGTGCTCTGCCTGTCAGCAGTTTCATGAACATCATGCCAAGGCCGTTTAGGACATCATTTTCCGTTGCCAGTATGTAAGGCTCTCTTGCTCCGTTCCAATCGAAGGAGGTATTCAGCATTGCCTCCGGGAAGTCACAGTTAGGGTAGAAATCGGTCCACTGGCGCTGTCCCTGGAAACCGGCGGCAATGGCGTTATGGCCCACCTTTTCCTCCTCACAGCCTTCCGGAAGGTTCGGGTTTCCATTCATCAGATCTTTGATAATGCACATCATTTTCGCCAGGAATTCCCAGTCCTTGTCCTTCTCTTCGCGGCTCTTTCTCACTTCCTCCGGATTCTTGTCAAATCCTTCCATACAATACTTCTTCGTCCAGGCCAGAGCCTTTTCATATTCTGCATGATCGTATATTTCGTCTGACATTCTGCGGATGATCTCCACCTCATCGACCGACTCCACGCGCATTCCCAAGTATTCTTCTATAAAGGCAGGGTCAATGATGGAACCGCCGATTCCCATACAGATCGATCCGATCTGGAGATACGATTTCCCTCTCATGGTCGCCACCGCCACCGCGGCACGGCCGAAACGAAGCAGCTTCTCCTTCACCTCCTCCGGAATCTCCGTATCATCCGCTTCCTGTACGTCGTGGCCGTAGATTCCGAACGCGGGAAGCCCTTTCTGCGCATGGGTGGCCAGGACAGAAGCCAGATAAACCGCGCCCGGACGTTCTGTCCCGTTGAATCCCCAGACGCCTTTGATGGTCATCGGATCCATGTCCATCGTCTCCGCCCCATAGCACCAGCATGGAGTCACTGTCAGGGTGATGTCCACGCCTTCTCTGCGGAACTTATCGGCGCAGGCCGCCGTTTCCCCCACTCTTCCGATGGTCGTATCCGCGATCACCACCTTCACCGGCTCGCCGTTGGAATAGCGTAAATGCTTCTCGAAAAGCTCTGCAGCCGCCTTCGCCATATTCATGGTCTGATCTTCTAAAGACTCCCGCACCTTTAAATACCCTCTTCTCCCGTCAATGGTCGGTCTGATCCCGATCACCGGATAGCTTCCCACTAATCTGCTCTCTGCCATGTTACATTCCTCCTTGGAAAATCGTTTATTCTTATGAGATCATAGTACCATCTCTTCGACGTATTTTCTTGTCTTATCATGGCAAATAGTTGGACAATATTCCGATTCATCCATTGCGCAATCCGCACCTGTACCGTATAATTGGAAATTATATAGAATAAAATTCATGTTTGAAGTTGGTGATTTTAGATATGCATTATATAAAATATAAAGAAATGAAACATCATGGAACTGCAGATTTTCCGGCAGGCTATTACCATGTCACGGAAAGTCATCCGCAGTATGCCATGCCCTACCACTGGCACGAGGAACTGGAGCTGATTCACATCATAAGCGGCACGTTCCACGTGACGATCAATGAAACCACACGGACTGCGGCCGCCGGCGACATTCTGCTTGTCAACAGCGGCGGGCTTCACGGCGGAACGCCCTATGACTGCGTCTACGAATGCCTTGTATTTCCTGTCGGCCTTCTTTTCAGCCAGACCTTTGACTCTGATTTTTTAAAGCGGCTGGACAGACAGGATTTGATCCTGGAGGAATATTTCCCGGCTGGGGAAGATACCGCGATTCACAGTCTGCTTAAGCGCCTCTTTGCTCTCATGCAGAATTCGGAGGAAGGAGGAAAGCTGCAGTGCCTGGGACTGCTCTGCCAGCTTATGGGACTGCTCTGCCTGGATAAGCGGTATACCGTCTCTGACAAATCGGACTTATCCAGCCACAGGAATCTCTATCTTCTAAAGAATGTACTGAACTACATCGATGCCCATTATACCGAGAAGATCACCTTAAACGAACTGGCCCGCACGGCCGGGATGTCACCGAAATACTTCTGCCATTTCTTCTCCGAAATGACCGGGCGGACGCCCATCGATTACGTCAATTACTACCGGATTGAGAGGGCCTGCTGCCTGCTGGCGGGCACAGACAGCCAGATCACGGATATCGCCATGCTCTGCGGCTTTAACGATGTCAGTTATTTCACCCGGGCGTTTAAAAAATATAAGGGAAAATCTCCGGGGCAGTATTTAAAGGCTCCTCTGTAATTCTGTTACCGGTTTCTTCTCCTGTCCACTGTCCGGTTTAACTTCTCCGACATAACAAACAGAAGGACCGTCAGGATGAGTATGTAATACGGAAAACTGCTGATATTGATGCTGGAGGCCATAAATCCGAACAGGGGCGGCATAAATGTCGTTCCGATATAGGCGCTGGCCATCTGTACGCCTATAATGGACTGGGAATTTTCCCTTCCGAAATTATAGGGTGTTGCATGGATAATCGCTGGATATACAGGAGCACAGCCGAAACCGACCACAACCAGACCGGCAAGAACCAGCATATTGGTTTTTACCGGAGCCGCAACAAGAATCAGTCCCGCCACGATCATCGCGATACCGATACGGATCAGCCCGCGGTCTCCCAGCCAGTCGGCTACAAAACCGCCTAAAAAGCGTCCAAATGTAATACCGAAAAAGAACAGGGCGGAATATCCTGCAGCCAGATTCACGTCGATTCCCCGATGCTGCACCATGTAGCTGCTCGCCCAGAGCATCGTCGTCTGCTCCAAAGCGCAGTAAGAAAAGAATGCCGCCATCACCAGCGGAACGCCCTTGATTTTCATGGTCTGAAGGAGGCCGAGAGCCTTTACAGGGCCATTCTCTGTGCCGTCTTCCTGTGTATGGCTTTTCTTTCCCCCATTCACCTGTTTCCAGAGCGGCAGGCTGATGAAAAGTCCGGCCGTCAGAACAAACTGTATGATGGAAACCGTGCGGTACCCGCTGTGCCAGCCATAGCCGCCGGTCAGGCAATATCGCATGATATAGGGACTGGCAGCGGCGCCGAGTCCCCAGAAGCAGTGAAGCCAGCTCATGTGGCGGGAAGCATAGTGCAGAGCCACGTAGTTATTAAGCGCTGCATCGACCGCTCCCGCGCCAAGGCCATAAGGGATGGCCCACAGGCACAACAGGACAAAGGAATCGGATACGGAAAATCCGAATAATGCGGCTGCCGTCATGAATACGCTGACGGCGGTCACCAGACCAGCACCAAACTTCTTCGTGAGACGGTCGGAAAGAAGGCTGGAAACAACGGTGCCAGCCGCAATCACCATGGTAATCATACCTGCATAGGAAACCGGAACATTCAGCTCCGTATGCATCACAGGCCAGGCAGAACCCACCAGTGAGTCCGGCAGTCCCAGACTGATAAAAGCCATATAGATGATAACAAGCAAAAACGAATACATAATCTTCTCCTCCTGAGTAACCGGCAGTATTTCCGCCGCGCCCTATTTCTTCAATCCCATGCATTTTCCCAGAGTCTCCAGCATCTGATCCACCTGGATCGGCTTTGAGAGATGGCCGTTCATGCCGCTGGCCAGCGACTTTCTCGTATCCTCGTCGAATGCGTTGGCCGTCAGGGCGATAATGGGAATTCTGCGGGCATCCGGACGCCCAGAGGTTCGGATACGTCTGGCTGACTCCAGTCCGTCCATGACCGGCATGCGGATATCCATCAGAATCACATCAAACCAGCCGGGCTCTTTCCCGCAGTAGATATCCAACGCTTCCTGACCATCGGCCGCACAGACCACGGCGAAGCCGTTCATCTCCAGAATCGTCTGCGCTATCTCCTGGTTCAGTTCATTATCCTCGGCCAGAAGAACACGACTTCCCTGGAAATCAGGAATGTCCACGTTCTGTTCCTGCACATGGATCTCCTCCGCATCTTCGCAGGCATATTCCAGGCTCAGGGTAAAGAAGAACTCCGATCCCGTTCCCGGTTCGCTGCGTACTTCCAGGGTACCGCCCATCATCTGCACCAGGCGGCTGGATATGGACAGTCCCAGTCCCGTTCCTCCGTGGCGGGAAGCGGTAAGCGCGTCCGCCTGCTCAAAGGCATTGAAGATTCTTCTCATGGCAGCCGGTTCGATGCCGATTCCCGTATCCGTGACGGAAAAACGAATCAACGCTCTCGGCTCTTCCTCCAGCACTTTAACCCGGACCGCAACGCTGCCAAGCTCCGTAAATTTTACGGCATTTCCAATAATATTGACCAGAATCTGGTTAAGCCGCAGGCTGTCTGCCCGGAGCGGCCGTTTTTTCCTGTAGTCATTTTCAAAGGTCAGCTCCAGATGCTTCTCCTCGGCCTGGGCGCGGAATAAGGACTCCAGATTGGAGAGCTGCTGTTCCAAATCTATGGATTCATAGCTTAGCTCCATCTTACCGCTCTCGATCCGCGACATGTCGAGAATATCATTAATCAGCCCCAGCAGATAGGTGTTGGCCGACTCGATCTTCTCTAAACAGTCCAGCGCTTTCTCACGGTCATCCAGCACACTCTTGGCGATAATCGTCATACCGCTGATGGCATTCATCGGAGTACGGATTTCGTGGGACATACGGGATAGGAAATCTGTTTTTGCCTGGCTCACGGCGTCGGCTTTGGATTTCATGATAAAAGAGGGAATAATTTTCACCAGCTCTTTTAAAAGCTTCCTCTGTTCCCGGGTCCACTGATAGTTTTCCTGATCGACTTCAAAGCTCATGGATCCCACGTACTCCCCATAGTTCCAGATCGCGGCATGAAGACAGGAGGCGATATGGGAGATTCCGTCTCTCACATTGTGATCGGCCAGGCCATCCTCATCATACATGTTGGCGCAGATTTCAAAATCCTCCTCCGAGGCATAGAAATCCTGTCCAAGCTGCAGATCCGAATGGTGACGCGCCCACTGGTAGGAAAAATGGTAGGACAAAAAGGCTTTATCCGCCTCAATAATCGATACCCGGTCGAAATGGTAGTTCTTTCCGATACGAGATAGCAGCAGAAACACGGCGTCGTTGATATTCTTCGACCGCCCCAGCAGTTCCAGTGCAAAGGAAACGAGATCCTTCTCCGGATGCAGAATCTCCCGGTCAACCGTATTTACCTGGAACTCATCCGGATACATCTGTGTAAGCAGCACGCCCACCTCCCTGGAGGTATCCAGATAACAGGCGGCGTTACCCCTGCCGTGATCCTTGACGTATTTCAATGTACTCTCGGCACAGCAGTACAGCGCGTTATATTCGTCCGTCACTTCGGTACTGCACATACCGATGCTGGCTGCAATCCGGATATCCTTTTCCGTGTTGAGGATGATATTCTGTATCATGGCAGCGATGCGCGGACCGATGATCCCGGCTTCCTGTTTGTTGCAGTCTTTCAGAAAAAGCATAAACTCATCTCCGCCCAGGCGGGCTTTAATGCTCTCCTTTTCCGTCACCTGCCGCAGAACATCCGCCACCTCCTGCAGAACCGCATCCGCGAAGATATTGCCCTCTTTCTGATTAATATCCTCAAAATCGTCCATATCCAGAAGCATCATGACGCCATGCTCCCCCGGCTCTCTTCCTGAGGCCAGGTACTCCTGAATCAGACGGATCCCGCTCTCCTTATTGTACAGTCCGGTCAGGCTGTCGCGGGATCTGGCTTCTTTCAGCGCCGTCTCCATCTCCTTCTCACGGGTAATGTCTTCCACAATCCCTATGACAAACTGCGGATTTCCTTCTTCATCGCTGAGTATCACAGACATGGTCTGGCGGCTCCAGTAACGGTTGTCCTTCCCGCGGAATTCGCAGGTAGCCGTCCGTTCTCCGCGGTGAATCTGATCGTACATCGCATAGAAGGCTGGATAATACGCTTCATCCACCTGTTCCTCTGCAAAACTGTGCGGCATATTTTCATACCGGCTCCGGCAGTGGTATGCCTCGTAAGTCCGCTCCGGAACCTGACACTCACAGGTCTGCGGATAGTAATAAAATTCACAGGTGGTGGTATGCTCAAGAGCCAGATGTATGATTTCATTGCTCGCCTCTACCTGTCTGGTCAGACGCAGTTCATTCAGTTCCGCCCTCTTCCGGGCGTTGATATCGATAAATACGCTCTGGATAATCTGCTCTCCGTCGCTGTCCAGAAGGACTTCCGCGCTGCCGATGATCCAGCATGGGATTCCATCCTTCTGAAGCAGTCGGTATTCAAAATCGGACTTATCACCGGTCTCATGCAGCGTATCGATCTCTTTTAATACAGTCTCCCGGTCTTCCTCCATAATCAGCATCGGCAGATCCCAATCCTTTTTTTGCCAGAACTCCTCCGGTTCATAGCCGAATATACGGATCGCCTCCCGGTTGGCATTTTTAAATTCAACGCCCATACCGGTCAAACGGTACTGCACAATGCCGCAAAGCATGGACTGAAAAAGATGGTCATACTGGTTCGCCTGCCGCTCCCGCTCCAGTTCATACCGGTCCAGCGTGGATTTCGGAAGATACTCGCCTTCTTCCTGCTGTCTTTCGGGTGTCGATGCGTGAATCGATGCGATTCTGCATACCCCATCCTCTCCCTTGACACAGGCGGCGCTCACCCGGAACCAAAAACCGGGTTCTTCACTCCCCGGCGGATATACATCAGCCGTGAGAAGCACAACGGCACACTGGTCGGAAACAACCGTCTCTTCGAAGCTGTCATACTCTATTTTCATCGGTTCCGGCGCCTGGGCAAATTCCGTATGCAGCGCCTGTTCCGTCTGCTCCCGTCCCTTTGACAGTTCAGACTTTCCAGTTCCCACCCAATGCACGGTATCTGTCACACAATCCAGCGTGTCCTTCACATTCCGCCGGATCAGATACGCATCAAAAAAAGAACGGACCGTTCTGCCAGCCTCGCCCGGTTGTATCATAACTCCACCTCTTTCTGTACTTTATCATAAATACAAGATTGTATCACGTTCTGACTGTTCGCTTGTTCTGATTATTCTTAAATTATAAAGCAGATCAGGGAATAACTCAATCGAATAAGTCAGATAGATTACAACCGCCGCGCAATCTCCTTCATATGTCTCCCATCCGTCTTCGGACAGCCTGTAACCTCACACAGCTTCCCCGCATAATTTATACAGAGGAGGAGACACCATGAAAAAACTACTTTTTTGCAGAAAATGCCTCTGTGCGGCACTCGACAGAATTCCTCTGGTCGATAAATGCCTTCTTGTATTTTTCCTTGTACTGCTGACCCAGTCCGCATACAGCCTGTTTTCCCACAACGGAACCGGTTCGGAAATTGAGCATATCGATGTGATTGTGCGGACATCCTCCGCCGCCATATTCGGCTATATCTTAAGCGCCAACTTTATCCTGCAGGCCGAGGGGAAATCCAGGCAGACCAAAATCAGGCAAGCCCCCCCGGATAATGGAGACGAACACTTTTCTTCACAGAGTGTCCCTTCCTACGATTCCACAGAGGATGCAGGCCCCGGTTTTGAACCGGAAAAGGAACAGTTCGGAACCGGAGACGCGGAAAATGACGATTCAGAATCCCTCCCGGCAAAATTTCTGACTGGCAGGCTGCAAATCCTGATTGCCACATTCATAGGATTATTCTGCCTGATTACCCTGATCCTTCTGCGCAATGTCAACGCCCTTAACTCCGACCTGCTGTCTTCCTCTTCGGTGGCAGCCACAACAGCGCAGTTCAGGGATTTCGTATCGGGATGTGTGGGATTTTTAATCGGATGCCCCACGGAGAAACAGAGTTAAACAGAGCTCATAAGAAAAGGTACGGCCAGCAGACTCATGATAGTCTGCCAGACGTACCTTTTCTTCCGCATACTTATCCGTATTTCGGACTCTGAAGCTCAAGGGTCCTGCGGAGTCAGTGTTCCGCTGTTCAACAGTAAATATTTGTTCCTTTTCCAGTCCCCTTCATCTCTTGCAGGCACTCTGCCTGCGACTGCCGGTCTTATCCATTATCTCAATTTCTTTTTCATAATGTACATCGCCTTTATACCAGCCAGGCGCATTAAGATACTCCTCTTCATGGTCTCTGTTCTGTACCCCATCTTCTCATAGAGTGAGACAGCCGGCAGATTATCCATCAGCACGTCGAGATACAGCTCATCAAAATCCAAACCGGCCTCGGCAAACGTTAAAAGCTGCCCTCCCACTCCTTTCCTCCTGTATTCCGGTGATGTCGCTATAAAATCAACGTATCCGCTTCGTTCCCCTTTCACAGCGGGTATGCTAAGCATTTTGCCCAGCTGCCACGCAAGTATCTTCCCTTTTATCGGACCGAATACAGAGACACACGTCTCCTCATTCATCACGATGGCCCTTCTCCTGGAATCAGAGACTGCGATCAGGCCGGCTACCCGGTCCTCCTTTAAGAGCACGTAAATCAAATCCAGCTGCATACAGGGTGTAAAAAGTCTCTGCAGAAGCTCCCGTTCCTTCGTTATTCCCTTAAACATAGAGAAAAAACTGTCCACTAACAGCGCGGCTGTCTGCTGAACATGTCTTGCCTCCAGCTGGTTTAAGCACCTTATCTCTACATTTTCCATACTACGCGGTCCCCTCCGTCCCTTTTAATATGCTGACGATCCATTCCGCCTGCGGAAATGGAGTCTGCGGATATACAGCAAGCTGTTCCGCGATTCCCTGGATACTGCACCAGAACGTGCAGGCCAGCGCCTCAGGATTCCCTCTGCGGATATCTCCCGCCTCCTGCCCCTTCCGGATCAGTTCCACGGTTTTAGCATAACGGGTCTCCTGGGACGCCAGAATCTGCGTGATCCGTTCCGGCGTCGTGCTGCTTCTCAGCGCCTGTGCAATCAATACAAAGAATTTCGCCCCCTGCGGATTCATGCGAATCATATCCAGGATCTGATTTGTCACATTCGTAAAAAAGTTCAGCGGCGATCGCTCATCGGTCTCCATCCACGCCTGGGAGGATTCTGTCCCGATGCGGATAAGCTCCTCGTACAGTCTCTCTTTCGTCGCAAAATAATGAAACAAAAGGCCGTCGCTCATATTTACCGCCTTTGCGATATCGCTGGTCTTCGTCGCCGCATACCCCTTTTTTACAAACAGATCCAGGCCTGCAAGTAAAATTTCTTCGCGCCGTTTCTCTTTTTTCTGGTCACGCGTATTCATAAACAGGATCCTCCAGTTCATTCATTAAGCTTCTATTCATTGAGTATTTACTTAATAAGTTTAATAGAAGTCATACCGAATGTCAAGGAAAATCACCGTTTTTACATTCATAGCTTTCGCATACGTTTAAATCGTCTCTGATTTTTCACTTACAGAGTATCCCATCTGGTAAAACGCCAGGCTGAACACCAATATGACGCACAAGACGGCGAACATCATGGAGGCAGTCGCCTCTTTCAGCAAATATCCGCACAGGACCGGTGATATGGACAGTCCCAGAACGATCATATTCTGTGCGCCGAGGTATACCCCTCTCTGCTCTTTTGGAGTAATCTTTATAATAAATAAGTACTCCGCCGGCACAATGGCCACTTCGCCAAAGGACAGCAACACAATCGCCGCAGTAAGCCACAGCATGTCCGACCGAAAGATTAAAATTATCAGGCCTGCCATCATGGACCCGACAGCGAACCGCACCCATCTCATGATTGTTTTCTTCCTGATAACTGCGCTCACAAAGTACTGCAGTCCCATCACAATTGCGGCATTCAGCGCCGAAATATAGGCCACTCTTCGATACGCCTCATCATAGGGCAATACGGAAGAAAAGAACAATGACATAAATGTAACCAGCGCTCCGTATATCATCATGGACAGCACGCCGCCAACTGTAAAATAGAGCAGCCGCTTATCCTGTACCAGCAGCCTCATGGTCTGCCTAATTCCCAAATCTTCCGTTTTGCCCACATCAATTTTCCCATTGACCGGACTGCTCACCAGCGCCTTTGAATAGACAAAGAAAATGAGCGTTATCAAAACCAGGCTTGCAGATGCCACATAAAACGGAAAGCGAAGATCAAGCTTCACCAGCACCGTACCCAGTACAGGCCCCACCATAGCGCCGATGTTCTCCAGAATGTATTTAATGGAAAATGCTTTCGTACTTTCCTCCTCTGACAGCATTATGGAAAACCAGGCATTGGTAACAATAGCCAGGGATGAGGACGCAATGTTAATCACTATTAATACTCCAAGAATAAGGAATCCATTTGACATTCCCGGAAAGATTAAGTAACTGACTGCCATCACAGAGAGTGACAGCGAAAAAATCTTTTTCTTATCACAGCGGTCTATGAGAAATCCGCAAAAAATGCTCATAATCGTCCCCGATAAACTGCCCAGTCCGATCAGATATCCGCTGTTCTCTACGCTGATTCCGAGACGGTTTCCCAGATACATGGGCAAATAGGGCGTCAGCGCCCAGTATGCCACCGCTTTAAAAAATGCACACAAAATAATTACACAGACTGCCTTTGGAAATTTCGGCAGTATTCTTCCAGTTACTTTCATTTTCCCTCTTTCCTGCAGCCTTTCTGTGTATTCTGAATAACAGTGAAACCCATCATTCAGCGCCATGTTTTTAGCATTAAAAAAAGTGCTTTTGACAAATCAAAAGCACCCACTGATCGACTATAAGAGAAAGGCTACAGAAAACTCCCGATCGTAAACAGCATGACTTTTTGATTTATCAATAATCTCTTATTCGTCATGATATTCACCACCCTTCCTGATTTCTTTAAGTGTACCATAAAGGCTGCTGCCTGTAAAGCAATTCTTATTCGCCGCAAACGATTAATTTTGTAATCCCGTTCCGATCCATGTATACTTCCTGGCATCCGCCCAGCATACCTTTGGAATAAAACATTTCCATCTCCGTTCCCCCCATTTCTCAACGCCAGATCCCCCTCGTTCTCCGGTCATCACCCGTTATTTTCTTCAGGAGTTAGGATCATCGGCTACGAGTCTGCATTGATGGCAGACAAAATCATACCGTATCTTACGGGATATCACATGATTCTGATTAACCCACGGTTCCCCGCACTTTGGGCAGACCGGTTTATTCTTTTTGTAATAAGTAAACAGAAAATAATAAAATGGCTTTCCCGTCTTTTCTTCCATGATACTGCAGTATTGAAGTGCTTCCTTCGATAAAAGGCTGTTCGGGTCGTGCATCATTTTATAGCCATGCCGCTCTCCGATTCCTTCATAAAATTGCCGGTCACAGGCCCGGTAAGCTTTTTGCCATCCTAACAGGTCGAAATACTCCGTGCCGTCATAGGTTTTCGGAAACTTGTAGAGCGGTACCGGGCATTTACAATCACCGCAGATAATCGGAGATGCAACCCACAGGCACTCCGAAAACAGGATATAATGGCTGGGAACTTCACACGTACAGCTGCCCTCCACATCATAATTTTCTCCGATATAGAGCAGCTCCGGCGGCTTTGCAGAGTCTTTGCATACATCCTCAAAAAACTCCCGGGTATACCGGTTTCCATACTTTTCACTCAGAGAATCCCGTTCCGGCGCTACGATTCTGCAGGCAAAATATTCTGCGCATTTGACTGTATTTTGAAATTCAGACAAAATCTGGCCATTCTTATACAGACAGGATATAAACCACTGCATATTATCAATAAACACATCGAGTTTCTCCGGTTCGAATGACCGGGGATAAAAGCGGTATTCATATGTATACATTGGGATACCTCCCTCTTATATTCCAATTTTCTCATGATCAAAACACGTTTCTGCTCTGCAGAAGTTCCTTCAGAACCACCATCTCACCGGCCGTCACCGTCACGCCTTTTCCATACGCCGTATGGTCCTCGTTCCACGTTCTGATATCATAGACGGGTTCCCGGTCATCCCAGCTGATATAATTCAGTTCTTTTGTCCAGCCGTTATTAGGCCTGGAGATGGGTCCAATATGTTTATAAATGTCAAACTTTTTCAATCCATTTTCCTCCTTTGCCGTTATCGCAGCGCCTCCCTCTGTTTCTATTTTCTTATCGATCCCATCCATCTTATGCTCCTGTCGTGCCTGTTTGCAGCTGCTGCGTGATACCTCGAACTTTAATTACGTTAAGTATATCACAAGCGAGACCATTTTGTGCAAGTTACTTTACTGCTTTATCAGAGGCGGCACTGCCAGACAATTTCATTTGGATTACAGAGAATCTGCAAACAGGCAATGAAGACTGGACAGAAATCGGTTATAGATTCCTGTCCCATCTTCATTGCCTGCTAATGTGCTTCTCTCAATACACCCCCAAAAACCGAATCACCGGAGCGACCCGGCTCTCCAGAATCTCCACCCGAATTTCATTCGTTGTCACAGACTCAAACACCGCGTTCTTCCGGCAGCCAACCGTCTTCCCCTCGCAGAGCACCTGACGCTCTTCGCCGCAGACGCTGGTTATCCGGTATTTTTCAATTCTCTGGCTGAACCGGATGTCCTCCCTGATCACTACCATGGATACTTTAACCGGCGCCTCCCAGGTCAGATGGATCTCACAGCTTCGGATACCATCGGGAGTCTTATAACTGCCCTCTTCATCTGACCGGAGATTTGCCGCGTCGTGACCTGGCTCAGACCCGGTGGCATTCATCTCCGCTTCCTCCACCAGATTATGGGCCTCGCGCCGTCTTAAATACGCCCCCAGTTCTCTCAGCCTCTCGGCATCGCGATCATGGATCAGCCCCTCTTTAGTCGGCGGGACATTCAGCAGCATCGTGCTGTTGCCGCCCACGGAGCGGTCGTAGATGGATACCAGATTCTCCAGGCTCCTCACCTGATCGTCCTCGGACTCATGATAGAACCAGCCCGGTCTTATGGAGAAATTCACCTCGGTGGGATACCAGACCAGATCGTTTTCTCCCTCCAGCACTGCCCGGCTTCCAAGATCCTGGTCTCTGCTCGAAAGGGTTCTCTGCCGAAACTCCGTCTCATCACTCTGCTGGCTGTTTTCCCTGATTTTTTCTGTATCCCGGAGCCGTCTGGGCACTACGCTCCACTCCTGCTCCCTGGTGTCTCCGGCTTCGTTGCCGCACCAGCGGATATCGGGGCCGCAGACGGAGATACAGGCTTCTGGCTGCAGACGTCTGATTACCTCATAGTACCGCTCCCAGTCGTAGCTCTGTACGTTACCATCAGGCCCCTCGCCACAGGCGCCGTCAAACCAGACACAGAAAACATCGCCGTATCCTGTCAGCAGCTCCGTCAGCTGTCCCACAAAGAAATCGTCGTACTGCGTTCCTTTTCCATAGCATGGTTCGTGACGGTCCCAGGGCGATAAATAGATGCCAAACTTTAAATTGTATTTTCGGAGGGCCTCTGACACCTCACGTACCACGTCGCCGTTTCCGCCCCGAAATGGGCTGGCGGCTACCGTATGAGCCGTATACCGGCTAGGCCAGAGACAGAAGCCATCGTGGTGCTTGCAGGTGAGAATCGCGCCTCTCATACCGGAAGACGCAAGAGTCTCCGCCCACTGTTCCGCATCAAAATGCTCCGGACAAAAAACAGAGGGGGATTCTGTGCCATCCCCCCACTCCCTGTCCGTAAAAGTATTTACGGTAAAATGGAGAAAACCGTAAAATTCCAGCTTCTGGTGACGCATCTGCCGCTCGGAAGGCACCACCCGGACCAGCTTTTTTTCCTGATCACCAATTACCAATATCGTTCCCAATCCTTTCTCATCCTCATAAGGGCTTCCATATAGAAGTAGTCCCCCCACAAGTTGAATTCATCCACGCCCGACTGATTGACCCCATTCTCCTTCGACCGTTTCGCATACGTTCCGTGAAGCAGAATTCCGGCTCCGGGCGCGCCATCTCTCAAAAGGCAGCGGTCCGTCAATGCCTTCATCAGCTTAGATGCCATGGAAATGAGCAGGCCTGCCTTTTCCTGCTCCACATAGCGGGCCATTTCCAGGAGGCCGCAGGCGGCGATGGCCGCGGCGGAGGAATCCCTCGGTTCCGGGCTTCCGTCATTAAAATCAAAATCCCAGTAAGGGATCAGATCAGACGGCAGATTCTCCATAAAACAGGCCGTCACGCCGTCAAAGAGGCGCATATACTCCGGGTCGTGGAAATAGCCGTAGCTCAGGGCGGATCCATAGATTCCCCACGCCTGGCCTCTGGCCCAGATGGACCCGTTGCGGTTGCCCTGCTGGGTGATTCCCTTCACGGGAGCGCCCGTCTCCGAATCAAAGTAATAGGTGTGATACGTGGAGTAATCGTCTCTCACCACATGGGCCATGGCTGTCCTGATATGGCACTCCGCCTTCTCCCGGTAAATGGGATTGCCGGTTACTTCTGATGCCCAGAACAGAAGGGGCATATTGAGCAGACAGTCGATAATCAACCGGTATTCTTTTGGATCGCCTGCCGTCCCCCACGCCTGGAAAAAACCGCCTTTCTCCTGAAATCTTCCCATCAGGTTGTCGGCCGCGGCCAGAGCCGTCCGTTTCGCCTGCTCTATGGCGGCGTCATTCGTCACGTTTTCGTGCTGCTCCTCTCCCATGGCTCCTTCTCTCTTTAAGAGGCGCCAAGCCGCCACACATGACGGGCTGAACAGGAACCCCATATCATGGTGGTCCACCACCACCCGTTCCTTCATGCGCCGTTCAAAGTCTGCCACCGAGGCCAGAGCTTCCCGCTTAAAAGCGGGATCCCCCGTCTCCTCGTAAGAGAGCCACATCTCTCCGGTCCAGAATCCGTCGGTCCAGTCGTCACTCTCCGTCTTCGGATAGATTCCATCCACACTGGCTGCCGCCGGAACGGTGCTGCCAAAGTATGCCATGTTCCTTTTTACAGTTTTCACACAGACGGCAAAGGCGTCATCTGCCTCCCGGGCCGTCATCTCCGGCGCTTCCGCCAGCCGGTTCGTCCTTTCATATCGCTTATTTTCCATATTTTTTCTCCCTATACTCCGCTTACGCTTCAAACCACAGAATACCGTTAGCCTGTCAGAAGAAAGGCTGAAGCCCAGATAGCATTTTACAGTACACGCATGTCATACCTGCGAAGCACCGGTTCTTTTCCGTTCAGCTCATACGCGTTGGAATCGGCATGAAGTCCTCTTCCGTCCTGGCAGGTCACCCGGATATACGTCTCGCTGCCCGCGAGCTCAAAGGAGGCTTCCGTTACGGTCTCTCCCGGTTTTGCCGCCTTCTTATAGCAGTTGCGGCCTTCCATCAGCACATAGATCTTTTCCACCGGACTGGTCTTCACATGAAGAACGCCGTCTTCCACATACAGTGCCTTTATCTCCGGCCCCATGGAGCTGTAAAAACTGCCATTTAAGAGAGCGTCCACAATGCTGTCGTAAGTCAGTTTTTCCGCCTTAATCATGGTAAATCCACCGAAGGAATCACAGAGGGGATCTCCGAAGGGAAAGCTGTTGTGATTATCATCCGTAGAAACACAGAACAGCCGGTTGCCCAGACGCAGCATCTCGTCATAGCTCTGCGGATTATAGCCGTACAGTCCGTCGTGCTCACATCCATAGTTGTAGATCTCCATGCCCCAGAAGCCGCGGAGATTCTTATAATCGTCGTAGTTCTGCAGGGACCAGTAAGGGTGGTTGTAGCAGGCGAAGAAGCCGTACTCCTTCATGTGATCGATATATCCGTTAATATAATGGTAATCGCCGTAACGGCTCTCCGGAAGGGGGCTCTCTTTCTTTTCCTCCTGAAACTCCTCCGGCTTCGAATCGTACAGGTTGATATGATACGTCCTTACCCTGGAGAAATCCCCAGGCACTTTAAAGTGCTCGTTTATGTCCACCTCATAGGCGGCCAGCGCCACGAAATTATCATCCATCAGCTCCCTGTGCCACTGATATCTGCGGTGGTCCGTGTAGGCTACCACGGAATACCCCTCGTCCATATACGCTTTTTTAACCTCCTCCGGTGTCAGGCGGCCATCGGAATGGATGGTATGACAGTGAAGGTTTGCTTTGTAGAAGGTACCTGTTTCCGGGATTAAATAAATTTTGTTTGACATTGTTTTACTCCTTCCAGGATGTGAAATTTCTAAATTCGCAGAACTTCTTTCCGGTAAGCAATCCATTTCCGGACTGTCAGGAAACAGATCGCCGCCGAAACCGCCGCCATGAGAAACCAGATTACGATGGTGGCGTTCCAGCCCAGGGCCACAGACAGCGCTCCGATTCCGTAAGTGGAGACGGCGCCGCCTGCGTAGACCGAGGAATTTAAAAGACCTGATACGGAAGAGGCTCTTCCGATCACGCCAAAATACGATGGGAGCACCGCAATCAGCATGGTGTTGACCGCCATCATCGCCGTCGTCGCCAGCGCCAGCATCAGAAATGACACCGCCATGCTCCGCCCCGACACCAGACGCAGCACCAGTATTGCCGCCGCGCTGACAACGAAAAATGCTCCCGCTGTCCGCACCTCATTCCGAAACCAGTGAAGATTGGCAAAGGAGGCCATATAGACCCCCAACAGGTTAAAAACCGGAATAACCATGGTGCTTGTGATTGCCATAATGGCGCTCAGTCCGTAGGTCTCGCTGATATAAGTCGGCACCCAGGTGGTCACGCCGTCCTTCAGCGCGCCCTGGACAAAGAGGGCCATCATCAGAAACAGAAATCCCGACTGGATTAAAAGACTCTTCCAGTTTACGGCAGCTTTTGCCGAACGGTCGGGCTCACCAGAGGGTATTCCCGTCATTTTCCCGGATTCTGCCGCATACCGCTCTACCCGCTTCATGCCTGTAATCCAGAACAGCGAGGTAACGGTCAGCACCGCGCCCGCCAGAACGAACATGGCCCTCCAGCCGGACAGCCATATTACAAGCGCCGTCAGGCCGTAGGCCGCCATCGTTCCGATGGGAACGGAGCTGTTTAAAGATACACACGCCTTCATCCTCGTTTCCGTCTTATAATACTCATACATCAGCCGGATCATGGGCGACCAGATAAACGCCTGGAACAGGCCATTTACGCACCAGACCGCCGCCATCAGCTCCGGACTTTTCACACCGGCCATTGCCAAATTGCAGAAACCGGATACCATCAGCCCCGTGAAGACCATTTTCTTCGGGGCCAGGCGGTCGCCTAAAAAGCCGCTGACAAACTGCCCCGCTCCATAAGCGATAAAGAACGCCGTTCCGATCATCCCTGCCTGACCTTTCGAAAATCCCTCCGAAGTGATGATCTCCGTCAGACCGGCTGAATAATTCAGCCTGCCGATATACGTAGAAAAATATGTAATCCAACACAGCCGGAACAGAAGCTTTTCCATCCTCACTACCCTTTTACCGCGGAGGAGTTGACTCCCTCCACGAAGTATTTCTGCGAGAATAAAAACAGCACCAGCACAGGCATCAGGACCAGCGTCGCAGCGGACATCTGAAGCGCAGGATCCGTCACCGTGCCTTCCGTAAACAGCTTAATACCGACAGACAGCATCTGCTTCTCCAGGCTGGAGATGAAGATGTAAGGCCCCATATAATCGTTCCAGGACCACACGAACGTAAACAGAATCAGCGTCACGATAGATGGCTTCGCCAGAGGCAGAATGATCCTTGAATAGATCTGGAAATGGCTGCATCCGTCGATGCGGGCCGCCTCGCTGATCTCCTCCGGGATGCCGATAAATGCCTGACGCATCATAAATACAAAGTAGATATCGAAGGTAGCCGGCAGCACCAGAGACCACATGGTATCCAGGATGTGAATCTGCTTAAATATAACATACCTCGGAATCAGCATAATGTCACTAGGAATCATCAAAGAAGTCAGAAGAACCAGAAAAATTCCGTCCCTTCCCTTGAAATTAATCTTGGAAAATGCGTAAGCCGTGATGGAAACCACGAAAACCTTGATGACAATGGTGGTAACCGTCATCACGATGGTATTGATATACCACTGTCCAAAATCGTAGTATGGGTCACCGAACAAGTCCGAATAGTTGGAAAAAATGATCTGATCGGGAATCAGCTGAAGCGGCTTCGTGAGCACGTCACCTGAAATCTTGAAGGATGATGACACCATGAATAAAAACGGGTAGATGCAGACAAGGCCGATGGCAATCAGAACAATCGTCCAGCCCCATGACATCTTTTTATCTTTCTTAAGCATAGCTCTTCCTCCTTAATAGTTGACCCATTTTTGCTGTCCGCGCCACTGAATCAGAGTGATGATTAAGACGATGATAAACATCACGAGAGCCTGTGCACTGGCATAGCCTGTCTGGTAGTTGGTAAATGCGGTTCTGATAATGTTGATGGACATAACCGTGGTTGCCTGTCCCGGACCGCCTCCGGTCAATGCCTGAATAGTGGTGAAGTTCTGCAGGGATGTGATCACAGAACTGATCATTAAGAAAAATGTGGTCGGGGAAATCATCGGGATCACAATATTCTTAATTCTCTGCCATTTGCTGGCGCCGTCGATCTGAGCGGCTTCCAGAAGATCCGCGGAGACGTTCTGAAGCGCCGCCAGATACGTAATGAAGTTAAGGCCGATGCCTTTCCACACGGCGATGCACACTACCGTCGGAAGCGCGGTATTTAAGCCATACAGCAGATACGGCGGGTTCTCGCTGCCGAGAGCCGAAAGGATGTACACTACCGGACCGTCGGGACCAAGCAGCAGCTTGAATACGACGGCTACTGCCACCATGTTGGATACGTAGGGAAGAAAGAACATGGAACGGACCAGGTTCTTGCAGTGGATTCCCTTGTTTACCATATACGCGATGAAAAAGCCGCATACCATGATTAACGGCACATACATCAGGGAGTAAAGGCCGGTGCGTCCCAGGGCCTTCATGGTATCCACATCCGTAAACATGCGGATAAAGTTGTTGATACCAACAAAGGACGCGTCCTCCAGCTTGCTGATATAACGGACATTGGTAAAACCAAGGACCACTGCAATCAAAAACGGCAGCCCCTGAAAAATAACGTAGCCGATCAGATACGGAGCGATAAAAAGAGCCCCTGTAAAATTCTCCTTTTTCTGAGCAATGGAGGTTTTCACTTTTACTTTTGCATTGCCATTACTTTTCATAAACACACCTCTTTACTTTCTTTTGGCACAAAAAGGGCAGCCCCTAAGGTTTCCCGAATGGACTGCCCGTCAGGTCAGACTAGATTACTGCTTATCTTCTTCGATTGCTCTGTTTGCCTTATCCTGAATCTTGGTTACTGCGTCATCGATGCTTTCCGCACCCTGGCCGTAAAGCTGGCCCTCTTCAATAATTGCCTGAGATATGGCTGCGTCGCCGTCGCCAATGATTTTTTCAGAAAGTGCCTTACGGCTGCTGTCAAACCATGCGGTCTTGAAGTCTTCCACAGTGAGACCATCAAACTCAAATGGCTTCGCCAGAGAGTTCTCAACGTACTCATTGATCTCTTCGTCTGTCAAATCAATTCTTGCAGGTACACGGCCCATGCCCAGCGTGTACTGGTTCTCAGCCATGCAGGCTGCCGCTGCGAAAGCCGCGTCCTTGTTCTTACTGGTAGTAGGTACTGCGTAGCATCCCGGTACAGTCAGGGTAGACGGATCGGTTCCCTCCGGATAAGGCATCGGAAGCAGACCGACTTTCCAGTCTCTCGGGTACTTGTCAAACTGATTTAAGATGGAAGTTACCCAGCCGCCGCACATGAACATACCGTACTTTCCGGTGGTTGCAAATGCATTCCACGGTGTGTTGGAAGCCTTGAATTCCAGAATAGAAGGCTGAATCTTCTCTGTATTGCCTAAGCCGTAATAGAACTCCAGGCTCTCTTTAAATAACGGATCGTCGAAGTTGGCTGTGCCGTCGACCTTGTATGGCTCCCAGCCCTTCTGTAACGCGTACATGTAGTTGTAGCAGTCATAGTCCAGCATTAAGGATCCATATATTCCCTTGGAGCTGTCTGTCAGCTTCTTCGCTGTCTCGATGTATTTTTCCCATGTCCAGCCATCTGCTGTCGGGTAGTCAACACCTGCATCGTCGAATATCTGCTTATTATATAAGGTGATCCAGATATCAGAGAATGCAGGAAGACCGTATACGTCTCCGCCAAATTCCGGAACGTAATCGCCAAAGGTTCCGGCGATATCGTAGCCTGCCGTCTCAGCAAGCGCGTTCATCGGCTCTAAGACGCCCGCGTTGTAGAACGCCTTTAAGCCTGGCTTTGTGTTGTAGATCAAATCAATCTCATCACCAGCCATCAGGCTGACCAGAGTCTTATCCACTTCACCGGATTTCGCGTTCGGAATCACGAAGAACTCAATATTAATACCGGTTTTTTCCTTAACCAGTTCGATTAACTTCTGGTTCTCTTCTCCAGTACTGGCTGTCTGTGTGGTCGCATACTTTAGGGTCACGCCGTCGAATGGCTTGTCAGAAGCAGCCGCCCCCTCTGTTGTCTCGCCCTCTGCTGCCGTCTCACCTCCTGCTTTTGTGGTGGTTTCTGCTGCCGCTGTTGTGGTTGTATCCGCCGGTTCCGCCTTCTTTGAAGAGCAGCCGGCCAGCGCCCCTGCTGCCATTGCCGCGCAGAGCGACAGGGAAACAACACGTTTTATACTTTTTTTCATTGTGGTAATTCCTCCCAGCTAATTTATTTGATGCTCTAATTGTAGCGTGAAACCCGACCCGAATCCATAGTTGGAATTTTACCTTTATTGGTTATTCTTGTCCTTTGCCGATATTTTGGGAACTGTAATGATTACGATCGTTCCGGCTCCCTGTCTGCTCAAAAGCCGCACGCTGTTCTGGTATCCGGTATAGATGGCGATTCGCTCCTTCACACTGTAAAGGCCGATTCCGGTCCCTTTTCGTCTTCGTTTCCCCGGCTCTGTCTCGCTTCTGACCGCCCCCGTCTCAATCTGGCGGCGCACCTCCTTTAACTGACTTCTCGTCATGCCGCAGCCGTTATCCGCCACGCGGAACCGGATCACCTCCGCCTCCTCCCGGATATCGAGCCGGATCTTCAGCACCCGGTCGATCCCTTCCATGCCGTACATAAAACAGTTTTCCACCACCGGCTGCAGGGTCAGCTTGATCATGGCATAGTTATACAGCTGATCGTAATCGACGGTGCTGTCGAATTCAATCCGCTCCTTATAGCGGTTCTTCTGGATATTCACATAGGCCATGACGTGTTCCACCTCCTGCCGGATGGGGACGATCGTCTCACCGTTTCCGATGGACAGCCGGTACAGCCGCCCCAGCGCCGCCGCAATCCGCCCGATGTCAGGGCGTCCCACCTCATTGGATTTCCAGACGATATTTTCCAGTGTGTTATAGAGGAAATGGGGATTGATCTGTCCCATGAGCACTTCCAGCTCCAGTTCCTTTTTCTTCTTCTCGCTCTCCACCTGTTCTTTTATATAGTGGTTGATCTGCACCAGCATGGCGTTGTAGTACATCATCATGCTCTTGATCTCCCCCTGGTACGCCTCCGGTTCCACGTATGCCTCCAAATTGCCGTCGTATACCTCCTTCATGGAAGCGTCCAGCACCTCCACCGGCTGAAGAAACCGCCTGGAGATCCAGTTGATGATGGCGATACATGCAGTTACACAGACCACCATGGCCGCAATAATCTCCTTGAACAGGCGGTCGACGGGCTCGGTAGCCGCGCTTAAGGGAACCACGGTAAAGATCTGCCAGTCCGCGTTGCTTAACGGGCTCAAATCTGTAATATAAGGCTCATCGTTATACTTAATCTGATGGCTGCCCTCCGCCGCCGTTTCTGCAAGTTCCATGATACGCTCCGGCATCCGGCACGTCTCGACAGCATTCTGATCCGACGAAGAGACCAGACGGCCGCTGCCATCCACGATGTAGACGGTCCCCTTCATTTCCTCGGCCGACGCCTTATAAAGCTGATAGACCTGATTCTCCTCCAGCACAAAAAACTGGGTATAGAGCCACGTCCCGGTAAACGGATGCAGAATCCGGCGCATACAAGTGATCACCTGATCTGTCCTCCCATCCCCTTTTTTCGTCATGCTGAGGAAATTACTCTTCAGGGGCTGCCACTGAAACATGGACAGCATCGTCCGGTCCTCGGCGCCCATGTCAATCATGATCCGTTTGATATCCTCTCCCTGAAAATAGGGATCCAGGAAATTATATACTTCCTTGTTATTTCCGTAAATGGCGCTGATCCGCTGGCTCTTACCCAGCGGGTCCGTCTTAAGAAAGTAGTTGTTCATTTCATAGATATCCCGCTGCTTTTCGATGGTCGCTCTGTCATAATCCCTGTCCAGAAAAGCCTCGATCTCGGCGTCATAGGCAAATTTATCCGACACCAGCTGCACATTATAGAGCAGCTCGTCTACCTGTGCGGCGATGGCGTCGGCCCTCTGGCGGATATTTCCGATTGCCTGATTCTTCATTTCCGTCCGTGTCTTTAAAAACAGCACGGACGCAACCATCGTAAAGGGCAGAAGAACCCCTACCACCAGATAGAAAAACAACTGCTGTCTTAAGCCGCGGTCCATATAATTGCAGAGCCGTTTCCACAAATCTCTCATCCTGTCTGTCCCCTTCGTTTCCATCAGTTGTGGAGTCCCCGGTATTCATTCGGACTCATGCCGCAGTGCTTCTTAAATACTTTAATGAAGTTAGAAGCATCGGCGTATCCGGTCATCTCTGCGATCTCGTAGATTTTTAGTGACATGTCCCGCAGCAGCCGCTTGCTGTGAGCCATCCGCTTCTGTGTGATATAATCGCTGAAATTAAATCCGGTTTCTTTTTTAAATACCTTCGATATGTAAGCCGGGTTTTTCCGAAAATGTTCCGCCGTTGCCTCCAGTGAGACGAGATTGGAGCAGTACTCCCGGTCCAGATACTCACGAATGGAGGTCACCAGCAGCCCGGTCTTCTTCTGGCCTGCCGACAGATCCGGCGCCATGGAAGAGACGTGCTTCACCGTGTTCCCGTAGATTTCAGGCAATTTTTCCTCGCTGCCGCACAGGCCGCTAAGTCCTGCCAAAAGGGCCAGGCCGTAGATGTCGCCGATCTCTACCTGAATCTCTTTGATGCAGCGGCCTATGGCTGCCAGTTCCCCGTCGCTGCCGTCCTTCAGTGTGATAATCCCTACCACCTTCCGGTCCCGGTTTAAGAAGAAATGTTTCTCCCAGACCATCTCCCGGCTGTTGCAGTACCGGATAATCTGCTGCTTCAGCTGGTAGTGATCGTCTCTCTCCCCATTTCCCACAGGCTGGGCATCCAACACCGCCATCATACAGCAGTCAAAATTCATACCGGCATCTTCCATCTCCTCCTTCCAGCCGTACTCTTCCTCTCCGCCCACATACCCGTCCAGGAGATTACTGAGGACTCTGGCGTAGGACAGTTCTTTATTCTGCATGGCTGAAACCTTCAGCGACTCCAGCTCCCGCCGTCTGATCCCCTCTTCATCCAGCTTCTCCTTCAGCCGGTGAAACAGCGTCTCAAACTCATCGATATCCGTGGGCTTTAAGAGATACTCCGTGACCTGGTTGCGGATGGCCATGTTTAAATACTCCACATCGTTGTATCCGCTGAGAATGATGATCTTGATCTCCGGATTATTTTCGTGGAGGTACTGCATCAGCTCGATCCCATCCATCTTCGGCATTCGAATATCGGACAGCACTACATCCGGGTGCTTTTCCCCGATAATGCGCACAGCCTCTTCCCCGTTCTCCGCCTGCCCCGCCACTTCAAATCCCCATTCATTCCACGGAATCCCCCGTGCCATCCCGCGGCGGATATCTTCTTCATCGTCTACGATCAGTAACTGGTACATGGCTGTTTCCTCCTCGTCGTATTTTCATGCTGCATTTTACCATTTTCTGGATACTTCTGTCATTTATTGTATAACGTCTTTTGCTTCCTGACAATAAAAAATGTTTTGGGCGCGAAGAAAAACGAGCATGGTCTACATCTAAGTATACTCTGCTCGTTTTATCCATTCTTATTATTTGTCTTTACATCTTGATGGAGGTTTTTCAGCCTCTTTCCTACTCCCCATCGTAATAATCAGCCTCGTCCTCCAACTGAAACACCTTGTTTCTTCCTATACCCTGCAGCAACCTCCTGTGCCCGTTTCTCTGCCCGTCTCTCAATATCCTGCTCATCCACCTCACTGTTCTTAAGATAGTTCTGTGCCTCTTCCTTTGAAATAGATTCAATGCCGGTAATCTGTCCGGCCGAGTCCCGCACGACTGACAGATCAGCCGTTCCGGTCTCATCCACCCAAAACGCAGGGTACCAGCCGTCAGTCTTATCAACGAACAATCTCGCTTTCTGTCCATTATAGTACAGGGCGTTTTCATTCGCACGAAATGTTATTCCGTAAGCGCCGTAATACATATTATATTTCTTTCCGTTTTCCAGAGGCTCCGGATTGGAGTAATTGGTCTCATCTGCATAAAAAGCGTCGTAGTATTTCTGCGCTTCCTTCTCGGATATTGCGCTTATACCAGTGATTTCTCCGGCTGAACTGCGTACAGCCAACAGATTCACTGTGCCGTTTTTATCATAATAGAACGTTTCATCAGAATATGCATCATTGAAAAGCCTTATTTTCTGTCCCTTGTAGAGAAGTGATGTGCCATCATTGGAAATCGTAACGCCAAAGGAGGAATACTTCGCATAAATTGAGGGGTCGGGCACAAACCTGACTGCAATATCTTCTTTAATATAGATGAAATCATCCGGAATTCCTGCTGCGGCAGCGGAGGTAGCTAATGTACTTCCCACACCAGCCACAACAGCGCAGGCGATTACCATGGAACAAACCGTTGTCTTTTTTATCTTCATAATTGCTTCGATCCTTTCTTCAATTGCATTTTTACTGAAATGGTTGCATAAAGGGGTAAGTCCGCTCTTCTTTTCCTCCATGTCAATCAGCGTAAGCGCATAGGCTGATTTCATGGTTTCTCCGAACATCCGCACAACCCGTTCATCGCAGGACAGTTCCATATCCCGATTTGCTAAGGTATACATGATCCACACCAGGGGATTAAACCAGTGAATACACAGTGCGGCAGTCAGTAAAATCTTCGTCGCGCCATCAAAACGCCGGATATGCACGTACTCGTGTGCGAGGACGTATTGCAACTTTTTCGAATCTGTCCAGTCCGTTTCTGCCGGCATTAATATGACAGGCAGGAAGATTCCATAGGTAAGCGGAGCCGTTATACCGCTGGTCTGACGAATTGCAATGGAACGTCTGCTCTTATGCTCTGCCAGCCATCGGATCGTAAATTCGTTTTCCACCAGCTGGGAAGTCATGAACTCGAAGCGGCATCTGACATAAGCTATGGTAAAATACAGCGTACAAAACACCAGTCCGATGCCCCAGATCCAGCCCACTGGTGTCAGCCCCACGACCGCGGCAGTGTTTTGTACAGCTGCCGGCGCGGTGGTGACCGGGATAACGGGCAGTACGTTTGCGATTGGAACGCCGCTGATCTGTTCTGCTCCCGAATACTTTGCCAGAGAGTAGACGCTGAACGGTGAGGGCCAGGTAAACGGCACCAGCAGCCGCGCCAGGACAAGCCCCCATAAGGCAGGGAACGTCTTTTTAGGCAGCCGGTTGATGGAAATCGCCCGAATGGCGGTTATAACAAAGATCATCACTGCAGCAGAAATACTCATTTGAATCAGGCTCATGCTCCATCCTCCTCCAGCTCCTCAACCATCTCTTTCAGCTTCTCCACCTGTTCCGCAGTCAAATTCCTTCTGCCCAGCAGAGATGCAAACAGCTTATCCACCGAGCCGTCGAAAACCTTATGCAGCAGTTCGTCTGTTTCCTGTGCCTGCACCTGTTCCTGTTTAATAAGCGCATGGCAGACAAAATTGGGATCGGTCCGTTCCACGGCTCCTTTTTTGATGCATCGTTTTAACAGCGTATAGGTGGTATTGACATTCCAGCCGTACCGCTCTTTCATCACATCGGCAACATGCTTTGCCATGCTGTCACCCTCTTTCCAGAGAACGTCCATAACCTTTATTTCACTGTCAACCAGTTTCATATCCATTTGATTCACCTCTTTTCCTTTCATTTATAAGACTGGAGTAGTATCCATACCCATATACTACTCCAGTCTTACAAGAATGTCAATACTACAATTGTCTTATTTTTAATTTGTTTCAGAAAAAAGGAGCGGACCGCTGACAGCAGCGAACCGCTCCTTCTCTCCTCATACATACTCACGCTGCAGACTCCAGATTTATCCCGTCTTAAAACGTCAAATATAACGTCCGACCGTCTTCATATACTGCCGGTACGCATCACCGAACGTTTCCATACACCACCGCTCTTCCGAGAGAATAATCCAATGAGAGGCGATCTGGAATACAACGACAATGCCGCACAGAATTACAGACCGTGCCAGTATCACACAGCCGATAAAATAGAGAAAATACGACAGGTACATCGGATTGCGTGAAAACCGGTAGAGTCCGTTCTGATTAATTCCGTCTTCGGATGGGGAGGCAAAATCTTTGATTGTAGCTGCACAAAATGCCAATCCCAGCAGATAAAACGCCGTTCCTGAAAAGAACTGCCAGGAGACCTCTGGTTTCACCCTGAGAAAACACAAGTACACAAAGATTGCGGAATTGGATATCTGGTAGACCCAATATGCGAACACTTCATTTCCCGACAATGGGGCGAAATGGGCCGCACGTTTTACTGCCTCGCTGCTGAATCGCGCCAGGAGGCCAAATCTTATCAGGATAAACGGGATTATCAGAAAAAAGCCATTCATTTGCAGTCCGCCTTTCCGCCTCACTCCTGCCCTGTCCGGAGCGGTTATGGATCATCACATCGGTTTTAAATTCTTATTGAGCCGGTCCACAATCCACGAGAGACGCTTTACCCGCCCCTCCTCGGTTTTGGGGTCCAGAAATGCTTTCGTATACGTCTTCTTCACGGATAAGGACATCGCCTGAAAATTCGTACAGGCCGGTTCAAACGCCTGGAGGGTAGCCGCTAAGGAAGCGATCTGCTCCTCTGTAACCGGCTGAGGCTTAGGGGCGTCCCACTGACCGTTTTTCCTGGCCTCCTCGATTTTCATTCTGCCGTAATCAGTCATCAGCCCCTGTTTTTCAAGGGCTTCCGTCAGCTTCTTGTTTTTCTCCGACCACTTGCAGTTCGCTCTGCGCAGAGAAAAATACTTTTTATAGGTTTGATCGTCGATACTCTGCATCTGCCCGTCAATCCAGCCAAAACAAAGGGCTTCTTCGAGAGCTTCCCCCGCCTTCACCGTTTTGGGGCCGCCTGTCTTGCCAAACAGCAGCCAGACGCCTTCGCTCGACAGGCAATTGGCTTCCAGCCATTTCCTAAAGTGTTCTCTGTCAGGAAATTCCATTACCTCGTTCATATTCTAACCTCTCCTTCTGGTAAACGGCTTTTTCCTACTTCTTTTCAATGATCTCAAGATTCACACCATCCGGATCGAGGATGAAGAAAAAGCGGGTATTGGGGTTCGGCTGGAATGGTCCGCTGACGATCTCCACGCCCTGTTCTTTCATGTGCTCCATCGCCTGGTCCAGATCTTCCACGGAAAGCCCCAGTGACGGACATTCTCCATATACAACAGGCTCTGCCTCCGTATTGCAGATTAATTCAATCTCCGCCGGACCGTCTGCCATAAATGCGATCTCCGTGTTGGGGCCGCCAGGAAATCTGCGTGCCAGCTTCATCCCCACTATGTTTTCATAAAATTGAATGGATTCTTCCAAATTTTTTACGTGCAGTGTTGCAAATATGAATTTCATAATTTTCCTCCAAAGTATATAGTCAGAACGTTGATGTCGCTTCTGCCTGTTATTATATCGTATCCGGCGGCTTCTGTCACTTTCTTTTGAAACCGTCTTCAGCCCGGTAAGATTGCAAATCAAATCTGCATTTTCAACCAAAACAAAAGGGCGTTCTAACGGCATATACATTTCTGAAGCGCTGCCAGCAGGCGGTCAAAATCAATCGGTTTTGTGACGTGATCGTTCATTCCCGCGGCCATCACCTTCGAGATATCCTCTGCAAATGCATTGGCAGTCAATGCGATGATCGGGACAGTCTTCGCCCCCGGATGGCTGCTGCCGCGGATCTCGCTTGCCGCCGTATATCCGTCCATCACCGGCATCTGCAGATCCATGAGAATCGCGTCGTACGTCCCCGGTTCTGAATCGTTGAAGAGCTTCAGCGCCTCATACCCGTTCTCCGCCCTGTCCACGATAAAGCCCGCGTCCCGCAGCAGCGTCTCCGCGATTTCCATATTCAGTTCATTATCTTCCACCAGCAGAAGCCGAAGCCCCTGGAGACTTGTCTCCAGCTTTCTCCCGGTATTGCCTGACAGCGCCCGCAGAACTGCCGCCTCGTTGCCTTCCTCTTCCAGAGTTCTGATGGTAAGTGTGACAATAAAGCGGCTGCCCGCGCCCTGTTTGCTTTCCACCCGGATACTTCCCTGCATGGCCGTCACGATGCCGTGAGAGATGGACATACCAAGGCCGGTGCCCTGAACCTTTCTCACATGGCAGTTCTCCTCCCGGGCAAACGGAACAAATATATGATCCAGGAACTCCTGGCTGATGCCGATCCCGTTGTCCTCAACCGTAAATACAAAGCATCCCACCCCCGGAATTCCCGACGTCATCTCCTTGGTAGTGACGGTGATTGTACCGCCATGGGGAGTATATTTGATGGCATTGTTGATGAGATTGATCAGGACCTGGCGGATCTTGCCGGCATCTCCCAGGAGATTGTCATGGATGATATCTTCTGTCAGGAAATGCAGGGCCTGTCCCTTTTCCATCGATTCATTATAGACGATGCTGCCGATCTCGTGGAACAGGCCTTTTAAAGAAAACGGCGCTTCGGTCAGCGTGATCTGCCCTCTCTCGATCTTGGACATATCCAGGACCTCGTTAATCAGATGCAGCAGATGGCTGCTGGAAAGACTGATTTTCTGAAGACAGTCCTTCACGCGTTCTTCATTATCCGCCTGACCCATGGCGATCGCCGTCATTCCGATTATGGCATTCATCGGTGTCCGGATATCATGAGACATCTGCGCCATGAAATTACTCTTGGCCTCGTTGGCATTCCTGGCTGCCTCATACGCTGCAAACAGCGCCTGCTGGCTCTGCGCCTCCTGCTCCTTTTCCTTCTCAACATTGTGAGAGGCTAAAATAATTTTGATTGGAACCCCGTTCCTGCTCTCTGCCAGGATGATGTGAATCCGCATCCAGCCATAGTAACCGCTGTAATCCCTGCGATACTCCAAATCATAGATCGTTTCGCCTTCCTGCACCCGTTTCTTAATCGCCGTCAGACACATTTCCTGCTTAAAACGTTCCTTGTCCTCCTCGTGAATCAGATGTTCATGGTAGATTTCAAACAGCGCCCCATACTCATCTGAATGGTTCAGCCGCTCTGCAACATCCTTCCGGATGACGAAGGTCTGGAAGGTCTCTTCCACCAGGTCCACATAGAAAACAGAGTGGTAGAAAGCGGAAAGTCCCTTAATGATATTCTGAGATTCGAAATACAGCTTCTTTTGCTGTTCTTCCATTAACTCCGTCAGCTTCTGCTCGTTGATATCCATGCTGGCAAAAATCACCCTGGTGAGGACGCCATCCTCAATTTCCGCTATGCTGAACCGGGCGCGGACCCATCGGATACAATCCGGATAGAGTCTTCGGAAATCGACTTCGTAGACTGGCTGCTCCACGGACAGGTTCTGACGCAGGAAATCAATACTCCCTGCTCTGCGCATTTTCTCCTGATCTTCCGGGTAGACGTAGTGTTTCACAAACTTCTCATAATAAACATCGAGCGCCCCTTTGGGGAACTCTCTGTTTTTTTGAATGAAGTCCTCCTGCCAGATCGCCTCCTCCGTGTTGTTCACATAGTCGAACAGGTAGATGGAATAGTAGCACTCGCACAGATTGGCCAGGATGGCTTCCCGTCTCTGAATCTCATGCTTATCATCCACATTCCTCACAGTCATAAGAATCCTGTCTTCATAATTCTGACTGATGAGGGCGGAATAATAGCTGTAGGCATGCAGTCTGCCCTCCTGATCGTACATGTGCAGCATGCCTTCCCTGTATTCACCGGCGCCATAATTTTCCGCATCAAAAATGCGTTCAAACTCCCTCCGGTCTTCCGCTGGCATAATTTTTACAGCTTGCTCCCGGAAATCCGGATACCGCCCTCGTCTGGAAAGCTTTAACAGTTCTCCCGAATAGTAAATGCAGTTATACTCTGCCTTTTCGCAGTCCACACTGATGAGCAGCGTATAAATCTGAGACACCGCAACCTGCGCGCTGGCCTGATCGATCCGTTTTTCCATCTCGCCATCCTGCTCCTCCATGGCTGCGATAACCCAGGGATATGCCTCGGAGTACTGCTTTAGGGGAACCACCTTAATTCTCCGCCACCGTTTTTCCTTCGTCCTGTAAATCGCTTCCATGCCGGAACTGTCCGCATGAAATCTTTTTTGGATATACTCGGGATTGACGGCATTCAGAAACAGTTCACGGTTTTGCCGCACAATCTCACGTTCCGCATAGTTATGGAAAAATGTCTCAAAGTCCGCCGCCCCTTCGCCAAACGCTTCCAGCTGCTCGGTGGCTTTTATAATTCTGTATTCACCTGTATGGAGGTTACACAGGATGATCCCCTTAAAATTCTCATTCAGTTTTTCCAGTATGGTATCATACTCCTGCTTCAGCATAACCGTGTTGGTGATATTCTGGTGGTATCCCAGCAGACAGGTGCCCTCTTTATAGTTCTTATCTCTGATCCCGCCGCAGCGCACATAAATCTGCCCCCATAACGGGTGGTGCCACGGATACTCCACCTCTGCCCTCTCATCGGCACACATCCGACGGACCACATCCTGGACCATGGGATAGTAATCCGCATCGATCCGGTCATACCATCCCCGGTAACACTCCTCCGGAGACGGCTCGCCGGTAAAGCCAAGAAGCTCCAGCATGGCCTTATCCGCGTACATTCTCGGTTCCCGTCCCTCTTCCAACTCTATCGCCCACAGACCGGTCTGAGCCTCTTGCAGTATTTCCTGAATCTTCTCTATATCTCTAAAGTGTTCCGCCATTCGCCTTATCCCCCAGCTTCCAATAGTAACCCGGCGATTTTCTCACCAATTCCGGTCCCCTGATCTTCCCTCATACTGTACTTCATTTTATCAGATTCGGCCTCGTATTACAACTTATTTACACTTGCTGGTTGTATGAAAAAGGAGTTACAACAAACAGCCCGGCTTATCACCAGGCTGCTTGTTTGTAATCTCTATACCTCTGCTGTTTTCTGAAACGCTTTCCCATTACCGACTCTGTCGTCTTTCGTTACCTGGAGAGCCCTGACTGCATTTAAGATGGCAATGACGGAGACACCCACATCCGCAAATACTGCCGCCCACATGCTGGCAAATCCAATGGCACCCAGGATCATCACGATCGCCTTGACTCCCAGTGCAAAGACTATATTCTGGTGAACGATGCGCAGAGTCTTTCTGGATATTCTCATGGCCGCCGCGATCTTGGACGGCTCATCCGTCATAATGACCACATCAGCCGCTTCAATGGCCGCATCGGAGCCGAGTCCGCCCATGGCAATGCCGATATCGGCACGCGCCAGAACCGGAGCATCGTTGATGCCGTCGCCCACAAATGCCAGCTTTCCTTTTTCACTGGTCTGAGACAGCAGCTGCTCCATATGGCTTACCTTATCCGCGGGAAGCAGCTCTGTATACACTTCATCCAGGCCCAGCCGCTGCGCTACATTCTCGCCCACGGCCTTTGCGTCGCCCGTCAGCATGACGGTCTTCCTGATTCCCGACTGTTTCAGTTCCCGGATCGCAAAGGCCGCATCCTCCTTCACTTCATCCTCGATCAGGATGGCTCCCCTGCTGATTCCGTCCTCTGCCACGTAGACAACCGTTCCCGTCTCTCTCACCGGTTTGAATTTGATGTGATTTAGATTCATCAGCCTGCTGTTGCCAGCCAGTACGGTCTTTCCGTCTAAGGATATGGAGATTCCATGGCCGGCAATCTCCTGAACGTCAGCCACTCTGGAGGCATTCAGTTCTTTTCCATAAGCATTTACTATGGATTTCGAGATCGGATGGTTGGAATCCTTTTCCGCGTAAGCGGCCAGCTCCAGAAGCTTCTCCTTCGTAATCTTTTCCGGGAAGCACCCGCTGACTGCAAACGAGCCTTTTGTCAGCGTACCCGTCTTATCAAAGACAACCGTTTCTGTTTTAGCAAGCGCTTCCAGGTAGTTGCTGCCTTTGATCAGAACGCCGCATTTGGAAGCGCCGCCGATTCCGCCGAAGAAACTGAGCGGTACAGAGATAACCAGTGCACAGGGACATGAAATAACCAGGAAGGTCAGCGCCCGCTCAATCCAGACCGCGAACGGCTGTCCTGTCAGGAGCGGAGGAAGTACTGCAAGAAGCACTGCCGCAGCTACAACGGCCGGCGTATAGTATCTTGCAAATCTGGTGATAAATGCCTCGGATTTCGATTTCTTGCTGCTGGCATTTTCCACCAGATCGAGAATTTTGGCCACGGTGGACTCGCCGTATGGTTTCGATACCAGGATTTTTATGGTACCGCTCTGATTGATGCAGCCGCTTATCACATCGGCTCCCGGTTCCACCTCCCTTGGCAGGGATTCCCCGGTCAGGGCCGAGGTGTTCAGGGCTGAACGGCCTTCCAGAATGGTTCCGTCGAGCGGTACCCGCTCTCCCGGCTTTACCACGATCACTTCGCCGACAGCCACCTCATCGGGATCGACGGATACGATCTCGTCTTCTCTCACCACATTTGCGTAATCCGGCCGGATATCCATCAGCCCGGATATGGATCGGCGCGACTTGCTGACCGCGTAGGACTGGAACAGTTCACCCACCTGGTAGAACAGCATGACAGCGACGCCCTCCGCGTACTCGCCTAAGAACATGGCACCCACGGTCGCCACCGTCATCAGAAAGTTCTCATCGAATACCTGGCCGTGTAAAATATTCGTAATGGCCTTCCAGATGATATCCCATCCAATCACCACATAGCTCAGCAGGAATCCGGCCAGTTTCCACGTTGGATTTAACGGAAGGGCCACGGTAATCAGGCAGATCGCTGCTGCCGCAAGAATCCGGTATAACTGTTTTTTCTGTTTTTTTGTCATATCATTTTCCTCTTCGTCTGCGGCGGCGGGATTATGCTGTGCCGCCGCGCTTTTATAGATGCAATTGTCTCTCGCTTACACATGATTCTCAATTAAATCTTCTTAACGGTTACATCCGGTTCTATTTTCTTTATCAGCTTTACTGCTTCTTCCGCAATCTCCTGGAACCGGTCATCGGCTGCCTCCAGAACCATCTTCTGGCTCAGGAAGTTGACCTCCACATTTGTAACTCCGCTTATCTTCTTAACAGCGCCCTCAATCTTCGCAGCACAGTGTGCACAGTCTAAATCTAACAGCTTAAATGTTTTCTTCATAAGGAATATCCCCTTTCAATTTTTGTTTCATATGAATACTTGTTCATATGTTCATTTGTATTCTATAATAGATTAAACGATTCGTCAATGGATAGAGCTATACTTTGTCCGTTTGGATCAAAATGCTGTCTTTTTGGAGCCATTCGGGCTCTATTCAGGTCTTTGGGGAGCGTACAAAAGAAAGATTATCTGGTTTATTTTAAACTTTGGTCCACAGGGGTATACTTCGGATATGGCGGCCAGCTTCGGGGCGAAGCTCGGTTCTCTTCCGGTTCCGCTGTTGGCTCCGGTCGGCCTTGGCTTCTGGCAGATTGTCGTAGCGCTGATTGCGGGTATTTCCGCAAAAGATGTGGTGGTTCCAGCTTTATTGTCCTCACCGGAATCTGACGTTTTTTATTTCGAAGCAGAATATTTCTTCCAACTGTGTTACAATAGCAGTAAACAGACGAGGAGGCTTTCCGATGGATGAAGTAACAAAACCGCGCTATCAGATCTATTATAATCAAAAGCCGCTGGCTCCGCAGGTTTTCTCCGATCTGCATGTCCAGTACCAGTATGGGAACCGCGAAAATCCCGGAAGTATGGATGTATTTACCATATTTCCGGGAATCGAACTGATCTATAATGACTTTTCCATGGTTTACTGTGACAGCAGCCTGAAGACCGAGAGCGAACTGCTTGAGATAGATTACTGCTACCAGGGCCGCAAAGAATGCCAGTGGCTCTGCGGCGATTACCTTTACCTGGGCGAGGGCGATTTATGCATTACCCGCATGGAGGATGGCACTCCCGGCCTCTGCTTTCCCACGGGCCGTTACTTAGGGATTACGATTGTGCTGGATCTGGGAATTCTAAAAGACCATATGCCCCCGCTTCTGGACAATGAAAAACTGCGGCTGCAGGAATTCGGCGACAGATTCTGCCCCGGCAGTCACTTCCTTGCAATCCGTGCCAACCGGCAGATCGGTCATATATTTGGCGAACTGTATCAGATTCCTCAGGAGTTCCGCCATGACTATTATAAGATCAAGGTTCTGGAACTCCTCCTGTTCCTGAGCATGATCGATCCGGAACAGGAACGCGCCCTGGACCGTGTCACCAGGAATCAGATCGACATTATCCGGCAGGTACAGCGCCGGATCACGCAGAATCTCCAGGAAAATATAACGATCGATCAGCTGGCAAAGGAATTCTGCATCAGCCCAACCTCCTTGAAAAGCAACTTCAAGCAGGTCTACAGCACGACCATCAGGGACTACTTAAGAAGGGAGCGCATGGAGCGGGCCTCCGCCCTGCTTCTGACCACCGGCAGCACCGTGGCCGATATCGCGGCTTCCCTGGGGTATACGAATCAGAGTAAGTTTTCCGCCGCGTTCAAGGCAGTCCATGGGCTGACACCGGTGGAGTATCGCAGGAAGTGCCGGCATGAGCCGAAGGATTGATTTTCATAGCAGCTGTTTTTCACTCTTTTTCACTGCAATCCAGACCTCCTGCCGCCCTTCCTGCATATAACACTCCATAATCGGCATATCCTCCAGCTGATACCCTGAATTTGGCAGCCACTCGGTATAAAACTGCCGATATATGTTCTGCACCGCGTCCGGAAGCTTGCCATTGGCCTCAAGTACTGCCCATGTCGCGGATTTTACCTGAATTTCATCCATGCCTTCTGGCGCAGGAACATGTATGCAGCCTTCAACCTCCACATGGTTCGTCACACCTATGATATAATCCATCTCTTCAGCATTCTCCTGCTGCCCGCCAATTGACATTCCGATAAAGCCAGCAGGTCTGTAATCCGTCTTCCGGAAAAGATCTGTCAGCAGCTTCATCGTCCCATCTTTCCAGGCAGTATCCCACATTTGCGGGATTTGCCCGAAGGCCTGATCCGTTTTTATCCGCCTCCTGATTCCCGTGACTTTAAAGGCCGGCCACTGTTCTATCTGATAGCTCATGTGATGTTCTCCTCTCATTGTTATTTGAACGGAGAGTTTTGGACAGGACTTCAGCCTGACAGGCTCATTTCTGACTTTAGACGGCGAAATTCCGTGAAAGCTCTTAAATGCGCGGGTAAAGGAATCCTGAGATTCATATCCATATTTCATTGCAATATCAATTATTCTATCGCTGGTATTTAAAATATCAAATGCAGCCAGAGTAAGCCTCCTGCTTCGGATATATTCTGACAGCGATTTATCCGTTATATAGGAAAATACCCGTTGAAAGTTGTACACTGAACAGCCTGCAATTTTAGCTATTTTCTGATAGGAAATAGTTCCGTCCAGGTTTTCTTCGATATAGTCTATCGCTTTATTTAAATGTTGTATCCAGTCCATTTTCTCACCTCCATCACATCATTATAAAGGTTCTGCCAGACAGTCTCCCGACAGTTTCTGCCGTATAAAGGCGGAATACCGGAGAATTTATCCTTCCTGTTATTTTACCATCATTCCGCCATCCGGTATATATACCTTCTTTCATATTCCTCCTGCGGCATAGGCTTCGCATAATAGTAGCCCTGGACGTAATCGCATCCAACGGTACTGAGGAAATCTCTCTGTTCCTGCGTTTCTACGCCTTCCACAATCACTGGGATTCCAAGGCGGCCGGCCATCTGGATCACCGATGAAAGTATGATCTTCCCCTTCTCTGCCGCCATTCCTCCGGAAAGGAAATTCATATCCACCTTGAGGACATCTACGTCGATATCCTTCAGCATGTTTAACGAGGAGTAGCCGCTGCCGAAATCATCCATCATAGTCACAAAACCGGCGCGCCGCAGCGCATGGATAGCCGCCATGATCTGTTCCAGATCGGAGGCGTAGGCGCTTTCGGTGATTTCCAGATTCAGCATGGATACGGGAACGTGATATTTCTCTGTCAGCTTCCGCAGCACTTCGACCAGTTCCGAATCAAGGAGAGTAACCCTGGAAAGGTTGATGGTGACGGGATTAAAGTTTTTTCCATCACCGCGCCATTTCCCGATGATCCGGCATACATGCTCTGCCACATAGTAATCAAGCTGGACGATGAAGCCGATTTTCTCGAATACCGGGATAAATTTACCTGGCGGTATCAGACCGGCTTTGGGGTGGTTCCAGCGCACCAGCGCCTCGGCGCCAAAGTCCTTATCTGTGGAAAGGGCGAATTTCGGCTGAAAAAAGATGATAAACTGCTCCTGTTCCATCGCCCGACGCATATCATTCATGATTGCCGTCTCTTCCGCTTCCCTCTCTTTTTCCCTTTCATCATAAAATCCAAGACAGGAAGCATACAGATGTTTGCACTTTTTGCTTCCGATGAAGGCTCTGACGTACATTTCCTCAATGGACAAGTCCGGCTCCGTCACGACGTAGGCGCCGACCGTAGGTTCCAGCAAATAATCTATCTGATATTCGTTTAAGTATTCTCTCAAATCCTTTATCTGCTCATCCAATATATCCGGATCAAAAGGCTGGCAGATGCAGAATGTGTCCGCTATGATTCTGCCATATGTACACATTTCAAAGCGTTCTGCGTTTTTCCTTATAATCTCAGCCAGGAAAATAAGCAGTTTATCGCCTTCCACCTCGCCGTATAGAGAATTGTACAGCCGGAACCGGTCGATATCAAACCGCAGCAGTACGAATCGCGTATCCCGGTGCGCGTCGATCATGCGCCGCGTCTCTGCAAACATCTTGCCCCGGTTGTATAAGCCGGTCAGCGTATCGTGCTGCATCAGAAACTCCATGCGGCCGGGCAGCACCCGTTTCCTCTTCATCCATCGTTCTCTTCTGCCGGCGGCTCCCCCCGGCATGGTTCTCTTTCTTTTTCTCTTCATCACAGTCACCTCTGTTCCGGGAAATTATGCAGGCAGACATTCACAGATCATGCGGAGCACCTCCATCCCGCTTCTGAAGCAGGCACTCCCCCTGCTGTTTCTGATGACGCCCTGTATGCTGGCGTTCTGTCTGGAATATATCGTGACAGCAAATACATTTTCCCTGGTATTCAGGCGGTTTCGAATTGGGCAAAACTTCACTGTACGCGGAACCGTTTCGGCATCCGTAATGATTTTCGTTCTCTTTTTCATCAGATCCATCTTTACCAGGTGACGGCGGTCTCCGCTGTCCACTGGCATTCCTTCTCTGTCCAGAATGTATTCCATCAGAAGCAGCATGTGATCAAGCCCGTGAAAGCAGAACGATTTTTCCTGGTATAAAGACTGCAAATATCCGCTTTTCGTCTGATTTTTGCAGTTTTCAATGACAATTATCAATACCGCTCTCATATGATTCCCTTCTCTCATTCGTATGGGCCGCCTGATACCACAGAATAACTATTCTGTGGTATCAGCAGTCCGAAAATCACAGAGCGCGCTCTCCATATCTGCTATTTTTCTTCCATTCAGGATAATAATGGGTTCTATACTGCTACGCGACCAGACCGGCAAGAATCAGCGTTCTCTCCGGCCTGTTTATTGTGGGCAAAACCATAGATATGTACATTGACTCCCCTTATTTTTTGTTGTAAAATAATTAGAGTTTCATTTTTTAACTTTAAATAAGGCTTTTTGATACCACAGAATAGTTATTCTGTGGTTATTTTGTCTAATCCGATTCTCATCCGGTTCATGACTTTTTCATACTGTCTCGTACTTGTCGCTACATAAATGCGCGTAGTCTCGATCGATGAATGGCCAAGAATATCCGCCAGATGGGCCAGATTCTTTTCGATAGAGTAAAAAGTCTTCGCAAACAGGTGCCTGAAATTATGGGGAAACACCTTTGACGGATCCACTTTTGCCCCCTTGCACAGCTTCTTCAGAGAATGGCAGATATTGCTCCGGTCCAGGTTTCTGCCGCTTTTCGTTCGAAAGATACAGCCGCTCTTTATTTTTTCGTTTCTGATAAATTCCTTCAGCTTCTTAATCAGATTTCTCGGAAAGATAATCAGGCGGCATTTTCCCTTCATATAGATCTCTGTTTTCCCCCGACAGACCGCTTCCACGGTGACGTAGGGCAGCTCGCTGATTCTGATGCCCGTGCTGTAGAGTACCATCATCAGATAATAGAGCTGAGAGTTTCCCATTCTCCCCGCACTGTCCAAAAGCCTTCGGTAGTCGTTCTCCGTCAGTTCCCGATCCTCATCGATATAAGCCTTTTTCTGAACCTTCAGGAATTTCACCTTGCACATATCCAGATTCATAAATTCCAGATACGAATGGATGGCCGACAGCTTACCGTTGACGGTTCCTGCCTTATACTGGCTGCTGAGATACCGCCGGTACTGCAGGATCGCCTCTTTGCTGATCTCGGCTTTATCCATATAGGCAAACAGCTGTTCCACCTCGTGTAAATACTTGCTTATGGTGGAATCGGCTTTTTCCTCATTTTTCAGATAGTCCTCATATCGTTTGATATTCATTGCAATTTCCATAACAGGCCTCCATTTTTCTAGTCAGATGTTTTTAAGTGGTTGTATGGCAAAGCCACAGTACACCGAAACGGTGTTCTGTGGCTCAAGCAGCCTTTTTTAGTTTCCTTATAATCGGGCAGAACTATACATCGGTTTTGGGACTTATGATGAATGATATGAAATAGAAACAATTCACGAAACGTGCCTTTGCGTTACATCAGAAGAACGCACAGGCTGTACTAGAAAAGCCGGCATTGAAACGATGCGTACAATACCGGCTTTATATCCACTGATACGTCATATTTATGACCCTGATTCTGCCCCTGATCAAAATCAGGGCCGATCTGTTTCCATTTTCTGCAGTATAACATACACATCATCGTAAATCTGGCCGTTTGCAGGCCAGCATTTAGGGGCTTCCCCTGCACTAATTGGTTTATATTTCCAATTATTATAATGGATACAGTAACAAATCTCAACTTACCTCGTTCGACTTAATCATGGACCGCTGCGCAGACAGCGAACATTTTACAGTCAATAGTTTCTGTATATCGTCAAAATTTTCCTTACATACAACTCGATACTGAATCCAGCCGCCGTCTCCGCAGGGATACTTTGTGTCGATGTACTCCCTGGAATATGGATGCAGCTGGCTGTAGACGGAATCATACTGCTTATCAGACAATCGGACCATGACTGTAAATCCATTGTTTTCGGCAAAAATATTGCATACCAGTTTTTGCTTCAGCCGGTGAGCGATCCCCCAGCCGTACTGATTGCCATAGGGAAAGACAACCTTCTGCTCTGTCGCAAATGTCCGGGACAGCCATTCGTTCAACAAGGTAAAGAATCCGCCGTTTTCACCGCAATACGCGGTCATCTCGGCAATTGTTGGTTCTTCTTTTTTATTCAGCATTCTTTCGTACATAGCGGCCTCCGTATGTTCTAATGATACGTTCGATTATAGCATAATTCAGGCTGTTCGGCCAGTTTTTACGTAAGTTCTCTGTCCGCGTAAGTTTCCGGATCGTCGGACAAAAAATACCAGAGAAAGACAGGTATTTACCCCGGATAGATGATACAGTTGATTTATAAAGATTGGGGGGGGGAACAATATGAAGAAAAGGCCAGTCACAACACTATTTATGCTTAGTTCTGTGGATGGAAAAATAAGTACGGGAAATTCTGATCTGCTGGATGTGGACAGCGATTATCCCGCGATGGACGGTGTAAAGGAAGGGCTTCATCAATACTATGAGATTGAACAGACAACGGATCTTTGGTCCCTGAATTCAGGGCTCGTACAGGCCAAGCTCGGCGTAAACCAAAAAGAGTATCCGGACAAAACACCGGTTTCTTTCGTTGTCATAGATAATAAGAATTTAACCGGTCACGGTGTAAGATATTTCTGCAGACGGGCGAAGACGTTTGTACTTGTCACCACGAATTCGCAGCATCCAGCGTTTTCTGTACAGAAAAATAATCTGCATATCATTTGTCAGCAGAAATTAGATTTAAGGGCAGTGCTGGAAGAATTGTACGCGGTATACCATTGTGAAAGAATTACCATACAAACGGGGGGGATGCTGAACGGATTGTTTCTCCGGGAGAAATTGTTTGATTACATCGATATCGTTGTCGCTCCGGTTCTGATTGGCGGAAAAGATACCGCTACACTGATCGATGGAACATCGATTACGGGAAGGGAGGAATTGGGGCTGTTGGGAGTTCTGAAGCTTGTGAGGTGTGAGGTGATGGAGGATTCTTATTTGCGATTGAGGTATGAAGTTGTAGGATAATATCAGCTGAAGCAGACCTGCCAGTGAGCCGCAAGTCTGCTTCAGAAGCATTTCATCTGTTTTTGATATCCTAACGCAGGCCATACTCTGTTTTTACTGATATCCTTTTTCTGTAAGCTGTTTATTAATTTCTGCCAGCAAATCCTCGACTCCGTTCTTGTTCAGTGCATCTAAGAACTGTGGTATATAGACTTCAGGGTCTACCATACCGGACTCCAGCGCTTTGGCGTTCTCATCCACCACGTTGGAGATAGCCGCTATCTCGGTTTCCACCGGGCTGTTATCCAGCGTAAAACCATTGTGAGGAGCCGTTATGGCCTTCGCATTATATTCCTCGAATAACTGTTCGATATTATCCGGGTAAGAGATATCCCACTTCTGGTTGAACGGTGTGCCGAACTGCCATCCATAGGTATAATTAACATAGCCGTTGTCCTCGATCTTCAGCGTTCCGCCCATTGTGCGGTCCACCCGGTTATCGCCTACCGCGCTGTAGTGCTGGCCTTCAATGCCGTGACGGATCAGGGTTCCTACGTATTCGTCGGTATTTAACAGGTTGATGAACTCCAGTGCCTTATCCGGATGTTCGGAAGCAGAAGAAATAGCCAGAATTCCTCCGCGCGCGTTCTTTGTCTCAAAGAGCGGGTCCATGAGCGGAACGAAGGTCACGCCGTGCCCTGTCTTAGCCGCCTCAGCCTCAGCCGCTCCCGGAGCGTATGAAATGATATAGGAGAACAGCTTGCCGTTCTTAAAATCATTGTCGCGGTTGGCAATGTCGGTATCATAGTTTACCGGATCCTTGGACATGTACCCCGCCTCATACCAGCTTCTCACCAGTTTACAGTAATCCATGTATTCCTGTGTTGCATACTGATTAAACACTCCCGTCTGATCTTTAAAGTACTCGTATTCCGGCACTGCGGCCGCACCTGGAAGTGCTCTGGAGCCGGACAGACTCTCGTAGGGATACAGCATGTTGAAGGAGCCGCCGGAGCTTCCAAGGCCGGAAAGTCCGATGACATCCTCTCCTGCCGCATCAGCCTTTTCCTTGACGGTCTTTAACACTTCCGTATAGTCCTCCAGTGTCTTTACTGCGGTTAAATCAATGCCATACTTTTCTGCCATGGTAGAGTTTACGAAGAAACCGCTCTGCCAGCCCATCTCCTTATAGGAGGGAACGCCATAGATCTTTCCGTTTACGGAAACAGCCTTCCATAAGGACTCAGGAATGAACTCATACGTCTCAGGAGCGTACTGCTTCACTGCATCCGTAATATCCATAAATGCATCCTTGGCCACAAACTGCACGTAGTTAGTAGTCCAGTCTGCGGTAAAGCAGATATCAAAATACTCGCCGGAGTTGATCAGGGTCGGCATCTTTTCCTTGTAATCGGGATTGGCGATGACTGTGTAATCGATCGTCACACCGATCTTTTCCTTCGTATACTCATTCAATGCCGCAATAACCTTATCGGTATCCGCATCCACCGGATTCAAGGACATATACCATTTTAAAGTAACAGGCTCTTCCGCCGTCTTCGAAGCCTCTGTCTCAGCTCCCTTCGAAGCCTCTGTCTCTCCTGCTGCCTTCGTATCCGCCGAGGCTGCCGTACCGCCATCCGTCGTCTTTGAAGGGCCGCAGCCTGTCATCAGGCTGGCTGCCATTGCCGCGCTCAGCACCGCGCATGCCCACACCTTTCCTTTTCTCATTTCTTACTTCCTCCTTCTACATAAATTTATAACAGCTTACCCTTTGACTCCGCCGATTGTAAGTCCCTTCACAAAATATTTTTGGAAGAAGGGATAGGCGCAAAGAATAGGCAGTACTACCAGTACGGTCAAGGCCATTCGGCCGCTGTTGGTCGGAGCGTTGTTTGCCATCTCCGCGTACTCCAGCGCGTTAGCCGAGCTCTGTTTCAATGACTCCAAGCTGTTCTGCATACTCCATAAGAACGTCTGGATCGGGTAATTTTTCGTCTCGTAAATGTAAAGCATGCCCAGAAACCAGTCGTTCCAGTAAGCGATCATGGTAAACAGGCCAATGGTGGCGATTCCCGGTTTAGACAGCGGAAGAACGATCTTCAAAAAGGTATTGAATTCCCCTGAACCGTCGATGGTAGCTGCCTCCACAATCTCCATGGGTATGCTCTTAAAAAAGGTCCGCAGCACCACCACATAAAACACATTGAGCGACATGGGTAAAATCAGCGCCCAGACAGAATCCCGAAGCCCTAAAAGCTGTGTGTTGACCATATAGCTGGGAACCAGGCCGCCGTTAAACAGCATCGTAAAAAGCAGCAGCAATGTCAATGGCTTTCCATACCGGTAATCCGACCGCGAAAGTACATAAGACAGAAGCGTCGTCACCGCCAGGCTGAACACCGTTCCCACAATCGTGACAAACAGCGTAATTCCGTAGGAACGAACCACCTGATCCCCCATTTTTAAGAAAAGCCAGTAGGCCTCCAGACTCCATTCACTGGGGAAAAATGTATAGCCATTTTCAAAAATGCTCTGCTCACTGCTGAAGGACACGATAATGACCAACAGAACCGGCAGCACGCAGGCAAGCGCCATCAAGGTCAGAATCACGTTCATGATCCCGTTCGTCTTCTTACTGATATGATTGACGCAGGAATCCGCTCCGGCTTCCTCGTCTCTATATTTCTTTTTCATGGCAATTCCCCTTTCCTGACTAAAACAACCGCAGATGTCAGAACAGCGCGCTGTCCTTGTCGATCTTTCGCACAATGAAATTAGAGCCCAGCACCAGAATAAAGCCGACTACAGACTGATATAAGTTGGCAGCCGAAGCCATTCCGATGTTGCCGCTGACCTTTAGCGCCCGATAAACATATGTATCGATGACGTTGGTGATCGGGTAAAGGGGGCCTGAATCCCTTGGCAGCTGATAGAATAGCCCAAAATCAGAGTAGAACATCTTTCCGATCGCCAGTATGGTCAGTACAATCATCATGGAACGCATACAGGGAAGCGTAATATACTTAATCTGCTGCCACTTCGTTGCCCCATCCATAATGGCCGCTTCGTAATAATCATTGGAAATCCCCACCAGAGAGCCTAAGTACATGACAGTCGAGTAACCCACGGTCTTCCAGAGCTGGCAGAATACCAGGATAAACGGCCAGTACTGTTTCTGTGTATACCACTGAACCTCATCTTTTCCAAAAAAGCGGAGAATGTGGTTCAATAACCCGTTATCCACACTTAAGAATGCAAACGCAATAAAGGAAACGACAACCCATGACAGAAAGTAAGGCGCCATGAAGATCGTCTGGAAGAGCTTCGCTCTTTTCTTATTTAACAGTTCATTGAGCACGATCGCCACGGTAACCGCGACCACCAGATCCAGCACAATAAAAACCAGATTGTAGCATATGGTATTGCGGGTGATGATCCATGCGTCGCTGGTCTTAAACAGGAATTTAAAGTTTTCCAGCCCGTTCCATTCGCTTCCAAATATCCCTTTTCTAATGTTGTATTTCTTAAAGGCCAGGACAATGCCGGACAATGGCAGATACTTGAATAAAATCATCAGGATAATTCCCGGCAGGGCCATGAGTGTGAGCGGCAGGTTTTTCTTAAAATAGAACCATTCACTTTTTTGCTTTGTTTTCATTTCTTATTCCCCTGTTTCTTCACATCTCTTGTTGCTTTGATGTTTTCTGGCATAATTATACCTTTATGGGATTCCATTCCACAAGGAGACTTTTTTTATCTCAGGTGTACTTTTATTTCGGAACGCTCCGAACCGATTGCGCGGCTGACCTTCATGCTCTATAATCATCTACATAGAAAGTGAGGGAAACAAATTATGAAGGTTCTTCTTGTCGACGACGAGATTTTTGCAGTCAGAGGTTTAAACTCCATGCTGCACTGGGAAGCATTTCACGGTGAGCTTGCCGGAACTGCTGCCAACGGGGAGGAGGCGATGGAATATATGGCAGTCACTCCTCCGGATGTCATTATTTCCGATATCAAGATGCCGCGTATGGACGGACTGAGGCTGGCAGAGCTGGTACACGCACAGTCTCCCGCCACCCGCATGATCCTCTTAAGCGGCCACGGGGAGTTTGAATATGCAAGACAGGCGCTCAAGTACGGCGTTGCAGACTACATCTTAAAGCCAATCACACGAGAAAAGGTCAATCAGATCGAAAACCTCCTGGTTAAGTTTTACAAGGAAAATGAGGAACGAAAGCAGCGGTTCTTAAATGCCTGGGATTCCGGTCTGGAAGAGAAAATATTATCAATACTCCACAATCAGAATATGGAAGCGCTGGATCAGTTTTTCCGCTCTTCCTATTTTGTAAGCACCATGCACAGCAGCTCTGCCAATCCTCTGGGAATCCAGCTGATCAATTACTTATACGCCTATTTTTCCCAGATCGATATAAACCGGACGGTCATCACCGTCTCAAGGGAGCGCGCTATGGAACAGTTCTGGGACTCTCCGGGCACCCAGGAAAAGATCAACTTCATCATAACCAGCTATTACGACGTTCTGACCGGGATGAATCAGAAAAAGCAGGCATACAGCGAGTCCTTTATCACCTATGCGAAGGAGTATATCGGCGAACATTACTCTGACCCGGAGTTCAACATCTCCGTCCTGGCAGACAATATGCACGTATCGCTGTCCTACTTAAGCTCCCAGTTCAAGCAGGCCACCGGTTCCAACTTAATTTCCTATGTGACCGCAATGCGTATGGACTACGCCCGCCGTCTGCTGGCCGACCGCCGTTACTCCATCGGGGAGATATCCGCGATGTCGGGCTACGAGGACGCCAAATATTTCGCCAAGCTGTTCAAGAAAAAGACGGGTTTTACCCCCAGTGAATACCGGAATCTGAAAATATAAAAAAGGAGGGGTCCCATGGCAATCCGTAAAAAAATATCTGGTCTGTTTCTGGCTATCATCCTCTTCTTTCTCTTAACCTTCTACATATTTATGTACTTTTATTTTCACAATACGGTAACGGACGCTGTGGTGGAACGGCAGGAGGCACAGGTCATGGCAAACCGCCATCTGGCCTCTAATTTTATGAATAATCTGAGACAGATCACCATCCATTTTATCAGCGACCGCGCCATCGGCAATCAGCTCAGCTGCACCTCCACCGAGCCCATGGAACAGCTGCAGGTCCGCGCCGCCCTGCAGTCCCAGTTCTCTCACTACTCGCTGCTTACGATGTCTCATGATGTCAACAGCTACCGTTATACCCTGTTCCTCAATGACCGGCTTCCCATCTCATCGATGTTTGAGGCCAGGACCCTGAGCACGAATCCTTACAGTACAGCCAGCAGCATCTTTACCAACACCCTGGTGAAGGACGATCTGTGGTATAAAAATACTCTGGAGGCCTCCAATTACACCTGCGTATTTAATAATGAAAGTTCCGGAGAGCTATGCCTTGCCAAAAAGATCCAGAATACCAGCTATACTGGGCCATACTATAAGGATGGGCAGGCCGTCATGGTCATAAGCATTAAAATGCCCTATATTGATTCTGTTTTCGGCGGGATTCCCCCCACCCCCAACAGCGGCTACGCCCTTCTGGACAAAAAGGGGCAGCTTCTCTACGCCAGCCCCAGCGGCCCGGATCACAGCTTCTACACAGAGGCACTTGCAGAGGTCAGCGGGAATACCTCCTTATACCAGGCCGGAACCGGTTCTCACCACGTAATCGGCGGGGAGCCTTACCTGGTAAACTTTGACGATTCCGATCAGGATATCACCCTTCTGTCGCTTACGCCCTACTCCGATATCAACCGTACAGTACGTCCGGTAATGATACGCTTTTCCGTGATCTCTCTGCTGATTACACTATGTGCCATGGCTGTTATTTTCACGGCTTCAGACCGCATCACACGGCCGATTATCCTCCTTTCTGAGGTGATCGGTTCCATCACCGATACGAGAACCTTTGACTTAAAGAGCCTTCACGTATCGAAGGACCGGGAAATCGTCAGTCTGGAGGAAAGCTTCACGAAGCTGATTATCAACAACAACCGCTTGATTCATGATGTCCAGGCGCAGGAAATCAGGCAGAAAAACTCGGAATTAAAGGCACTGCAGGCACAAATCGATCCCCATTTTATCTTCAATGCAATGGACGCGGTCAACTGGATTGCTCTGACCCGCAATCAGGATGATCTGGCGGAGATCCTCGCCTCCATTGCCAATCTCATGCGCTACAGCATCATGGAGGCCGACCAGCTCATCCCCTTAGCGAAAGAGCTTTCCAATATAGGAGAATATATTGCGATCTACAAGCTCCGGCATCAGGGAGATATCAGGCTTTCCGTTCCCTCGGAAGACGCCTCAGCCGATACTCTGATTCCAAAATTCGCGCTTCAGCCCCTGGTGGAAAATTCCATCCGCTACGGCGGCCAGCCGACGGGAACGGCGATCGAGATCACGGTCTCTGTAACACATGAGGCGGACCGTTTCATTCTGGAGGTATCAGACAACGGCCAGGGCTGTGACCCTGATCTGCTCAATGAGTATCTGGCTTATAAAACGAACAACTTAAAGGTGACCAACGGCTTTGGAATCCGCAATGTGAACGACCGGATACGCCTCCATTTCGGACCGGAAAGCGGACTTAAGTACTACGTTGATGATAACAACCGGCTTACGGCACGGGCAGAATTTAAATACAGGGAAGCTTCCGCTGCTAAATTATAATAAAAGGAGAACTTTGATATGGAAAAGAAAACGATCGTTAAGAATGAAATTGTAAAGAATGGAATTCACGGCTATTCGGCGGCAGAGACCTACATAGCTCCAAAAGAGCCCGCCGTAAAAGAGCATCTCGAATGGTTCATGGGATTAAAGCTGGGCCTGATGATGCACTGGGCGCCTGGCTGCCAGATGGGGACCTATGAGTCGTGGCCCCTCTCCGACGGAGACGGCAGCTGGTCTCAGAAGGATGTGGACTGGACCGATATAGAGACCTTCAAGCAGGAGTATATCGACTGCAATAAAACCTTTAACCCGGTTAAATTCCGCCCGGACCGCATGGCAGAATTTGCAAAAGAATGCGGTTTTAAGTACCTTTTATTCACCACCAAGCACCACGACGGCTTCTGTATGTTCGATACGAAGACCACCGATTATAAAATAACAGATCCCTCCTGCCCCTTCTCCTCTCACCCGGATTCCGATATCACCGGGGCTCTGTACCGGGAATTTAAAAAACAGGGACTGGCCATCTCCGTCTACTTCTCCAAGCCGGACTGGCACAGCGATGCCTACTGGCATAAGGCATTCGGCACCGCGCCCACCAGAAATATCAACTATTCCGTTACAGACTATCCAAAGCTGTGGGAGGAATTTGTAAATTATACCCACGCCCAGCTTCGCGAGCTGACCTCCAACTATGGAAAAGTAGACGTGCTGTGGCTGGATGGCGGCTGGGTCAACGCCGGGAACGAGGGCCAGGATATCCGTCTGAATGAGATTGTCAAAGAGATACGCGGCACCACACAGCCCCATCTGATTGTCTGCGACCGCACCGCAGGCGGCGAATATGAAAATATCATCACACCGGAAAAGGAAATCCCGGACGCGCCGCTCTTCGTGCCGTGGGAGACGTGCACAACGGTCGGTGAAAAATTTTCCTTCCATTACACAGACTGCTTTAAGTCCGGCCGTCAGCTGGTACACCTGCTGCTGGATGTCGTATCAAAAGGCGGAAATCTGGCGCTCAATGTGGCCCCGCAGCCGGACGGACTTCTGCCGGCGCCCGCCATGTCCTCTTTAAGAGATATGGGCAAATGGCTGTCCGCCCATGGAGAAGGCATCTATGAGACAGAAATCACGGCGCCCTATTATGAAAACCGGGTAAAGTATACGGCAAAGAAAGATACCGTTTATGCATTCTACCTCTACGAAGAGACCGCGTCCCTGCCTTCGAAGCTCTGCCTTCACCTTCCGGAGCCTAAAAAACAGATTGCCTCGGTAACGCTCATGCGGACTGGAGAACCGGTGGACTATACCACCGAATTTGGCGCACTGATCCTTCATCTGCCGCCGGAGTCAGCCACAGGCGGGGAATATGCGGACTGTTTTGTTATACGATTTTAGATGCTGATGGTATTCTGCGACGGAAGGAGGCCGGGAACACAACTTCATGCTCCCGGCCTCCTTCTGCCGCGGTGTTTTCGCACACGCTAACTCCGCTTTTCCTCCAGTATTTTCTCTGCTTCTTCCCATATTGCGCCAAGCCGGGTTTCCGCTTCTCTCTCGTCCTTTCCTCTGGTCCCTATGTAAATCTTAATTTTAGGTTCTGTTCCCGACGGTCTGATACAGAGCCAGCTGTCGGCTTCGAATTCAAAATACAGCACATCTGATATTGGAAGACCAGTATCACCGTTAAGATAATCACGAACCTTGACGGTCTTGAGACCTCCAAGCGATTTTGGGGGATTATTCCTCATATTTTCCATTAAGCGATTCATGAATGCCGCGCCATCCGTACCCGTTTTCACAATGGTATGGATACTTTCTTTATAATACCCGTATCGTTTATAGAGCTTCTGCATCTGGTCCCAAAGGGTCAGCCCCTTCGTCCGGTAATAGACTGCAGCCTCACACAGCGCCATAACAGCCCCTACTGCGTCCTTATCTCTGGAATAAGTGCCGACGAGGCAGCCATAGCTCTCCTCAAAGCCAAAGAGATATTCATAAGTACCCTGTTTTTCAAAAAGGCGGATCTGTTCCCCAATATATTTAAAGCCGGTTAATGTTTCAATGAGCTTTACCCCGTATTCCCGGCAGACAGCACCTGCCATCTTCCCCGATACAATTGTCGTAACCACCGCACCGCATTCTGGCAGCGTATTTCTCTCTTTTCTGTGTTCCAATAGGTAATTGCAGAGAATCATTCCAGACATATTGCCGGTAAATGCCATATAATTTCCAGTCCCTTTATCTCTGGCATATACGCCAAGGCGGTCTGCATCCGGATCAGTCGCCAATACAACATCTGCATCTGTCTCCTTAGCCAGCTCAAGCGCCATGGCAAACGCCCTTTTATCTTCAGGATTCGGCGATTCTACGGTTGGGAAATCACCATCCGGCTGCATCTGTTCCTCTACCACATATACCGATTCAAATCCCAGTTCCTTTAAAATTCTTCTGACCAGAACATTTCCTGTACCGTGAAGGGGCGTATATACAATCTTCAGTTCCCGTGCCCTTTCTCTTAAAAGCTCCGGCTCCTGTACAAGCTTTTTAAGCTCCGATAAGTAGCGGCAGTCGATTTCCTCACCAATAAAATGTAAGAGTCCGCCGCACACGGCATCTCTCTGCCCCATATATTTCACAGAAGCAAAGTCGCTTACCGCCTTAACTTCACGCATAATATCCGCATCTCTTGGACAGGTAATCTGAGCGCCATCCTCCCAGTATACCTTATAGCCGTTATATTCCGGCGGATTATGGCTGGCAGTCACAACAATTCCTGCCATACACTGGAGTTCTCTGACGGCAAAAGATAATTCCGGCGTGGGGCGGAGGCTGTCAAATAAATATACCTCTATGCCATTTGCGCAGAGACAGAGCGCCGCTTCCATGGCAAATTCCGCCGAGTTATGGCGGGAATCATAGGCAATGACCGCCTTTCTATCCGTACGCTCCTGACTGTTTATGTAGTTTGCAAGCCCCTGCGTCGCCTTCCTCACCGTATAGCGGTTCATTCGGTTCAGCCCCGCCCCCATGATTCCCCTCAGTCCGCCGGTTCCAAATTCCAGTTCCCTGCAGAAACGGTCCTTGATCTCTTCCTCGCTGGTAAGGGCTTTCAGTTCTTGTCTTGTGTTGTCATCAAAATACGAATCTTCGCACCATCTGTGATACTCATCCCTGTAATTGGTCATTTCTTATCTCCTGTTTCCTTATATCAGTCTGTCCGGCATATAATTGTACCGTGGTCCGGCATCAATGAATACATACTGCGCACATACAGCCCTTCCATACTTCCCTGCAGCACCTGCACACGTTTCTTCCCTGCAACCATATCAAAATAGTTGTCGGAAAGCAGCAAATCACCAGCCTCGTTTCCGATTTCAACCCCTTTGGCGAAGGCTGCTGCATAGATCAGAAGTGTCTCCCCCTCCCTGCGCAGTTCCAGCTTCGGGTCTGCGAACTCAAAATGTTTTGGAGGAACAAATAAGCTGACGCCATGCGAAACCATTTCTCCATGAAGCCAGAGTTCATAGGACAGATAATGGTTCCTGATATCTATATCCGGAAATTCAATCCATGGATAGCTGCAGACTGAAAGTGCTTCCACCTCCACACTGTACTGTCCCTGCCGGCAGATGTCAGACGCCGCATCCTGAATGCTCCATTTGATAAATCCGCTTACCGGCTCCCTTGTCTCATTGGTCACACAGAATCGGGCCGCTTTTCTGATGCAGCGGTTCTCCTCATTTACATTTATGGAGGAACTCAGAGCGCCTTCTTCCTCACAGGAAAGCAGGACCGGAGCAAAAAAGCGCCTGGCGAAATATTGAAGCGCCTTCCATCTGCCGTAGTAATCAATGGAGGACCAGGATGCCACCGGCCAGCAGTCATTTAACTGCCAGTAGACACAGCCCATGCACCGCCCCCGGTTCCTCCGGAAATGTTCCACACCATACCGGACAGCCTCTGCCTGCAGCAGCTGCGAAACGTAAATAAGAAGCTCCAGTGATTCCGGATACGGATACATCTGGCTCATATACTGAAGTATCTTTCCATTAGCCCCGGCATTTCTCTGATGTTTTTCCATCACATAGGAGAAAATATTTCTGTCCTCCGGCTCAGTAAACTGTTCAATGGTCTTTACCGCAGGAAATGACTGGAACCCAAACTCAGAGAGATAGCGGAAATAGTATTTCCTGTAATCCGTAAACGGAACGCCTCCATGCCACACTTCCCAGTAATGGGCGTCTCCGCGGTTCTCATCGTTGGGATGATCGAAATCCCCGCCCGATGACGGACTGGACGGCCAGTAAAAGGTATCCGGATCAAGCTGCCTCAGTAATTCCGGTATGATTCTTTCATTCATAATCAAATACTCAGTCTTCTGCAGCGGCTTTCTCACCCATTGATTATCCGCAAGGAACATTTCCATCTCATTGTTGCCGCACCATAAGCCCAAACAGGCGTGATGGCGGATGCGCCGTACGTTATCCCGGATTTCCGCCGCTGTATTTGCTTCAAACTCCGGCGTCAGAGGATAAACCGCACAGGCAAACATGAAATCCTGCCATACGATCAGACCCATTTCGTCACACAGGTCATAGAAAAAGTCATCGGGATAGTATCCGCCTCCCCAGACGCGGATCACATTAAAATTACAGTTTCTGCAGTGTTCCAGAAGCGTTTTTGTCCGTTCCCGGCTGACGCGGCCGCGGATGCAGTCCTCTGGTATGTAATCCGCTCCCATGGCAAAAATTTCCACACCGTTCACTTCATGGGCAAACTTATTCCCATACTCATCCGCCTCCGTATTGACCGTCATCGTTCGGAGGCCAATCTTTCGGCTCCAGCTATCCTGAATCTCTCCGTCTGCAGCCACCATGACTTCTACCTGGTATAGAGGCTGTTTCCCATAACCATTCGGCCACCACAGCTCCGGATTTTTTATTGTCACAGCTTTTGAAAACTGATACTTTTCGCCTTCCATCTGGTACGAGATACTCATCCCCTGCGGATCCGTGATTCTGAGCAGGCAGGAGCAAGCCGCATCATCGGCCGCCTCCACAGTGGTAGTAAGGGACAGGATCACGATTCCTCCGCTGTGCCTCTGTCTGATATGCACATCGCAGATGGAGGCCTGATTCACGCCAATCAGGGATACCTCTCGGAACAGACCGGCGTCCGGAAGCCTCGGTCCCCAATCCCATCCAAAGGAGCAGTGGCTCTTTCTTAGAAGCGGAAAGCCCTGCATAGCCTCGGGCGCACCGTCATAAGGAGTCTTTTCATAGGCTTCTCTGATAAAGGACAGCGGCGAATACAAATGTACCTTGATTTTATTGGTCTCTCCTATCAGTGATTTTACCGGATACTCCCATATACGGTGCATATTATCCGCATGTCCAAGATGAACCCCGTTGAAGAAAATATCCGCCAGAGTATCAATTCCTTCGAATCTCAGCTGGATATCCCTGCAGCCCATCACAGCTTCATCAGGCGACAGGGAAATCTCATATTCGTAGTCCCCATCCATCATGGCCAGCGCGGCCTCCTCACAGTCTCTCCAGTAAGGGTCCTTCATCGCTCCATGCTCCAGCCAGGTTCCGTATACGGTTCCCGGTACTTTCGTTTCAAAACTCTGGCCAGTGGAACAGCTTTTGAGCTTCCAGCCATCTGTCAGTTTCTGTATCATCTTCATTTACCTTATCCTCATATTTCCAGAATCACACAGTTTCCGCCAGGAACCAGCATTTGGACCATTCCGGGCTTCACACAGTCTTTTCCGTTCTTTTCCCTTGATCTGCTATCCGGTACGCTGTCTGAAGCGTATAGGATTCGCCAGCTGCCTTCAACAGGGACCGTCACCCCGCAATCCGAAAAATTAATCATAATGCGAACCCGGTCCATTCCCAGCGCTCTCTCGATTTCTATCAAACCGTTCCCCAGTTTTCGCAGCTCCATAGTTCCTTCTGTCAGCACCGCAGTTCTCTCTCTCAGTTCAATGAAATTTTTGACGAAATTCCAGATCGAGGACGGATCCTCTCTCTGTTTTTCAGCCTCGTCCCAATCCATAGGATTGCGGGAGGCATCCCGTGATCGTTCATTCAGAATCCGAACCGCTTCCTCCCTGCTTTTTCCCTCTTTAAGAGCCGACTCGTAGGCCAGTATTCCCTGAACATCCTTTGCGTCGTCCACAGAATTCAGAATACGGCTTTTCATTCCGATTTCATCTCCAAAGTACAGAAACGGGATTCCCCTGCAGGAAAGCATCAGCGCCAGCAGGCATTTCGTTTTCCCTTCCGAAAATCCGAACCGGTCTGGAAAACGTCTCATATCGTGACTTCCAAAAAACAGAGTTGGATATTCTGAATCCCCGTACAGTTCCTGCATGCGCTTTAATTCTTCATAGATCTCGTCGAGCTGAAATATTTCCCTGCTTCCCAAATTAAAATTAAAAGTCGTGTCCAGGCTCCCGACGCCCGTATAGGAATGAATTCTGGTTAAATCGTCGCTGCTGATCTCTCCAACCAGAAATGCATCTGGCTTCTTCTCCCTGATCCTGCCTGCCATCCGTTTGATAACCGCCTGAACCCCCGGTTGATTGACATCATTTTCATGAAGCTGCTCCCCGTTTCCCGTGACCGGATTATCCACCATAGAGCCGGACACCGATAAGTTGTTAATCACATCAAAACGGAAACCATCCACGCCTTTCAGAAGCCAGAAATCCAGAACCTGGTAAATGGCCTCCTCCACGGAAGGATTCTGCCAGTTTAAGTCTGCCTGCTCCTTTGCAAAGGAATGGTAATAGTACTGTCCCGAATCCCCATACGCCACATACTCCCATGCGCTTTTACCAAAAAAGGACTCCCAGTTATTCGGCTCCCCTCCGTTAACGGGATCCTTCCAGATATACCAGTCTCTCTCGCTGCTGTCTTTGGAGGCGGCTGATTTTATAAACCACGGGTGCTGGGTCGATGTATGATTCAAAACCATATCAATGATGACCCTGATACCATGCTTATGGGCTGCCTTCACCATCTCCTCAAAATCATCCATTGTTCCGTAATCCGGATCCACACCGCAATAATCGGAAACATCGTATCCGTTATCTACCTTTGGAGAGGGATAAAAAGGAGTGAGCCAGATTCCGCCCACTCCCAGTTCTTTCAGATACGGCAGCTTCGAGGTGATCCCCCGGATACCGCTCTTCCCGTTCTGACCGGTGTCGCAGAAGGATCTTATATATATTTCATAAAAAACCGTATTTTTCCACCACTGATTCATTTATAAGAACTCCCTCACAGAATCTCTTTCAATCAGCTGGACATCCAGCACCAGCTTTTCCACCTTTTCCTTCGGCCGTTCCATACATTTTAGAAGCCGTTCCATAGCCTTTTTTCCCATTAGGACCTTGTCCACCCGCATTGTCGTAATGCGGGGATTCACCATATTGCTCAGTTCAATATCATCGAAACCAACAACGCCGATATCTTCGGGAACCTTGAGGCCGCACTGTGACAGAGCCTTGCACATGAGGATTGCCATCTTATCGTTGGAACAGATCAGCACTTCCGGTGTTTCCTCCAGTGACTGGTAATACTCCGCAAGGCTTGACGCGTCCTGATGAATCACTGCGTCCTCCACACTCTTTAAAGCGGAATACCGTCTGATATAGGCGATCCCTTCTTCAAAGGATGGAAATTTAAGATACTGCTGCATGGCCTCCTGATATCCCCAGAAACGTTCCCGAATGCTGGGGGTATAGGAGAGATCACCGAAAAATCCGATTTTCCGGTAGCCCTTATCCAGCAGATACTTTGTCAGCTTATAGGCGCCCGCCACATTATTGGTCATCACACAGTCAGTAGGTGTCTCCACAGATTCGTGATCCAGAAGCAGAACCGGTATGGAGTAGCTCTTTAAACGCTTCAGATACTCCTCATCAATCTTACCAACGACTATCAGCCCCGACACCTTCTGCTGTTCCACACAGGCCGGTATCTCCTGATTCTTCTCGAAGGAATTGATAAACAGATCATACCCGGCCTTCTTTGCCGCTTCCTCTAATCCCAGCAGAATCCGTCCATAGAACTGCATATCCTTAAAGAAACGGTCCTCCAGAAGGATACAGATGTTCTTATTGGAGTAAGCCGCTGTATACTTGGTACTCTGGTCCAGATATCCCATCTCTTCCGCAGCGTTTAAAACAAGTCTTCTCGTCTCTTCGCTGACCCCCGCCCGGTCATTCAGCGCCAGGGATACCGCATTGACAGAAAGGTTCAGCCTTTCCGCTATTTCCTTCATGGTAACCCGCTTCTTCATTCTGCATTCCACCTTTCTGACTTTATATGGCCTTCATCCCGGCCAGTAATTGGGAAACCGAGAAATCTGCTCTGCATATCTTATCGTCCGCGGCGCCGTAATAGAGAGACACACAGTCTCCGTCCACCAGACAGCCACAGGTAAATACCACATTTCCGAAGAAGCCTTCTGTCTCATATGAAGCTTCCGGTTCCAGAATCGGTGCTTCCGTCTTTGCGATCACCCTGGAGGGATCACTTAAATCCAGGAGAAATGCCCCCAGGCAGTACCGGTCATTCCTGTCGGCGGCATGGTAAATCTTCACCCAGCCCTGTTCCGTTTTAAATGGGACGGCTCCGCCTCCGATTCTCCCGTTATCCCAGCTGTCCGCATCGGATATGCCGCAGAAATGCTTCTGATGTCCCCAGTGTATCAGATCTGGTGACTGGGCCAGCCACATCTCAGGGTTGCCGATTCCGCCTGGTACGGGACGGTTAAACGCCATATACATACCATTAATTTTTTCCGGAAATATGGTAACATCCTTATTTTCCGGTGCAAATATGATTCCATGCCGCTCAAATGTCTCAAAATCCCTTGTACTGATTAACGAGGTAGCCGCTCCATTTTCCGTCACAGAAGTATAATTAATGTAATACTCGTCCCCAATCTGAGTAATTCTCGGATCCTCCATTCCCCAGCTCTCCTCTTCCGCACAAGGAAAAACAGACGGGGTATCTTCCACAGTAAAATGAATTCCATCCTTTGATCTGGCCACTCTTAAATGGGACAGAGATGTCAAATACACCGTTCTCTTCCCCTGCCTCATCATCTTATTAATCGTTCTGGAATCGGTAAAATCGAGCTCCGGATGTTCCGCTTTTCTCAGACTGAGCACTGTAATCTCATCTTTTCCACTGATCTTTTTCACAACAGGGATCCGTACTTCTCCCTCTTCTGCTCCCTTGACGGACTCGGCCACCCGGCACAGCAGGATCACCTCATCTTTATATTTTGCGACACCGCAGTTAAATACCCCTTCGACTTTAAAATCTTCTCGGCTGGGTTTTACATTTTCCGGGATAAGAAGCGGATTTTCTCCGCATCTTTTTACTTCCAGCATGTTGTTCCTCCTCATTTTCCATTATTTAAGCATAAAGCTGATTCCCTCTTTGAAGTATTTGGAAAAGCATAAAAACAGGATAATAATCGGCAGAGTCAGAATAACAGACGCCGCATACATCGGTCCCGGAAATGCCCCCATCGGTTTGAACTGAGTGGAAATCAACACATTAAGCGTCTGCATCTGAATGTTTGGCGCGATCAGCATATCCCACATCAGCTCCGACCATCGCTGCATAAAAATAGACAGAAACACAATTGTGGTAACCGATTTTGTTATGGGAAACGCAATGTAAAATATAATGCGCAGTTCTCCGGCGCCGTCTATCTTTGCAGCCTCAAAGACCTCATTAGGCAAGGTTTTAAAATAGTTGATATACATGAAAATAGCCCAAATGGAAATGCACATGGGTATGATCATTCCGCCGTACGTATTCGCCATAGGCTTTGCAATCATATATCTGGGCACCAGCAGGATTATGGTTGGGAAAAACATCTGAAACAGCAGGGAGTCCATAATGAAACGTTCTCCCTTAAATTTCAGTTTACATACGGAATAACCGTTGCACAGTCCTATGATGACCGATATCACTGCGGTAGGAAATGCTACAAGGAATGAGTTGATCAGGGCTCTGACCCACATCATGGAATTCGTCGCTCCGCCCTTTCCTATCAAATATTCATAGCTTCTTAACGTAAAACCGTGAGGCACCATCACCTTATCGACCTGATCCCAGGAGGTAAAGGACTGAAGCACCATATAATAATAGGGAAACAGGGATATCGCAAGCAGAGTCAGGGTGACTGCTGTAATAATATATGTTTTAACACTTAATTTCTTTTTTCTTCCCATATTCTTTTCTCCTCGTTATCGTTGCCTACCATCCGAATCTTCTGTTCAGCCGGTCCGTTACAGCGTTGATGATCCTTAAAGTAATAAAGATCTGAACCGCACTGGCAATCGCCATGGCCGCCCCATATCCGGACTGGAATCTGGTAAAGGACGTGTTGTAGATTTCCAGCTGCCATGTAGTCGTCGTCATGTTAGGGCCGCCGCCTGTCAGCAGATACGGCTCTGTAAAGACGCCGAATGCCAGGCCTGTGGCCAGTACAATTACGGTGGTCAACGTAGGCATAATCATCGGAAGCGTAATGTGCAGGAGCTTATGCAGTCCGGTCGAGCCGTCCAGCATCGCCGCTTCCGTCACATCGTCACCAATGCTTTCAATGCCTGAGAGAATAAATAATGCATAATACCCCGACATCTTCCAGACAACAATACCCACCATAACGGCAAATGCGTATCTCTGGTCTGTCAGCCAGTTTATATTCAGATTGAACTGTTCTCTCAAAAACGTATTGAACGCAGAATTATAATTAAAAAAGTACTTTACTACTACACTCGTCGCAACTCCGGAGGTCAGATAAGGGATAAAGAATAAAACCGCCACCAGACCCTTGATTTTATCCGGCAGATTAGATACCAGAAGCGCGATGATCAGCCCTCCTGCAAAACACAGCACTACAATGGGCAGAAGGTAGCGGTAAGAGTTAATAAAAGCCGCTTTTACCCTGCTGTCGGAAAAAAGGCCGGCAAAATTCCTGATCCCTACAAACGTCTTCTGTTCCGACATCAGGTTCCAGTCCATGGTAGAAAGCCAGAACGCCCAGATCAGCGGAATCAGAAAGAAAATAAGGGAATAAATCAGGTATGGCCCGTTAAGCAGCCAGCCCATGAGGCCAGCCCTTTTATTTCCCGTAATACTCTTTCTTTTCATAAGTCCCCTCCTTTTTGGGAGGGACAGGAAAACGATTCCTGTCCCCGATCAACAGCCTATTCCAGACCACCCACCTGCTTCATGGCCTCCATAGCCGCCTCTACATATGGAGTGGCATCCGGTGCATTTCCAGGCTCTGCATTCATAACTTCATTCATATACGGCGCTGTTCCGCTCTCGGTCAGTGCTGTCTGTATATCAGTTACCTTTTCTGTCGCAATACTCGGAATCGCATACGGCACAGCTTCCGCCAGTGCAGCTAACTCCGGATACTCTTTCATAACGTCGGCAAACATTTCATTGTCATTTAAATCACCTCTGACCGGAAGCATCGTCGTGGCATTCAGCCAGTCGAGATCGGTCTGTGCAGAATTTTCCTTGTTATAAACCCACTTTACAAATTCCACTGCGCCGGCATGTTCCTCATCTGTAATACTCTTATTTTTATAGAAGACAAGACCTTTGGAATCAGCAAAGTTATAAGGAATATCACCTTCATTCTTTACAATTGCCTGTCCGTAAATATAATCTTCTCCGTAGACCTTATTGTTTTCACGATAGAGCGAAATCTCCCATGGTGCGTTGATTGTCACGAGTACGGAAGGATTTGCCTCTGTCCAGATGCTGGATATTTCGCCGGATTGGATTGAATTGCCAAAGAGGCCAATCAGTTCAAACGCTTCGACTGCGCCTTCCTTATCGAGTACCAGTTTATTGCCCTCTACCCACGGTTTTCCCCCTGTCAGAGCTTCGTAAGGCATCTGAAAATCATACCATCTGTCCCACCACTGATCCGGACGGGTTAAGGACGGACGGTAGAAGGAATGGGTAACCCCCATCTCTTTCATGGTGGTATCACGTTGTGCGGCAAATTCGGTAATAACGGCTGTAAATTCAGCCACGGTCTTCGGTGCCGAATCAAACCCCAGAGCCTTTAAGGCTTTCATATTCCACTGCCATATCATCGGATTGACATAGACCGGAAGCACATACTGTTTCCCCTCAATCGCCCAGTTTGTGATCGTATCTTCCATCTTTCTGGCCTCAATCACATCTGTAAACCATGTCTCGCCAGACAGGTCATAGACTGCTCCGGAAGCCGCCAGAGTTGCTGCGAATCCCCGGTTGATATTTTCCGATACAGCCGGTACGGTCCCTGTTGCAATTGCATTCTGAATTCCGGCTTCTGAAGATGGGGATTCCGGCATCTGCTGGACCTTTACCTCTATCTTTTTTCCATCAACAGTGATGCCTGCTTCGTTAAACGCCTGTGCCTTGGATTCCCAGAAGTTATACTGAACCTGCTGAGGCGCCGTCCAGAAATCAACGGAAACCACCTCTCCAGAGGCTCCTCCATGATTGGCTGCCGGCTCATTACCTCCTGATTTTCCGCATCCTGTCATCACGGATGCTGTCATAGCTGCCGCTGCTGCAATCGCCACTACTCTCTTCATTCTTTTCATAAGTCTCTTCTCCTTCTATCTGTTTTCATATTCATCAAATGGATCGTCGATCAGCACCTTTTGTCCTTCTGCATCGCTGACTCCGCAGTACAATTCCGCTTTTCCTCCCCCGAGCCTCACAAGCCCGCCGGAAAATATAACATCTTCCAGATCCGGTCTTTTACTTGGTCCCGGCTGGAAATTTCTTCGCTCCGCGATCATTTTCATAGGACCGTACTCCCCTGTCTCAGGATTGAAGCAGAACGCTGTGGAATAATAATGCCGGTTTCCTTCCGTGTCAAATCCTGCGATATGGGAGAGCACTCCGATTTTCCCGCCAGATAAGCGGTGGAGTTCATTTGCTCCGCCCCATTCCTCTGGTATAAACTGATGTTCCATAAGCGTCGCCTGCTGCAGGCTTTCTGCATCTAACTCGTCCAGACTTTCAAAGAAACGATAACCGATCTTTCCGCGTCCACCCCGTTCCCCCTGTGGCCTGGTAAGTACCAGAATCCTTCCCTCCTCCAGCTCACAGAGGCGGATATCTTTCATCCGGTCTGGCCCCACAGCAAATCTGCTCAAATCAAGGATTCCATCACCCCGGTAAAATACAGTTCTGTAGTTTAAGTATCCCGGCCGTTCCTCATCATCGAATACTTCCACGCCCCCAAGGACCAGTTTCCCTCCGATCCTCGTCACAAATGGATCCTGAAGGTTTAAGGCTTCCCGTTCTGTTTCCACCCACTCGCCTTCGCTCTCTTCGAAAAAGCCAATCCTGGAATACTCACTGTCTCTCGCCTCGACCCGTCCTGCAATCCAGGTCTTTCCATCCGCCAAAAATGGTGCCGTAATATTATAGACGTCTTTTCCGGTCTGCTTGAGAGAGAACTTTATTTTACTTGAATTTACTTGAATTTCTTCTTTACGAAATTCAAGCAGCAGTTCTTTGCACGTGCGAAGGGTATTATCTTTTTGTTGTAACATATGTCTGTTTTTCTCCTTTCTTATTATATTTTTCTAATATTTTTGTCTTATATGTCTTGTCTATGGCATTATATTATTCCTGCTTTTACTTGAATTCAATTATAATTTACTTGAATTTTGCAATTATATTTTAAAGTGCCAAATCGTGATGCTGTCCCCTATCCATTAAGCAACAAAAAGAAGGCGGTTTTCACAAAATGTAAAAACCGCCTTCATACCTTCAAATCATTTTTATGGCTGCAGCAATCTCGATTAGTAGCAAACCATTAAATCAACCGGTTCGCCCCCGCCGCCTCCCCATTTTCCCTCAGACTCTTCTGCCATTTTCCTGTATCAGCCGCAATATTCTGTCCCTTCAATTTTCTGTATTGTTTGGGGCTTAAGCGGTACTTCTTCTGAAAGGTATACCCAAAATGCTGCCGGCTGTTGAACCCGGCCTCAAAGGCAATGTCCACAATATTCATGCTGCTGTTTTTCAGCAAAAACTGAGCCCGCTCCAACCGCTGGTTATTGATATACTCCATGATTCCGCATCCGTAGGCTTTGCTGAACAGAGTCTGCAGATATGAATGATTGAGGCTGACGTATTTCGCCACATCCTCCACCCGGATATCTTCCCGAAAGTGCTCCCCGATATATTTCCGGGCTTTTTTCAGATGAACCATGCCCGTTACCCCTTCATTATCCTGAGTGCACCTTGACCACTCCATCAGCATTCGTTGAAAGATCAGATCCAGTAAATAACTGTTTCGATCCCGTCTCTCCAGCTCGGAAATCAAGTCCTTCAATACGTATTCCATCTTTCCGTAGTCGGTGAGCAGCAGATACGGCTCCGGGGATACCATCAACTCCGCAAAGCCGGCGTCCTTTTCGGCCAGGCTGTTCAAATCCGTTCCGCCCATCTTATCCAGACAGGAAAACTCATAATTTAACAGTACACTGCGCTCTCCCTGATTGATTTCCAGCCTGTGCGGAATCCCCGGACGGATGCAGATGAACTGCCGTTCCTCCATTTCCACCAGAACGCCTTCCACCTCAACCCGGCACGTACCGGTTACCAGATACATGATCTCCCACTGGTCATGTCTGTGTGCTTCCATCTGAAAATAATCCAGCGCCACCGCATAATATGCGGCCGGATATGCATAACGCGGATATGCATAACTCGCCATTGTATTATCTGCCATAGCCTTCCCTCTTTTTCCGTAACATTCCTTCCTTTTATTGTAGCATATCGTTATCTATTCAGCCAACAATTTATTGCATTTGAGAAAAAGGCGTTTCAATTTCATGCGCATCCTCTTCGAAGAATCTGTATACTACAATCAAAGCTTAACTGAGAAAGGGGATACAAACATATGAAATTTAAAATTGCTTTTATCGGTGCCGGAAGTCTGATTTTTACAAGGACACTGTTCACAGATATCATGTCAGTTCCGGAGTTTCGGGACATCGATATCGCGTTTACAGACATCAGTGAGGACAACTTAAAAAAGGTCACCGACTTATGCCAGAGGGATCTGGAGGCAAATGGAATTGCAACAAAGATTCAGTCTACCCTGGACCGCAGAGAGGCCTTTCAGGATGCCAGATATATCATTAACTGTGTCCGCATTGGTGGACTGGAAGGGTTTGAAACTGATATTGAAATACCGCTGAAATACGGTGTTGACCAGTGTGTCGGCGACACGCTCTGCATCGGCGGAATCATGTATGGGCAGCGCGTCATTGCCGCCATGCTGGACTTCTGCAAAGACATCCGGGAAGTAGCTGCCCCCGGCGCCGTCATGCTCAATTATTCCAATCCAAACGCCATGGCTACATGGGCCTGCAACAAGTACGGCAAGGTAAAAACCATCGGCCTGTGCCACGGTGAGATTCACGGTGAGCAGCAGATCGCCGAAGTACTTGGCATTCCCAGAGATGAGCTCGATTTCGTTTGTGCGGGAATCAACCACCAGACCTGGTACATATCCATCAGCCATCATGGGGAATCCATGCTGCAAAAGCTACTTCCCGCCTTCGAGGCTCACGAAACCTACCGGGAGGAGGAAAAAGTCCGCATCGATATCTTAAAACGGTTCGGGTATTATTCCACAGAATCAAACGGCCACTTATCCGAATATGTGGCATGGTACAGAAAACGGCCCGATGAAATAAAGGACTGGATCGATTTAAGCCGTTGGATCCACGGAGAGACCGGCGGATATTTACGGGTAACCCGGGAAGAACGCCGCTGGTTTGAAACCGATTATCCAAAAATTCTGGCTGAGCCGCCGAAAAAATACGACGGCTCCGACCGTGGCCTGGAACACGGCTCCTACATCATCGAATCCCTGGAAACCGGACGCATGTACCGCGGCCATTTCAATATGATGAACGAAGGCTGCATATCCAACCTGCCCTATGAATGTGTGGTCGAGGTTCCCTGCTACGTAGACGGAAACGGCATCAGTGTACCGAAAATCGGTGATCTTCCCCTCGGCCCTGCTGCCGTGTGCTCCCAGTCCATCTGGGTACAGCGCCTGTCGGTGGAAGCCGCGGCTGCCGGAGACGTCACCCTCCTAAAACAGGCCGCCTTAATGGACCCGCTCACCGGCGCCGTCTGCAATCCGCCGGAAATCTGGCAGATGGTTGACGAAATGCTGGCAGCTCAGGAGCAGTGGCTCCCACAGTACAAAGACGAAATAGCGCTTGCAAAAAAACGTCTCTCCTCGGGAGACCGGATTCCTACCAGAGACGGATACCGTGGTGCGGTGCGTCTCCGCGAAAAGTCTCCGGAAGAGGTTGCCGGCGCAAGGGCACAAAGGGATTTGACTGCGAAATAAATGACAATCGTCGATTTAACAGCATTCCGCTGTATACTGTTCATAAGCGTCTGTTCCCGCTTTCAGGCGCTTTAGCCCCTCCTCCACTCTCGACGCGGGGCAGGCAATATTCATACGGAGGAACTGGTTTCCATGGCCGCCGTATGCGGCGCCGGCCGACAGGTAAAGGCCCGTTTCCCTGCGGAGATAACGGCATAGCTCCGCCGCGCCCCCAAGCACTCTTGTGCAGTCCAGCCAGAGCAAATACGTTGCATGGGACTGCACAAGAGAAACATTGGGCAGTTCCCGTTCCAGAAAGCTTCTGACGATCCGGCGGTTTTCTGCCAGATAGTTTCTCAAATCGTCCAGCCATTCCTCTCCCTGTGTAAATGCGGCAATCGCCGCGTCAATGGCAAATGCGTTCGGTTCCGCCACCTCATCGTTGTTTAATGCCCGCTCCATCTTATGCCTTAAGTATTCGTTGGGCACCGCAACCGCCGCAGTCTGCAGACCGGCCAGATTAAACGCCTTTGTCGGTGCAATGCAGGTAATACTGTTCTGTGCGCATTCCTCTGATACCGATGCAAATGGAATATAGTCGTATCCCGGCTCGGTTAAGTCACAGTGAATTTCATCGGAAATCACCGTAACGTGATTGGCGGCGCACAGTTCCCCGATTCTTCCCAGCTCTTCTCTGCTCCAGATGGATCCGGTAGGATTTTGGGGATTGCAGAGAATCATCAGTGCAGTCTGAGGATCCTTAAGCTTGTTCTCCAGGTCCTTCCAGTCTATCCTGTAACCCTTCCCATCGTATAAAAGCCGGTTTTCTATGACCCTGCGGCCATTGTTGCAGATGGAATTATAGAAAATGTTATAGACCGGAGGCTGTACCAGCACAGCTTCCCCCGCTGTCGTCAGTTTACGGACCGCGCTGGAAACAGCGGGGACCACACCGGTGCAGAATACAAGCCAATCCCGAGCCATTTCAAAGTTATGACGCCGCTGCCACCATCCGGCGACCGCCTCCCTCCATGCCTCCGGCACCATGGTATAACCGAAGATTCCGTGCTCCGCCCGTTTTTTCAGCGATTCCGTAATCTCCGGTGCGGTTTCAAAATCCATATCCGCCACCCACATGGGCAGTTCCCGCTCCGTGATATCCCATTTTAAAGAGTTACTTCCACGCCGGTCTGTCAATTTATCAAAATCATGGGACATCTTACACCGCCTCTCTCAGTTCCTGCATCTGAACAGCAGTTTTTGTCACATCCACTCTGGACGCATCCATAACCAGCTCTTTGATTCCCTGCGCCTTTATTCTGCCGCCGCTGGGATTTAAGACACTGTCAATCGTATTGTTTATCTCCGCGTCCACGGTGGAGTATTCAAAGGCCAGCGTCGTATTTAACAGACGACAATTTTTCATGACTAGATTGTCAATGTAGCACATGCCCTGACTGCTCTCAACCGTGCAGTTAATCAGGGTAAGATTCTTTGCGTTCCAGCCTAAATACTCACCGGAGATAAAGGAATCATAAACGGTTACATTTTCACTGTTCCAGAACGCATCCTTTGAGAGCAGCCTGGCGTTATGGATCTCCGTCTGTTTCACACCGTCAAAAGAGTAATTTCCTGTCAGTTCAAAGCCGTCTATCACCATATTCCTGCTGTTCATGGCGAAGTAATCGCCTCTTGCCGTCACCTGATTCATGGTAACCCGGTCACAATTCCACAGTGTCTCTCCTGCGTTCGGCATGGTTACATGGGTGAGCCGGATATCCGAAGCACGGCGAAATGTCTTTGGCGCATCGATGGTACAGTTTTTCATGGAAATATTCTCGGTATACCAGATCCCGGCTCTTCCCATCTCAAACAGTACACAATCCTCCATCTTAATGTCACGGCTGTACCACAACGGATATTTCCACTTAAACATGCTTCCATACAGTTCAATATTTCTGCTCTCCTTCAAAGGGGATTCCCCATCGGCAAAGGTCGTATCGCAGATTTTCAAGTCCTTCCCCTGAAATAACGCCCTTTCACCCGTTAAAAATTCCTGTTTTATTACTTTCATCCTGTTTTCCTTTCTTTCTGTCACCTGGTTCTGTCACCACGTTATCTCCGGATTAGCGACTGCTGTCTACACATTCCTTCCAAACTCATAAGCAGAGTTTAGGGCCTCCGGTACATTTTCAATTTCTCCTTTTTTATCGGCTGCTGCCCCCCGGATCACACCAGCTAAGTGTACCTGCTCAAAGCAGCTGATCCAGCCTTCCAGTCCCTTTACCGCCCCATCCATGGAAGATGCCTCCTCATCTGCCGAAGCGGCCAGCAGATATATATCATGAAATGCATACTCTCCTGGAAACAGGGGATTGGTCCGGTCCAGAAGAGTTTTCATCTGACCTGACATTTCATAAAAGTAGATGGGGGTTGCAAATACCAGTACGTCAGCCTGGCGCATCTGTTCCACAATCACTGCCGCATCGTCCCGAATGACGCATGCTCCCGTATGCTGACAGGCCAGACAGCCCTTACAGAATTCTATTTTCTTATCATAGAGATGTATCTTCTCCGCCTCATGGCCTGCTTCGGCCGCTCCTCTTATAAATGCATCCGCCATCATCTCAGAATTTCCGCCCATTCGCGGGCTGGTTGACAATACCACAATCTTTTTACCCATTTTCTTCTCCATCTGACAGACCAGATAATCCAGACACTCAATCTTCTTTTCATTCTTATGTATCTCTTCCAGAAGGTTACTTCTATGCTTTTCCAGCATTCTGAGTTGTCTTTTTCTCTCGCCTGTCTTTATCAATTTTATAAACTCCTTTACCAGAGTTTCATCACACCCGGCATCTTTCAGGTTCCGTTCGACCGTAATAACGTTATCCAGATAACCTTTCATACCATCACCGTTCTTGTCTGCCCGGAAGATCCAGCTCATGAATCCACTCAGCCACATCATCCGCGGACACCGCGCTGCCAAACCGGATTCCATCGTACCAGACTGCGCTGTCAGAGCAGGAACCTTTGAGATTTTCAGCACTTAAACCGATCCCGCTGCTGGCAGAGGTACAAAACGGCACTACAGTTTTCCCCGATAAATCATAGCTTTCCAAAAATGTATTGATAATTCTGGGAGCCTGGCCGTTCCAGATGGGATACCCCAGAAATATAACATCATATTCTGACAAGCTTAAGTCAGCGCTGCCTGTCGTATCCTGCCCCATGAGTCCACCGGTGGAAATAGCCGGACGGACAGAAGCATCCTTCTGTTCCAGGCTGGTGCGGCTGGTGTTGTCACGATAGTTTAAATCCGCTTCCGTATAGGGCTTTGCCGCCTTTATCTCATAAAGATCAGCTCCCAGAAGATCCGCAGCATATTCTGCCGCCTTTTTCGTTGTTCCTGTACAGGAAAAATACGCAATTAGAACGCTTTTTTCTGACGGTTCATCTACCTGTGTTACCGTAGTCTCCCCCTCAGTCTCGCCCGCCGCTGTATCTTTTTGGGGACTACATGCCGCCAGAATGCACATCAATACAAATATCAGACCGATAACAGCCCTATATTTTTTCATTCTTCCACCTTCTCATTTTCTCCCGTAATTTCAACACTCCCTGATAAAGCTTCTATAAACTCCTCACCGGATATCACCATTCCCAGTTCATATAAATTGCTGCTCTTCCCGAAATGATCATAAAACATCACCACATCTCCCCACGGTGCATAATAGGCCAGGGTACCTTTCCCTTCATCAGCTACAGGAGCGTCAGAAGCATCAAGCTTTTCAGACGGGTAAAATATTTTTTCGTTCGTGCTGTAATCTTCCACTTCAATGGTCAGGGGAAGCTGTGCATATAAATCCTTCGCCGCCTGGCTGTCATTCAGCCCATAAACGATTGTATTTCCATTTGATGTAACATAAATTCTCATCTGCACCTCTCCTTTATCCGCCGATTCCTCTTCCTGAACAATAGGCTGCGAATCAGCCGCTTCTGCCCTGCTGCATCCGCATGCGGCGAAAACCAGCATAAGCGTACACACAAATACTGCTGTATCTCTCATCTTATGATTACGCCCCCTTTCTTAACTTGTTGGCAACGATATGTAGTGAATGGCTATCTGTATCATAGAACAGTTCTTATTAAATATCAAATAGTTATGCAGAATGTTTTTCCATAGCTAAAAGGAATGGTATTTTATCTTCTGCAGATAGTTGACTGAAATGGTATTTTCCTGCTATGATGAAACAGAAGAGGTGATTCCATGATTGAAATAAGACTGCTTTCCTATTTCCTTGCCATAGCAAGAGAACAGAGCATAACGAAAGCCGCCGATGCTTTGCACATTACCCAGCCGACGCTTTCCAAGCAGATGATGGAGCTGGAAGCACAGCTGGGAAAACAGCTGCTCATACGAGGGAAGAAAAAGATTACGCTTACAGAAGAAGGCGCCTATCTGCGAAGCAAGGCGCAGGAAATGATAAATTTGATGGAAAAGACAGAATCGGCATTTCACACGGATGAGGAGCTGACCAGCGGTGATATCTATATGGGATGCGGGGAAACTCCGGCTATGGAATTTATCACCGGAATATTCAAGGGAATCCAGAATGACTATCCGCACGTCCATTTTCACATATTCAGCGGAGATGCCGAAGCGGTAATGGAACGGCTGGACAAGGGGCTGTTGGATCTGGGACTTCTGCTGGGGCCCATGCAGCATGAAAAATACGATTATCTGAATCTGGCGAGAAGTGACAGCTACGGACTTCTGATGCCGAGAGACTGTCCGCTTGCGGAGAAGGAGACCGTATCCTTTGACGATTTACAGGGGCTTCCGCTTATTGCTTCCGCACAGGCCTACAGCGGCCGCCAGCGCCTTGAGCTGTTTGGAGAGATATTTGACACACTGAATATTGTGGCAACCTACAGCCTTATTTACAACGCTACCTTCATGGTCGAGCAGGGAATGGGCTACGCGCTCTGTCTTGCTAATCTGGTCAATACGGAAGGAAGCCGTAATCTCACCTTCCGTCCTCTGTCGCCGGCCTTAAAAGTGGATCTCTTTATTGTCACAAAAAAATACCAGACGTTTTCTCCGGCTGCGAAACTCTTTTTCAATCGGCTGAGAGATGAACTGGAAAAGAAATAAGACTGATCATGAAAATCACAATTCCCCGGAAAAGCATATTATATAGGATTATGACATCCAATATGCCCTATCCTAAAGTCCGTCCGTTATGACTATGTTCGTAATCTTTTCTTCCTCGTCCAGATTAAGGCTGATCCAGATTCCACCGCCATCCGCGATCACATGGTCTTTTCCCAGAATAAAACCATACTCTCCCTTCATAATCCGCTCACAGCGGTATACCCGATCAGCCTCGTTTTTATCTGAGCCGATATCTAGACTGCCCCTTAAATGAATTATCCCTGGTGCCTTTACACCGATCTTCACAATAGTTCCCTCCACAGAATCTCCCAGAATCCCAAAATCATAGGCACCGTAATTCAAAAGAATATAATCGAGCTGATCCTTTGGGTCGTCATTCCGAAAGAAATACCGTATTTCCTCCGGATTCCCCAGCTGAGCAATTACATTATCACCGCTGACAAAACGCCCATTGAGACCAAACTGCCCTATGTAGTAGTTAAATTTGCGATCTCGATAAAAGTTGTGGCTCCATACGGTATATAACAGACATAATGCCGCTCCCAGAGCCATTACCGTCGGAAAAATATATGGCAGTTTCTTGACTAACGGTTTCCATTTTGTCCTATGCATATACGCTTTCTCCCCCTATAATTCACAAAATGAAACATACGAAAAAAGTGAAAATCCTTAACAACAGGATTTCCACTTTTCTTTTAGGCATATACCCTCAAAACCACACATTGTACATATCTTTTCATCCGTTCTTACTTCCTCTGCCATTTCTGACAGCCAAAACACTAAGTTCGTGAACAACCTCACTAAGTGTTTTGACATGCCTCGCACTAAACTCGAAACTACCTCGTTAAGTGCTCTGGCAACCTAAACCAACTTGGTTAAGCCCTCGACCTATTAGTGACAGTCAGCTGCACATGTTGCCATGCTTCCACCTCTGCCCTATCTACCTCGTCGTCTTCAAGGGGTCTTACTCTTGCGA
>NZ_JACOPB010000024.1:0-88684 GCF_014288005.1 Hungatella hominis
TCCAGTCCAGGCCCTTTCTCTGGAATAATATCTCTTCATATTTCATTGTTTTTAAAGGCCATGTGTCTGATCGTTTTGTATATTTCACCTGTACCAAATTATCAAACTTCTTAACTACTTTTACCTGTTCCATCACCGATATGGATACTCGTTCGTCTAAGATATCCTTGAATATCGTTCTATAGATCAGCTTGTCCCCTACTTTAATCGAATCTTTTAAACGCTTAACATCATATTTACAAATCACTGCCTTAACATATCCTTTGGTCATAATCTCTCCCCTGTCCTTGATCAAATGGAAATACACCACACGGCTCCCAGTCCGCATCTACCGGATTAAGCTTAACCATTGTGTAACGCTGATACGGATATCCCAGCTTATCAAACCCGTTGTAGAGACTGTCTTTCTCTATGTAATATCCCTTACGGGGTTTTGGATTTACATCCCACCCTTTTTTAACCGGAACCAGCCTTCGTTCCGGTTTCGGCATGATTAGGTTACGGCTACAGGAATAATGCTGTTTACTCGGATTCCCCTCATCCCTGAATGTCTTTTCGGTTTCTTTAATCATGTACTCTGCCAGACGTTTATATTCTCCTTCTTCATATAGCGGTACAAACTGCCTGCGGCCATGATCTTTCCACAATTCTCTTGTAATCTCCAGAGTTGTCTTTTTGTTACTCTTCACATGGTTGATGATAAGATGATGGTGGATTCTTTTATGAAGGTATTCTGTGACTTGTATGTATTTCAGCTCAAATCCTATTTTCCTGTATTCTTTTCTCAGTTTGGAAAGAAAATCACCTATGTTTTTTTGAGCTTGCTTGCGATCCGGTTTGGGATCCTTATAAGTCAGTATCAAATGCCAGTCACCCGGTTTAAAGTTCGCATTTATTTTTATCGCAAGCTTACGCGCTGCCTGCCTCATATTCGCTTCCTGCATCTCTTCTTTGGTTTTCTTAACCTTTTTACCTCTTACCCCACTGTATCCCTTACGTTCTGACTTAGGGATGCACTTTATAACTTCTATGGTTGCTCCTGCCTTATACTCTATTAATTTATATCTGTACATTACTGTCTCCCATACTGTAAAGTTAGTCCTTTTAACAAGTGAGAAATGCGGTCAAATCCGCTTATTTCCTTGACTTTCCAGTTTGCACAGATTATAATTAAATTGATGTTGGGTCTGTGCAAACAGGCTGTCCTAATGGACAAGCGCATATAGTTAAGGGAATAACTATATGCGCTCTTTTATTGTCAACGTACCTGTCATATTTTCACGCGGTCCCAGCCAGAATCCGCTTTACTTCCATCTGATCCTCAACCGACATGTGGAAGAGCTTTCTCTGCTCGGCTTCCTTCTCCATTTCTTCGATGCATTCGTCACAGTATGGCATCTCTGCCGGGTCTAACAGGCAGCCGCACCGATGGCAGTTGTATCTGTGTCTCATTTCCTAATCACTCCTTTTAGCAATTTGAATAACGCAATACCGGTAATAAAGGCCACGATACACTCTCCTCCATACGCCACGTATCCTCTTTCCAGGTAGGCCAGTGGAGCCAGGAACATATAAACTGCTAATGACATAAGCACGGACAGTGTCACCTGTAAAAATCCGTAAATCCTCCCCGTTCTTTCAGTTTTCCTTTTATTTTTCCGTCTTCTCCTAACGCGCACCACGGGCATGTATAACGTTTCGTCTTCTCTGCCTGTAACGATACATTCCATCGCAATCCGCACTTCCGGCAGATCTCCCAACGTCCTTCTTTTATGCACTTTTCTTTCCTCCGCATATTGTTTCTCTCTTATTCTGATATTTAAGGCGGTTTCAGCCGTCTCACCCCCGGTTTAATCGAAGTGGTTTTATAAGTCTCGGCTGAGACTGAGTGCTTTCGTTATTTAGATAATTTATTAGCAGATCCAGATTTATGTACTTTGTTCTTCCTGTTTTTCCTGATGAAACATAGGGTACTTCTCCATCAAGAACTAATCCTCTGATCTTCCAGTATGTGATCTGAGTCTGGGGATCGTTATTCTTAAAGTAATCCGCACATTGCTGGATCGTTCGCATTCTCGGTACAGAGTTTCCTTCCACTTTTTTACCTCCTGTCCTATTTTCTATTGTCTTTTTCTGCCATGTCTCCTATAATTTAAGTACAGGCCATGCCGGGCCGAGTACATAAGAAAGGAGGCAAAATCAATGTCCCTGCTTAAGTATCGTATAGATATTTCATCTCTATCTGACGGTGAAAAGTCCAATTTGATTGACCGAATCGATAAGCGTTCTTTTAACGGATCCTTTATGATCCCCGGCCAGGACTTTATCGACTTTTTAATTGATGAAAAAGTTAATGTCAGTGTGCTGGATATTCCTGCTTCCTGCCGTCTGACTCGCCTTTATCAATAGGTGCAAAAAAACAATAATTTGTATTGAGGGCTTCCGCATCGTAAAACAGCTCCATGCGGAATCTCTCATGCGTTTGTGCCACTTCATAAAGCTGTCCCATCAGTGACATCATGAATGCCACTGTTTTGTCGAATCCCTCTGTTTTTACCATTCCTTTCCCAACAACTGTCTCTCCCTTTTTTGCAATTTTCTCAGCATCTTCCACCGTAAAAGGTGTGTATTTCTGTTTCATGATTTCTCCGATCTTTCAAAAAATATTTGTTGACACCGATGATTACGGTTCCAAATCAGCCATCATAAAAGCTGTCTCCCTAATCATTGTGTTTTTCCATCCTTTTCCCTTAAAACTTTTTCGTTGTCATTTTCTCCCAAATCCCTTATAATGTACTTATATTTCATGGGTATAACCAATACAAATGAAGGAGAAAATATAAATGAAAAAATCTTTAATTTTAGTCTCTTGTATACTTGTTTTTACCATTTCTGCTTGTTCTAAAGGAGTTTCTCAGGAAGAATATGAGTCCCTTGCATCTCAGAACAATGAATTAATGTCCGAGGTGCAGTTATTATCCGCTGAAAAAGAGTCACTTGCAGATGAATACGAATCATTATCAAACATATCCAATGAACTACTTGATGAAAAAAAAGAGCGTGTACTCAATCAAATGGACGATTCTTATGCTAATGCATGGATTACAACCTCTTTTGGATCTAATAGTACTTGTTTTTCTGATAACGTATCCCTCCTTCAATGTAGTGCAGGTAATGTTTACCCAATTACTGAAGAAGGCATTGCAAAAATTTATAGTGACTTATTAAACTCAATGACTACGCTCGCCTTAGTACAAGATAATATCAAATATGATATGATTTCCATCAAATTCCATAATGTCGCTGGAACATGCGCAATGGAAATAAGCTTAAAAAAACAAAATGGTTCATTCACACTTGATACAATAATGTGTAATGCGTCCTATACCTCTACGATTATTACTGCACTAAACAATATCTTATCTAAATAAAATTTTGATATCTCGTCCCTGACAAATCTTATATTGTCAGGGATTTAAAATTATAAAACTCCCACCTTCCAGATCAACTCACTTAGATTTCTGAAAGGTGACTCTCTAAAAAACATCTTTATTTCCATGTTTCCCTTTCTAAAAATGAATTAAGATATCTTTCGCATCACTTTAGCAAAGTGTCTTCTAAGACACTTTGTCTGCAAAAAAAATATCCACTGGAGAATCTAATTTTAATAACTTTACAATCGCTTGGATTTCTTCAAGAGTAAACTGAGTTTTCCCCTTACACTTCCTGTAAAAAGCTGACCGACTTATCCCTAATTCACTACACATTTTTTCCTTACTTATGCCTTGCTTTTTCATTTCTTCTTCCAGTTTATATTTATTCATTTTTTCTCACCTCCATTTATTTAGTGTCTTTTATGACACTCTCAGTATAAACCAGCTTAGAAATTATGTCAAGCATATTTTTGTCTTTTAGGACACTTAATTATTATTTTTGTTGCAAATAAGACACTTTTATGTTAGACTATAGCCAATAGGAGGTATAGACATGTCAGATACAGGAGAAATAATCAAAAAATTACGAATTGAAAACGGAATGACTTTAGAAGAACTTGGAGATAAGATAGGCGTAGGAAAAAGTACCGTTAGGAAATGGGAAAATGGAATAATTGCAAACATGAAGCGCGATAAGATAGCGAAAATTGCAAGTATCTTTAATGTTTCTCCTTCTTACCTCATGGGTTGGGAAGAGCAAGAGGATATAGAAACAATGGCAACCAGTTTAGATTTATTATATAACGACAAAAGTTTTCAATTAGTTGCAAATAAATACTCTTTGTTGAAAAACGAAATTTCTATTAGACGGTTACTAAAGTATATGGACCTTTTGATCGAAGAAGAGAATGAGCTATAAAATATCGCTCATTCTCTCCTTATAAATCAAGAACGCCGCATAAGTTGTTTATCCAGAAATGAAATTATAGTTTTGAGTAAAGTCTCATCATTAATCTCTCTTAACTGCTCTGCAATTATAGTTATGTAATAATCAATACTCATAAAATATCCTCTCTTTCTGACCACGAGGGTCCGTAGTTACAAATGCTTTAATTTTTTTGATCACGAACTCATCTTGTAACAATTATAACACCACACGGAATTTTTTTGTTCAATTTCAACAATATTTTTCATATATGAAAAATATTGTCTGTATATATAGAAATGCGTACTATAAAAGTATATAATTAAATGTCAACTATCGTGAATAGTTCTGTATATTCTACCCCTAGTGCCTCTGCAATTAATAACAATTCACTTAAAGTGGGTTCCTTCATTCCATTCTCTATCCGCCATAATGAGGTCATAGAAATTCCAGTACTGGCTGATAGCCATTCATATTTAGGGTCCCCATGTTTTGCTTTAACTTCATTGATTAGTATTTTCACCCGTTTGCTCATCATATTAGTGTAATACAAGATAAGCTGTAAAATAAATGGAATTATTTACCAATATTCTGTAGGGAGGTGTGATCATGCCATCGATACGAAAAAAAGGAAACAACTATGAAATAACAATCAGTAACGGTTATGATTCTTCAGGTAGAAAAATAACGGTAAGCCGCACATTTACACCGAAAGATACCTGGAATGAGGAGCGAACTAAAAAAGAGGTTGAAAAGTTTGCGATCCGGCTGGAAGAGAAAGTAAAAAACGGATATAACGTAAAAGCAGACAATATAACTCTTGAAAAATTGTCTGTACTCTTTTTGGAGGATGTGAAGCCGCCAGAAGTAGAGCGAACCACGTACTATGATTATACAAGAAGGCTTCAGATGCGTATTATTCCCATTCTGGGCCGTGAGAAGATTACGAACATCAACGGTCATACCATTAAGGAGTATTCCAGCCAGCTCCGTAAAGACGGGATCCGGCTGGATGGAAAATCCGGTGGACTCTCTGAAGGTTCAATCAACAAAGATAAGGCAGTAATCAGTTCTCTGCTTTCCTATGCCGTTTATGAAGGGCTGCTCAGCATTAATCCTCTGATATACTCTGGAAAGCGCAGAGGGCGTCAAAAAGCCTCCAAAGAGTACACAGTCGATTATTTTACCATTGACCAGACAAAATGGTTTCTGTGGGCCTTAGAGAACGAAATTGAGATAAAGCATAAGGCACATGAATGTAAGAGAAAAGATGGAAGTAAGTATATGGTTAAAGAATATACTCAGAAATGGAAGCTTCCGATTAAATGGCGTGTCTTCTTCATGTTATCACTCTTTACCGGAGAACGTCGCGGTGAGGTTATTTCTCTGACCTGGGAAGACCTGGATTTTGAGACTGGTGAGGTGAATACAGAAATCTCGACCGTATGTGTAGAAGGAAAAGTATATCACAAGGATACCAAAACCCATGCCTCCCGCTGTCCTGTCGTCCCTCTCTTTGTAATGGAGGCTGCTGCCGAGTTACTGAAGGAACAGAAAAAGGAGTCGCTACAGCTCGGGGATCAATGGGTTGGATACAAAGGATCTAAATTCAAAAAGAATTTTGTGTTTACTCAATGGAACGGACAGCAAATGAATTTAGGAAGCCCCAGGCATGAATTCAAGCGATTGATCCGTATCTACAATGATAACGTCGCTAAGTCCGAAGAAGACCTGCTGCCTGAGACAGTTACCCTTCATGATCTGCGGCATACTGCTGCCTCTATCCTTATTTCAAACGGACTGGATGTTCAGTCTGTCGCTGGTGTTCTGGGCCACGCGGATCCTACAACGACATTGAATATCTATTCTTACTTCTTCCGGAGTAAGAATAAGGAGGCTGCAAATATTATGGAGAATGTACTTCGGCCCTCTCCTCAAAACCAAAACGAACAAGTAATTTAAGTAAAAATACAGCCATTGGCTTCTGCCGGCGGCTGTATTTTTTAGCTTATAAAAAGTAGGAATTTGCCAATAGTAGGAAAACAGTAGGATTTGTGTTAAAAACAGAGTTAGTATTTTTTTGGCAAAAAGAAAAACCCCTGATAAAATCAGGGGTTTTCAGCCAGCTCCCGGCCGGACTTGAACCGGCGACCCACGCATTACGAATGCGTTGCGCTACCAACTGCGCTACGGAAGCAGCTTTGTTTGTCAGACTTAACTGTCGGACCTTAGATAGTATATCAGCAAAGGGGGAAAAAATCAACCCTTTTTTTGAAAAAATTGTAAATAGCGAGAACTGTTACAATTGATGTATTAGTTGCAAAAATTAGGGTGAAAAGTTATAATGAATAACAGTAGAAACGTCCCCAAATGACTGGCATTATAAAAGGTGATCAGATGAAGGAAAAAGAACCCGTCAGAAAACACATTCTGGTAAGCGGCCGGGTCCAGGGCGTCGGCTTCCGCTACAGGACCTATTATCTCGCCCAGAATCTTGGTCTGACCGGCTGGGTTCAGAACCTGGATGACGGCCGTGTCGAGATGGAGCTTCAGGGTGATGAAGCAGACATGAACCAGCTTTTCCGAAGGCTGGAGCAAAACAGTTTTATCGATATTACGGACTGTGTGGTAAAGCAGATTCCGACGGAACGGGAAAGCAGTTTTCACGTGCGGTAGCTTCCATATTTTTCCAGCTTCACCTCTCCCATAAAGTTGTATAGTTACCTTATGGGGGTGAATTGAAATGCATAAAAAAGGAGAAAAGGAACTGGCAGATTTATTCGACCGCGCCGCTGAAAGCGACGATCCCGTACCACCAGCACCGGACAATGAATTTCAGACGATTCTGGCTGAGATGAAACGCAGGGGGATTGAACCCCGGATTCGCAGGGAGCTGAAGGAAAAGAAATAGGCGGTCTTTACAGACCGTCTGTTTCTTTTTCCGCGTATCCCGCCACCTCTTTATCCCAGGTCATAATATGCTTCTGAAGCCACTCCTCCACGTTCTTTCTCACAGCCTCCACGAACGCCTCACTCGGTCCTTCCTCTTCCTCCAGCATAATCCGCAGTTCCTCTACGGCCCGCTTAAACTTCTCATGCTCCCGGTGGTGGGCCAAAAGCTTCGGATACCCGCTCTTTTTCTGGAGCCCTTCCTCCTCTGAAAAATGGTAATCCGTATAATCCAGCAAAAAATCAAGCGTTCCCACCGCGGTTCTCTTTTCCGTTCCCGGAACGCACTCCTCCGCCAGTTTATTCACCCGGCTGATCAGTTCTCTGTGCTGCGTGTCGATCAACTCATTCCCCGTTACCAGACTCCTGTCAAATGTAATGCTCATTCTTTCATTCCTCCTTTTACCATCTTTACTCGTATGTGCCTCAATCGCACTTTCCCGGTGCTCCGTCTATTCCGGAAGCACCATGACCCATCTTCCCTCTTCCGGATAAAAAATCAGTTTAAACTCCTGGGTCAGCCCGCCGATCACCGCCCGGCAGGCGTATTCCATGGAAGGTATTCCGGAATAATACTTTTCTTCTCCAAAACGGACTGCCACATGGTTTACGGTCTGCATCATCCCATCGTCCCCTTCGAACTTAAAGGACAGGGGCTGGATTGCTCCGGTACTGGTAAACCACGCCTTGCACGCGATTTTGATCTGTCTGCCAGCCAGAAGCCCGCTGTCCGCTCTTTCCGCATTTGTCCCTATTCCGAACGCCGACATGTCACCACTCCTTTAAAAAACTTCCTGTCTGCTGTAATCCACCGTGCGCTTCTCCCTTGCGATTCCGCCGCCCATGTGATCATGTACGGCGGCTCCCTCCGGATGCTCCGGGAGAAAGGCTGCGCGTTTTACAGCATCGTTGCCGAACCGCCTCCGGATTTCATCGACTGCCTTATCCATTCTCTCCAGCTTTTCGTAATCCATGCGGTCGAAGAGCCCAATCTGCCTCGATTCCTCTGAGGAGACGTGACTTGTATGGATGCCCAGATGGCGGACCGGCGTCTTATCCCACGCCTCGTCAAAGGCCCGGCATGCCGCCTCATACAGTTCCCTCGTGATGTTGGTCGGCGTTTCCAGCGAAATCTGATGAGAATGGTATTCGAACAGATAATCCCGGATTCCCACCGCCACCACGCCGATTTTAACACCGTCCTTCCTGAGTCTGGCGCCCAGTGTTTCCGCCAGGGACAAGAGGACCAGTTTTGCCGTTTCCGCATCACAGACGTCAAAAGCCACTGTGGTGGAATTGCCGTATCCTTTATTGGGCGGAGCCTCCGCCTCCACTGCAGATAGGTCGATGCCGTTGGCAAAGCCCCAGATCACCTCTCCCTGTTTTCCCAGGTGACGTCTTAAAATATCCGGATCGCTCTGTGCCAGCTCCCCGATCGTGGTGATTCCGATCCCCTTGAGTTTCCGGTAGGTCGCGCGCCCGATGAAGAAAAGCTCCGACACGGGAAGCGGCCACATCTTCACCGGAATCTGCTCCTTCCACAGCGTATGGACCCGGTTCGGCTTCTTAAAATCAGAGGCCATCTTTGCCAGAAGCTTATTCTGCGCCACGCCGATGTTCACCGTAAAACCCAGTTCCTGTAAGATCCTCTCCCTTATCGTCTCCGCAGCCGCCTCTGGCGGTCCAAACAGCGCCGTGCTCTCCGTCATATCCATATAAGCCTCGTCGATGCTGTACTGTTCCACCAGCGGCGTATACTCCTTTAAGAGACGGATCAGTGCATCACTGGATCTCTGATAGAGATTATAGTTAGGCGGAACCAATACCAGCTCCGGGCACTTTTTCAAAGCAGAAAACACAGTCTCTCCCGTCTTGATCCCGCATGCCCTGGCAAGAATGGACTTTGCCAGTATAATTCCGTGACGCCTCGTCACATCGCCTCCCACAGCAGAGGAAACCGTCCTCAAATCCAGGCGGCCGCCCAAATGCTTCATCCGGTAGACCGCTTCCCAGGAAAGAAACGCCGAATTCACATCCACATGAAATATGGTGCGTTCCATCAATCATCACCTCAATACTATTGTATCGAATATATGTTCGATTGTAAATGGAAAGTAAAGGAAGCTGTCACAGCTTCCCCTACCGTTCGTTCTATTCTTTTAAAGCACCTTTTTCATCGGTTTTCAAATGCAGCTCCCCTTCGAACATAGCGCCGTCTTTCTTTGCCCGGTAAAGCTCTCCCTTCCAGATGATCCACTGGTCTCTGGCCATGGCGCCGTCGTCCTTTAAATAATACCAGACCCCGTCAGAGCCGGTCTTCCAGGTATCGTGCACCATCATGCCCGCGCCGTCAAACCAGTACCAATGATCGCCATCCTTGTACCAGTCATCGGCCACATAGTTTCCCGTATCTCCGAGATAGAACCGCCAGCCGCCGTCCTCCTCCAACCATCCGGATTTCTTTTCCTGCACAGTGATCCCGTAATACAGGGCGATGGCGTCGGCTTCCGCCCTGGCCAGACGGTCCAGATTCGATTCCTTTAAGAGCCATGCGGCTATCTGCGCATTGGTATGAAAGGAGTGCTCCAAGATAAGCCCTGGAGTCCCTACGGAGACCGCGCCCCGGAGCACGCCATAATAATCCCCGTTCTGTCCTCTTCTGTGCTCAATTCTGGCAGGCTGCTTCGTCTTCATCACCTTTTCCACACACTGCGCGAGAGCCATTCCGATCCCATCCGCGCTTCCGTTAATGACGCAGTAGGCGGCTGGATAGTCCACCTGATTGTTCACACCGGTTCCCACCGCGTTGGAATGGTCGGACAGGAACAAATCGCATCCTTTCGACTCCGCGCCTCTGGCGAAAAGACCCTTGTCCTCATCCTCCCGGCGCCTCGTGGTGATCACTTCGATTCCATACTCTTCCAAATACTTTTTCTGCAGAAGGTGCAGTTTCCATACCATGACAGACTCGTAATACCGATGATCTGCCGGGCTCTGGTTATACCGGCCCTGATGTCCCGCATCCAAACATATCTTCATATCGCTGCTGACTCCTTTTTAAGCTTATACTACAGGATATGAAACTTTGGGACAGGTGTTGCATCAGGCTCCCGCGCCCATAATTTTGTATAATAACGAAAAAAGCTTCCGGATTTATTTTCCGAAAGCTTTTTTATGACCTATCCGAGAATCGAACTCGGGTTTCCGCCGTGAGAGGGCGGCGTCTTGACCGCTTGACCAATAGGCCACGTATCGAATGTTAACCAAAAATCGTCGAGGCGACAAGATTCGAACTTGCGACCTCTGCGTCCCGAACGCAGCGCTCTACCAAACTGAGCCACGCCTCGATACCTTTGGTAGTATAATATAAAAATGATGGATTGTCAACTATATTTTGGAATTTTTTTAATTTTATAAAATATAAGAAAAATTCTACTGCTGTTCCACCGCCGTAAAGCCCAGATCATCGAGAATTTCCACTGCTTTTCCGTAGTCCTTCTCTTCCTCGATCACTACGGTCTTGGTCTCTAAATCCACTTTGTGGCCGATTCCCTCGTGATCCAGCCCTTTTTTGATTCTTGATACACATCCGTTACACATCATTTCATCACAGCGATAAGTCTTCATAGTCTTTATCTCCTTTTCTTTTTCATAAATTGCGGTTGTTCAATCACTTCATAACCTTCTGTATCGTCATACACAGCTCATCGACCGCTTCTAAATTGCCGTCCTGAATCTGTTCCACGACACAGCTCTTGATATGGCTCGACAGCAGCACCTTATTGAAGCTGTTAAGTGCCGCCTGAACCGCGGATACCTGTGTTAAGATGTCCACACAGTACCGCTCGTCTTCCACCATGCTCTTAATGCCGCGGATCTGGCCTTCGATCCGGTTTAAGCGGTTCAGTAAGTCCTTTTCCTCCGCGGCCTGACGATGCTTGTGCTTCACCGCACAGTCACATGTGCGTTCCTCCATATCATACCTCCATTCCTTATGCCCCTACAGCTTTACTGTCTTTAAGCGAAGCGCGTTGCTCACCACGCAGACCGAACTGAGTGACATGGCAAATCCGGCAAACATCGGATTTAACAGCGGGCCTCCAAATAAGTATAGCACACCAGCGGCCACAGGGATACCCAGACTGTTATAGAAAAATGCCCAGAATAAATTCTGTTTGATGTTCCGAATCGTGAGACGGCTTAATTTTACCGCCTTATAGACGTCGCGCAGATCGGATTTCATGAGGACGATATCGCCGGATTCCAAAGCGATGTCGCTTCCTGAACCGATGGCCGTTCCCACATCCGCGGATACAAGCGCCGGAGCGTCGTTGATTCCGTCTCCAACCATCATGACGGTCTTTCCCTGCTTCTGCAAAGACTCCACCACATTGGCCTTATCTTCCGGCAGAACCTCTGCGATTACGGTGTCGATATGGGCCTGCCTGCCGATGTAGTCCGCTGTCTTCTGATTGTCTCCCGTCAGCATACACACCGTGATTCCCAGACTCTTTAACTGGTCCACAGCCTCCACGCTGGTCTCCTTAATGGTATCGGCTACACAGATAATGCCCTTTAACGTGCCATCCACCATCAGATACATCGGTGTCTTTCCCTGGTTCGCCATCTGGTGGGCCTGCTCTCTCACGGGATCGCCCATGGATACCTTCATCTGCTCCACCAGTCTTTCATTACCCACGGCTACCTGGCTCGTTCCGATGGATGCGATGATTCCCGCTCCCGTCACGCTCTCAAATTTCTCCGGCATGGCAAGCTCCAGCCCATGTTCTCTGGCCTTCAGTACGATGGCCTGCCCCAGCGGATGCTCCGACATCTGTTCACAGCCAGCCGCCAGCTTAAGAAGACCGTCGGAGGTCTCCGTCTGATCCAGAACCACGATGTCCGTGACCTTCGGCTTCCCTTCCGTAATCGTACCCGTCTTATCAAATACGACAGTGTCTACCTTATGAGCGGTCTCCAGCGCCTCACCACTCTTGATCAGGATTCCATGGCTGGCTCCCAGACCGGTTCCGACCATGATCGCCGTCGGTGTCGCCAGTCCCAGCGCACACGGGCAGGCGATAACCAGAACCGCCACAAAGATGGTCAGGACAAAAGACAGCTCCTTGCCGCCAAACAGCCACCAGAGGAGCGCCGCAACCAGTGCGATTCCCATAACCGTCGGAACGAAGTATCCCGCAACCTTGTCTGCCAGTTTGGAGATAGGCGCCTTTTTCCCCTGTGCGTCCTCGATCATCTTAATGATCTTGGAAAGCGTGGTATCCCCGCCTGTATGGGTAACCTCCATCTCCATGGCCCCGTTGTAATTCATGCTGCCGCCGATCAGGGTGTCGCCCTCCTGCTTCTCCACAGGGATGCTCTCTCCTGTCAGCATGGACTCATCCACGCTGCTGCTGCCGCCCGACACGATACCGTCCAGGGGTATCCTGCTGCCCGGCTTGATAAGGACATGCTGTCCCACTCTCACACTGGCCGTTTCCACTTCCCGTTCCGTACCATCCTCATAGAGAATCGCGGTGTCCGGAGCCAGCTCCATCAGCTTTCTGATCGCTTCGGAGGTCTTGCCCTTGCTTCTGCTCTCCATGTATTTGCCCAGCATGACGAGAGTGACGACCACGGCCGCCGACTCGTAATAGAGGTGATGGGCGTTCATCGGATTCACCGGTATCGTAACCGTCATACAGAGGCTGTAGATAAACGCACTGCCGGTGCCGATCGCCACCAGGGAATCCATGTTCGGATTGCCCTTAAACAGCGCCCTTAAACCTACCAGATAAAACTTCCTTCCCGCAATAAGCACTGGAACCGTAAGAATCAGCTGTGCCAGCGCATAGTTGAAAGGATTGGCTTCCATATGGAGGAAATGCGGAAGCGGAAGTTCAAACGGGAGCATATGGCCCATGGAAATGTACAGAAGCGGAACCGCAAAACAGATGGCCACGATCAGCCGTCTCTTCATCGTGTCGCGCTGCTGCTCCTGCTTTCCCCAGTTTTCCTCCTCCTGGGCCTTTACATCTTTCTCCTCCGCCAGAGGGCAGGCGCCGAATCCGGCCTTCTCTACCTTCCCCATAATCATCTCCGGAGTGACTTTCGTCTCGTCGTAGGTGATGGTCATCTTGTTCGTCGTCAGATTCACGTCACTCGACTCCACACCTTCCAGTTTTCTCGTGACCCGTTCCACCGCACTGCTGCAGGCTGCACAGGACATGCCTTCAATATCGTAAACTTCAGTTCTCATAAGATCATCCTTTCTCATATACCCCTATAGGGTATATTCATTATAGTATGATTTCTTATCCCTGTCAATGGTATCTGTCAATATTATTTCTCAATAAAGGAAAATCTTGCTGGAAATCTTCGGAAATAAAAAGGCAGGTTCCGCAGCGCTTCTAGAAGAAACCTCAGGTTCATGGTAGAATTAGACAGTCTTGTTTCAGCAAAAGCGTTAAAAACAAACAAATGAGAAAGCAGGTATTGATTATGTGGGCAAATCCATTGAATCCGGGAGATACCATCGGCATTATTTTCCCCAGCCATACCGTCACTCCGGACGACTACGCGAAAATCATCTCCGGGATCGAAGCGAAAGGCTTTCGGGTGAAAACGGAGAGCCGCTTATACCGGCATACGTACGGCTACGCGGCAAGCGAGACGGAGCGCGCCGATGATCTCAGTGAGCATGTAATCTGTCCCATATTGAGCAGAGTTCCTTCATAAATCAGGTATCAGGGCTGCTGTTCGGCAACTATTCAGACACCTTATCGCAGCTGCTGCTTGGCAGGCTGGAACGTTTCGGCCGGAAACACAGCATCCCGGTCGCGTACTGCGATGATTTCGGCCACGGAAAAAATCACGCCATCCTGCCAGCTGGCTGCCGCGCTGTGCTGGATACGAAAAATAAGACACTGCGGTTTCTCCCTTCATAATTGGCAGCAAAAAGGCAGGTCTGCACAGGACCTGCCTTTTTGCTGTATTGCCAAATCAAATTAAACTGAATTCAAAATTTAAAAATCAAACAGTGACAACTGATTAGACTCCGGCAGTTCGCCCAGCAGTCCCAAATCTCCCATCAGATCGCACACCGTCTTACTGACCTTCGTCCTGTTCCGGAAATCTTCCTTTGATAAGAACCTGCCGTCCTTCACGGCATCAACCACGGCATCAGCCGCTTTTTCACCAAGTCCGTCAATACTGCTTAAGGAAGGCATCAGCTTGCCTCCGATAATCTGGAAATGGCGGGCCTTCGCCTGATAGATATCGATCGGCGTAAAGTCATAGCCTCTCGCGTACATCTCCTGAACGATTCTCATATCGCGGAGCGTATCCTGTTCCTTCTTTGAAAGCGTATCCATCCGCTTCCTGTAGTCAGCCAGGTAATATTCCAGCTTATCGCGTCCCTGGCACATCAGCTCATAGGAGAAGCCATTGGCGCGGATACTGAAAAACGCCGCATAATATGCCAGCGGATAAAACACCTTACAGTAAGCGATACGCCACGCCATCATAACGTAGGCGGCCGCATGGGCCTTCGGGAACATGTATTTGATCTTCTTACAGGACCAGATATACCAGTCCGGCACGCCGTGGCTGGTCATCTCCTCTTCCCACTCCGGCTTCAGGCCTTTTCCCTTTCGGACACTCTCCATGATGGTAAAGGAGAGTCCCTCCTCCAGCCCCATGGAAATGAGATAGATCATGATGTCGTCACGGGTACAAATGGCGGTCTGAATCGTCGCCTTTCCCTCCTGAATCAAGGTCTGGGCATTTCCCAGCCATACGTCGGTACCGTGAGCCAGACCGGCGATTCGCACAAGGTCGGAAAAATACTTGGGCTGGGTATCAATAAGCATCTGCATGGCGAAATCCGTACCGAACTCCGGCACGCCCAGCGCTCCCAGCTTACATCCGCCGATATCATCCGGCGTAATCCCCAGAGCCGATGTATCCTGGAATAAGGACATGACCTCCCTGCTGTCCAGCGGAATATCCTTAACTGGGTCAAAACCGATTAAATCCTGAAGCATTCGGATCATGGTCGGATCATCGTGCCCGAGTATATCGAGCTTCAGCAGGTTATGATCGATGGAATGGTAATCAAAATGGGTAGTGACCGTCATGGTCGTCATATCGTTGGCCGGCCTCTGCACTGGAGTAAAGGAATAGATTTCCTCCCCGTGAGGAAGCACGATGATACCGCCGGGATGCTGTCCCGTGGTTCTTCTTACCCCCACGCATCCCTGGACAATACGGTTGATTTCACAGTTTCGTTTATGTACGCCGTGTTCCTCATAGTAATTCTTCACATAACCGTAAGCCGTCTTATCCGCCAGTGTACCAATGGTTCCCGCGCGGAAGGTCTGGCCTTTTCCGAAGATAACCTCCGTATAGTCATGAGCCTTACTCTGGTACTCACCGGAGAAGTTCAAGTCAATATCAGGCTCCTTGTCTCCCTTGAATCCCAGGAATGTCTCAAAGGGGATGTCGAAGCCATCCTTTGTGAGCGGATGGCCGCAGACCGGACACTCCTTATCCTGCATATCACATCCGGCCATACCGGAATACTTCTTCACTTCCTCCGAATCAAAATCGTAATAATGGCAGTTGGTACAGTAATAATGGGGGCTTAAGGAGTTAACCTCCGTGATACCGGACATGTACGCGACAAAGGACGATCCTACCGAACCACGGGAACCTACGAGATACCCGTCCTCATTGGACTTCCACACCAGTTTCTGCGCAATGATGTACATAACGGCGAAACCGTTGGAAATGATGGAGTTTAACTCCCTCTCCAGACGCTCCGTAACGATCGTCGGCAGGTTGTCACCGTAGATCACGTGGGCCCTGTCATAACAGATCTGCCTCAAATCCCCGTCTGAGTTTTCGATGACCGGCGGACACTTATCGGGGCGCACCGGCGAGATTCGCTCGCACATGTCCGCGATCTTCCGCGTATTCTTTATGACGACCTCTTCCGCCTTGTTTGGACCCAGATACTCGAATTCCTTCAGCATCTCCTCCGTCGTCCGCAGGTAAAGCGGCGCCTGGTCATCACTGTCCTTAAATCCCTGCCCCGCCATGATGATCCGGCGGTATACCTCGTCCTCGGGATCCAGGAAGTGAACGTCGCAGGTGGCGCAGACCGGTTTTCCGAACTGGTCTCCCAGTTGCACAATTTTCTTGTTGATGTCGATTAAATCCTGCTCCGAATTTATGCTGCTCTTCTCATCACGGAGCATGAAGCTGTTGTTTCCTAGAGGCTGGATCTCCAGATAATCATAGAACCGAACCAGCCTGGCGATCTCTGCGTTGGAGCCGCCGCGAAGCAGGGCCTGATACAGTTCCCCCGCCTCACAGGCCGATCCCACGATTAAGCCCTCCCGGTTCTGGTTCAGCAGACTCTTGGGTATTCTGGGCCTTCGGGCATAGTAGTCGATGTGGGACCATGAGATCAGCTTATAGAGATTCACACGCCCGATATCGTTGGTTGCGATAATGATTACGTGATAGGTCGGAAGCTTCTTGATCATCTCCGGAGTCATCGTCTTTAAGCTGTTTAACTCGATCAGCGTCTCCACGCCGCGCTCCCGCAGCATCTGGACGAATCTGACAAAGATCTCCGCCGTACATCCCGCGTCATCCACGGCGCGGTGGTGGTTTGCCAGCGAGATATTCAGCGCCTTGGCGACCGTGTCCAGCTTGAATCTGTTTAGGTTCGGCAGAAGGAACCGCGCCAGAGTCACCGTATCCAAAACCGTAGGTTCAAAGGGAAGCCCCTGCAGCTCCGCGTTGCGGTTGATAAAGCTCACGTCGAAGGAGGCATTGTGAGCCACCAGAACAGATCCCTGACAGAATTCCAGAAACTGCGGCAGAATCACATCAATCTTCGGATATGGGAGCACCATGTTGTCATTGATGCTGGTCAGCTGCTCAATCTCGAAGGGAATCGGTACATCCGGATTTACGAAGGTGCTGAATTTGTCCGTAATGACTCCATTCACCACCTTGACGGCGCCGATCTCGATGATCCGGTTCTTTTCCGGGCTGAAGCCTGTGGTCTCGATATCGAATACCACGAAGGAGTCCGCAAATGTCTGGTCTTTCGGATTATCCACCAGCAGCTTCAAGTCGTCGACAAGATACCCCTCCACCCCATAGAGAATCTTGAAGGTGTCCCCCTTGTCCAGGGCGTGGTTGGCATCCGGGAAGGACTGCACGCATCCGTGGTCTGTGACGGCGATGGCCGGCATCCCCCACTTTTTTGCACGCTTTACAATATCCTTAACCTCCGATACGCCATCCATATCGCTCATCTTCGTATGACAGTGAAGCTCGACCCGTTTCTCCAGGCTTCCGTCCACCCGTTTTCCGGTGAAGTCCTCTGACTTCTTGATGCCTACCACAGAGCCCAGAGTCAGCTCGCCGTCGAACTTGTCGATGGTCGTCACACCCTTAATCTTAATAAACGTTCCCGCCACAACGGCCGCCTTCAGATCATCCAGCTGTTCCTCCCTTGCGAACATCTTCACGGTAATCGTATCCGTAAAGTCAGAGACATCGAAGATCATAATCGTCTTTCCGCTCCGCAGTTCCCGGCTGTCCACCATGAGAATCTTTCCGCGGATGGTTACCTCTCCGATCTCCCCGTCGATCTTTTCGATCTCCATCGTCTCTCCATCGAAATCACGGCCATAGAGCACGTCCGGATTATCTGAACGTTTTCCTCCGTAGCCGCCATAACCGCCGTTTTTCTTATAATCCTTATATTCTTTCTTCTGGTCCTTCTTTCCGTAATCCCCGTTCCTGTCTTTTTTATTTTCGTCCTTCTTATTCTCGTCCTTCTTACCGCCCATACGCAGAACCGGAGCGCCTGCCCCGCTTTCTACCGCTCCCTGCCGGGCCGGGCCCTCGTCGAAGGGAACTTCCGCCGAATATCCGGCCGCCAGTGCCTCCAGAGATGCACCGTCCGCCATGGAAGGACCGCCGTATCCGTCCTCTGTCCCAGTTTTCGACAGCACCTGCTCCTCGTTTAAGACAGCGGCCAGGGAGGTCCGGCTGACGATCTCCTCCACCTCGCGCTGCATCTGAAGCTCCTTCTGCTTCGCCAGCGCATTCTCCTTCGGCTCCACGTACTCGTAGCGCACCTCAACAGGGAGGCCGCAGCGCTCATAAAAAATCTTCTCCAGAACGCGCTTTAACTCGGCTTCCTTTTCATGGGTGACAATGGTGTCTTCCACTGTCATCTTAAGCAGATCCGGCTCCGGAAATTCATATTCTGTCTTCCGGAAAATATTATATTCGATGATACTGTAGTTTTTGAGTTCCATCAGGATACTGTCCCGGTACACATCCAGCAGCTTCTCCGGCGTGTACTGGTCAGACAGGCGGAACTTCTCGATAATCTTGATCGATACCTGCTTAGAGGGGAAGAGCTGGTCCTTAATGCCCTTCTCCAACCCATAGATATTCTGTTTATGAATCAGTCTGGGGCTCACGATATAAATGCGAATAGAGCTTCTATCCCTGGTGGAAGTGACCTTCTCAACTTCCACCAGATTTAAAAGCTCCCGCAGTTCGTCTGTCATATTCAGATTTGGAAATACATCCAAAAATGCTTTTGTCATTCCATCACCTGTTGCTTTCTGCCAAACATTATCTCCTCTTATCCAGCTTTAAGAGCTCCTCTCTCAAAGCGTCAAGTAAGTTCTCCTCAGGTACTTTACGGATAATCTCTCCCTTGCGGAATAAAAGGCCCTCGCCGATACCTCCGGCCACGCCCAGATCCGCTTCCTTCGCCTCACCTGGCCCGTTGACGACGCAGCCCATAACGGCTACCTTGACATCGAGATGATCAAATTCCGTCACCATGTCTTCCACCCGGTTCGCCAGGGAAATAAGATCGATTCTGGTCCGTCCGCAGGTCGGACAGGAGACAACCTCCACTCCGCCCTTTCGTAAGCCCAGGGTCTTTAATATCTGCTTCGCCGTCGTCACCTCTTCCACCGGATCTCCGGTTAAGGAGACACGGATCGTGTCGCCAATGCCCTGATGCAGGATAATTCCCAGCCCGATGGAGGACTTGATCGTCCCCGAACGCACGGTTCCCGCCTCGGTAATCCCCACATGAAGTGGATAAGCGGTCTGCTCACCGATCAGTTCATGAGCCTTTATGCACATCAGCACATCGGAGGACTTGATGCTGATCACCAGATTATCATATCCCATCTCCTCGATCATGCGCACCTTCATGAGGGCGCTCTCCACGATGCCCTCTGCCGTCACTCCGTGATACTTTTCCAGTAATTCCTTCTCAAGGGAACCGCTGTTGACACCGACCCGGATGGGGACGCCGAATTCCTTCGCCTTATCCACAACGGCCCTGACCCGGTCCTCACTCCCGATATTGCCGGGATTAATCCGGATCTTATCCGCGCCGTTCTCAATGGAGGCCACGGCCAGCCGGTAATCGAAATGAATATCCGCCACCAGCGGAATATGAATCTGTCTCTTGATCTCCTTTAAAGCCTCTGCCGCTTCCATCGTCGGTACCGCCACACGGATAATATCACAGCCGGCAGCCTCCAGCGCCAAAATCTGAGCCACCGTGGCAGCCACATCCTCTGTCTTTGTATTGCACATGGACTGGATCAGAATGGGATTCCCGCCCCCAATCTTCCGGTTCCCGATAGAAACCGTCTTCGTCTGTTCTCTGTCCGTCATCGCACTTTCCTCCATTTGCATACTCCCGGTAACCCCTCCCATCTCTTTGGGAAAATTCCGGGATACGCACAGTATTTTTCTTGTTTTTCATGTCCACTTTAGGTAAAGCGGCTGATATCGTTAAATACAACGAACACCATCAGGGCCATGAGTGCCATCATGCCAATCAGATTCACCATGCCTTCTTTTTCCGGATCCATGCGTTTGCCACGGACCGCCTCAATGATTAAGAACAGCAGTCTTCCTCCGTCAAGCGCCGGAATCGGAAGCAGGTTCATAATACCCAGGTTCGCGCTCAAAAGAATGCACATGCTGAGAACATTCATTATAGCCGCCATGACGCTCACTGTCAGCCCTGCCTTCACGGAATCATCGATCATAACCACGATTCCCACCGGACCGCTCAAGTCATTGACACTGGCTTTTCCCGTCAAAAGCATACCGAGACTCTTAATCGTCACGGTAATATCATATTTCACCTCATAGGCCCCGTATTTTACCAGCTCCAGGAAAGAAGCTGCCCGGACATTTACCGGAGTTACGGAAATACCTATCATATACTGGTTGTATTCTTCATTAAATTCCGGTGTCACCAGAACCGTGCCGCGCTCTTTTCTGCCCGTCTGTGCATCGGTTCTCTCATAGGACACCCGGCTCATCTTCTCATCCGGTTTTAACATGCGGTAAAGGATATAATCGCCGTAAACCGTCATCTTCTCATCGTTTACGCCGGTAATCACATCCCCCGGCTTAAGCCCCGCCTCGTAAGCAGGAGAACCCTCTGTGACTTCTTTGATCTGAGTGATATTGTATCCGCCCATTCCCACGAGAATCAGTGCCAGGAAAAAGGCAAGAATAAAGTTAAAGACCGGACCGGCCGCGATAACCGCCATCCTGCCCGGGATGCTTGCATTCTGAAATGCTCCTTCCGCCGGATTTTCCTCGTCTTCTCCGAGCATCATACAGGAGCCGCCGATCGGCAGCAGCTTTAAGGAGTACGTCGTCTCCCCTTTTTTGACATGGAACAGCCTCGGTCCCATACCAATGGAAAATTCCACAACGGCGATGCCGTTTAATTTTGCAAATAAAAAGTGCCCTAATTCATGAATCAGCACGATCAGTCCAAATACAAGAACTGCTACGATAACGCTGGACAATCTACCACCTGCTTTCTATATAGTCATAAGCCGAAGCCTCTGCTTCCAGAATCTCATCTACAGATGGATTCTCTTTCACAGTATGCCCTTTCATAGCCCCCTCTATCATATCCGTGATGGTAAGATAAGAAATTTCTCTGTTTAAAAATTTTGCAACGGCCCGTTCATTGGCCGCGTTGAATACAGTCGGCATGGTTCCGCCGGTTCTTCCGGCCTCGTAAGCCAGGGAAAGCCCCGGGAAATTGTCCATATCCGGCTTTTCAAATGTGATCTGCCCGATGCTCCAGAAATCCAGCCGGTCCCCGGCCAGAAAACGGCGCTCCGGGTAGTAAAGTGCATACTGGATGGGCAGCTTCATATCGGGTGTTCCCAGCTGTGCAATCACCGCCCCATCGTCGAACTGCACCATGGAATGGATAACGCTCTGCGGCTGAACCACAACCTGTACCTGATCCATGGAGACATCGAAGAGCCAGTGCGCCTCCATCACCTCCAGGCCTTTATTGACCATGGTGGAAGAATCGATGGTAATCTTCCTTCCCATCGACCAGTTGGGATGCTTTAAGGCATCCTCGATACGCACCTTTTTAAGCTCCTCTCTCGTCTTTCCGCGGAACGGCCCGCCTGACGCGGTTAAGAGAATCTTATGTACCGCCTTTTTGTCCTCGCCGTTCAGGCTCTGAAAAATAGCGCTGTGCTCACTGTCCACAGGCAGGATCTTTACGCCCTTTTCCTTTGCCAGAGGCATAATGATATGGCCGGCCGTCACCAGCGTCTCCTTGTTGGCGAGCGCGATGTCTTTCCCCGCCTCCATGGCCGCAATGGTGGGCCGTATTCCAATCATGCCGACGATGGCCGTTACCACAATCTCCGCGTCCGTCTCCACGGCCGCCGCGATCAGCCCATCCATGCCGCATACCACCTTCACCGGCAGATCGCTGACCATCAGGGCAAGCTCCTTCGCCTTTTCCTCTTCCCACACACAGACAATCTCTGGATGAAACTCCCGGATCTGTTCTTCCAAACGTGTAATATTACTTCCAGCCGCCAGAGCGGTTACTTCTATATCCTTCTGAGCTCTCACCACTTCCAGGGTCTGTGTTCCGATGGAACCGGTTGAACCCAGAACTGCAATCTTTTTCATGCTGTTTTTCGCTCCTTTTATCTTTCTCGCGTTCCTCTTTTCTCATCGCCGGAATTTGCTCATCGCAGAAATGTTACTGCAAAGAATATGGCAGGCGCCGTAAACAGCATACTGTCAAACCGGTCCAGAATACCGCCGTGGCCCGGAATCAGATGGCCGTAATCCTTCACTGCGTGATTGCGTTTTACCGCCGATGCCGCCAGATCGCCGATCTGGGAAATAACCGCCGCTATGGCACAGGCCAAAGCGCAGGCAACCTGCGGGTTCTGTACTTCCGCCATGGAAGCGCCGAACACCGTCGCATAAAGGAAACCCAGAAGCGCCGCTCCTGCTACGCCACCGATCGCCCCCTCAATCGATTTCTTGGGACTCAAAACCGGCGCCAGCTTATGCCTGCCAATCAGCATGCCCACGCAGTACGCGCAGGTATCGCATCCCCAGGAACTCAAAAAGATCAGCCAGACGAGATATTTTCCATCCGCCATGACGCGAACCTGATACAGATAAGACAGCATAACCGCCACATAAAAGACGCCGAAGAACGCTACCGTCACTTCCTCTGTCTTATATTTGGGGAACGTAAAGACATAGATGGTCATCAGTATCATAAGAAATGCGATGGACATCAACATCATATACTGCTCTCCATGGAACCACAACAGCCCGTAGTAGGACACCACAGTCAGATAGCCGGCAATTCCGATCACATTCTTCTGTATCTTCATAACACGATATAATTCAAACAACCCTATCATGGAAATGGCCACAGTCGTAGCAAAAAGAATCATCCCCCCGCTTCCCACAGTGACGAGGGCGATCAAGACCAGGATAATTCCACTGATCAGTCTGGTTGTAAACATCGCGCTTCCTCCCTTCGGACTATTTCACTCCTCCAAATCTTCTATCCCTACTATTGTACGCAGCTATCGCCTTTTTCAGTTCTTCTTTATTGAAATCGGGCCAATAGCAGTCCGTCACATACAGTTCCGTATAGGCTAACTGCCATAAGAGATAGTTCGACAGCCGCAGTTCACCGCTGGTACGGATCAGAAGATCCGGGTCCGGAATCTCCGCCGTGTCGAGATACGATGAAAATGCCGCTTCATCCATCTGGTCCGGAGTAATCTTCCCGTCAGCCGCATCTTTCATGATCTTCCTGGCTGCGCGCACAATCTCATCGCGTCCGCCGTAATTCACTGCGATAACAAAGGTCAGGCCCGTATTATTCTCGGTCTCTCTCTCCAGCCGGTTAATACCGTCGATGATATCCTGGTCGAAACGGCTTCTCTCACCGATCATCCGTACCCGGACATTGTTCGCCCTGGCAACCTTTAAGAGCCGTACCATATAGTAACGGAACAGCTGCATCAGCGCGCCCACCTCATCGCCGGAACGCTTCCAGTTCTCCGTGGAAAAACCGTAGACAGTCAGATATTTGATTCCAATTCTGGCCGCATCCTCTACCGTTCGTTCCACCACCACACATCCTTCCTTGTGGCCCATGCTTCTGGGCAGTCCACGCTTCTTCGCCCAGCGTCCATTGCCGTCCAAAATGATGGCGATATGGTCAGGAATTACCATATTATCTATATTAATTTCCATTATATTCTCCTTTATTATTCTAGTACTTAGGAATTTATGCAACGCTGTACTAGGCTGCCCTGAAACATAAACAGGACAGGCACTTTGAAAGCCCCCTCACTTGCGTGGGTTGGAATCATGCCTGCCCCGGTTCTTTCTGTTATACAGTAAGAAGTTCCTTTGATTTCGCTTCAATTGCTTTATCGATCTTGCCGATCATCTTGTCAGTTAATTTCTGAATATCATCCTCTGCCTCAGCTAAGTCGTCCTCGGAAATCTCATCCGCCTTCTGCTGTTTTTTGAAAAAGTCATTGGCGTCACGGCGGATATTACGAACCGCTACCTTGGCTGCCTCGCCTTTTTTCTTGACATCCTTAACCAGTTCTTTTCTGCGTTCCTCGGTCAGTTCCGGGAAAACGAGACGGATTACATTGCCGTCGTTAGTCGGATTGATCCCCAGTTCAGAAGTCAGAATTGCCTTTTCAATCGCCTTTAAGAGGCTCTTCTCCCATGGCTGAATGATGATCATGCGGGCTTCCGGAACGTTGATGTTGCCCACCTGCTGAAGCGGAGTAGGAGTTCCGTAGTAGTCAACCTTGATTTTATCAAGTACATGCGGGTTTGCACGTCCTGCGCGGATCGTCATATAATCACTCTCCAGCACTTCTAAAGTCTTATTCATCTTGTCCTCGTAAACCTGTAAACTCTCCTGCATATTGTCCTCCTAGTTTATGCGGTCACAATCGTGCCGTTTATTTTCCCCTGCATCGCGTTCGCAATGCTGTCTTTTTCGTTCAGGCTGAATACTGCCAATGGCATGCGGTTCTCCATACACATGATAGAGGCAGTCAGATCAATCACGCCCAGCTGCTTGTCAATAACCTCCTGTATGGAAATCTCATCATACTTCTTCGCCTCCGGATTGATCTTCGGATCGCTGTCGTAAACGCCGTCGATGGCCTTCGCCAAAAGGATGCAGTCCGCTTCCATCTCGATGGCCCGAAGCGCGATTCCGGTATCGGTAGAAAAGTAAGGATGGCCGGTACCGCCTGCAAAAAAGACGACCATTCCCTTTTCAAAATACTTGTTTGCTCTGTCCTTGGAAAAAAGCTTAGTCATGGAGCCGCACTCAAACGGTGTCAGAATCTGAGTCATCATCCCGGCACACCGGAAGATTTCAGAAACATAGATACAATTCATAACCGTGGCCAGCATTCCGATCTGATCAGCCTTGGTGCGGTCGATTGCATTGCTCGTCCTTCCCCTCCAGAAGTTGCCTCCGCCGATAACGATGCCTACCTCGACACCAGCATCCACGGATATCTTAACCTGCCGCGCTACTTCCTTCACAGTCGCTTCATCAAAGCCTGTTTTATTCGGTCCGGCAAGGGCTTCACCGCTTAATTTCAGTAATACACGTCTTGGGTTCATAGCTATCATTCTCCTGTTATTTAAGCGTTTTCCGCTTTGGTATTGTCATGAATGATTATAGCATATTTCCTTTTGGTTGGAAAGAGAAAGTTTTTATGAGGAAATACGCCCTGCCATTCACCACGTCCCGCATAGTACAAAAAGTCCGGTGGTAAAGCACTTTCCAATTACATAAAAAGTCCCCGGAAGAAGTTTTCACCTCTTCCGGGGACCGTTAAAATTCTTTTACGTCAGACAATTAATCCATTGTCGCATACTGGAAGAACCAGTAGCCGTATGGAGAATGCCATGTTCCTTTTAACTTCGGATCCTGTAAATAGAAATCGTTGTAGTAAGCAACAGGCGCCATAGCCGCGTCTGCAAGGATCATGTTTTCTGCTTCATGAAGTTTTGCATAATGCTCAGCAACGTCAGCTGTAGAGTTGGCATCGTTTAACATCTTGTCAACTTCAGGATTGCTGTATTTACCATCGTTGTTTCCGCCGCCGGTAATCATTAAGTTCAGCATGTTGGAAGGATCATCGTAGTCATATACCCAGCCGTTACGTGCCACCTGGAAATCGCCGGCACGACGGGTTGGTGTAAATGTAGACCACTCAACAACCTTGATATCCATGTTGATACCAAGTGCTTCTTTCCAGCAGCTCTGTAAGTACTCAGCCAGTGGTTTGTGGTAACCAGCATCGTTAGTCATGTATTCAATCGTTGGGAATCCTGCTCCGTCCGGATATCCGGCGTTAGCAAGTAATTCTTTTGCTTTTGCAATGTCAGAGTCATGATCAGCTACATTAAAGAAGTCTCCGCCGTTATTCTTACGTGTTACTTCTTCGAAGGAGGAACCATCTTCTGCATCAGAAAGGCCAGGTCCAACAAAGTTGGTAGCTGGGGAATAAGTTCCCTGCATAACAGTGTTGGCAACGTAATCACGGTCGATTGCAAGGCTTAATGCCATACGTACGTCAGGATTGTTAAATGGTTCTTTTTCTGTCTGGAAGCTGATATAATATGTACCCATTAAAGGATCTACATGGAAATCTTCGTTGCCGCGCAGACTCGGAACTTCTTCTGTAGGAACATCCTTGATCATAGACACTTCGCCTGTCTGGTAAGCGCTGTAAGCCGCATTGGAATCTTCCATCAGGACAAACTTTAAGGTATTAACTGTAACCTTATCCGCGTTCCAGTAATTTTCGTTCTTTGCAAAAATAATATGGGAACCTGGTACCCATTCGATCATTTTTAAAGGTCCGTTTGAGACATAGGTCTCCGGTGTTAAAGTCCACTGATCGCCGTTCGCTTCAATCGTTGCCTGCTGAACAGGAACCATGGAACCATGTGTAATCAGTTTAGAGAAATATACACATGGAGAAGCCATCTCAACAACGAATGTATCATCATCCGGTGCAGATACTCCAAGTGCGTCTAAATTACCTTCAGATGCTTCTTTGTAGCCTTTTACGTAGCCGAGCATATCCATAGCATACGGTGCAGCTGTGTTCGGATCTGCAAGTCTCTTCCAGGAATATACGAAGTCGTTCGCTGTAAGAGGTGTTCCGTCACTCCACTTTAAGCCTTTGCGAAGATGGAAGGTATAGGTAAGTCCATCATCAGAAACTTCCATGGATTCCGCCTGCCCTGGAACAATCTTGTTCTCTGAGTCAACGCTCATCAGAGTCTCAAATGCATGAAGAATCATGTTTCCGCCGTCTACTGCGCTGTTTAAAGCCGGATCAACAGTCTCAGGATCAGGTCCGATCTGAACTGCAAGGTCAAGGCCAGCTCCTCCGTTTTCAGCCGGTGCTGCAGTCTCGCCCTCTGCGGCAGCAGCTGTTGTTGTGGTATCGGCAGCTGTTGTTGTTGGCGCATCAGCAGTCTTATTGCCGCCGCAGGCGGTAAGAATCATGCCGGATGCCATAACAGCAGCCAATACAAGTGCTGTTTTTTTCATATCAATTCCTCCTCTAAAGAATTTTATTCAAATTAGCACAGCAGTACTTTACCTGACTACTGTGCTGATTTGTCTTTTAGCATACCACAAATCTCCAGGAATAGCAACTTAGAAATTAATTTACTTTGTCTAAGTGGTGGCATGCCGCGTAATGACCACTGGAAACTTCCTTCCACTGCGGCTCCTCCGCTGCACATAACTCGTCGGCATACGGACAGCGGGTACGGAAGCGGCAGCCGCTCGGCGGATTAACCGGGCTCGGCACGTCGCCTTCCAGAACAATTCTCTTAGATTTTCTGCTGATCTCCGGATCAGCGATCGGAATCGCCGAGATCAGGCTCTTCGTATACGGATGTACACTGTGGAACGTCAGCTCATAGCTGTCTGCCAGCTCCACCAGCTTGCCCAGATACATAACTCCGATTCGGTTTGATATATGTTTTACAATGGATAAATCATGTGCAATGAAAAGATAGGTCAGTCCCAGTTCTTCCTGAAGCTGCTCGAACATGTTGACAACCTGGGCCTGGATGGATACATCCAGTGCGGATACAGGCTCATCACACACAATAAACTCCGGATTTACCGCCAAGGCGCGCGCAATGCCGACACGCTGACGCTGTCCGCCTGAGAACTCGTGAGGATAACGGTTCGCATGCTCGGAGTTTAAGCCAACGGTGGAAAGCACGGATAAGATTCTCTCGTGACGGTCCTTTTTGTTGGCAGCCAGACGATGGATGTCGATGGCCTCGCCGACGATATCCTCGACTGTCATACGCGGATCCAGGCTCGCGTACGGATCCTGGAATACGATCTGCATCTTACGGCGGTAAGGAAGCATATTCACATGCGTGATATCTTTGCCGTCATAGAGAATCGTTCCATCCGTCGGTTCATATAAACGAAGCAGAGTACGGCCGGTTGTCGTCTTTCCACAACCGGACTCACCTACCAGGCCGAGCGTCTCTCCCCTTCGGATACCGAAGGAAACGTTATCGACCGCCTTTACAACCTTCTTTTCAAAAAGCTTACTTCCTGCAACCGGGAAATACTGCTGTAAGTGTTTTACTTCTACCAGATACTTGTCTTCCATCATGCATCCCCCTTCTGTGTCCTGGAATCCTGCTGTTTGTCAAACTCTCTCTTCTGCATCAGCCAGCATGCACTGTAATGGATATCGGATAAATCTGTATACGGCGGCATCTCTCTTAAGCAGATCTTCATGCAGGCGCGGCACCGCGGCGCAAACGGGCATCCTGCAGGCGGATTCAGCATATCGACAGGGCTTCCCTCGATAGGTACCAGCTTATTATGCTCTTTTTCCGTCAGCTTCGGAATACTCCGGATCAGTCCCTTTGTGTACTCGTGGGACGGACGGTAGAAGATATCATCTGTCGTGCCGTATTCCACAACCTTGCCGGCATACATAACGGCGATTCTGTCACACATATTGGCAACAACACCCAAGTCATGAGTGATCATGATAATCGCCATGCCCAGTTTTTCCTTTAAGTCCATCATAAGCTCGAGAATCTGGGCCTGAATGGTAACATCCAGAGCCGTGGTCGGCTCATCTGCGATCAAAAGCTTCGGTTCGCAGGCAAGGGCGATGGCGATCATCACACGCTGGCGCATACCGCCGGACAGCTCGTGAGGATACTGTTTCAGACGCTTCTCCGGCTCGTTGATTCCAACGAGAGTCAGAAGTTCCTTCGCTCTCTCATTCGCCTGCTGTTTATTCTTATCCGTATGAAGCATAATTACCTCACGGATCTGGTTTCCGATGGAATAAACCGGATTCAAGCTGGTCATCGGGTCCTGGAAAATAATGGAAATCTCATTTCCACGTACTTTCCTCAGTTCCTTTTCTGACATCTTTTCGATCTCATGACCGTTGAATTCCAGGGAACCGCCGATCAGACGGCCCGGATAAGCGGTAATTCCCATTAAGCTGTATGCGGTTACGGATTTACCGGAACCGGATTCGCCAACAATTCCCAGCACTTCGCCTTCTTTTAAATGAAGAGACACATCATTTAATGCCTTTACTTCACCCGCGGGAGTAAAGAAAGAAAGGCGTTCATTTTTGATATTTACCAAATACTCGCTCATCGTATCTCTCCTCCTTTAGTCTTTGAGTTTCGGGTCAAACGCGTCACGCAGACCGTCGCCCAGTAAGTTAAAGCTTAAAATGATGACGGAAATCGCAAGCGCAGGTGCAAACAGACGGTGCGGATAAGACTGCAGACCATTTAACGCAGCACTGGCAAGGCTTCCCAGAGAAGGCATAGGCGCAGCAACGCCAAGACCTAAGAAGCTTAAGAAACTTTCCGTAAAGATCGAGGACGGAATCTGCAGCGTTGTGGTTACAATCAGAGTACCGATACAGTTTGTCAGTAAGTGCTTCCTAATGATACGGCCATTGGAAGCCCCCAGTGCCCTGGCCGCGGTCACGTATTCCTGCTCCTTCAGAATGAGGATCTGGCTTCGAACGATTCGGGCCATACCGACCCAGTAAAGAAGGGCGAACACGACGAAAATACTGATCAGGTTGACACCGATTACCTGAATCCATTCAAATCCCGGTTTTTGAGCCAACGCCTTTAGGGGCTGGTCAAATGCAACCGATAAAAGAACGATGATCAGAATATCAGGGACCGTATAGATCATATCAACGATACGCATCATAATCATATCGACCCAGCCGCCGAAGAAGCCCGCGACGGAACCATAAAGGGAACCAATCAACAGGATGATAGCGGAGGCCACAAGTCCTACGGTAAGGGAGACACGGCTGCCCATCATGACACGGACTGCATAGTCACGTCCCAGGTTATCCGTTCCCAGCACATGCGGGAATACGCTCTCTCCCGCTGCCTTTGCCTCCAGTTCCTTTTCTGAATACTGCATGGGTGCCAGATTCTCGCTTCCACGAATCTGCTGCTCATAGCTGTATGGGTAGAACTGTGGTACCAGGAATGAAAAAATGAATACAAAAACAATAACTACCAGGCTGACCATGGCAATCTTATTCTTCTTTAAACGGCGTATTCCATCCTGCCAGAAGCCAACACTCTTGCGGAGGACGGTAAGACTCTCTTTTTCCTCGTCACTTGCCGGGAGAAAGTCGTCTACGTTAAGCTGTAATGATAATTTATTATTCGACATCTTCTTTCTCCTTTCTATTTAAGATTAATACGTGGATCGATGAATTTGTAGGCAACGTCTACAATCACGTTCATAACAACCATCAATGAGGCAAGGAATATGGTAGTTCCCATGATCAGCGGATAATCACGTCCTGTGATGGAACCGATAAACTCGGAGCCAAGGCCCGGGATTGTGAAAATTTTCTCGACAATGAAGCTTCCCGTTACCGTATAGGCAAGAAGCGGTCCCAAATACGTAACAACCGGAAGAATCGCGTTACGAAGCGCATGCTTGAAAATACTGATTATCTGAGAAAGTCCCTTTGCGCGTGCTGTTCTCATGTAGTCCTGGCCCATAACATCCAGCATGGAAGAACGCATCAGACGTGCGATATAGGACGACGGATACAGTGCCAGCGCAATAACCGGCATGATGTAGTTTTTCCACGATGCCAGTCCGTACGTGGGCAGCAGCCCCAGCTTCAGACTCAGGACATACATCAGGATCGTACAGATTACGAAACTGGGAATCGCAATTCCGCACGTACTGAATACGATTATGATGTCATCCACCACCGTCCCTCGTTTAAAGGCGGCAATACTCCCCAGTGGAACGCCCACCAGAACTGCCGTTAAGATTGCGATGCCGCCGACTCTTGCGGACACCGGGAACTTCGATGCGATGATCATATTCACGGTACGGCCGCGCTGTTTTACGCTTAAACCGAGATTTCCGTGAAGAAGATCTTTCATATATGTAACATACTGCTCACTTAGAGGCTTATCAAGACCGTATTTCTCATTCAATGCGGCCTGTGCCTGCGGACTTATGGCCTTCTCTGACATGAAAGGGCCGCCGGGTACCATGTTCATAACGAAGAATGTAACAGATGCAACCGCAAATATTGTTACAATCGCCATGATGATACGTTTAAAAATATATTTAGCCATTGTGTCAACTCCTTTGGTATAAGGTTTCCTTCGCGCAGCCCGGACGGAAGCCTTACAGGCTTCCATCCCTGCGTTCTGCGAAATATCAATAGTCTCTCCTGCTCTGAACCCGGAAAAAGGGCGAAGTGTCCGTCCAATTTGGAAACATCTGTCAACGCTAAACGGACACTGTCTCTATAGAAAAATCCCATGGATGCCCATGGGATTCCCCCCTGAATCCTCTTTCCTTGGAAAGTCCTCCTCACATACGTTCGGCGGAATCTATTACTGCATCTGTTTTGCAACTTCAGCAGCAAAATCTTCTTCTTTTTTCTCAAGACCTTCTCCGGTTTCAAAACGAACGAATTTCTTCAGTTCGATCTTTCCGCCAACTTCTTTGGAAACCTGCTCTAAGTATTTAGCAACAGTTAAATCGCCATCTTTCACGTAAGCCTGGTCTAACAGACAGAATTCTTTTAATTCCTTGTTGAGACGGCCAACGATCATCTTCTCGATGATAGCGTCCGGCTTATCCGGATTCTCGTTCTTTGCCTGAACCTTTAGTATCTCAGTTTCATGCTCGACGAATTCCTGAGGAATCTCGTCTCTCTTTACATACTTTGGTGTTAAAGCTGCAATCTGCATTGCAACGTTCTTTAAGGCCTCTTTTACATCATCGTTAACAACTTCAGCAGAAGCTTCCAGTAATACGCCGATTCTTCCGCCGCCGTGGATATAGTCGATTACTACACCGTCTGTGGTGATCTTCTCGAATCTTCTGATGTTCATGTTCTCGCCGATTACTGCGATCTGGCTGGATAATACCTGAGCTACAGTCAGGGAAGCATCCTTTGCCCATGCTTCCGCCATGAATGCATCCATATCCTGCGCGCTGCTGGCCAGTACCTGTGCTGCCACATCGGCCACATAGCCCTGGAACTGGGCGTTCTTTGCTACGAAGTCTGTCTCGCTGTTTACTTCAACGATTGCCGCAGACTTTCCATCTTCGCTTACGAGGGTCTTAACAAGACCTTCTGCTGCGATTCTTCCCGCCTTCTTGGATGCAGCTGCAAGTCCTTTTTCTCTTAAAAATTCTACAGCCTTTTCCATATCTCCATCGGTTGCCGCAAGTGCTTTCTTACAATCCATCATGCCTGCACCGGTCATTTCTCTTAACTCTTTTACCATTCCAGCCGTAATTGCTGCCATTTGATTTCCCTCCATATTCTTTTCGTTATTCATATTATACAGGTTTAAGCTTCCTGGTCTATAGGGAACTTCTTCCTTTTCACCACGGCAGTATCTGCCGCAGCGCGAATCCTGCTGCCCCATAAATCGAAAAATGCTTCAACCCGCTTATCACAGCCGGTCGAAGCATTCATCTGCCTGAACAATTAAGCCTCTACAGCCTCTTCCATATCCTGAGCTGCTTCTGCTTCTTCAGCTGTTGCCTCGCCCTGGTTTGCCTCGATTACTGCATCCGCCATCTTGGATACGATCAGCTTAACGGCTCTGATTGCATCGTCATTACCCGGAATCACGAAATCGAGTTCTTCCGGATCACAGTTCGTATCAGCAATACCAATTAACGGAATTCCCAGTGTATGAGCTTCCTGAACGCAGATTCTCTCTTTCTTAGGATCTACAACAAAGATAGCATCCGGAATCTTCTTCATTTCTTTAATTCCGCCAAGGTTTTTCTCCAGTTTCTCCCATTCTTTCTTGAGAGCAATAACTTCCTTCTTAGGAAGAACATCAAATGTTCCGTCTTCGGACATGGTCTCGATCTGTTTTAATCTTCCAATTCTGGACTGGATTGTCTTGAAGTTTGTAAGCATTCCGCCCAGCCATCTCTCATTTACAAAGTACATACCGCAACGCTCTGCTTCTGTTCTGATCGCGTCCTGAGCCTGCTTCTTGGTTCCTACGAAAAGGATCTTGCCGCCTTCTGCAGCGATGTCGGCTACGGCTTTGTAAGCCTCGTCTACTTTTACAACAGACTTCTGTAAGTCGATGATGTAGATGCCGTTTCTTTCTGTGTAGATGTACGGAGCCATCTTAGGGTTCCATCTTCTTGTCTGGTGACCGAAATGTACACCAGCCTCCAACAGCTGTTTCATTGAAATAACGCTCATGTTATTACCTCCATTTGGTTTTTCTTCCGTCTGCTTCTCTTGCTTCCAAGGAGACCGATATTTCGGCACCTTCCTCCAGAATCCGCAAACGTGTTTTTTTGTAAGCCTAGCTAGTATAGCATATCTTTAATGCCTGTGCAAGTCATTTTTTACTTTTAATGACAATTTTTTTCATACTTTCGTAAAAAAAAAGAAGCAGTTTTTCTTCGCTGCTTCTTTTGCCGACGTCCTGATTTACGGTTCTTTTATCTCTCTGTGTCCCTGCATCGACTTTCCGTTGCCGGCCTTGATCGCCTTCAGCTCATCGAAAACCACATCGTTTAAAACTTTGATGTAGGTTCCCTTCATACCGGAAGAACGGGATTCGATAACGCCTGCACTCTCGAACTTTCTGAGAGCGTTGACGATGACTGAACGGGTAATTCCCACGCGGTCAGCGATCTTGCTGGCTACCAGGATTCCCTCATTTCCGTCAAGTTCGTCGAAAATATGAGTGATTGCCTCCAGCTCTGAAAAGGATAAGGTGCTGATCGCGGATTTTACGATCTGAACCTTTCTTGTCTCCTCTGCATTCTCCTCATTTACGGACCGCATCATCTCAAGGCCTACGACCGTCGTTCCGTATTCGCTCAGAATGATATCGTCAATATCGTACTGAGCATCTGACTTGTAGATGAACAGCGTTCCCAGACGCTCACCCGCAATATCGATAGGAGTGATAATAGCCTGGTACTTGCGGATATTGTCGCCTATAAATCCGAGAGTCTCGAGATTCACATTTTCCTTGGTGGAAAGAATACCGAGCAGACGTTCATTCAGCATACCATCCACGTAGCCGCCGACCTGATCTGCAATCAGTTCCTGTATCTCTTCTACATCAGAACTGATCGCAACACCCAGTACCTTCCCCTTTTTACTGATCACGAGAATATTAGAATTTAATATCTCGCTGAGCACTTCACAGATATCGTTAAATACTACTTTGTGCGAGTTGTTGTTATGCAATAACTTGTTAATTTTCCTAGTTTTGTCCAACAATTGAACACTCATAACCGAAAACCTCCTTAAGAATTTGTAGGAAAGCTCAAAATACCCCTTTAATATTTAAATATTAACACTATTCCAGCAAAATAACAATCATTTTTTGAAGATTTTCGATTTTCTTAATAATTATTCTATTTTGTATTTTTGCTCGTACTGTAACCACACTGTTCGTTGGAGCAGAGCAGTTTATTGCCTTTTTCGACCATATAAGCGCCACATTTCGGACATTTCTCTGTGGAAGGTCTCTGCCAGGACATGAAATCACACTCCGGATTGGCTTCGCATCCGTAATAAATTCTGCCCTTCTTCGTCTTCTTGATGACGACGTCCTTTCCGCACTTGGGACACGGTACGCCGATCTTCTCCAGATACGGCTTTGTATTCTTGCATTCCGGGAATCCGGGACACGCCAGGAACTTACCGTGAGGGCCATATTTGATTACCATGTTCCGGCCGCAGATCTCACAGATTTCCTCTGTCACCTCATCCGCGATGGTCACGGACTCCAGTTCCACCTCCGCCTTGTCAACCGCTTCCTTTAAATCCGGATAGAAATTGCGCACCACGGTCTTCCACGGAACGGAACCGTCTCCCACCTTATCCAGAAGGAATTCCAGATTAGCGGTAAAGGTGATATCGACAATGCTGGGAAAGCTCTGCTTCATCATGCTGTTGACAACTTCCCCCAGTTCTGTTACATAAAGGTTTTTATTTTCCTTTGCTACATAGCGTCTGGCAATAATCGTCGTGATCGTCGGCGCGTACGTACTTGGACGGCCGATTCCCTGTTCTTCCATGGACTTTACCAGAGATGCCTCAGTAAAATGTGCCGGAGGCTGGGTAAAGTGCTGGCTGCTGTCCAGCTTCTCAAGGGTTAAAACGCTTCCCTTCTCCAGCTTCCCAAGAAGGGCGTTGCTCTCTTCCTTCTCGTCCTCCTGAATGTAAACAGACATGAATCCGTCGAAAGCCAGTTTCGAAGCTGCTAATGTAAAGTAGTAATCTCCTGCCGCAACCTTGACGGATGTCGTCTCATAGACAGCCGACTGCATACGGCTCGCCGCAAAGCGTTTCCAGATCAGCTGGTACAGACGGAATAAATCACGCTGAAGCGATTCCTTAACGATTACCGGTGTCAGGCTGATATCAGTGGGACGGATCGCCTCGTGTGCATCCTGGATTTTGGCTCCGCTCTTCTTCGCCTGTTCTCCGCTGGCCACGTATTTGCTACCGTACTGCGCCTCGATAAACGCCCTCGCCGCCATATCGGCCTCCTCTGCGATTCTGGTAGAATCGGTACGCAGATAAGTGATAAGACCGACGGTTCCGTGTCCCTTCACCTCCACGCCTTCATAGAGCTGCTGGGCCAGACGCATCGTCTTCTGTGTAGAGAAGTTTAAGACCTTGGAAGCCTCCTGCTGAAGCGTACTGGTCGTAAACGGAATCGGCGCCTTCTTGATCCGCTCCCCGTTCTTCACCTCATCCACCACGTAGTCGCTGCCTTCCAGATCCTTTAATATCCCATCCAGTTCTTCTTTATTGCGGATCGTGATCTTTCCTTCTTTATTGCCATAGAACTTGGCGGCCAGGGCCTTCTTGCTTCCCTGCTGTTTTAAATCCGCCTCAAGGTTCCAGTACTCTTCCGGAATAAAGGCGTTAATCTCCTCTTCCCTGTCGCAGATCATGCGAAGTGCCACCGACTGAACACGGCCTGCACTTAAGCCACGCTTTACCTTTGCCCAGAGAATCGGGCTGATCATATATCCAACCATACGGTCCAGAATTCTTCTCGTCTGCTGTGCGTCCACGAGATCCATGTCTATCTCCCTCGGCGCCTTCAAGGAGGCCTTCACCGCGTTTTTCGTAATCTCATTGAAGCTGATCCTGTATACCTGCTTATCCTTCTGCTCATCCAGCTTTAAGGCCTTCACCAAATGCCAGGAAATGGCTTCTCCCTCACGGTCAGGGTCAGTTGCGAGATAAATTTTATCTGCTTTTTTCACTTCCTTGCGAAGCTTCGCAAGAATATCCCCTTTTCCCCGGATCGTAATATACTTTGGTTCAAAATCCTGTTCCGGGCTGATTCCCAGCTGACTCTTAGGCAAGTCTCTTACATGACCATTTGAAGCATCAACCTCATAGCTCGTTCCCAAAAATTTTTTAATCGTTTTCACCTTCGCGGGTGACTCCACAATAACTAAACAATTCGCCATACAAAACTCCTCGCCTATAATCTCTTACCATAATATTGATGGGATGTCTGAACCACATAACCGCCCAGTTCCAGATCCAGAAGTGTGCCGATACATTCACTCACAGACAGTCCGCTTAAGATCACAATCTCTTCTAACCCCTTCGGTTGCAAATCGAGGCAACTATACACCATTTTTTCTTTTTTGGCAAGCCCGTTCTCATTTTTTTCATGAACTCTTAATATTTTACCATCCCTCAGAGTGAAATATTCCAGTACATCCTCCGGACTTAAAAGAACGCCTGCGCCCTCAGAAATCAGCCGGTTACAGCCCTCGCTCAGCGGATCTGATATCCGTCCCGGAAGCGCAAAAATTTCTTTTCCCTGTTCCAGTCCGATTCCTGCGGTAATAAGAGACCCGCTCTTCTGTCTGGCCTCCATTACAAGAATCACATCGGAGAGTCCGCTGATGATCCGGTTCCTTATGGGAAAGTTTTTCTGCTGCGGCTGCTCCCACGGCATCCACTCCGACAGAACACCGCCGTGGCGGCACATGCGTTCGTAGAGCCCGTAGTTCTCCCGCGGATAACAGATCTTGATCCCGCACCCCAATACGCCAAATGTCTTCCCGCCGGCCTTCAGCGCTCCCCTATGGCCTGCGCCGTCGATGCCGTAGGCAAGGCCGCTGATAATCTGCACTCCGGCCTTCGCCAGCTCCGCTGCCATGTATTCTGCTTCCTGCTTTCCGTAATTGGTGCAGTTTCTTGCTCCGATTACGGCAGCAGCCGGCCGCTCCTCAGCCGGAAGTTCTCCTCTGACGAAGAGTCCCACCGGATAATCGTGTATCTTAAGCAGTCGCTTTGGATAATTCCCATCCAAAAATGCAATCAAACGGATTCCCTCTTTTTCCAATTCTTCCAGTTCTCTTTTTCGTCTGTCCAGTTGGCACTTTTCCGCATCGAACACGGCAGCCTCCTTCGGCCTCAGCAATCCTGCATTTTCCAGTTTTTTTCCTTCTATATTATATATCTCTTCAAAACTTTTAAACTGTTTAAAAAGACGCATGCCGGTAACCGCGCCAATTCCGGGCACGGATAGAAACCAGCAGAGATATTGACGTTCCTTATATGATATCATGATGACTGCCTCCCCAATATTTTTCTTCCAGGCTGCGAAGCCCTGCCGCTTCCGCCAGATGTTCTTTTTTTATTTCGCCGCTACCTTCCAGATCCGCGATGGTTCTGGCCACTTTCAGTATTTTTCCGTATCCTCTGGCACTAAGCCCCATGTGTTCAAAAATACGCTTTAGATATACCTGTTCAAGCTGGCCCAGGCGACAGAAATCTCCGATCTGCGCCCCGTTCATGGCACTGTTAAAATAGATTCCGCTGCCCTCAAAACGCTGTCTCTGAATAATCCTTGCTGCCTCGATCCTCTCCCGGATGGCACCGGAAGGTTCCCCCTTCCCCTTATCCTTCAGTTCCTCATACTTCATCGGCACCGCCTCGGCGCAAATATCGATCCTGTCCAGCAATGGTTTTGAAATTCGGCTCAAGTACCGCTGTATCTGCGGCTCCGTACACGTACACCGGCTCCGGTCGGGATAATAGCCGCATTTACACGGATTCATAGCGGCAGCGAGCATAAAATCCGCAGGAAATTCGTAAGCGCTGTGCAATCTGGAGATCGTAATCTTCCGTTCCTCCAGCGGCTGTCTTAAGACCTCTATGCTGTTTTTCTGAAACTCGGGTAACTCATCCAGGAACAGAACGCCCCTGGAAGCCAGAGAAATCTCTCCGGGTTTAGGAATTCTTCCTCCGCCGGTCAAAGCCTGCGGACTGATGGTGTGGTGCGGACTCCGAAATGGCCGCCTGGACAGCAGCGGCTGATCCTGATGAAGAAGGCCGCAGATGCTGTATATCTTCGATATCTCTACATTCTCCTCGTGGGACAGGGATGGCATGATGGTTGGAATTCGTCTCGCCACCATAGTCTTTCCTGTCCCGGCCGGACCGATATAGAGGATGTTATGCATGCCGGCCACCGCGATCTCCGTGGCCCGCTTGAGAAGAAACTGACCATTTACCTCAGAGAAATCCACATCGTAAGCATCTTTCTCCGAAAAGCACGCTTTTTCCTGTCTTATGGCCGGTGACAGCTGGTCAGGATCATTTAACATACCCGCCAGCTCTCTGATGTCCTCCACGCCAATGATGTCGATGTTCCCGATGATCTGTCCCTCGCTCACATTGGGAATCGGAAGAAAACACCGTTTCTTTCCCGCATTCCCGGCTGCAGCCACGATCGACAGAATTCCGGAAACCGGTTTGATTCTTCCATCCAGCCCCAGTTCTCCCACCAGGACGCTGGTATCCAGAATCGACTGGTCCACCAGTCCGGTGGCCGCCAGAACCGCGACTGCGATGGGAAGGTCGAATCCGGTTCCCTCTTTCCTGATATCCGCAGGCGACAGGTTCACCGTAATCTTTCTGGCCGGAAGCCGGAAACCGGAATTCTTCAGAGCGGTCCGAACCCGGTCCTGCGCCTCCCTCACCGCTCCTGAGAGATAACCAACCATAGTAAAGCCGGGGAGTCCTTCGCTCACATCCGCCTCCACCACGACAGGGTATCCTTCGACGCCCAAAATACCAATACTATGCACTTTGCTGAACACAATTTCTCCCTTCCTGATTTTAATTTCTGTGTTTTATTCTGTGTTTTCATTTTGTGTTTTCATTCTCTGTTGGAAATATGATGCAGAACCGCATCGATTCATAGAACGTTCCTGAATTGGAACCTGTATTTATCATACAGGATTTTAGATTGTCTGGCAAGCAGTTTTTAACCTGCCTGCCAGACACTGTTACTCAGTTATTTATGCAATGCTATACTGGTGATACGTAATCCAGCTTAAGATATCATGCCAGACCGCTTCTTTATCTGTCTCGTTCAACAGCTCATGGCGGTCATCCGGGTAGAGAATCATCTCGGTATCCGTCATGCCGATCTTCTTATACCTGCGGAACACGCGTCTGACGCCTCTCCCGAATTCACCGACCGGATCCTGTGCCCCTGACAGAATAAAGAGCGGCAGGGATCTGGGAATCCGGTCTTCCTGGCGGTGCAGCTTTAAATCCAGCATAATATTGAAGAAATCACAGTACGCCGAAGCGGTGAACTTAAAATTACAGAACGGGTCACCGCAGTACTGATCCACAGATTCACAGTTCTTGGAGAGCCAGTCATTGTCTGTTCTGGACGGCATAAAAGAACGGTTGTAATTCCCCAAAACCAGCTGGTGCATCCATTTGCTCTGATACTCTTTTCCCCGGATCAGGCCGATGGAGGCGGCAATCAGTTTGCCTGCGATCACAATCGGCATCGCCTGGTCTCCCGTTCCCATAATGATCGCACCTGCCAGTTCTTCCCCATACAGTGTAAGATACCGTCTGAGGAAAAAGGACCCCATGCTGTGCCCCAGCATATACAGCGGACGCCCCGGGTACATGACGCGTATGCGGCTGGCTGTCCTATGTAAATCCCTGATAACGCAGACATGGCCGACCTTATCGGCAAAGTAGCCATACCGCCCATTCTGCACCGTTCCTCCATGACCGAGATGATCATGGCCGATCACCGCAATTCCCTGTTCTGCCAGGAAACAGGCAAATGGATCGTACCGAAGGATATGCTCCGTCATTCCGTGAGAAATCAAAAGAAGCTGTCTCACCTCTCCATCCGGTTCCCACAAAACGGTATGCAGTCCTGATTTTCCATCGCTGGAAGGAACTCTGAACTCTCTTCGTCTTATCATGTAAGTGACTCCTCTCTGAAACATGAACAGTATCATTCTGTCGTATAAGAGAAGTATATCATAAATGCAAAGTTCGTGAAAGACTTCCTCCGGTCTTTCGGACTGTAATCACCACTGATCCTTTAAGCCATGGTCAAATTCCGGCATATACGCCCTGTACCTCAGCGGCATATGAGTCCTCTGGCACACCGGATTCCACCGCTCTTTTATGGTAATACTCCTCCTTAATGCCTTCCACAGTTCCCGGTATTCGTCGTCTTCTGTCGCCTTATGAAGCTTTTCCTCCCACTCTCTGGAATCCAGCTCCATAAGAAACCATGGCCGTCCAGCCTGATGAAGGGCGGCCTTCTTCCTTTTCTCGTCATAGATAATCCAGTTCTCCGCCGGCATGCGGTCTGCAAAATGAGGGGCGATTAACACCAGCACATCATTCTTCGGGCCGATCCGGCTGACCAGCATGTCCTCATCCATCTGGATAAACCGCAGAAACTCCGTCTCCAGATGCGCCTCGTTGTCAAGATTCCGGCACATATCGAATATCTGGAATACCTCGGGCAGCTGGAGGCTCTGGGTGATGCCTGCTCCCTTCTGGAACCCCCGGATCAGGAAACGGTAGATATGATCCGCCTTCTCTCCGTTCCGGCTCAAGGAGGCCTTGTAGATGGCTTCATACGCTGCTTCCGATATTCTGGTCCGCACCGACCGGATCACCTTTTCCACCTTTTCCTCGTCGGGTATGACGTCAATGTAATCACAGAACAGTTCCATGGTGCTGTATTGGCCCGCAGTCTCCAGTCTCACATTGGAATGGCCCTTCCGGCTCATCCATGCGTCATACACACCTGTTAAAATCCCTTCAAAGCTATCTTTACACGTATAAACCGTCATATCACTCACATACTCCCTGTTACTACTGAATACCGGTCTGCAGGGACCGGGGCCATATTAAGCTTCATGTCATCGAACAGCGACAGCTGGCGGTAAGCCCCCTGCTGGCTGATATCCCATACTGCACGGCGCTCATCACCGACTAAGTGGCTGGTGATGTAATCCTCATCCATCCTGGTCGGATACATCATCCGGCCGGAACATGTAATAAAATACATGGCTCTCTTCAGTACGACTCCCATCTTCTTTAAGGATTCGAAATCCAGCAGGCCCTGCCTTCTGGCCGCGATGATTCGTTTTACGGATTTCACTCCCATTCCCGGAACCCGCAAAAGCGTATAGTAATCGGCACGGTTGATCTCTACCGGAAACAGTTCCAAATGGCGGAGCGCCCAGTCACACTTGGGATCCAGAAACACATTGAAATTCGGCCGGTCCTCTGTCAGGAGCTCCGATGCCTTAAAGCCGTAAAACCGCAGGAGCCAGTCCGCCTGATAGAGCCGGTGTTCCCGCAGAAGCGGCGGCCCGCCCGGAAGCGCCGGAAGGCTGGAATCCTCGTTGACCGGGACGAAGGCTGAATAGAAAACCCGCTTTAAATCATAGTTCTGGTAGAGCGCCTCCGCCACCATCATCATCTGATAATCATTTTCCGGCGTCGCGCCCACGATCATCTGTGTACTCTGTCCCGCGGGCACGAAGGAGGGCGTCCTTTTATATTCCATCAGCTCGAACTTATTCGCGGTTATGCCACGCTGAATCTGTCTCATGGGAGTCAGTATCTTGCTTCTGCTCTTACCGGGAGCCAGCTTTTTTAAGCCATCCGCGGTCGGCAGCTCCAGGTTTATGCTCATTCGGTCTGCCAGAAATCCCACTTTTTCAATTAAAACCGGGTCGGCCCCCGGAATTGCCTTTACGTGGATATAGCCATTAAAGCGGTATACCTCTCTCAGCTTCTTTAAGGTCTGGTAGATCAAATCCATGGTGTAATCCGCGCTGTATAAAATTCCGGAGCTCAAAAACAGCCCCTCAATATAATTCCGCCTGTAAAACTCCATGGTCAATGTACAGACCTCGTCCGGTGTAAATGCGGTCCTTACCACGTCATTGGAACAGCGGTTAATACAATATTTGCAGTCATAGATGCACTGGTTGGTGAAGAGAATCTTCAAAAGGGAGATGCATCTTCCGTCTCCCGCAAAGCTGTGACAGAGTCCGGCTGCAACCGTGTTGCCAAGCATCCCTGCCTTACCTTTTCTGTCAACGCCGCTGGAGGTGCAGGCCACATCGTATTTGGCAGCGTCGGAAAGGATCTCCAGTTTTTCCTGTATACTTAAATCTTCCTGAATCAGCATAGGTCACCTCGAACATACGTTCTTTTTTTTCTTTTATTTTAGCATACTGTAAAGAATATATCAAGTATTTTCGAATATATGTTCGAGCAATATCTTTTGTCTTTATTTTCTATCTTCGTATCGCTTTCTATCCCGTTACACAAAACAAAAAAACGGCTTCCTCCGGCGCCTGAATTCCAGCGCCGGAGAGCCGTCCACACCGCATAAGCGGTTGTATTTTCCATTACTTCATAACATCACAGTATATCTTTTTATTCCGCATATCCTTCCGGATTATTCTTCTGCCAGTTCCAGGAATCGCGGCACATGTCCTTTAAACCGCGTTCCGCCTTCCAGCCCAGCTCACGTTCTGCCTTTGCCGGATCGGCGTAGCACTGAGGTACATCGCCCGCTCTCCTCGGCTTGAACTCGTAAGGAACCTTTAAATCATTGGCTTCTTCAAAGGCATGAATAACGTCAAGAACGCTGTATCCGCAGCCGGTTCCCAGGTTGTAGATCAATACGCCGCCCTTTTCGCCTTCCATCTTCTTAAGCGCCTTGACGTGGCCGTCCGCCAAATCCACAACGTGAATATAATCCCGGACACACGTTCCATCCGGGGTATCATAATCATTTCCGAAGACTCCGAGAGATTCCAGCTTGCCGACTGCAACCTGGGTGATATATGGGAGCAGATTGTTCGGAATTCCCTTCGGGTTCTCACCGATTCTTCCCGATTCATGAGCTCCGATCGGATTGAAATAGCGCAGAAGCATGACATTCCACTCCGGATCTGCCGTATGTAAATCGGTCAGAATCTGCTCCAGCATTCCCTTTGTCCGGCCATATGGATTGGTGATCTCTCCCTTCGGGCACTCTTCCGTGATCGGAACAAATGCAGGATCGCCATATACAGTCGCGGAGGAACTGAATACAATGCTTTTTACGCCGTGTTCACGCATGACATCACAGAGCACGAGTGTGCCGGTAATATTGTTGTGATAGTATTCCAGCGGTTTGTAAACAGATTCTCCCACCGCCTTAAGGCCTGCGAAATGGATCACCGCATCGATCTTCTGCTCTTTAAAAATACGGCTTATCGCTGCTTTGTCCAGCAGATCAGCCTCGTAGAATGCAAGCGTCTTTCCCGTAATCTCCTGTACACGTTCCATGGATTCCTCACAGGAATTACAGAGATTATCCACTACTACCACCTCATAGCCCGCCTTCAAAAGCTCTACGCAGGTGTGACTTCCGATGTATCCGGCTCCGCCAGTAACTAAAATTGCCATTGTCATGTCCTCCTTCTAAAATTGTCTACGGTTATTATAGCAGTCTGAACTGGAATAACAATGCAGATTTCTTTGAAAAACCTATAGATTTTTTCTATTTTTAAAATGCAAACGTGTGCGGCTCTCTCCTGTCCGGAAGACTGCCGCACACGGTACTGCTGTCTTTATGGCTCGAAGACACGGTCGCCTTCCAGGATATCATTGCAGACGTATCCCTCCATCTCCATATACTGGACCGTGTAGGGATAATCGTCCCCTGCTCTTTTTACCAGATAAAACTGGATAGCCGGCGGGTCTGTTTTCTCTGTATTCCATGTTCCCGTAACCTTCACATGGTCCTCATCGACAGGTTCCGGCTCCGAAAAAGTAAAACTGCCGTCGAATGCTCCTTCTATGTGAAATACGACAGCGTCATCCTTTTCGTCGGGCACGATAAATCCGGCCATGGATTCCGGTATGGAAGGAAGCTCCGTTTTTCCTTCAAAAAGGACGGACATATACTCCTTCAGCTTTCCTGTCTTCACGGAAACCTCCGTCTCTCCCTGCGCTGCTCCGGTCCCCGCGATGCCGTAGAGACACCACCACGCAAACGAATTATCAGCAGTATTATAGACCATCCGCTTCTCCGATGCAGTCCAGACCATCCCTTTTAAGACGGTTTCCTGCAGCTTCAGAGAGTCCAGTGACGTCCGGCCTTCAGCCTCCGCGGCACCATTTTCGCTGCTGCCATTTACATGATTCACCGGTTCTGCCGATATATCTTTGTCTGACGGAGAGGTCTCTTCCTGAATGCCGGTTGAGGTTGTCCCCGCATTCACCTTCTGGCTGCTTTTTGCAGAAGTCGGGGGCGTCTGTCCTCCTGATGTTCCATTCTCCTGTGCCGCGTGTCCGGAGGCGCAGCCGCCAGACGCAAGAACGCACACAAGAGCAGCGGCTATAAGGGCCGTCCTGGACCTGTTCATACCTGTCATACATTTCCTCACTTTCTCAGAGCGTGCCTGAAGAACGGACTACTCGTCCCATTCTTTCCATATCTCCGGCCGGTATCCCACAGTCGCTTTTTTCCCATTCCGAACCACTGGAGTCTTTATGGCCTGGGAATTCAGCAGAAGCTTTTCCTCCCGGTCCTCAGGTGACAGATACTTTAAGAGGGCCAGCAGATCCTTGTCTTTGCAGTTTTCGTCGATCAGCGCTTCCACGCCTCCAACCGCCTGCTTTACATTGGTAAACTCTCCTTTGCTCATGCCCTTTTCCGCCATATCGATCATCTAAACGCGTATATTCCGTTCCTTAAAATACCGCTCCGCCTTCTTCGTATCAAAACACTTCTTTTTACCGAATATCTGTATGTTCATCCGTCAAGCCTCCACCACAAATTTTCCTCTGTCTTCCACTTCTTAAAGCCGCATCTGCCCAGTACACGTATGGAGGCCAGTGCCCTTCAACAATTTTCAGGAAAATACCTTCCATCGGCTCAGCATTATAGGCAACACCGAGTTCCGACCCCAACTCTGCCATATCAGTAACCCAAAGCCTTAATTGATCCGGCGTCAGCGGAATCAGCTGTAGCCGTTCTGTCTCTATCATCAATGTCCTTTTCCTCCATCCTGTATCTCCAGTGTTTCGTATTTAAGCATTCATCATACCATAAACACAAAAATTTCGAAAGACCTCATCCAGCATTTCCCGCACAGCCCGGCATTCTCCTGCTGTTCTGTCTCCAAAAGCCCGGTGATCCGGACTCTTGCGCCGGAGCTCGTCTGCTTCAGCAGCCATACTTCCTCAGCACGGAGTGCGCCTCCTGTCCAGAGGGCTTTTTGTGTAATAGGAACACTTTTCTATTACACAAAAAATCCCCGCCGCTTTGAATCTCCGCGGAAGCGGTTCATCCAAGCCGGCGGGAACATTCTATTTTGAGGCTTCCAGTTCCCGGCGGTCTATCCCATAAGGAAGACTGCCAGTAAATATCCAAGCGTCAGGCAGAGCCCGATACAGAACAGCATCAGGCCAAAGGAAAAGCTTTCTTCGACCAGCTTTCCGGTCCGTTTCAGCTCCTCCTCCGCCTCTATGAAACGTGGAATCGCAGACGTGCGGTCCGTTTTGATTTTCCTGCCCCGCCTGCCTTTCCATGCCGCGATTTCATCCGCCATACCTCCAAGGATGTAGGCGAGTCTGTCATTTTCCCTTATTTTTACGGTTCCCGGCAGCTGCCGGTGAGTCGTCTTTCTCGCAAGGAGAATCAGGCCGTCGACGAATGAATCCATGGCCCGGCAGACTACGGAGGACACCGCCAGAAATACAGTCACCACCGTGGAGACCAGGTACCGGTCGATCAAGGCGCATACCGTGCCGCAGATTCCAGGCAAAATACGCAGAAGAAGCGGCCGGTAGACCAGATTCTCCAGATCCAGCCAGGACGGCAGGCGGTCTGCATAAATCGCTGTGCCTCGTTCGTCCTTTTTCATCAGAAGCAAACGTACGACGAGGACATAGAGCACGACGCCTATTCCGATGGAAATGACTCCGCCCTTTAGATTTCCCAGAGAAAAATAAGCCACGGAATGAAGCATCTCATCTCCCTGGAAAAAGGGTTCGCCTGCTCTAGCGATCCGGTCCATGGACAGATGCGGTGTCATGCCCAGAAGCGGAATGAGCGCAGAACAGCCAACCAGCACGGAACGGCTGAGAGGCTTCATGCAGGAGGTGGACATCGCGTCGTACTTCGCCTGCTCGGTCGGATGTTTTTCCACAAAAAGGGCGATAAACAGCTTCAGCATATAGGCCACGGTCATTCCTCCCGTCAGAAGAAACACCCATTCCGCCGCTTTCCAGATTCCCGGATTCAGCAGAAGCGATGTGACGATGTCAGGCATTCCGGCAGAGGAAGAAACCATTCCCGGATTCACCAAAACGGCAGCCCCTTCTCCCACGGCCTTCGCATACTCCACCATGCTCTCATGGAGCAGCGTCTTGCTCACATAACCGCTCCACAGCGGGATTCCGCCGATTCCCAGGCTTCCCATGAGGAAACAGAAGCCAAGCGCCGGCTTCTTCCTGCCGAAACCGCGGATATCATTTAAATTCAGCTTATGCAGATTCATATACACCGCCCCGGCGCAGAGAAAGAGCACCAGTTTAAACAGCGAATGATTGACCATGTGAAGAAATGTGCCCCACACCGCCAGACCATTTTCTTCTCCCACGCTGGAAAGAAGAACTGCCATACCGATTCCCGTTAAAATGAATCCGATCTGAGAGATGGACGAACACGCCAGCGTCCTCTTTAAATTAACGGACAGCAGCGCCAGAAGCGCGCCCAGAAGCATGGTCACAAGCCCCAGCATGGTGAGGAGAAGCCCCCAGTTTCCATCGGAAAAGAACAGCCCCCCGGTAATCACAATGATTCCGAATACGCCGGCCTTCGTCAGTATTCCAGACAACAGCGCGCTGGCCGGTGCCGGTGCCACCGGATGGGCCTTGGGAAGCCAGATATGGAGTGGAAAGCAGCCCGCCTTGGCTCCAAAACCGAATAGAAGCAGTCCCCCCGCAGTATAAAGCTGTGCGGCTGGCGAAAGGTAACCGCCGCTGTTCTCCAGGGCTGGCCGCGCCGCCGGACCGATCAGATCCATATCCAGGGTCCCCGTCAGGTCATAGAGAAGGAACAGCCCCATGAGCATGGCAAGGCCGCCGATGACCGCCACAGCCAGATAGGTTTCCGCCGCCTTAAGGCTCTCCTCCTTCTCGTCGAATGCCACCCAGACATACGAAGTAAAGGACATGATTTCGAAGAAAATAAAGGTGGTATACAAATCCGCAGACAGAAACACTCCCACGGTAGCAAAAAATGTCACCCATAAAAAAACGTAGTATTTCCGGCGTTTCTCATAGTGAGCCATGTATTCCAGGGAAAATGCACCGCTGGCGGCCCACATCAATACGGCGATACAGGAATAGACCAGACGGAAGCCGTCCAGCTTAAAATGCAGTCCCATCCCACAGAATCCGGGTATCGCCACATCAAACAGGGTCTTCATCCGGCCTCACCTCCTATCGCCGTAAGCAACTCCATCAGAGGCCCGGAATACAGGCCAAACACCAGCACTGCGGCCGCGAAGATCAGAAGCGGCACCATCATCATCCAGTTGGGATCGGTGTATGGTTCCTCTTTTACCGCCGCGGCCGCCCCAACCTTTGGAAAATACGCCCGCACCAGCACAGTAAGCATATAGACACCGGTCATCAGGGCCGAATAAAGGATCACAGCCGTTCCCAGATACGGGAGAATTCCCATTCTGCTGCCGCCTGCCAGAGTGAGACTGCCGCAGGCGAAGGCCGCTTCCGCAATGTTCCATTTGCTGATAAAACCGGCAAACAGAGGGATCCCCATGAGGGAAAGGCTGGCCACAGTCAGACAGCCGAACGTCAGCGGCATCTTCTTCGCCAGGCCGTCCACTTCATAGACGTATGTCTTTCCGGTCTGATGCATTACAGCCCCCGCGCAGAAGAAGGAACAGATCTTCATAAATGCGTGAAAGACCATATGGCTTAAGGCGGCCGCCAGACCCAGAGGACTCATCATCGACGCTCCCAGCAGAATATACGACAGGTTGCTGATCGTGGAATACGCCAGACGGCGTTTCCAGTGAATCTCCCTGACTGCCATGGTAGAGCCGAAGATAATCGTCACCATGGCTGCGGCCATGACCACCCACTGTGCCGCGCTTCCCCGCAGGAATTCCGTTCCATAGCTGAAATAAGTGAATCGAAGTATGGCAAACGCACCGGATTTCACCACAGCCACCGCGTGCAGCAGAGCTGTCACCGGCGTAGGCGCCACGGTGGCCTTCGGAAGCCATCCGTGGCATGGAAATACGGCCGCCTTAACTCCGAAGCCGAAGAATGCAAGGATATAGACGAACAGCAGCGTTCCACGGTCGCCTTCTGCCGCAGTCAGGGACAGGACGCCGCCCGGAACGAATTCCGTGGTTCCCGTGGCTGAATATTTCAACACAAAAATCAGGCCGATAAAGGCGAACGCCGCGCCTCCGATGGAATAATAGAGGTATTTGCGGCTCGCCCGCATGGCTTCCTTTGTCATGGGATGGAGCACCAGAGGGAAGGTGACCAGCGTCAGCAGCTCATAAAACAGATACATGGTGACTAAGTTGCCTGAGAACGCAATTCCGATCGTCACCCCATACGTCATCAGATAATAGGCAAAAAAGGAGACCCGCCTCTTTTCATGCCTCATATATTCAAATGAATAAAGCGTTGCCAGAGGCCACAGAAACGCCACCAGGCCCGCGAATACCGAGCCCATGCGGTCCAGCTTAAACCGGACCGTCAGATTCCCGTAGAGTTTAAAGAGCACCAGATCATTATCCATGCCGCTTCCGCCGGCGATCAGCAGGGCCACCAGCAGGCTGTTTAAAAGCACCAGTCCTTCCACGACAATTTCCAGATGTCTGTATGTTCTCTCATCCCCGGCCCCGTATCCGGAGGCGAGAATCGCCGTACCTCCCACGATCGGAAGGAGCGCCGGCACTGCCAGTAAGATTCCGTTCATACGCATTCCTCCGTCAAAGTACGGCCGCGGCAATGGATTCCAGCATAGCCAGGAACCGGCCCGGGAAGCAGCCGAAAAGCAGGGCCCCCGCCGTAAATATCAGTATCGGTACCATCATGCAGAGCGACGGTTCCTGCCCTATAAGCCCTCTTGCCTTTAATCCGCTCTCATCAAAGTCTTCCCCCGGGAAGAACCCATGGATGGTGAGAGGAAGCAGATAACCGGCAGTGAGCAGTGCACTGATCAGCAGCACGGCCGGTCCCGCGATCGTCCACACTCCCGTTCCGGAGGCAAGAGCCCCGCACGCCAGATACCATTTGCTCACAAAGCCGCTGCAGGGCGGAATTCCGATCAGCGCCAGGGACAGAACCGTATAGCCGCCCAGCATCACCGGCATCACCCGGCCGAGACCGCGCATCTCTTCCACTCTGGTCCATCCGGTTTTAAATATGATGGCGCCGGCCGCCAGGAAGAGTCCGTTCTTGATCATGGAATGGAACACTACATGGGATAAGGCCCCCACAAATGCCGTCGGCTCCAAAAGACTCAGCCCGAACAGAATATAGGAGACCTGGCTGACCGTCGAATACGCCAGCCGTTTCTTTAAGACCGGTTCCTTATAAGCCAGCATGGAGCCCATAAATACGGTGAGCAGGGACAGGAGAATCCACATGGTCTGTACCCAGGTTCCGCGGAGAAGCTCCGGCCCGACGATATAATAGACCACCCGGATTACCGCCAGTACGCCCGATTTCGTAATCAGGCCCGACAGTACGGCACTGGCCGGCGCGGGAGCAACCGGATGAGCTGTGGGCAGCCATCCGTGCATGGGAAACATACCGGCCTTCGTTCCAAAGCCCAGCAGCATGCAGCACACCGCAGCCAGCAGGATTCCTTCCTTTCCGGCAAGGGACACACCTCCCAGCACACCTCCCGGAGTAAACGCCAGAGTACCGGAAATGCTGGCCAGAAAGAGGATCCCAAACAGCGCCAGGAAAGCGCCCGCCACAGAGTAAAATAAGTATTTGAGTCCCGCCATAACCGCATCCTTTGTGAGCTCGTGGAGAACGAGGGGAAGCGATGTCAGCGTCATCAATTCGTAAAAGACGTACATGGTCACCAGATTGGCGGAAAAATCCAGTCCGATCAGCACTCCGAGGACGATTAAGTAAAACCCGAAGAACCGGTGTTCATCCCGTTCATGGGTCATATAGGTAATGGAATAGATCCCTACCAGAAGCCAGACCACCGCCGTCAGCACGGCAAAAAGCCTGCTGATCCCATCCACCCGGAATTCAATGGTAATGGTGTCAGTCAGCTTCCAGAGCGTAAGCCCGCCTCCCGGCGCCACCGCGGCAAAGGCGCACAGCGCTCCCGCCGTCAGCGCAGCCATAACCAGGCACAGCATCGCTTTCCGGCTGCTTCTGAACCGCTTCACCGTCAGAAGCAGGATTCCTGCTGCAATTGGTATGATAACCGGGAGCAGCAATGTCACGTTTTGATCCATCTCTTGGTACATAAAGTATCTCCTTGTTATGAGCACTTGGCGGTCGTGTTTTGACCGCTTACGTGCGATACATGTCATCTCCACTCAGCGAGGTTTTTACGAGCTTAATGGAGTAACGCTTATTCAAGCGTTGAAAGTCCGGCTGCAATCGCCTGTACGATCGGCTGGGATTGTAGTCCCAGAATCAGATTCATAAAGATGAAGCACAGGACGGCCAGCCTGAGTTTCCAGGAACTTTTCCTGACTGCCGACCGCTCTGCCGCTCCTCTGGTCTCCCGTTCTCCCTCTCTGGAGTACAGGGTGATAACGAGGCGCAGGAAGTAGATGGCATTTAACGTCGTACTGACGGCCAGACCAATCAGCGTGATAATCATCTTATTCGGACTCTGGAGTGCCGATGTGGCAAACAGCAGCTTGGATATGAATCCGGCCAGCATGGGAAATCCCACCATGGAGAGTGCCCCCACGGAAAATCCGATTCCGGCCAGAGGGTTCCGGTATCCCGCTCCACGCAGACTCTTGTAGTCCTTTTTATCACCGGACACCTCATAGAGCCCCACCGCGCTGATAAACAGCAGCGCCTTGGTCGCCGAATGGGTGAACATGTGGAACACCGCAGCCACCATTCCGGCTTCCGTTCCAAGGCCGATTCCCATGTAAATATAGCCAATCTGAGCCACGGAAGAATAGGCGATCATCCTCCTCGTATCCTTTTCCAGAATCGCATGAAGGGACCCCATAAGCATCCCGGCAAGTCCGAAGATGAACAGAACGTTGACAATCCGGCTGGCTACCACATTTTCTCTTCCCAGCACGCGGTAGAATATCTTAATCAGCAGGAAAATATACCCTTTGGACACGAGTCCGGACAGAATGGCGCTGGCCGTCGGAGTCGCATAGCCATAGGTATCGGGTATCCAGTAATGAAACGGATACAGTCCGCTCTTGATGGCCAGTCCGACGCTGATCACCGCCAGAATTACCAGCATGGGAATCTCATAGCTGCCCGCGGCTTCGATGGCCTCCACCGCCGCCCTCGCCGGGCTCATCAGCAGATGGCCCGTTACATCGTAAAGCATACTGAGCCCGATTAAAAACAGGCCCGAGCCCAGCTGGCTCATAATCATATACCGGATCGCCGCCGACAGGCTCCTGCCCTTCTGCCGTATCATGATCAGCCCGCATCCTGCGATGGTATTGATCTCCACAAATACATAGGCGGTAAATAAATCGTTCGTATAGATAAGGGCCAGAAGCGAACTGAGCATCAAATCGATCATTACATAGAATAAATTCAGCTTTGACCCTTCCACGTCCTCCGCGGTATGATCCATGCCTCCCAGGACGGACAGCAGCATGACCACGCCGAATACGGTGGCGGTCATGCCTTCTAAGACGCCGGCCCTGATCTCATTTCCCCAGGGGGCCGGAAAATGTCCCATCATATAGGTATAGCTCTCCCCCGTCCCCATGCAGAAGCGAAGGACGGCGGCCGACATGACCGTCGTAGCCGCAATAACCGCCAGGCTTAAATTCCTGGCCTTTTTACCAGAGAGGGCGCACGACAAAATACCGGAAAACATGGCGATGATGATGGAGAAAAAAGGAAAGTTTTGAACAAGAGTCATGTCTTTTCCTCCTCTTTCGCCTGTGTCAGAATCTCATCCAAATCCAGGGAACCGTACCGCTCATACAGGCGGATCGTCAGCGCCAGCATCAGCGCAGTCGTACTGACCGAAACCACGATACCCGTCAGGACAAGGCCGCTGGGTACGGGATTGATGTAAGCCGCCGCCTCTCTAATGCCGTTCATCTCGATAGGAACGGCTCTTCCCTGGATATACCCCTTTGCCGCCAGGAATAGATAGACCGCCGTGTCCATGATGTTCATTCCCATAATCTTCTTGATTAAGTTCTTATGAAGCAGCAGCATGGTAAATCCCACGCCGAACAGAATCACCGCCACCGTCTCTTCTATATTAAGCAGCAAATGTACTGCCATGTCACATCCCTCCTTTTCGGAACAGCGTGTAAAATGCGTACATGGTGCACGCCACAACCAGACCCACGCAGATGTTAAGAGGCAGAATCAGCCCGCTGCTTAAGATGGCCCCGGGAGTTCCAAGAGGGATTCCGCTCTCTAAATGGTTTGCGCCGGTAAAGAAAGAATAGCTTTTCGCCACGCAGTAAAATGTCAGCGCGCATAGTGTAATTCTGCGGTACACTTTCTCCGTAAAGAACCGCTCCGTCTTCTCGAAACCGAAGGCATTTAAATAGAGGATCAGACCCGATCCCAGCACTGCGCCTCCGGAAAACCCGCCTCCGGGCGACAGATGGCCGTTTAAAATGATGTAGATGCCGAAGATCATGATAAAAGGGACCAGCACGCAGGCGCATTTCTGTAAAATGATATCGTTTTTCGGTTCAAAGAGCCGGTCATTAGCCTCATCGAGCCGTTTGCGCGTCTGTGCGTCACGGCTCACCGCATCAATCCGGAGCAGCGCCAGGACACAGCAGGAAGCGATAAACAGCACGCACGACTCCCCAAATGTATCGAAGGCGCGGTAATCCAGAATCATACCGGTGACATAATTGAGCGCGCCGGTCTCCTCCACTCCCTTTTCTATATACCGGGCGGACACCTCGTTGTTGTCCGGATTTCCTGCATTACCAAAGACCGGCAGATAGGCGATCGTCCAGAGCAGAACAAAAATGATCGTCAGACACAGCAGAACCGACATGACCTGATAGAACCGGTGAAACAGGAGAAGTCCCCGTTCTTCCTTCTTCCGCATTCTGTCTGCCTTTCCCGGATCATCTCCCGGAAACTCCGCCTGTGCTGACTGCGCCGCCTGCGAAAGTACCTTTGAGTCTTCCTCCGGAACGCGGATCTCCATTCCGTCTGCGAGAAGGTCCGTCTCGCCGTCGATCCATTTCCTGAATTTCAGCCACAGGCTGTTTTCGTAATTATCCTTCGTCCTGCTCATCACGGTCCTCCTTTCGGATGGCTCTGATCTTCTTTAGCGTAATGAAAAAGAGGATGCTGGTCACGCCCGCTCCCACCGCCGCCTCGGTAATAGCCAGGTCGGGCGACTGAAGCAGAATCCATATGATACACATGATCAGGCTGTAGGACATAAAAATAACGATGGATGTCAGTAAATCCTTCGTAAATGCAACCGATACCGCACATACGATCAGACAGATTAAAAGAATGATTTCAAAGAGTTTCATCGCCCTTTTCTTCCTCCTTCTGTTTCTTATCGGTTTTTCCCTTCCGGATCACGAGGATCTCACCGAGATTTTCGTCAGTCATGGCTTCCAGGCGGCTGATCATATGGCCGGATACCGGACCCGCAGTCCAGAAAAACAGGATAACCAGGAATAATTTTAAAGAATCCATGGAAAATCCACGAATCAGGATGAGTCCCGCAAATACGAACAAAATCCCCAGCGTGTCTCCCATAGCCGCCGCATGCATCCGGTTCAGCGCCCGGTGAAAACGGTTTACTCCAAACACGGCCAGTATCATAAAAACAAGCCCCGTCACGAGACAGGCGGCCGAAAGTGCGAATCTGATCCACTGCCACGTCATCGTGAGTCCTCCTCTTCCGCCTGTATGCCTACGTTGTCCTCGATTGCTCCTAAATCGGCTTTCCGGTTCTTCTTCTGCAGATAGACTCCCGTGTATACCTTGCAGAGAACAACAACGCCTAAAAAGCTGATCATGGCATAGATCAGGCTCACATCCACCAAATAGTTTTCATCCAGGTAAACGGAAAGAATGGCGATGACCATGATCACCATGGTTCCTGTCATATTGACTGCGATAATCCGGTCCGAGATCTTCGGCCCCAGAACGGAACGAATGATGCTGATGATCATCAGAACTGCCAGAATCAGGGCTGCCCCGGTTAAAAGCATCTCATAAGCCTGTCCTATTTTGTCCATTTTGCTTCCATGTCCTCCATTTCCTTCAGCAGCTTTACGAATACAGAAGTCTCCATCCCCTCGGCCAGTTCTTTATCCAGACAGTGCACGCAGAACCGGTCGTCCTCCACGGACACGGTGATGGTTCCCGGCGTCAGCGTAATGGAATTGGCCAGCAGAACCCGCGCCAGTCCCGTCTTGAAATCCGTGTCAAAATACACGAAGGCCGGCTCCGGCTGAAGCTCCGGCGACAGAATGATCTTTAACACGCACACGTTGGCCTTTACGATCTCCTTCACGAGAACTCCGAAATAACGGATAAACAGCGGGATCAGACGAAACAGCAGCAGCTCCTTTTTCAGGCTGTATTCCATGTAGCGGCACATAAAATAAAAAAGTGCGGCTGAAATCAAAACGCCAAAGATACAGATTTCCGCCGTCACTTTACCGTTTAAAATCATCCACACTGCAAAAAATAAAAGAAACACAGGCATATCCCCCTTCCGCCCAGTTTGATTTACTATGTATTATACCTCTCCTTTGGGGGAAATACAAGGATGTCTGCACGTTTCGGTCCGCGTCGGCAGATCCGGATATTACGGCAGAACTTTACATTCTTTTAAAGCTTTTTGGTTGTATCATTTTTCCTATTGCGATATAATAAACATGTAACAAGAAACCAATGAGGAATGTGTATGGATTTGATTAACCAGTTTATTGAAAATTATAAGAAAAAGTTGAACTTTTACGAGACGGCCGGACACATCGCAGCCAGGCAGCTGGAATCCGCGCTTCAGGCAGCCGGTATCCGCGCCATGGTGACATCCAGGGCCAAGAATCCTGTGAGATTAAAAAGCAAGGTATTGAGGAGGAACAGCCGGCGGCCGGTTCCCTATAAAAACATGAGGGAAATTTACGAGGATATCGCCGATTTATCCGGAGTCCGGGTATCCCTCTACTTCCCCGGAGACCGCGACAAGGCCAACAGCCTGATCGCCGATCTGTTTACCATTATAGAGACTAAGCAGTTCCCGGAGCAGTCCAAGCCGCCCACCTACAACAAGCGTTTTTCCGGCTATTGGGCCAACCATTACAGGGCTCATATGAAGGAAGAATCCTTAGACAAGCCACAGCAGAAATACGCCGCCGCACGGATTGAGATTCAGGTGGCTTCTGTTTTGATGCATGCATGGTCCGAGGTCGAACACGATCTCGTCTACAAGCCTCTTTCGGGAACCCTGTCGGAAGAAGAGCTGGCTATCATCGATGAGCTGAACGGACTCGTCCTCGCCGGAGAGATCGCTCTGGAACGACTGCAGAGTGCCGGCAATGAAAGGGTTCAGAGCAAAAACGCCACATTCGGCAGCCAGTATGAGCTGGCTTCCTACCTCTACAATTACTTAAGCAATAATTTCCGCCGTGAGGACATCGAGCTCCGCATGGGAAATATCGAGTTATTATTCAAGCTCTTAAGCAGGCTTAAGATGAACGGCGTCAAAGAGATCGAACCGGTCTTAAAATCAGTCAAGTTCGAAAAGGACCGCCGCAACATCTCCCAGCAGATCATCGATCAGATCATTACGGGTAATGAAAAACGGTACCAGATTTACCGGGAGCTCCGCATCGCCGGCGATGCCGACGAGGTGGCGAGCAACTCCATCACCTACTTCTTTAACCAGTGGGTGCCTCTGGAGCATTTCCTGAACCGTATATCATACAAAAGCTCGCCGAAGACGCGCGGCGCCTTTAATATCAATACCTTAAAGCGGCTGGATATTCTCGACAAGGAATGCCTCAACAAGATCGTCGCCCTCCGGAAGACGCGGAATGTCCTGATCCATAATATCGAAACTCCCGAGGTGGATGATTTACTGGAACAGGGAAATGAGGCGAGGGACTTACTCGAAAAGCTGACGGAGCAGTTCTCCTCTCCCGCTCCTGCGGCGGAATCTGCGAAACAGGCAAACTAATATCGGTATGAATGAGACAGCACATAAAAAGCAAGCAGCACCGGATAGATTTCTGCATCTGGTGCTGCTTGCTTTCGTGTGAAAACCCTACGAATAACATTTATTTTACAAAGACATAATTTGCAAGGTAAAACAGCAAAAACGTATGTGCCGGATAGAAAACATAGAAAAAGTATTTTAATCCTGGGCCTTTCTGGTTATTGTAGCTGAGCATGAACGGCAGGGCGAGCACCATCATCCACTGTGTGGCGGTGCCTGCGGCCAGCATCTCCTCGCTGAACTGGGCGATGCAGAAAAGCAGATACACGACTGTTAATAAATCCTTCTTCTCTTTCAGGAAATACATCAGCACACCCAGGACAATGAATTCAAGCCCATACTCATTCAGCGCCAGATTGGGAATGACACCGGTGAGCGTATCTCCGCTGAGACTGTGAAGGAAGGGGAAGAAGCCGGGCATCATATAAAATAAGGCCTGAACGAGAAAAATGATGCCGATCATGATACCGCCCTTTTTTCTGTCCTTCATAAACAGTTCGATGGTGCTGATTAAAACGCCCACCAGAAACATGGACAGGAAAATATTATGGTATCCATAGTCAATGGCTGCATCAAACCTGATTTTAATGAAGTAAGTAAAAAAGGTCATAAAAATACTCATCAGGTATAAACGAAGCAGGTATTTCTTCCGGTCTCTTGTGTAGTGATATCCCCAGACCATACTGAATAAAAACAGAGGATAGGAAGCTCTCCCCACCCAACGGAACCACATCGGCGCACCTTCAAAATAGAGTCCTATGTGATCGAGAAACATAAGGATAAGGGCTGTGATCTTTAACGCGAATGTACTCATTGTCAACCTCCATGCTGGGAATTATTGTTTAGCCGTCCTGATCCTGCAGAGTAACCAAAAGAACCGATGGGTAGTAATTCTTGAGTTCTTCGACAGGCACGGATTTTCCTTTATACTTCTCAAGCCAGTCCTCATATCCTGGATTTTCCCATACCTCTCCATCCGAAAATACTATCCTCCGATCGCAGTAAAGCGCATAGGCCACCCGGTTTGGTCCGCCGTCTCCGATCTTCGGCCATCCTGCCATCTTCTCTCCGTCATAAAGCGTCCAGCCGGAATCAGCGGCCGCCCCGGGTATTATCTCATTATGATCATCGTACAGACAGTCATATGCCGGTTTATCGCTGGAATCCATGATATACCATTGAAGCTTCAGCGGCTGCCCCTCTTTATCGTAGGCCAGCATGCAGTACTGTCTGGATGAGATGGTTTTATCGGTATGATTGGTGTAGGTATCATATAAATACGGCCATCCGCTGTCTTCGTATTCACGCAACTCCACGTTTCTGGAAACCGAGTTTCCTGAAACCACTGCCTGTTTCTGATTTCCGGTGCTCTCACACGGATTTGCCGCACACGATGTCTCTGCCGCACTCGATACCACCGTCACGCCCAAGGCACCCGGCGCACACGATATTCCGCCAACGCACAGCACAGCAAAAATCACAACTGCCGTCATTACTCTTTTTCTGTTCACAGAACACCTCCCTGTCTGATTCTCATATTCTTATCTGCGACAGGTAAATATTACCACAAAATACTTGGGAAACACGGAATGAATCCTTAAGAAAGATGGATGGAAATCTGCATTTTATCGGATATGGCTGCTGTTTGTCTGAAAATATGACTATGTGAAAGACACTTGTGAAAGGGTAGAGACAAAAAATCAGGGGCGTTCTGCGCCCCTGAAAATTTTGTTTCTATCAGTATCTCCTAATTCTGTAATTCCATTATCCCCAAACCAGTATCCGGTTCATTCCTTCTTTCAGGCCTTCAATCGGGCCTGCCGCAGGCTGTCCGCTCCTGGACTGATCCAGATAGTCGGTATCGAATACGATTGGTGTGCCGTCCGGATTTTCGTACGCGGCCTCCGTGATGCGCGGCATTCCCAGTTTTTCGGAATTGTAGATTTCTGTCGGAATCTCCAGCATCTCCTTTTCCACATTCAGCTCCAGATACGTTTTTCCGTCAGTCTCTACAATCCGAACGGCAGGATCCATATCGCTTACGTGCATATTTTCTTCCCGTCCATAGGGCTTAGCCCCCTTTAAGTAGGCGTTTCCACGGATGTATACCGGCTGTTTTACATGCTTGAACTGCTCTAAATCACCGTTTCCACGGGAGATGACATCGTTTATATATTCTTCCAGGGAATTCGTATGGCCGTCATAGCCCTCGGTTCCGTGAAGGGACTGCTCTGTATAGGTCACGGCTCCTCCCAGGAATACGTTCTGATAGATCCTGTCGTCACCGCTGTAAACCACTGTGGTTCCCGCCACCTCTGTCGTGTGAGGGAAGTGGTAAGGAGTGGACCGGTCCAGCACGTCCTCTCTGCGCATGGTGCCGCAGCAGAGATTGTGAAGGTAGGCGCCGCCCTGGGCGATATTGTCGAAATTATAATCGGATGCAAAGATATTATTGTCCACCAGATATGGGCCATGGGTTACCTCCACCATGAGGTCACGGTCGTTGGCATAGTATAAGTTCTTGCTCACTCTCGTTCCCTGGGCCTGCCAGTCCAGCCACGTTCCCAGCGTGCAGTTATGTATGCTGTTGTGATGAATCTGTACATCGATGGCGGCGTGCAGCTTAATTCCTCCGATCTCATATCCGAAATATTCATGCTTTACCGCGATATTATAAATATGGTTATGGGCAATCTCGCTGAAGACACAGCCCATATGGCCCACTATACCATTCTGTCCGCAGTCATAAATCTCATTGTTCCGGATTACATGGGAACCGATCGTCTCCTTGCTCCATCCGATCTGTCTTGCCCGGAATACGGCTTCCATCTGATACTGGTATCCCGGCTTTCTGTGGGTCCTGGTACAGAGATTATGGCCTGTGGAGGCTTCCTTTCCGATACTGATACCGCTGCATTTGGCATCGTGAATCTTATTGTTCTCAATGATCCAGCCCTTGCTCCAGTTCGTTCCCAGAAGTCCTGGCTGATCTGCGGTCGGCGGGGTCCACGGGCATGCCGCCTGTGCCATCTCGAAGCCGCGTACCGTGATATAGTTTAATCCTGTTTTCTCAGGATAGAAACAAGATTTGCGCACGTTGATTTCTGTCAGTTCCTCGTTGGGATTCACGCCCTGGAAGTTGGCATAGATCACCGTAGTCTCCTGATCTGTCTCGGCATACCACTGATACATGGTATCTTCCGGATGCAGAATCGGCTCCGGATGCCTGGTCCACGGCGGATTCACTCCCTCGGTGCGGATAACCGGATTCTTCACTTCCTCCAGGCTCTTCGCTTCATAAAAGGATTTTCCATTTAGGTAGACGTCCCCGGCATGCAGGGAATTGTCATTCGGATAGATAAACCAGTCTCCTCCCAGAACCTCCTTATACGGATTATATGTGCCGAAGAAGGAATTGGGAAGTACTGCTTTCCAGAGACTGCCCTCCACCGGCTCCCAGCACGTGATCTGCTCAGAACCCTTGATTACGACGCGTTCTCCTTCCGCTGCCTCGTATGTAATTCTTGAAACACTGCTGGTACCGCCCTGCGCTGGTTTTACCCACTCCCGGTACTCTCCCTCATGGACAATGACACGGTCTCCCGGCATGGCGAGTAACGCGGCCTTCGATATGGTTCGGATCGGATGGTCCTTTGTGCCGTCTTCAAAATCACAGCCGGTTACCGCCACATGATATTCTCTCATTTTATTACCTCCTGGATCAATGATATACTTAAGATGACTTAAATATAGCAGATAATGACAGTTTTGACTTTACAATTATTGCGCCATCTATATCAATAGTTGCTTCTTTAAAATAGCATTTTTAACGAAAGAAGACGGGATACAGCAGTTTTATATTGCATTCTTGCCATAATCGCGGTATGATAGCAGGAAAAACAGCGCACTTTTTTTGTTTCAATTTGCTGTCATGGCCTTTTGTCCGCTGTTTTCGCTTTCAGACATATTTTTATTTCCGCAGGCAATGAGCCAGACAGCCATGCCGGTACGTCCATCCGGCGACTGCGGCAAAGGTTAAGGCCGGACTGGTGTTTTCCATATATCTTAAAGCTTTCGGATGAGTATGTAGCCGAAATTCTGGAGCTGATCTACCATGAAATGGCAGGAAAAAATACAGACCGGATGAAATCATTCTGCCGCCTTAACATGAATTCGTTTCTGCTGAGCCATGACCGGATGATCAGCTACTGGAATGAGTTTTACCGTCACAACTGTTTTCACTACTGGGATTACATCGGCAGAAAGCTGTTTTCAGAGTGCTTTGGATACACGCGAAGCATGGAAAGGGAACGAAAGGGGATTACCAATGATTGAACATCTTGACGGCATCTTCGAGACGGTCACATTTCGTGAAAATCTCCGGATGCGAATCAGTGACATGAGTATTTGTGAAAATTTTCCGGATCACTGGCACACTCCGATGGAAATCATACATGCGAAGGAAAACTGGTATAGGATCGTGGTGGATGACCAGACCTACCAGCTAAAGGAGGGGGATATTGCCATCATCCGTCCTGGCACCATACATGCGCTTTACGCGCCGGAAACAGGCAGCCGGACCATCTATCTGGCGGATTTATCATTTTTAGGAGGGGTCTCCAACTTAGAGACCATGCTCGCCCTGCTGGCGCCGGTAACCACTATCACGCCTAAGGGAGAGCCTGATCTGTACAGAAAGACCGGCAAACTCCTCTCCTTCATGGAAGAGGAATACGCCGGCTCCCGGTCCTTTTACGATATGCTTCTTTATGGCGCGCTCATCGAGCTGCTGGGGCTTCTTGGACGATACGCCATCTCCCCGTCCGCCTCCATGGGCACGCTGGGTCCCCAGTCCGCCAAATACGCGGAACGCTTTCTTTACGTCTGCAACTATATCAATGAGCACTGTACGGAGGACTTATCCCTGGAAACCATCGCCGGTATCGCGGGCTTCAGCAAATACCACTTCACCCGGCTTTTTAAGGATTTCACACATACCTCCTTCTACCGCTACTTAAACAAAAAACGAATCTCCCACGCGGAGCAGCTCCTGATCAATCCGGAATACTCCGTAACGGAGGTGGCACTCCAGTCGGGCTTCTCCAGCCTTTCGGCCTTCATCCGCATGTTTAAACAGCTGAAAGGGTGTACCCCCACGGAGTTTAAACGCATGTACTCGCTGGACTGCATGAACCGTGTGGATGGCGAACCGGCAGCGGAACTGCCGTCAGGAAAATAACGCTTTCGCCTGCCCCATCCGTTCCACCACATGGACGCCAAAGGGACACCGCGTCTCACAGCTTCCGCATCCGATGCAGTCGGCCGCTCCCGCAGACAGTCCGTCATAATGTGCCCGCAGGGAGGCCGGGACCTCATTCTGCATGACCGCCAGATCGTAAAGCTTATTTACCATGGCGATATCGATGGACGCCGGACATGGCGCACAGTGGCCGCAGTACGTACACTGGCCGGCGTATGCGTGGTGAGGCGCCCCTGCAAGCACGGTCGCGTAATCTTTTTCTTCTTCTGACGCGCTCTCGTATGCCACCGCGGCCGCCACGTGTTCCGGGGTATCGTATCCCACCATGACGCTGGCCACAGCGGGTCTGGTCAGCGCATAGTGGAGACACTGAACCGGTGTCAGCGCCACGCCGAAGGGAGACGCCTCCGCCGAGAACAGCCGGCCGCCGGCATACCCCTTCATGACGGTAATGCCAACCTCTTCCTGTTCGCAGATCCGGTACAGCTCTGCCCTCTCCGGCGCAATACCGCCCAATTCCTCTTCGTACCGCTCCTTAAAATAATCCTCTATGTTCTCGCTGGCGGGAAGCATATCAAACGCCGGATTGATGCTGAAGAGAATCATCTCGATCTCACCGCACAGCGCTCCCATCTTCGCCACCGCCGGATTATGGGTGCTCATGCCGATATGCCGGATAATCCCCTGCTCCTTCAGCCCCCTGACATATTCCATGAATTCTCCATTCATGATCGACTGAAACTCTGCGGCCTCATCCACGAAATGAATCATTCCCAGATCGATATAATCTGTGCGCATGCGGTCCAGCAGGTCTTGAAACGCCGATTTTACCTTTTCTAAATCACGGGTTCTGACATACTGTCCATCCTGCCACGTGGAACCGATATGGCCCTGAATAATCCAGCGGTCCCGTCTGCCCGAGAGCGCCGCTCCGATATTGGATCGAACATTCGGTTCGGCCATCCAGCAGTCCAGAATATTGATCCCTGCCTCCTCGCAGCAGTCGATGACCGCCTTTACCTCGTCTGCATTATGGCGTTCCAGCCACTCGCCGCCCAGACCGATCTCGCTGACCATAAGTCCCGTTTTTCCCAGTTTTCTGTAGTTCATATGTATTTCCCCTCTTCTTCCTTTATTCCCGTACCACGGGTTTGTAATCCATTCTGGATTCTTCCTCGGTTGCTTCTATCTTAAAAATCACAGGGCGCAGTCCGTCGTTGCAGCTGCATATGGCGACCCCGGGCTTTCTGATCCAGTCACCGTAATAGAATAACTCTTCTCCGGTGCCGTGGGAAAGCGCGAACACATACTGGTAAATCGCCTTCCACGCTTCATCACAGAAGCCCTCCGGTTTCGCATAATCAGCAAAGAAAATCTGTCCCGCCTTCAGCATGGGACATGCCTGTAATCCCGGTGCTCCGTACTCTTTCGCCAGCTCCTCATCCAGTGTTGTCTTTAAAACGGTGATCTTGCATTTTCTCATATTTCATTCCTCCAATACAAATTTACAACAGATGCTGTGGTGGTTCACAATTTGGACTTGACATCTATAACTGTAATACATATAATTACAGTTATAACAACTCTGATTCTATATTTCATTTTAATCGAATTGCGGTTGGCTTTCAACCACTTTCGACGGTAAGGAGGACACATATGATCGAAGAAGGAACTGTGGTCTATTACCTGGACGAGGATGCGGTTCACTCTGGACGGGTGATCGACGTGACACCGGAAAACGGGGGATTCACATTCAGCATTGACAGTTATGGAGCATGCGAGGGACTTTACGTGATCGCTTCCGGACAAATCGGGAAGACGGTATTTTACTCGGAAAAAGAGGCTGAAGACAGGCTGGGAATATAATTTCCCAGCCTGTTTTATCGTCAGAGGCCCAGGATTGGAGAGCGTTCAATGTTGACACCTGTTAATATATATGATAATATTATATTAACAGGTGTCAACATAATATTATCATGTGTTAATATCGTTTGTAGAATTCGTTTATTTAAGAGTAAAACACTTCAGAAAGGCTGAATTATGAAAGAAAAACCATACCATCACGGAAATCTGCAGACAGAGCTGATTGAAGAAGGGCTGGCGCTGATTCACGAGGAAGGAAAGGGGAATTTCTCGCTGCGGAAGCTGGCTAAAAGACTTGGGGTCTCTCCCACTGCCTGCTATAACCACTATGCTGATGTCGATGAACTGATGCGCGAGATGAAAAACTATGTCACAAGGAAATTCTGTGATGCGCTGATCGCGGGCACGGATAAGGATGATCCCGCGGGCGCCGCCATCAACATGGGAATCGCTTATGTAGAATTCTTTGCGGACAATCCCCACTATTTTACCTTCATCTATGACAGCGGAGATTACAGGATTGATTTGACAGAGGATACCTTTGACGGAGACTTTGAACCATTTCACCTTTTCAAGGAAATAGGACTGCTGTGCATGGAATATAATCACGTGGAAAAAGAAAAGCACAGGGACAATTTAATCGTTATGTGGGCCACCGCACACGGACTGGCCGCCATGGCAAATATGAAGGGATTTCACTATAACGGAGACTGGGGCGCTCTCACCAAAAAGCTTCTGTACGAAAAAATAATTTTATCATAATGAAAAAGGAGACAAAACATGACAATCCAGGAAGCGATAAAAAACCGGCACTCGGTCAGAAGCTATCAGGCAAGGGAAATAGACGCTGCCACGGTCCTGACACTGAAGGAAGAAATTGAGAAATGCAACCGCGAAGGCGATCTTTCCATACAGCTGATCACAAATGACAGCAGCGTCTTCAAGGGACTGATGGCTCATTACGGTGGCTTCCGCGGTGTCTCAAACTACATTGCACTCATAGGTCCCTCCGGCCATGATCTGGAAGAAAAGCTGGGATACTACGGAGAACGGATCGCTCTGCGGGCGCAGCAGCTGGGACTGAATACCTGCTGGGTGGCGGTCACCTATAAGAAAAAGCTATGCAAGGCAGTCGTCAAGCAGAATCATAAGCTTGTATGCGTGCTGGCGCTTGGATACGGAGATACCCAGGGCGTCCCTCACAAATCAAAACCAATGCCGCAGCTTTGCAAGGCGGACGGAGAGATGCCGGAATGGTTCCGGAAAGGCATGGAAGCCGCCCTCCTCGCACCAACCGCCATGAATAAGCAGAACTTTCTGATTATACTGGACGGGGAGACTGTAAAATATGAGGCAAAGGAAGGCAAGTACCGCAATCTGGATCTCGGGATTGTGAAATACCATTTTCAGGCGGGCGCAGGGCTTTGAAATAACGTTATTGAAGGAAAAAAGCGGAAGATTTTACGCTGTAGAGTGTAAAATCTTCCGCTTTTTATGAAATACTTTTATTCATCCCTTTATGTATCCGAAATATCCTCAGTAATATTTAGTTGATAAAAAGCTGGGTCCAGTAATCAACGCCGGCCGCGTTCTTATAATGGCCGATTCCGATTGAGCTGTAATTTGCATTCATAATATTAGCTCTGTGTCCTGCGCTGTTCATCCAATCCTGCATAACCTGCTTCGCTGATTTCTGGCCGTAGGCAATATTCTCACCGGCTGCTCTATAGCTCACACCAGCTGCGGTCAGTGCCGTGGTAAAGTTGCTTCCATCCGGTCTTGTGTGAGAAAAGGAGGTCTCGATCTCTCCTGCTCTCTGCTGTGCCGCACGGGTCGCGCCTGCATGAAGGGTCAGCGCCGGAAGGCCTGCTTTGGCACGTTCTTCATTAACAAGCTTCAGTACTGCGCCCACGGCCTCATCCTGATTTTCATCGGACGGCTGATCTGGTGTCGGAAGGCTGTTGTCCGGAAGCTCCGGTGTTGGCAGGCTGTTGTCCGGAAGCTCCGGTGACGGCAGTTCTGGTGTCGGCAGACTGTTGTCCGGGAAATCCGGCATGGGGTAATCCGGTGACGGCAGTTCCGGCATCGGCAGGCTGTTGTCCGGCAGCATATCGCCCGGGTAATTCGGGAATACAGGCTGGCAGTCCGGGGAGAAGTTTACTCCGGGAATCTGGTTTAAGATATTATTGAAATCCATCCGGTTATTCCCAGTCACCATGATAACTCTTCCGCCGCCTGCGGAAAAATTATATGTATTAACGGCTGCATTTGCCGTCGACGGGATGGTGCCGGCCGTTGCCAGTGCCGCTGCTGCGGTCAGTGCGTATGCGGTTAGTCTCTTCATGTTTAATACCTCCTGATATTGTTACATAATTATTACATTTCTGTTACAAAAATATAATAACACAGGATGGCTGGAAATTGTCAGGAAAAGACTGGAAATCATTTTTACAGATACAGGGTGTTCGCTTTGCGGCCGCTGCAGGCCTTTTTCATCTTTTGTTCCGCGGCAAACAGCACTACCTTATCATTGTGGCGCGCCTGCTCCGGACATATGGCGATACAGTGCATACAGGAGATGCAGCGTTCCTTGTCCAGAGATGACGGATTATCCTTCGGGATCGCCTGGACCGGACATTCTGCGGCGCACTTTCCGCATTTGATGCAGTCCTTGTCCGCCTTCGGTTTCATCGGAACGCCGTGATATTCTCTGTACGGATGGCCGCCAGGCACTGATACCTCGCCGTCTCCGTTTTCCTCCAGATGGCGTTTGATCCGTTCCGAAAACTCTTTCAGTTCCCGGCAGTCTTCCTCATCCGGCCTACCGGCGCCGAACTTACGAATGATCGAATGCTCTGCCACAGCCGCTGCGGCTGCCAAACAGCGAAAACCAGCCTCCGACAGCACGTCTTTTAATTCCATCAGCGTATCTTCGAATTCCCTGTTTCCATAAACGGCCACCAGAACCGCTCTCGCTCTGTTGCCCGCCATTTTTTTCAAACGTTCCACCGCCGTTACCGGCACTCTGCCGCCGAACGACGGGACTGCCACGATGCAGATGTCATCCGCTGAGAAGGCGTATTGTTCCGGCTGCAGTGCCTGATTCATCAGATCAACCATCTCTGCTTCACACGCCCACGCGCTTCCTATGATCTCTGCGACCTTCTTCGTCCCTCCGGTAGGGCTGAAATAGATTTCATACATTGCCATATTATTGCCTCCTGATTTTTATTTCTGGGGCCCGCCATACTTCTCAAACCGTCCCTTTCCACTCTTCTTCACCCGGTACATCGCCTGGTCCGCCAGATGAAGCATCTCTGTACAGTCAGCGCAGACCTCGGGATAGATCAGATACCCGCCTGATACGCTCACCTCAGCCTCCTCGCCGGAGGGCAGCGTAATTCTGGCCTCTCTTATACTCTGTTCCAGCCGCTCCATGCACGCGTACAACTCCTCTTTCTCCTCCGCGCCGTAGATCAGCAGAACAAACTCATCTCCGCTGAGCCGCGCCGCCAGCTTTTCGGGAGCCTTGAGACCGGCAAACAGATCCGCAGCGGTCTTCAGAAGCTTATCGCCGTATTCGTGGCCCCAGGAATCGTTGACATGCTTCAGATTATCTAAATCCATCATCAGAAGCATTGCCGTCTTCAGCCGGTTTGGATCTGTAAACAGCTGGTCTGCCGTGCGGAAAAATGCCCGCCGCGTCAGGAGACCGGTAAGCAGGTCGATATCGCGTTCCTGCTCGATCTGCTGTTTTTCCACGATTGCCTCCGTTACGTCGATGACGATCCCCAGCGTCTTCCCTTCCCCTTCGTACGTCTTGATCCTCACGTAACGGCGTTCCTCTCCGTTCAGACAGCAGATTTCCTTCTCTTCCTTCAGCGGCTCGGAACGGATCTCCCTAATCTTTTCCACGAAAAGCGCCCTGTCCGCAAGGACGGCAGAAAACTCCTCCTCCGGTATCATCAGAATCTCTCCCAGCTTTTTCGTCGCCAGCACGCGCTTCATATCCTGATTGTACTCGTAAACTGCAATCGGAATATCGACGTTCTGGAAAACCAGGGACAGCTTTCCTGTCGCCTCCAGAAGGCTGCCGACCATGCGGTTGATATTGGCGCTCAGTTCCTTGAATTCCGGCGTGTGATCAATCTCCAGCCTGTAGTCGAGATTACCGGCGGCAATCTTCTGCGTTCCGTCTATCGTCCCGTAAATATCGTTTAAAATAAAGGTATCCAGCATCTTAAGGATCAGGAACACGGTGACAAAAGAGAGCACGCAGAGGCTGAAAATTATCAGCATCATATTGCCCGGAACGTTTTCGTAGAGCTTCTCGTATGTAGCGCTGACGCCTACCAAAATACCGTCCGTCATCTCCATCATGCAGTAATTCTTCTGCCCGTCAAGAACTATCTCCCTGCTATAGAGGGTGCCTTCTCCGATGTCTTCAGGCAGAGAGAGTCCGAGGGATGCCAGCGGAGTACCCACCAGAATACCTCCCGTAGCTCCGATAATCGTCCCCGTGTCCTGATCAGCCGCGAATATAGTGACGCCTCTCTCGGTCGTCATCATGGAAAATACGTAAGAGAGTTCATTCTTTTCCATGGCGGCCATCAGGCGGGCCGGCTCCATGCCGATCTGGACGATTCCTCCGTGATCCTCCCTCCATACCGCAACGTACTGCATCATCTTGCCTTCCGCGGTATTGGGCGTCACGTCCTGGCAGAGCTGAAGGCTGTCGTCGTCAAGCATCGGAAGAAAGAACTGCATCTGTTCCCCCGAATGAAACGTATAATCGTAATATTTCGGCTCGGAACCGGCATAAAGGCGGCCCTCCATGTCAAACAGATGAAGTTCATCAACCTGGAGCAGTGAGGCGATCTTTCGCATTTCCTCTAAGTCTCCCACCACGTCCGGCTGGTTCTGTACGATATACGCCGCCGCTTTTGCCCGGATGAAATAGTCCTCCTTCAGATTCTCCCGCAGCTCCGCGATCTCAGTGTCATTTTTCTTAAGGACCTCCGAAACCTGGTTGAACCGGATCTCTGAATTCGTTCTCATCGCTTCTTTTGCCGACTTCGTCAGCAGATAGTATCCGAGAAGAGCCATCATCACCATGGCGGTGATGATCACGACGCACAATCTGAACGTGATGGCTTTTTTCATGCTTCATCCTCCTGTCTGATTACCGGCAGTATATTACTTTTCGAACCATTGATCCGGCTGCGGATGGATATAATGGATGTCAAACTCCGCCCATCTGTAATCCTGTATCCCATTCCGTTTAAAAGGTTCCGCGGCCAGATATGACTCTATCTCCTCCGGCTTCTCCGCCTTCATGAGAAATATGCCGCCGCTCATGTCCGTCTTAAGCCCCGATAAGAATATCATGCCGCTGTCCATGGCCTTCTGCGTATAGGCCATGTGTTCCTTCATAATCGCGTCATCCATCTTCCCGGCGTCCAGTATGATTCCTTCCACCATATAATATTTCATATTTTCCCTCCGATTTCACAGTATGTCTGCCGCTCACTTTACCCAGCGGCTCATAATTTCAAGAAGCCGGTTGATCTCCAGCGGCTTCGCCACATGTTCATTCATTCCCGCAATCCGCGCCTGGTATGCATCATCGGCAAATGCATTTGCCGTAAGCGCGATAATTGGGATCTCCGCCGCGTCGGGTCTCTCCCCGGTCCGGCCCAGTCTGCGGATCGCCCTGGCGGCGCCGTATCCGCCCAGAACCGGCATCTGGATATCCATCAGAATCAGGCCGTACGTGCCGGGAGGCGACGCACAGAATAAATCTACGGCCTCCTGTCCGTTGCAGGCGCTTTCCACTGTGATCCCGGATAATGCCAACAGCTCTTCCACGATTTCCCGGTTAAGCTCGTTGTCCTCCGCAAGCAGCACGCGAAGCCCCGGCTTAAACTGCTTCTTTACCGGAAAGGCATCTATGGGCGGCTCCGGGCGGAATGTCTCGCCGTCTCCCGCCAGCTTTAAGTAAATAGTGACGACGAACTTCGTTCCGACGTCCATCCGGCTCTCCACCTGTATGGTACCGTTCATCATGGAGACGAGGTTCCGCGTGATGGCCAGTCCCAGCCCGGTTCCCTGGATACGGGAGACTCTCGGGTCCTCCGCCCGCTCAAAGGGCATAAACAGCCTGTCTATAAATTCCGGCGCCATTCCGATTCCGTTATCTTCCACGGTAAATTCAAAACAGCCCACACCGCTCTCGCTGGACAGCTTTTCGTCCAGGCTCAGGCCGATCCGGCCGCCCACAGGCGTGTATTTGACAGCATTGGACAGCAGATTGATCAATATCTGCTTGATCCGCACCGCATCCCCGCAGACAGTTCCATGATCCAGCTCCCGAATCTGCGCTTCGTACTTCTGCTTTCGGTTTTCGGCCTCCGGACGTATGATCTGGGCCACCTCGCCGACCAGTTTATCTAAGTGAATCACCTCTTCGCTGAGGCTCATCTTGCCGGATTCGATTTTCGACATATCCAGAACCTCGTTGATCAGTTCCAGAAGATGGGCTCCCGAAAGGCTGATCTTGGAGAGGCAGTCCTTTATCTTCTCCGTGTTCTGCAGGCTGTTCTCCGCGATCACGGTCATACCCAGAATGGCGTTCATGGGTGTCCGGATATCGTGGCTCATCCGGGACAGGAATTCCGACTTCGCCTGATTGGCCTGGTTCACGGACTCATAGGCTTCTTCCAGCGCCTGCTTGGCCCTCTTTTCCTCTTCGTAATATTCCAGCTCTCTCTGCTTCTCTTTATTGATATCACGGATCGCCAGGATTACCGTCCTGGGCTTTCCGTCCTTTACAGCAACCTGATGAATCTCCAGCCTCAGCCACTCCGCTGACCGGTAATGGCGGAATTCCGTCTCGATATGGACGTTCTGCTCCGACAGTACCCGTTCAATCTGCTCCCTGCTGCACAGCTCCGCCACCCGGTGTTTATCCTCCGGCCTGACAGAATCCAGGATATAGCCCCGCAGGCCGCCGGTATAGCCGCCGTTCCTGGGCGGAGGCGCTCCCCGGCCCGCTTCCGGAAGACGGACCGCGTAGTAGCTGTCTGTCTCTAAATCCACGTAATAAATGCTGACATACACACCGCCGATCGCCTGGAATGCTGACTGGCTCATATGCAGGCGCTCACTGTTCTCCGACAGCTTTGCTTTCATCTTATGGATGTTGTGGAGCGCGCCGACCACCCGGTACGGTCGGCCGTTCTCCTCCATCAGTCTGCTGTCTGCCCGGAACCAGGTATACTGTCCCCTCACTCCATCCGGAGTGGAACAGCGCACCTCGAACACCTCGGAACGGCCGCGGCAGATATTATCCAGAACGGTCGGGACATCGTCCGGATGTACGATCTGCTGGTCAAGAAGAATCTTTGAGTAGTTTTTCAGCTCGTTGCGCAGAATTCCCTGTCCTGCCCTGGGTTCATAGCTGATAAAGGTATCCGAATCCATCAGATACTCAAACATGATCGCAGAACTCGCTTCCATGGACACCCGGTACATCTCCTGTTCCCGGTCCAGCCGCTCTTTTAAAGCCTTTCTCTGGGTAATGTCCACCACCGTACGCTGGAGAATGGCCTCCCCGGCAGCTGTGAAGCCAACGATCATGCTGCTTCCTTCCATCCAGCGGACAGAACCGTCCTTCCAGCCTACGCGGTATTCGCTGTCTCTCCGGTCTCCAACCTGCTTAAGGCTGTCATACGCGGCACGCAGAAGAAGGCGGTCCTCCTCCAGAACCGCGCCCAGCGTACCGTCCCGCCAGTCCTTAAGCCCTTCATCCATCGTCCCGTATCCCATCAGCGATAAAACCGCTTTATTTAAAGAGACAAGGCGGTAACCGCCGTCATGCTTCCGTACAAAACGGATGATTCCGCAGGGAACCGTGTCGTAAATACTGGAGAGCAGCTGTGCCTGCTCCCTGATCCGCTCGGCATCCTCCTCCGAACGCGTAATGTCCAGATAAAGGCTGTTGACCATCCATCTGCCTGACGTATCCTGGCACTTCTTTCCGCTGTCAATCACCCACTTCAGGCTTCCATCCCTGCAGCGCACCCGATACCGGGTGGAATAGGTAAGACCGCCATCTCGAAACGCCTCCGCGCAGTCTGAGAGCGCCTTCGGCAGATCCGGCGGATAGACGTTCCCCACCGCATTGCCCCCAGTAGCCTCCATAAACCCTTCCACCGTATACCCAAAGAGGGCCGCCGCCTCCCTGCTGACAAAGGCAAAGGAGTAGGTGTCGTCGTCGTTGCTGATCTTTAATCCGCCCGCGATGGAGGACATAATAACCTCCATCTGCCGGTTCTGCTGTCTCAGTTCTTCCTCCAGCGCCGAGACGCGCTCCTGCACGTAGTCGTAGGACTGCCGGCCTATTTTCTCCGGAAAATGCTCTCCGGCCATCATCTCCTGATATGGATTGGAGCAGTGGATATGATTGCACTTAAGCCCTTCCCCCGTCTCCTGGAACACAAAGGTTACCCGCTGATGCACCTTTAAATACATCTCGGCGCTGGGATCTGTAGCGATCCACATCCGGCCTGACACTATGTAAAAGCCTTCCGACGGACAGATGACCTCATACTCCTCATCCTCGATGTTGCACTTCGGGATGGCTCCCCTGTATTTCATAAACTGCTTCACACAGGCGTCTCTGCCCGTGACATACTCCTCTTCCCCTGCTCCAAGCCATGAAAACTCCGTTGAAAAAAGAGCCGTAACCGCCTCTACATCATGCTCACAGTAATGCTTATGCATGATATAACCAGCCAGACGCTCCGCCTCTTTCATACGCGCTTCCCGTTCTTTCCCTGTCTCTGCTCCCACGCCGCATTTACCCGCTTTCCCTGTCTGCATACCCGCTCAGTTTTTCTGTTCACTATTTCATATTATACTGAATCCACGCTTAAAACTCAATGCATTCTTAGTCATTGCGCAAAATAATACGGCCGTGCTCCCTCTCAGTCAGGAACACGGCCGTGGTCATGTAATCGGGTATCCGGTGCAATACCGCTTACTCTTCTATTTTTACTCTGCCAAAGCTCATTAAAAATCCCAGCTTCTCAATGGCCTTGGACGCCTTCCACCAGTTCTCGCTGACGGCAAACTCCTTCGGGTACTTTTCTCCCAGCGCGAACCAGGTCCATGTGATATCCCACACACCTCCCGGCTTTCGCGTATCGATGAGGTACTCCAGTTCCTTTTCCACGATATCTTCATTTCCCTTGTAAAACGGGCTGTCCGGGCCCAAGATAAACTCCGACGGACGCGGGGTATAGCCCGCCCATTTTTCCGTGTCGCGCTCGATGGAACGGTTTACGACCTCCGCCATTTTCCCCATCAGTCCTTCACAGGGGAAAGAGGCGTTTAAGCCGCTCATCATCACTTCTCCCAGCAGCATGCAGACTCCGCCGGCTCCCATCTCGCCGAAATCTTCCGCTGCAGCCGCTTTCCCAAGGATCCCTGCCGTATGCTCCAGGGCAGTCTGATAAACCGCAGACTCCGGTTCTCCGTAATGAAGGATAAATGCACACAGCCCCGCGGTGATCCCCATGCTCTGAAGCTGATTCTCTGCCTCGTCATAGCTCCACCAGGGAGCGTGGGGCCATCCGTCATTGGACGGAACAGAGAACATCCAGCCGTTTTCATCGCGTCCAGCACCGCTTTCCAGATAGCGGAAAATGCCCTGCATCATGGGATGGCCGGCTCCCATAGCATCTGCGGCTCCCGTTCGTCTTAAGATTCCCGTTACCACCAGCGTGGCGTAAGGAGATGATTCCGGGTTCCAGCCATCCGGCTCCACTGCATGTCCAAAACCTCCATCCTCATTCTGATAATATGACAGCGCATCGATCACAGCCTCCCGGCTCCCATTCTCGAAGAAATAATTCCAGACGGACAGCTCCAGTTGTCTTGCATTGCGGTGAATCCAGGTGCGGATCTCCTGATAGTCGTTTTTGTTCACTACTTTCATATTCTTACTCTCCTTCCGTGTTGTAACCGATACTATACCAGGGAAAGGCGAAAATGTATTGTAAAAAAACGACACACTACCGGTTCTGCCACGCGATTCGCCTCGCCTCCTCGGGCGCCGTCCCGTGAAAGCGCCGGAATTCCTTCAAAAGATGAGCCTGATCGGTGTAACCATACCGGTAAACCGCGTCCTGGATATTGAATTCTTTACTGGAAACCATCTCTCTCCACACGTTCTGATAGCGCACCATACCGGCAATCCGTTTGATCGGCAGTCCCACCTCTTTTAAAAACAGTCTCTCCATCTGTCTCTGGCTGACACAGCTGTACTCGCAGATCTCTTTCACAGAGATCCGTCCCGAAGAGGCAAGAATCCGGTGTACGGAATTGTACAGATCCGGCTTCCACTCCATCGATACCAGCTTTCTCAGCAAAAATTCCTCCACAAGAGCAATCCGGTCCTCTATCCTGTTTAAATAGAAAAAAGGTTCGAAAAGCATTCTCCAGTCCCGGCCCAGTTCCTCCAGTCCGATCGTTGCATTCGATGTATCCCTGTAGTTTAAATTCAAAAACAGTCCGGCGCTCCAAAAATAGAACCGTACGGCAAAACAGCTGACCTCATCACCGCTGATGCGGGGAACCGAAAGAAACGGCTGATCCTGAATCCCGCACAGAAATCCAGATATCTCCTGTCTCGTATGGTTGATACGGATAATAATATCGGCACACGTATCCGGGATCACCAGGACAGGTGCATTCGCTTTACTCCCGCTCCTGTCCGGCGTGACCTCGTCTTCCATGGTCCAATAACATAAAATATAAGGGCGCAGCAACTCACACGGCCTGTATTCCCTGTAGCATTCGTCCGATAAGAACGGACGCGATGTCATGGGATGATACAGCCTGTGGAAAACCGGCGCCCCTGCCTCAATTGCCCTGCTCATTGTGATTCATCGCCAGGTGATCCGTCCCGCCCAGCATCGCCTCAAATTCTTCCTTCGGCATGGGTTTTGCAAATATGTAACCCTGGATCACGTCGCAGTCTGCGTTCTGTAAAAATTCCACGGTGTCTTCCTCCTCCACGCCCTCTGCGATTGTAGTAATATTCAGCTGCTTTGCCATGTTGATGAAATTGGAAACCACGATCCGTTCCCGGCGCACATCCCGGCTTTTCCGGAAAAACAGGATATCCAGCTTCAGCGCGTCGACCGGCAGATCCTTTAATAAGTTCAGGGAACTGTAGCCGGAACCGAAGTCATCCAGGGAGCAAAGAAAACCTTCTTTTCTTAGTTTTATAACCAGATCGGAGAACAGCTCGGTATCCACCGCAAGAATGTTCTCCGTAAATTCCAGTTCCAGCATATGGTGCGGAATTCCGTATTTCTTCTTTACAGCCACATAGTATTCCACGAAGCCCGGCTGGAAGATTCCGACCTTTGACACGTTGACCGCGATATTCACCGGCCTTCCGCCCCCGTCCAGATACGATTTCAGCCAGATACAGGCCTGTTCAAACATATAGCGGTCCAGCTTAATGATGAGATCGCTCTTCTCAAACAGCGGAATAAACCGTCCCGGCGGGATCAGTCCCATACGGGGATTCTGCCAGCGGACCAGCACCTCGGCGCCGCAGATCCGGTTTCCGTTCTGTATGTCCACCTTGGGCTGCATGTAAAGCCGGAATTCACCATTTCTTATGGCGGGCTCCGCCTCCGCTTCCAGGGTGGAATCCTCCAGTGTCTTCTTCCGTATGTTGTCATCGTAATAGACAAACGCGCTGCCGTTTTTCTCCTTGGCTGTTTTATGGGCCATATTGGCATAGTTTACCAGGACATCCACCGTCTGTCCCCGGTCGCTCTCTTTCAGGCGGTAGACCCCCAGCGGAATCTCCAGAAACGGAAAATCCTCCATACCAGACTGTTTTAGATAATCCAGAATCTCCTTATGGCCCCGGGCCAGACTTTCGTCTTCCCTGCATCGCACGATTCCGGTAAAATTATCCGCGGCGATCCGGCAGCTCATACAGTCCGGACTCTCCACCATCCTTAAATACTCCGCCACCATGGAGAGCAGCCGGTCGCCCTCCTCATACCCCAGCACGTCATTGATAAACTTAAAATTCTTAAAATCCGCGTACCAGATCAGGCAGGCGGAAAGCTCCTGCTCCGCCAGGAATTGCTCCGCGTCCTTCTTAAAACCGTCAAAATTACGCATACCGGTCAGGGAATCGCTGTAAGCCAGCTTCATCAAGGTCTTCTGATTCTCAGCCGCCATACGCCTCTGTGAGCTGATCAGCCAAATAAACAGCACACAGGCCGCCAGAATAATCGCCATGATGCCTCTTGCAGTCTCAATATAGCTGGAACGAAGCACCGCCACCGGAACCGTACTGACCTGGTACCACTGTCCTTCAATCAGAGGAAGGACAGTCACCATGTATTTTCTTCCTTTTTCGTCCTTTACAGTGAAGCTCCCGCTGTCTTCCTCCCGGATTCTTTCCGTGATCGCCTCCTGATTTGACGACAAAGCCGTCTCAGCCATGGAGGGTTTGCTGATTATTACAAAATCACCGGATTCATTCAGGATATCAGAATAGCCGGAATTTTTCAAAAGAGGCATATCGATAATCGCCCTTAATACATTCGTTGCATGGACTGCGCAGAGGACGCCTTCCGTCTCTCCGTCGCTGTTTAACACTCTTGTCGCGAAATAATTGACGTATCCTCCTGCCGCATTGTAATCCTCGAAGGTTGTGGATATACTCTTTTCCCCAGCCATCGCCCTTTGAAAAAAAGCTTCTCCCGCTATGGATATCACCTCAATATTTCCAGCCAGATCAACCATTTCCCCTTGTCCTGAGGCATCCGCATATCCCATGCGGATAAAGGCATTCTTATCGTTTACATCCGTCAAAATCTCCATGAGCTCATCCGTCCGGATATTCGCCAGGCTCTGCAGACTCACGGACAGTCCCTCCAGTGTCTGCCAGTCACCTTCTATCTGTTTTAAAAGGGCGGTTCTGGTCTGATTCGCCGCGTTATACAAATCCGTAATGTTCTCTTCCTCGCCCTTAACAATCATCTGAACAAGAAATAAAAGGCTGCTGGCAATAAAAAAAACACACACAATTACTGGCAGCAGCATCCCCTGCATTTCCTTCTTACCGCGTTCTGACCATCTCATCTCCTGTTACCTCTTCTGTAGTGTTACTCAAATCATAATATATTTGCGAAAATTTATCAAGCAGTATGTCTCCTTTATCCTTGTACCGTCAAAAGGAGACAGCGGCTGGCGATAGGCCGGTCCGGGGATCTGTAATAGGTGCAGCCACAGAGAAAGCTTGCAAATAGTGTCGAAACTTGACAAGTATGCAAAAAATTGTTATAGTATTTTTTGTAATATTTTTGTAACATTTATGAGAATAAATAATTTTACAGAAAATCAGAGGTTTTTATGAAGCATTCATGGAAAAATACCCGGAGAAACCGCACCGTAACGATCACTCGCACGCGCTGCGCACGAGTCACCGTGGCAATCACTGCGGCAGCCATTGCAGCAGCCTTTACTCTTACTGCGTTTTCATCACCGGGACACTTGACCCAGTCTCTGCCGGAAACGGCAAAGGAAGGTATTATCACCGACGGCGGTTCCGTAAACGTCAAAGCGGTTGCTGCGGTTCCCCAGGTCGGTATTGAGCGAAAAGAAGTTCCGGTAACCCACGCTCCTGCTGCCTCCGAATATGATAACAAGGCTGTCGCCAATGTCACCGACGTCCTCAATCTGCGTGCTGAGCCTTCACTCGACAGCAAGGTTCTCGGCAAATGCTACCGGGGAGCCGGAGGCACCGTTTTAGAAAAGAAAGACGGCTGGACAAAGATCCGCTCCGGCGGTCTGGAAGGCTGGCTGAAAAACGATTATCTCGTATTCGGCCAGGATATCAAGCCGCTGGCCAAAGAGCTTGGACTGTTCACAGCCAGGGTAACGACTCAGACGCTGCATGTGAGGGAGACGCCTTCCACCGACGCGGCGATCATCGGGCTTGCCGCGGCAGACGATTACTATCCGGTTCTCGAAGAGTCCGACGGCTGGATCAAGGTTCAGCTGTCCTCCGATACATCCGGCTATGTCTCCAGCCAGTACACGAAGGTGAGTCTCACTCCCGGCAAGGCAGTCAGCATAGAAGCAGAGCAGGCCGCTCTAAAGGCCTCGGAAAATAAAGAGCAGAAAAAGAAAGAGGAAGAAAAGCCGAAGTATGTGATCAATGCTTCCTCCGACGAAATCTATCTGATGGCGGCCTGTGTGATGATGGAATCAGGCAGCTACTCCTACGACGGCCAGCTGGCCGTGGCCAGCGTCATCGTCAACCGGGTGAAATCCGGACGCTGGGGAAGTTCCATAACAGATGTCATCTACGCCGACGGCCAGTTTCCCGGCGCCACGTCGGGCCTTCTGGATAAATACCTGGCAAAGGGACCTTCCTCCGAAGCGTTAAAAGCGACGAAGGCAGCGCTCTCCGGCTCAAACAACATCGGCGATTACCTATTCTTTAATTCTGCAAAACGGGCCGATTATAACAATTACTCCTCCTACACGGTTGTGGGCGGAAACTGTTTTTATAAAAAGTAAACTTTAATAGAGCGCAAAAGTGCTGGACTGCCGGGAAACAACGTGTTTCCCAGGCAGTCCGGCACTTTTCAGTGGTAACGCCGCCATGATTTGCATCGCATGCTTTCTATGCCTGATGCCGGCATTCCGTTTACCGCCTGTCTTCTGCTTCACTGCATGCCGCTCTCATCCTCACAGTAAATCTCTTCATCCAGAAGTTTCTGCAGACGGTGGTCGCGCAGCTCCTCATGCAGCTTACTCCCATACCGGAGCCACATGGCGTCTTCCTGAAATATGTATTCACAGCTCTGCAGCTGTTCCATGTCTTCGGACAGGACCGTATAGATCTTCTTTCCCGCGGCGCACAGCTCTTCCTCGGACATCTCCGCTTCTGTCTCAGGCTTAAGCGCCGTTAAGTCCACCGCTCTGATATGGCCATCCGACAGGGCTATCACCAAAGCATCCTTCCGTTCTATCACATCCAGTAATTTTTCCATCTCCAGAATCTCCTCCTTGAAATCTGCTCCCTGACAATCATAGTACTATTATACAGAACACACGTTCTTTTATCAACTACTATTTTTTGCCATATTCTCCCTGGACGGAAAAAGCCTGGATTTTCAGGTTATAACACAATGGATTCTAATCTCTTGTCAGTTTCCTCATCCAGTTTCCATACCTTACTTCCAGGAAGGCCGGAACCACCTTAAATATCTGATCCGCGTTCAGGCAGCAGACTACCGCGACCGGAGATGCCTTTACGACAAACGCCATAAAAAGGGAGACCGGTATGACGATCAGCCAGATACTGATCAAATCCATCTTGACCACGAACATGGGATTTCCCCCACCGCGGATGATTCCGTTGTTGGTGGGCATCTGGTAGGACATTCCCACGCATACGACGCTTAAGATAATCAGGAACGTATTGGCCATATCCCGGGTCTCCGCCGACAAATCGTAGAGGCCCAGCACCGGTATCCGAATAAAGAACAGAATCGCACCGGATACAATCCCGATCAGGACAAAGACTCGCTGAAGGCTCCGCGCGTAGCTTCTGGCCAGTTCCCGTTCCCCTGTTCCCACCGCCTTGCCGATGATGACGGACGTAGCCGCGGCCGATCCCACCGCCATGGACTTCACCATCAGGAACAGGGTCGACGCCACGCTGTTGGCCGCGATGGCATTGGCCGTCATATGCCCCAGAATTACGGTCTGCAGCGCTGTGTTGACGCCCCAGAGCCCCTGCACGGTGAGCATGGGAATCGTAATTTTTAAGTAATCGCCGGTCAGGACACGATCCCATGCGAGATAATCCCGCCATCTCAGGTTGAGCCTCGTCTCTTTTTTCGCTATGTAGAGAATTAAAACAACGCATTCCAGAATCCGCGCGGCCAGTGTGCCGATGGCGGCTCCCTCCACGCCCATCTCCGGTGCTCCGAAATGACCGTTTATAAGCACGTAATTAATTCCGCAGTTGACGAACAGGGTGAGCACCGACAGCTTAAATGCGATCTTCACCGTCTCCACACTGCGGAGCGTAGCCAGCATAATCTGGGTCACTGCAAAAAACAGATAGGTAAATCGAATGATATTGAGATACCGGGCGCCCTCTTCGATGATTCCGCTGTCGCGCGTGAAGATTCCCATGATGCGGTACGGAATCAGGCTCATGACTGCCAGCAGAACAGCCGAGAGAATCAGCGCGAAACGCATGGCCGACGACGCGAGCTTCTTCATGGGCTCTGTCTGATGCCTTCCCCAGTACTGGCTTCCCACAATCACCACACCGTCTCCCAGTGCGTGCAGGAGCTGCTGGTACACAAACTGAATCTGGTTGACAGCGGCCACCCCGGCCAAAGCCGTCTCGCTGTACGCTCCCAACATTAAATTGTCTGCCAGATTAACGCTCAGTGTCACCACATTCTGCAGCACCAGAACGACCGCCAGCGACAGAAAGCGGCGGTATAATTCCCAGTCTTTTTTCACAGTCTCTTCCCCCGAATATCAAGAAATGCCGTTTTTCGGCAATAAAGTCCTATCCATTATACATCATCGGGAAAATATTTCCAAGAATAAAGAATCACAATAAAATATCCCTGCCGGGATCTTCATCACAAGATTATCCAATATATGGCAAATCTGTCTCTGCACACTGCCGCGCTGCCGTGATATACTAGGTTCAACTTCTCCTGAGTACCGCTTTTCCCCCAAAATGCGCGGTACTCTTTTATATTTGTCAGAGCGTCTCATTTTTGTGCGGCGGCCCATGCCTTTTTCACCAGTATAGCCGTACTGCTCTCCCTTTTAATCAGCTCTGTCGGAAACTCAATACTGATTGGCGACGTATGCCCTTTATTGATCCGGTCCAAAAGTATCTTCACCGCCATACGGCCCATCTCCCGCATCGGCACATTGATCGTCGTCAGCATCGGCGAGACAATCTGCCCCATCTCAATATTATCAAATCCCACTACGGATATATCTTCCGGCACTCGGATCTTAAGCTCCCGGCATGCCCGGATAATTCCGATCGCTATCATATCGCAGCTGCAAAAGTATGCCGTCGGCAGCAGTTCCCTTTCCGCCTGGAGAAAAGCACACGCCGCTTTATAGTCGATCCCGAAAGCCGACTTATAGATATGGATTATGGACTCATCAATCTTCATGTTATGTTCGGTGAAGAAATCAAAGTACGCGTCATACGCGGAAATGTCCTTTAATCCCGCGTAACCGATCCTGCGGTGGCCTAAATCGTATAAATGGCGGATTGCCTTTCCTGCCGCCTCGTATCCATCGCAGCGAACCCGGTCAAAGGGAACCTCATTCACATCGATTCCAACAACCACCACATTCTTGAATTTTTCCCGCAGCAGCCGGTCTAATTCAGCTCCCGGTTTTCCCAACACGACAACGCCATCTTTTTCCAGCTTGTTGATCCTTTCGCTCTGTATCTCCGAGATGTGCAGCATGGAAAAGGAGTAGCCGAGGGGACAACCCTGAACGAGAGCCTCCTGCTCCACCGCCTGGGCAATCGGTGAAAAGAACTGCTCCGCCACCGAGTTGTCGGTTCTGGCAAACAGGCAGGAGATATTTCTGTTCATAGGCCTTTTGAAGCCGCTCTTTTTCAGTTCCTTTGCCATCAGATTAGGAGTATAGCCCGAAGTCCGAACAATTTCCCAGACCTTCTCTTCTGCCTCCCGGGAGGTGCACTTATAATTTTCTTTATTGATGATTCTGGATACTGTCGAAACAGACAGTCCGGTTTCCCTTGCAATCTCTTTTAATGTCATGACTTCTCCTCTCTGATTAATCTGAGTCCCCCCCGTCGCAAGCAACGGGGGGACCCTCGCGGCAATCGCCAAATGGACGCGCCAGCGTGTCCGTTTGGCTCGTTACTCGCGGGAATAACGGAAAAATCCCCTCACCTGCGTCTGCAGAATCTGGCAAGTCCTGCTCACTTACATTCAGCAAAATCGCTTCCATCGAAAAATAAGATTTCGTCGCCGGTCGCGCTCTGCCATTCTCTTAATTTTTCTTCCATATCCCTCTGAACTGCACCGTAAGCCGGATCATCATACCGGTTTTTCAGTTCATACGGGTCTGCCTTCAAATCATACAGCTCATAGGCCTGTCCCAGAGTGGTGACCAGCTTGTAATTTCCATCCGTAACCGCTCTTGCCTTCACGTATTCCCCGTATCCCAGGCCATACGTCTCACTCACCGCATATTCTGGCGTCTTCTTTCCCATGCATATCGGAATCAGACTTTCTCCGTGCACGCTGTTTTTATACTCTAATCCGGCTGCGTCCATGATCGTCACAGGCACATCCACCGTACAGACCGGAGCGTCGATCTTAAGCCCTGCATCGATCCTGCCTTTCCACTTAATTCCCAGAGGAACCCGTAATACCTCCTGGGATAAATAGGATCCTTTGTCAAAATGGCCTCCATGGCAGGCGAGACCATCGCCGTGGTCAGCAGTCCAGATGATCACCGTGTTTTCTTCCAGTCCCAGCTCTTTCACCTTATTCAGGATCCTGCCAATAGCTTCGTCGATCATCGTGATTTGAGCCGCACAGCATTTGAGCATTTCTTCGTAATCCTCCCATGCCAGCGCGTTGGGAATGACGATACGGTTGTCTTTCCCGATCGGAACATTCTTCTCTGTAAAATAAACCTCCGGCTTGCCCTCAAGTACGCTGTTAAAGCTGGCGTACGGTGGATAGGACACCGCCTTATACAGATCGTAATACTCCTGAGTCGGAAAATACGGCTGATGAGGTCCCCAGAAATCTACTCGCAGCGAAAATGGGGCATCGTTCCCATCCGTGCTCAATTCTTCCAGCTTCTCACACGCCAGTTCTGACAGGAAAAAGAATTCCAGCGTTTCCTTTGGAGTCACCGTAATTCCGTAAGCAGCTTCACAGCAGTGCCTGGGATCCTGAAGCTTAAAGATTTCTCCATCTCTGGGTATTTCATCGGGCGAACTTTTCTGATACGCCTGCTGGCTCTTGTCCTCCCAGAAAAAGACCCTTTCAATCCGGTGTGCGGCAGCCGGAAGGTTCCGCTTTTTCAAATAGTCTTTATACTCCTTTGTAACATACGGGTTCCCGTACTCCTCCGGTGACAGCCCCTCACAGTGATGGTCCAGCGCAGTTCCCGGACCGGCATGCCATTTACCAAAGAAGTAGTTTCGATAGCCTGCTTCGGCCAGCGAATCCAGATAGACTTCATCAGCATACGGCGGATTTGTCTCATTGTGATACTGCTTATGCGCATGCGGATATAAACCGGTCAGCAGGCTTCTTCTCGACGGCCCGCACAAAGGCGCAGCACAGCAGGCATGTGTAAATTCCGCCCCTTCCCTTACAAACTGTTCATAATACGGCCGATGCGGCTTATTTTCATAAAAAGTCCACTGGTGCAGCGCCTGATGGTCGCTGTTAATCATAATAACATTTGGTTTCTTCATTAGTATCTCCTCTAATTTCTTCCGAACATGATTCTATTCCGAGACGCTTCCACTGTTCCGCCGGCGCCTGGTATTCACGGAGTGCGGCACACAGCTTCCCGATCATCTCTGCCTCCAGCGCCTCATCCTTTAAGGGCCTGTTCTGATGCGGGTCAGACCAGATATCAAACAGAAGATTTTCCCGCACGTAATCCAGCCCTTCCGGGCATTCCGGATAATGGCCCTCCACCCGGAACCGGACCTTGAAGACGGGATAATCCGTGTACGGCAGAAACGCTCCAGCCTCATAATCTCCTGGCTTCACATCCCAATACTGTAAAAATGTGGTTGGCATGGCCCCATAGGTAAAGCACGGCTGATTATCTTCGGATACCGGCGCACGGAAATAGGTATGGGTTCCATCCGTCACATTGACCGCCTTTCCAAACCATCCGTAAATCGCCTGATCACGGACCGGCGTGTCATGGGGGATCACTGGCAGCAGGCTCTTTCCCAGCACCGTCTTCGGCGTCTCTATCTTAAAATGCTCCAGAAACGTCGGCATCAGATCGATATTCTGTGTCAGGCTGCTGATCCGTTTGCCCCCGTACGCAGAGCCGGGCAGGTGAACGAGCAGGGGAATATGAACCAGCTCCTGGTAGGCCGGCATGAAATTCTTCGCTGCAAACCCGTGTTCTCCCAGCATATGGCCGTGATCCGATGTCACGACAATGAGGGATTCCTCATAGATCCCCGTATCCTTAAGCTTCTGAATAAACCTTCCGAACCAGTGGTCCATCATGGTCAGCGTTGCCGAATACTCGTTTCGCAAATGTTCCATTGCCTCCGGAGTCTCCTCATCCAGCGCCCGGTATGACGGCCAGTCAAAATACGGTCCATCATACGTATCTGGATACAGTTCTTTATAATTTTCCGTACAGTCGAAAGGCTCATGAGGATCGAAGGCTTCGACCATCATGAAGTAGTCATCCGCGCCGCGGTTGCTGTCGATCCAGTCACACGCAGACCTAAAAGTTCTCGGCGTCGGGTACTCCTCCTCTTTCGTATAGGCCAGGCGGTTTAACTGGTTCTGGCTATTGACCTTACCATAATGCGGCTCGGGAATATCGCTTCCTTTTACTCTCGAGACCCAGACATCCCCCTCCTGTCCCCGTTCAAAGTTCCACGTATGGAACATCTGGCAGTAGTTTTCCCCGCCGATCTCAAAATAGTGGGGATGGTCGGTCGTAATGTGTGTGAAAATCCCATGCTCTCGGAGTGTACCGATGAGCGTAATATCGAATGGTTCCATGCCGCCCCAATTTCTCTCCAGAAAATTGATTCTTCCTGTAAAGATATCCCGTCTCGCCGGCATGCAGGGAGCGGAAGCCACGTAGTGGGAATCAAAGGTAATGTTTTCCTCTGAAAACCCGGTTAAGTGTTCTGCCGCCACCCTGGAAGCCGGATTATAGCACGGAAGAAAATGGCGGTTTAAACTGTCAATCAGAATTAAAAATGCTTTCATTTCAAGTGTTCCTTTCTATCCTGTCCCTATCCCTTGACAGAACCGGAGACCAGCCCATCGATGAAATAGCGCTGTGTAATCATAAAGAAGATAAGAACCGGGGCAATTAAGATCATGGCTCCGGCCATCATAATTCCGATATCCGACCCGAACTGTCCAGACATGCTGCGAAGCATCAGCGTCGCGGTGAAGTTTTTCTCACCCTGCAGAAAGGTCGATGTAATCAGGAACTCATTCCATGCGTTCAGTCCCACGATTACACTGACGGTCAGAAGGCCCGGAGACACAACGGGGGCCATAACATACCACAAGACGTGCCCCGTATTGGCTCCGTCGATTCTGGCAGCCTCCTCCAGCTCCTTGGGAACGTTTAAGAAAAACGTCCGCATCAGGAACAGCGCCAGCGGTATATTTCTGGCTGCGAGAATAAAGCTGATCGGTACAACCGTGCCCACAAGCTTTAAATAGGACATCACATAATAAAGAGGAAATAAAAACAGCTGAATCGGGATCGTCATAACAATCATGAAATACACAAGTGCCAGATTCACCACTTTTCCTCTTCTGGTGGCAAGCACATAGCCGCCCAGAGTCGAGGTAAACAGCACGATGACAATCGTACAGGCTGCCAGAATAATACTGTTTTTAAACCCTATTCCAAACTTGGCATAGCTCCACGCGCTGCTATAGTTGACCGGTGTAAAACTCTCCGGCCAGGACAGCGGATTGGCGACAATCGCCACATGGGGCTTGAAGCTGTTAAGCACGACGAGCGCAATCGGAAACAGCGCCGTGAACACCAGCAGAATCAGGATCGCATGAACCGTAACCAGCGTAACGATCCGCTTTTTCTTACCCATTGCTGCCATATAAACTCCTTTCCGGCACTGCGGCCTCTATGACATGATCTCATTTTGTGACAGGTGGATGTAGACAAAGGAGGCGATCAGCCCGAAAAAACTCATGAAGAGAGCGATAGCCGCCGCCTTTCCAACCTGGAGAGACGCAAATGCGAACGTATACGCGTAGGTGCTCAACATCTCTGTCGAGTGCGCTGGACCTCCCGATGTCATTAAGTAGACGTAGTCATACGTCAGGAAGGAATTGATGACAGACATGATCATCATCAGTTTAAAGGTTGGAAGCATATTGGGGAAATAGACGTACCGAAACAGCTGCCATCCGTTACATCCTTCCACCTTGGCCGCCTCCACCTGATCCTCCGGCGTCTGTCTTAAGGAAGCTAAGTATACCACCATCAAAAATCCCCAATAGTGCCAGATATCTGTGGCGGCCACCGCATATAAAGCGGTCCTCATATCACTGAGCAGCGATGGGATATGAAAGCCCTGGCGGTTTAGATAGCCCACCAGTCCGAAAATCGGGTTATAAATAATATTCTGCCATACGGCCACGTTTGTCACAGGTGCAAGCACATAGGGGAATAAAAACAGCATCTGGTACAGTCCCTTGTGTCTGCGGTTCAGCAAAAGCACGGATGTCACAAGTCCGATCACCACAGGAATCGTCAGAAACAGCGCAACCCATCTCACATTGTCATAGATTGCCCTCCAGAATATCTTATCGCCGAAAAGCTCGGAGAAATTCCGCAGTCCTATGAAATGAAAATTCATGGATACGCCGTTCCAGTCCGTGAAGGACGCAAATATCGTCATCACACCTGGAATAAACACGACGGCCATGCTCAGCACAAAAGCCGGGAGAAGCAATAGATAATCTCGTCTGCGTTTCATTTTACCCTCCTTTGCAGCAGAGCCGGACATATAATACCCGTCCGGCTCTGTCTCCTTCTAAACTGATTTGCCTGCCCGATCTACCGTTCCGGCAGCGGGACTACCAGGCCATTTGCAAGTTCCTTCTCAAATTCTGCATCCGTTCTGTCTAAAACCTCTTCCGCACTCATGGTCTTGAGCCACACACCATCGATATCCTGCAGCGCGACATCCGTGGCCGGCGGACAGAAGCTGGTCGTATAATATCCGTAATTGCCTTCCTCGATCGCCTTTAAGGTATCGATCATAACGTCGCAGAATACCGCGGAGATTCCCGTCATGGTATCTGCCGGTATATCATACTGTTTCAGCGGAATTGCCCAGTATCCTGGCCACTCCTTCGTCAGCTTGACCATAAAATCGTTGGTCATGATCTTATCCAGGATCTCCGCGCACTCATCCTTGTAAGGAGAAAAAGCGTTGATAGACAGGCAGGAGGTAACCCCCAGCGTGTAAGTCGGATACTTTACCTTATCATTGGTGGCCGGGAATGGGAAAAATCCAAAATCGTCTTCCGTGAGTCCACGGAAATACTTTGGCGCCCACTGGAATACATTGGAAGGTCCGACGAAGAAAGGAGCCATGCCCATAGACAGAAGCTGGACACTCTCATCAAAGTTCAGATCCGTATAATTGTCTCCGCCGAGCCAGCCGTTCTGATACCATTCAGCCGATTTATTCAGAGCCTCCACCATATCAGGGTTGTTCCATTTGGCCTCGCCCTTCAGACATTCATACACCTTTTCCGGTCCCGCGATATGGTTTAAAAACAGGCTGGAATAGTTGGCATTGACAGGCTTCCACCCTTTATTGCCCGTTACGCTTCCGTAAAGGCCTTTCTCCTGAGCCGCCTTCATGATTGTCTCCATCTCCTCGATGGTTTCCGGAACCTCCCATCCATTGTCAGCGAGCACCTTCTTGTTATAGAAGACACCCATGACCATCAGGGAGTTTGACAGACCATAGAGCGACCCTTCATAAGTGCCCAGATTGTAGATTGGTTCCAGCAGCCGGTCGTTCCAGCCATACTTCTCCGCGTATCGGTCCAGATTCTCCAGCTTACCGGCCGATGCGTAATTGGTCACATAGGAAGGACCTGAAGTAAAGACGATATCCGGCCCGCCGTTAGCCGCCAGCGCTGTGGCGATATTCTGATCATTTCCCGCGTGGAATTCAATATTTAAAACGTAGTCATCCTGAACCGCATTGATATCATCCTCAATAATCTGTTTTAAGAGAACCTGCTGATCCGCCGGAGCACTCCAGAACCACAGAGAAATCTGCTTTTTCTCCCCTGGTGCTGTCTCTGCCTTCTCAGGAGCTGGTGCCGCTTCCGCCGTTGTGCTGCTTTCCGCAGAGGGTTCTGCAGCAGCCGGTGATGTCTGTTTCTGATCCGCAGACCCGCATCCGCTCAGCAGAGAGGCGGCCATTACCGCCGACATTAAAACTGATAAACACTTTTTCATCTATTTTCCTCCTAGTATAATAATGGTGTAGTCAATCAAGACTACAAGTTAATAGTTACGGTATCTGTTCTAATGAATAACTGAAGGAGAGGCTCTCCCTCCATCAGAGGTTATTGCTAATAATTA